>DCAE01000109.1:193712-197391 GCA_002311385.1 Dehalococcoidia bacterium UBA1141 | reverse complement strand
TCCGGCCTGTTCTTGGGAGGGGAGTGCAATCCGGTTGGGGTTTAATCCCCGGCGGACTGCTAGAGATAGGTGTAGTAGCGCACCCCGGCCATGGGAACTGAATATCCCAAGCTGAGGGCGTTTTCGGTTTTTGTTGCTTGGACCGGCTCTCCATGGGCTGGTGCCAGGTCGGCGTCAGTGGCTCCGGCGTCAATAGCTTGCAGGATGTCGGCGACCTGTTTTTCCAGCGTCGGGCTTAACTGCTCCAAAACCGGACTGGATGATCCGTATTCTTCGACGGTCAACGTATTGGTCATTTTGCCTCTCGATTTCCTCGATGTCTGTTTTTAGTTTGAATGATCCCGGTGAATGATTCTGGTGAATGATTCCAGTTGAGACTCGGTTAGTTCCGGTTTTGGCGGCGGCGGCTGCCTGGTCGTTAGAGCCGCCACTGCCCGCCGGGCCCCTGGACAAGATGCTTGCCGGTCTAACTGTTCGTCCCAGCCTCAATCTTGAGGTGCTTCGCCTTCTTTGACTCAGCCTTGGGCAGGTTGACCGTCAGCACGCCATCGGCGTAGCTAGTCTTGGCCTGGTCGGCGTCTACCGTCTCGGGCAGGCGCAGAGAGCGGTGGAAGGACCCGGAACGGCGCTCCCGAACCAAGTAGCCACCTTCTTTGTGACCTTCGTCAGTCTTGGTCTCGGCCTTGATGGTTAAGACCCGGTTCTCGATGGAGACGTCGATATCTTCGACCTTGACCCCAGGGATGGATGCCCGGACCAAAAGCTCATCTCCCTGCTCCACCACATCCAAGGGTATGGCCCACTCTCTTTTTTCGGTATCCGACGGGGCAGCGCTCGTGGTGGCGATCCTGGTGGCTCGTGGGTGACGAATTTGTGCCCTGCGAAAGTCGAATAGGGGTTCCCAACGTTGTAAAACCATGTGTGATACTCCTTAAGTATTCTTGGGCAAGGCTGCTATTTTCCGGCCGACGTAAGATTTATCTGCCGCCCCTTGCCTGTCAAAAGCCAGTATATATACTTGATAATTACTTGTCAAGTATATAATTAATTAACTATTAGATATATATAGTAATAACTATGAAGTTATATTGACATTCACCAGCAATATAGCTACAATATATTCAATGAATTAGGAGACTAAGGTATGCCCAATTACTATGACGTTTTGGGAGTCAGTCGTAAGTCGTCGGAAAAGGAAATCAGACAGGCTTACCGCAAGCTAACCCGGGAGCATCACCCCGACGTTAATAAAGGGGATAAAGGCTCGGAAGCTAAATTCAAGCAAATCAACGAAGCCTACACCGTACTGTCCGATTCCAAAAAGCGAAGCAAGTACGACCGTTACGGCGACAACTGGTCTCAACGGGCCGATATGGACGAGACCAGCGGTCGCCAAGGCGGTACGTTCCATTGGTCCGACTTTCAGGCGGCTGCCGGTCAAGACAATAGCTTCTTCTTCGACGCCGAACAAGACGCCGGTAGCCCTTTCGAAAGGTTGTTCAACCACCGCGGTCAGCGCCCGGCTCAAGCTCGTCGGCCTGCGCCGCCCACCGAGAAACGGGTTCAGGTTAC
Organism: Dehalococcoidia bacterium UBA1141; assembly: GCA_002311385.1. Lineage (GTDB taxonomy): Bacteria > Chloroflexota > Dehalococcoidia > Lucifugimonadales > UBA3495 > UBA1141. The sequence goes on along the minus strand of DCAE01000109.1, from coordinate 195,819 downwards.
TTTGGATGAGGCCTTTTACGGCACCAATGTTGTCCTGGATTTGCTATATGGTCGTCGCTTGGAAGTAAAAATCCCCCCGGGCGTCGACAATGGCTCTAGGGTCAGCGTTGCTGCCGGAGAAGGCCAACGGGGCATCATTCACTTGGTCATTAGCGTGAAAGCCAATGACCGATTTCAACGCAAAGGAAAAGACCTCTACACGGATGTAGAAGTCCCGCTGGACGACGCCATTCTCGGCGGCGAAATCTCTGTGGTCACCCTGACCGGTACCGTGGCCCTGACCATTCCCTCGGGGACGCAGAACGGTCAACGTTTCCGGTTGGCTGGTCAGGGCATGCCTACACTGAACAAAGCCGGGAACAAAGCGGGCAAGTCCGATCAGCGGGGCAATCTTTTTGCCACCGTGAATGTAAAACTACCCACTGATCTGACCCCCGAACAGTTAGAAATGTTTCGGCAGTTCAGGGAGGCCCGAATCAACAATGTAAACCAAGCAACTGACTAACTGCTCATTAATGCGGGACTATCGCTGGATTAATTAAGGACCGGCGCCAGATTATGAGGATCGGCGGACCAACAACGGACCAACTACGGAGGATCAACATGGCATCTGAAAATCAATTCCGGGACGAGCCCTGCTTCGTTATTAGCGTGGCTGCCCGTATGGTGGGTGTACACGCCCAAACCCTGCGCTATTACGAGAGGGTCGGCATAATCATGCCCTCGCGGACCATGGGGAGGCAGCGGTTGTACTCCATGGCCGATTTGGAACGCTTACGTCGGGTGAAGGAATTTACCGACGACATGGGTCTAAACCTCGCCGGAGCGGAGGTGGCGCTGAAGCTGCTCGCCCGCATCGAGGAACTGGAGGGCCAGGTTAAGCGTCTCAGTACGGAGATGACTCGGCTGAAAGCCCAGCAATCCCAGCCCAACGGCAAACCGCAAAGGGCTTAGAATCCCATCAGTAAATCCCACTCATCAAAATATAGTCCTTTCTCCCCTGATATAGGCGGAGGCTAGGACTTCCCTAATTTTGGGCGAAGGGATGGCATCTCTTCAGATTCGAACCACTTTTAGAGAACTGGAACCACCAGGAGGAAATCATGGTACTCAGACCGGAACAATTTACCGAGCAAGCTCAAGAGGTGTTGCACAACTCCCAGGAGCTGGTTCGTCGCTATCGCCACAGTCAATGGGACGTAGAGCATGTCCTGCTCTCCCTTTTAGAGCTGGACAACGGTTTGCCCAGCCAGATTCTGGCTGAGATGGGCGTTCCGGAGGACCAAGTCAAAGCCCGCCTGCACCAAGTGCTGGAGGCTAGCGCGAAGGTCAGCCAAGCTAACTTATCCGGCGAGGCCAATCAAATCTACGCCACCCCCGGGGCGGCCCGCTTGCTGGACAACGCCAAGCAGGAAGCGGAACGGCTGAAGGACGACTACATAGGGGCCGAGCATCTCTTCATCGCCGCTACTCTGGAATCCCAGGGCAACGCCGCTGATGTGCTCAAGGAGTTTGGCGTTGACCAAGAGAGGGTCTACCAGGCTTTGATGGAAGTGCGGGGCAGCCACCGTGTGGACGACCCTAGGGCTGAAAGTCACTACCGTTCCTTGGACAAGTACACCATCGACCTGACCAAGTTGGCGGCCGATGGCAAGTTGGACCCCGTCGTGGGACGGGACGAAGAAATCCGACAGGTCATGCAAACCCTGACTAGACGCAAGAAGAACAATCCGGTAATCATCGGTGAAGCCGGCGTTGGTAAGACTGCCATAGTTGAAGGTCTGGCCTCCCGCATCGTCGCGGGTGATGTGGCAGATTCCCTCAAAGGGCGTCGGGTATTGGCTCTGGATATGGGAGCGTTGGTAGCTGGCTCCAAGTTCCGGGGCGAGTTTGAAGAGCGCCTAAAGAGCGTCATGGATGAGGTGAAGGAAGCCCACCGGGAGATTATCCTTTTCCTTGATGAGATTCACACCATGGTGGGCGCCGGAGCAGCGGAAGGTGGCATAGACGCCAGCAACATGTTGAAACCGGCTTTGGCTCGTGGTGAACTCCAATGCGTGGGTGCCACAACCTCCGACGAGTACCGGCGCTACATCGAGAAGGACAC
>DCAE01000109.1:193040-193543 GCA_002311385.1 Dehalococcoidia bacterium UBA1141 | reverse complement strand
CGGCACCTGCCCGACAAGGCGGTGGACTTCATAGACGAGGCGGCAAGCAAGCTGCGCATCGACGCCGAGAGCCTCCCAAGCCACCTCAAAACCTTGGAAGAGCAGATATTGCGATTGGCTGACCAAGAGGAAGCGGCGGCCCAGCGGTCCGATTACGAAAAAGCAGCCGAGATTCGCACCGAGAGGATGCGTTTGGGAGAAGAACTGGAGCCGGAACGGCAGACTCTTCTTTCCGAACGCAGGACAGACATGGTGGTGGGTGAAGCCGACATCGCCGAACTGGTTTCCAAGTGGACCGGCATTCCCGCCGGTAAATTGCTAGGGGAAGAGTCACAGCGGCTCATCAACATGGAGGGTGATTTGCACAGGCGCGTCATCGGGCAGGAAGAAGCGGTAGTGGCTGTTTCCGAAGCCATCCGCCGTTCCCGGTCTGGGCTCAGCGACCCCCGGCGTCCCATTGGCAGCTTCATCTTCTTGGGCCCAACGGGGGTGGGGAAGACCGA
>DCAE01000109.1:192574-192960 GCA_002311385.1 Dehalococcoidia bacterium UBA1141 | reverse complement strand
GTGGATATGTCCGAGTACATGGAGAAGCACACGGTGGCCCGCCTGATTGGCGCTCCTCCGGGCTATGTGGGCTACGATGAAGGAGGTCAGTTGACCGAGGCGGTGCGCCGTCGGCCTTACCGGGTTGTGCTATTCGATGAAATAGAGAAGGCCCACCCAGATGTGTTCAACATCTTGTTGCAGATTCTGGAGGACGGACGTTTAACCGACGGTCACGGTCGCACTGTGGACTTCCGCAATACGGTGATAATCATGACCAGCAACCTAGGTACTGAGGGTTTCCGCCGTCAGGCCTTTGGCTTCCGCACCGATGGGCGCGACGAGGACGTGGACGAAGACCGGCTGAAGGACTCTGTGAACGAGGCTCTGAAAAAGGCGTTCCGCCC
>DCAE01000109.1:103364-192422 GCA_002311385.1 Dehalococcoidia bacterium UBA1141 | reverse complement strand
GACCGGGGCATAACCTTCGAGTTGACCCCCGCAGCCAGCATGTGGCTGGCCCAAGAGGGTTACGACCCGGTGTACGGTGCTCGCCCCTTGCGTCGGGCGGTGCAGCGGTTCTTGGAAAACCCGCTGTCCAAGGGGATATTGTCCCAGGAGTTCCTCCCCGAAGACCACGTTATCGTGGACAAGGGAGAATCCGGCTTAATCTTGGTCAAAGCAAGCCACGCAGCCAAGGCGGCCTAACTGAAGAGCAACTTCCTCCATCCTAACCTTCCCCCGAAATGGGGGAAGGGACTGGATTCTGCGGCGCAACAAAACGCACAAACATCCTCTCCCTTTGAGGGAGAGGACTGAGGTGAGGGGTACGTCCCCACAGCTTGATAAGCGGAATCTCAATGGGTACTTCCAACCGCCCCAAACTTAACCTTCCCTCATTTCGGGGGAAGGGTTTTTTGCTTCTTACTGGATGAACCGCATAAACAGGGCTGCCTTCCTCTTGACCCATCCTCGGGAGCTAAGCACCGAAAACCTGCTGCGCCTCGGCGCTTTTTTTGCCGTGGTGGTGGTCGTGGCCTTGGCCGTGACGTTCCGGGACAAAGTAGACCTGGACAACATTGGTTACGTTGGCTTGGCGCTAACTGTGCTAATCGCCAGTGGCGGCTTGGTGCTGCCGGTGCCCAGCCTGGCCACTGCTTGCGCCGCCGGGGTTTTACTGGAACCGCCATACGTGGCCTTGGTGGCCGGAAGCGCAGGGGCCGCCGGCGAGCTAACCGGGTACTTTCTGGGGTACAGCGGTCGCGGGGTCTTGGACCAAAGCCGCATGTATCAACGGATGTCAGGGTGGATGAGACGTCGGGGCTCGGTCGTTCTCTTCTTCTTCGCTTTGTTACCCAACCCATTATTCGACTTCGTGGGCATCGCCGCTGGCGCCCTTCGCTACCCCATCTGGCGCTTCCTGTCCATAATCTGGGTCGCCAAGGTCCTGAAATTCTTGGCCGTGGCCTACGCTTGCGCAAACAGTGTAGGTTGGCTTACTAACCTGTTCGGGGTTTAGGCGCCACACTAATTAGTGGCTATATTTAAGCCTATCGTTCCCTGGTCAACTCCTCAATCAGTTCTTCTATGTCTTCCTTCAAAGAGGGCGAGTCAAAACCCAGTTCAACGGCAAAATTGAGGTGCTCCTGAGCATTTTGGCGTTGGCCGAGAAGGGCAAAGACCAGAGCTCGGTTCCGAAAAGCCAAGGCATTCTCGGAGTCAAGGAGGATGGCTTCGCTGTAGTCATTGACAGCTAGTTCAAGTTGGCCGAGCTCCTTATAAGAAGCACCCCGCTTGTTGTAGGCGTCAGCGTAGCTTGGAAGGAGCTGAATAACCTCATCGTAGTCTAGAATTGCCAGTTGATGCAGCCCTAGATTTTGGAAAGCGATTCCTCGATTGTAATGAGCCACCGAGTATTGAGGGCTGATACCGATTGCTTCCGTGTAATCGTCGACGCCCCGCTGGTGCTGGCCCTGCGCCGAATAAGAATTGCCGCGGTTGCTATAGGCCAAGGCATATTCGGGGTCCAAGTGGATGGCTTCGTCGTAGTCATCGATGGCCCGCTGATATTTGCCCAGGTTGTGGAAAGCCAGACCCCGGTTGCTGTAGGCGGTGGCGTTCCGTGAGTCTAGGAGGATAGCCTGATCGTATTCGACGATTGCTTCTTCCAGCAGGCCTTGTCCGGCAAGTGTGGTTCCAGCTTGCAGGTGGGCAGTAGCTTGGGCCTCATCATTTGGTCCAGAGACTAGCCCCGAAGCTGATTCAGAAGCAACTCTCGTGGTCTGCCCACCACCGCCGCAGGCCGCAGCCAACGCAACGAGGGAAACCACCGCTACCATGAGCAGCTTAGTCATTGAGTCGACGGCTCCCGCAGGCGACCGCCATATAAGCGTTGGTAAATCTTACGTTCAGCATGTCACTTTTAATTCTTCACGGATTGAGAATTAACTTCAAGGTTTTGCCTACCTGGCTAGCCAAGAGTGTGATGCCGCCATCACACCTGTAAGGGGGCAATCATGGGTGCATTGGAAGTTGTTCAGGCATACTTCGACGCATGGAACAGCCGTGATTCTGCGGCTATTGGAGCGACTCTCAGCGACGGTGGCACCTATGAAGACCCAACGACGGGTGGACCGATATCGGCGGCGGCATTAACTGAGACCGCCGGCGGGTTACTGGCCGCCTTCCCGGATCTTTCCTTTGACGTTGTGAGCATCTCCGCCGCCAGCGAAACGACGGTAGCGAGCCAATGGCCGATGAAAGGCACCAATTCCGGTCCTTTTGGCGGAGGGCCACCCACCGGAAAGACCATAGCCCTGCCGGGCGCCGACTTTTTCACCCGGGACGGCGGAAAAATCGTCACTGTGAAAGGCTACTTTGACCAGCGGACTTTGGTTGACCAACTGGGACTTCAGGTGATTGTGCAGCCCTACGCGATTGGGCCCTTTAGTTGCGGCTATGCTGTCCGGGCCGCCACCGGCAAAACAACCAAGCCGGGGGCCATGAGCTTGACCTGGGTTGAGGTGCGCTCCGACGAGGAAGTCGCCGAAGTTAGGGAACGAGGCAGGCAGATATCTCAAGAGATGTTGGCCATGCCAGGTTTCATTAGCACCGCGAATATGGGAATCGGAAACAGGTTAATCACCACCACCGCCTGGGAAGACTCGGAGGCTCCAAAGCAAATTCTGGCCGGTGGCGCCCACAAAGACGCCATGAATCGAATATTTAGCTCAGACTTTTCCGCAGCATTTTCCACAACAGTGTGGGTGCCCCAACGTTTCAACGGTCTTTGGGTCCGCTGCACCGCTTGCAACCAGATGGTGGACTACGAGCGTGATGATGGCAAATGCCCGTGTGGAGCCGAGTTGCCCGACCAGCCGCCCCACTGGTGACGAGGCAGTGTTTGTCTCAACAGAATTGGGCTCTTAGATTCATGGATGGCCTCACCTGTTATGGGCGGTCACCCACGCAAGATAGGTGGTAACACCCCTCTCAAATGGCCTCAAATGGCCCTAATGTTGCCTCACGCTTGTTGCCTCACGCTTAATAAAAGTGGCGCTATTCAGTAGGAGGGCCAAATGTTCTGGTTAAAGTGTTGTCCCCGTTGCAAGGGAGACTTGTTTGAACAGCGGGATCAATTCGGTTCGTTCTTTACTTGTATTCAGTGTGGACTCAGCAGAGACGTTCCTGCGGTCAAAGAAGGACCGCTTGTAATTAATGTTCGCCCCGCGTCTGCGCCGGTATATTTGACCCCGTCCGAGATCAGTCGGCAACCTACCCCACAGCGGCCGACATCCCAACGACAGGCAGCTTAAACCCGGAGTAAAGGTTGCCTAATTATTAGCTTCTTTTCCTCATGTTGATAAAGCAGGCCTGGTGAAATAGTCTGGTGAAACTAGCTTGGTGACTCTTGGACTGGTAACACCGGGCCTGCGATCAACCGTAACTGGCCTATGTGCTGAACGAACGCATGGACCCAGGCAACCGGGCACCATGTTCCCCGTCATGATTCCGAGCCGCCATTGCACACCCCTTCCCCCAATCCCTCCCACCGTGTATTCTTTTAGCCGGTGAGCTTTTACCAGCAACGGGAGGTCTTTGTGATTCGTAGTGTTGACGGAAAGGGGCCGAAGATTCACCCCTCAGTCTTTGTCAGCGAAGCCGCTTATATCGTGGGCGATGTGGAGATTGGCGAAGGCTCCAGCATCTGGCCCGGCGCCGTGATACGGGGCGATTACGGCAAGATAATCATCGGCAAGAACTGTTCTATCCAAGACAACTGTGTTCTCCACACCGACGACTACCTGGAGTTGGGCGACAACGTGCTCATGACCCACGGTGCGGTGATCCACGGTGGACGGGTGGGCAACAACGTTCTGGTCGGCGTCAATGCCGTCCTGCTGGAAGACGCCGAAGTGGGCAACTACTGTCTCATCGGCGCCTGCGCGCTGGTCCGTGCCGGAGCCCGGGTGCCCGACCACTCCCTGCTCATAGGCGTGCCCGCCCAGGTAAAACCCCTGACCCCTGAGCAGGCCAAGCGCCTGGAAGACCCTACGTCCACCTACGTGCGTAACGCTAAGCGCTACATCAACGCAGGCTTGGGTCAGCAGGTGCCTGGCTAAACTGAAAAATGACTCTGAAATTGGCAGCAACTCTTTAAGAAATATTGCGCAACGACGAAATCCCCCCAACCCCCCTTTACAAAGGGGGGCGATTGCACCCGGTGTCCGCTTACTGACGAAAAGTCCCCTTTCTAAAAAGAGGGCCGATTGCACTAGGTGTCCGCTTACTGACAAAAAGTCCCCCTTTCTAAAACGGGGATTTAGGGGGATTTCCGCACCAACAACAACCATTAATCTGGCACCAAATAGGACTATTTCATGCCTGACAATGCTGAAAACCCTGGCAAACTCCCGCTGCCGCTAGAGGGGATACGCGTCTTGGACGTTACCCACATCGTGGCCGGGCCCTTCTGCTCGGTAGTCTTGGCCGACATGGGCGCCGAGGTCATAAAAGTAGAACGTCCTGTGACCGGCGAACGAGGCCGGGCCAACGGACCCTTTGTGGAAGGGCCGGACGGTGCCCGCTCCAGCGCTCGTTTTTTGGGCATCAACCGCAACAAAAAAAGTATTTCATTGGACCTGCGAGACCCCCGCTGCAAAGCGGCGCTCTTGAACATGGTCCGTGTTTCCGACGTTCTGTTGGACAACTTCGGCCCCGGAGCACTGGAACGGCTGGGACTGGGATATCAGGAGTTGAAACAGGTCAATCCCGGGATAATCTACGCCAGCATCACGGGCTATGGCGACAGCGACGGCCTGCGAGGTCCCTATTCCGACTGGCCAGCCAACAACCCCAGCGTCCAGGCCATGGGCGGTTGGATGGAGGTAACCGGCGATCCCAACGGGGCTCCTCAGATGGTGGGCGATAACTTGGGCGACTCGGTGCCCGGTGTTTGGGCAGCCTTGGGAGTGGTCTTGGCCCTGGAAACCCGGCGAAAGACCGGGCAAGGGCAGCACGTGGACATGGCGATGTACGATTGTATGGCGGCTCACACCACTAGCAGCATGCCCTACTATCAAGCCGTGGGCGAGAACACCGGCCGAGCCCGGGAGAACATGATTAGCGCCCAGATAACCCTGAAAGCCAGTGACGGCTATGTGGTGTTGGCTGGGGCTGGCGCAGAAGAGAAGTGGGTTGCCCTATGGCCCTACGTTGGACGGGCGGAACTGGCAGAGGACACACGTTATCTGGGCCGAGGCATCAGCGGAGATTTTTATTTTGAACAAATCGTCCCCGCTATTGAGGAGTGGTCCCAGCATCTCTCCAAGTGGGAGGTTGCCAGGCAATTGACGGAAATCGGCTTCTCCATGGGTGTGGTGCAGAACCAAGCCGATTTGGACCAATGCCCACAATTGACCGCCCGAAACATGATTGTCGACGCTGGCGATATGCTGGGAGGCTCCTTCCGTATGATTAGGACTCCCATCCAGTTGACTGCCTGCGTTGACCCTCCGGCAGTGACTCCACCGCAGGTGGGAGAACACAACCAAGAAGTTATTTGCGGCTTAGGCGGCCTGACTGCCGAAGAACTCGCCCAGCTCCAAACCGACGGCGTGGTGTGAGTCCAAGCTTGCTATGACTGAGAAGTTTGACTGCAAAGAGCGCAGAGTTAAAATTACGTCAAAAGAGAATCTGTGGGGACTCTGCGGACTCTGCGGTGACATTCGATTGACGCTGGAAGTCGAGGCTGATAGCTCATGCGCATAGCGATAATGGGGGCGGGTGGCATGGGCGGTTGCTTGGGCGCGCACTTGGCCAAGGCAGGCAACGATGTGACCCTGATAGCCAGGGGTGCTCATTTGGAGGCCATCCGCCGAAACGGGCTGCGGCTCAAGACCCAAGACGGCGACTTCACCGTGAATACCGCTGCCACCGACGACCCTGGCCAAGTGGGATCGGTGGACTTGGTTCTCTTCACGGTAAAGACCTATCACAACGCTCAAGCCATCCCCTTGATTAAGCCGCTAATTGGCCACGGGCCAGCCATCCTGACCTTGCAGAACGGGGTGGAAAGCTACGAGGAATTGGGAAACGCATTTGGCATCGGTCATGTGATGCCCGGAGCGTCCTACCTGGCGGCTACCGTCGAAGAGCCAGGCGTGATTCTCCAGGAAAGCAGTAACGTGCGAATCGCTTTTGGGGAAATTAACGGGACGCCCAGTCCCAGGGCTGTTAGAGCGCACGAGACCATGCTACGTGCAGGTATACAAGCGGAACTTTCCAGGGACGTAATCAAATCCCTCTGGACCAAATTCTTGGTTCTTGCTCCCATATCCGGGATAACCAGCTCCAACCGCACCCGAATCCACCGCTTAATTCAAAATCCCGAATCAAAGTCTGATTTCCTGGCGGCGATGAAAGAAGTGGAGGAAGTGGGGCGGGCCAAGAGGGTAGAGTTGGACGAAGATATTGTGGATACAATGTTCAATTTCATCCAAGGATTCGACGACTTTCAGAACTCCATGCACACCGACGTTGAGCAAGGCAGGCCCTTGGAGTTGGAAGCATTGAGCGGTGCAGTGGTGCGTATGGGACGCAAGGAAGGCGTTCCAACACCGGTAAACGAAAAATTTTACGCAGCCTTGCTCCCTCATATAAACGGCACAAATGACGTAGCTTCCTAGTACAAAGAATTGATAAATCGCTTCTCCCATTTCGGAGGTTTGCCCCAAATTTCTCCTTCTCAGAATGACAGTTTTGAGGCAACGCCTCTTGTCGGAGGAAGGCTAGGATAAGGTCTGCTCCGGTAGCAGTGACCCAATAAGTGATAACCAGAGGCCGGACACGTTCCTTTGACCTGCACATCACCTTATAATAGATTCTCGTGGAACCGTAATCGGACCTAATCATGCCTGAACAGCTGGTACATCATCCCAATCCAAACGGAAAATATAAACGTGACATCTTTTAAAGCGCCCCGCGGCACCACCGACCTCCTCCCCGAAGAGCAGAAATATTGGCGATATATAGAGTCCAAGGCCATGAGCCTGGCCCAAAGGTACGGCTATGGTCGCATCGATACCCCTGTTTTTGAGGACTCCAATCTGTTTATCCGTTCCGTGGGCGAAGGCACCGACATAGTCGAGAAGGAAATGTATACCTTCGAGGACCGGGGCGGCGATAATGTCACCCTGCGGCCCGAAGGCACTGCGCCGGTCTGCCGGGCTTACTTGGAAAATGGCATGCACAACTTACCCCAACCGGTGCGCATGTATTACTTCTGCCCCATCTTCCGCTACGAGCGCCCCCAGGCAGGCCGGTTCCGGGAACACCACCAGTTTGGATTGGAAGCGATCGGCGACGCCGACCCGTCGGTGGACGCCGAAGTCGTGGATTTTGCTTGGCAACTGGTAATGTCTTTGGGTCTGCGCGACGTTAATATTTTCCTAAACAGCATCGGCGATTCCCAGTGCCGCCCGGATTATGTTGCTGGTTTAGCCGCCTATTATTCCCGCCATCTCGACAAGCTCTGCCCCGACTGCAAGATTCGTATCGATAGAAACCCCCTGCGCTTGCTGGACTGTAAAGTAGAAACCTGCCGAGCCTTGGGCGACGACGCTCCCCGGTCCGCAGACCATCTGTGTGAAGATTGTCTGGAACACTGGAACAAGCTGCAAGGATACCTAAGAGGAATGGGGATACCCTTCCAGGTTGACCACCGATTGGTGCGGGGACTGGACTACTATAGCCGCACCGTTTTCGAGATACAGCCAAGTGTGGGAGGCTCCCAATCGACCATCATAGGCGGTGGCCGATATGACCGTCTGATAGAGCAACTGGGCGGCCGCCCAACGCCTGGCATTGGCTTTGGCTCCGGCATGGAGCGGTTAACCCTAAACCTGAAAAGCAGTGGCGTAGCGGTTCCCGATGAAGCTTCTCCGACCTACCTTGTCGCCAACGTGGGCAACGACGCCCGGCCAGCCGCATTAGAGTTGGCCGCCAAGTTGCGAAACGCAGGCGTCGGAGCAATCCTCAGCAGTGGCTCTAGGGCCCTGCGCGGCCAGATGCGCCAGGCCAACGCACTGGAAATACCCTACGCTCTGATTCTAGGCGATGACGAAATCGCCAAGGGCGAGGTGGTTATCCGGGACATGAACGCCTCTACCCAAGAGAGCAAATCCTTGGCCGAGTTCTTGACTGAGCTTCGAGCCGAACGCCCCATTTAAGTCGCCAAATTGGCGGGATTCCGCCGGCAACTCAACTCTCAATCTTGATAGCGCATGGGTGTGGTGTGAAGGGAAACTTAGTAAAACAGCTTTCTCTCAGTAACGATTCCTCAGTCAGGGGACGATTGTTGCCTCTGTTGGTACTGTATCTGTCGATCCTGATGCTGGCTGTGGCTTGTTCCCAATCCAACACCACTGGGTTAACACCGATCCCATCGTCGAATCCAGATTTTGAAGCAACAATCACAGCGGCCATCGCTGCTACCGTGAGCGCAAGTTCCGGTAGCCCTATTCCGGTGGCTACTCCCGTGTCCATAACACCCGGCGTTCGGATGACAGAGGCTGATCGAATACAGGCTACCATCACAGCCCTGTTAGCCACACCGCCGGTGCCGGGGCTCAAACCCCCTATGGTATTTCCCACGGAAGTTCCCACCCAAGTTCCGCCCAATCCAACGCCGACGCCAGCTTTACGGACGTTATCCGCGGCAACGGTGGTACACCCGCAAGGACCGACCAGTGCTCCAATAATAAGCCCCACAATAACGCCCGCTCCTACCGCCACCCTCCAGCCGACGCCCACAGCAATCCCAGAGTACAACTGCCAGATTGCCACCGACGGTACGCTAATCACGGCATGGATTGACGGGCGGCAGGTTGCCACAGACCGAGTGGCCGAAGGGAAATACGCTTTGTTGTTAGAGCGGCCTGAAGGAGGCGTCTTTGCCGACAAAAAGGTGACTTTCGATATCGAGGGTCATGCTACCGACCAGTTTGCGATCTGGGCCATTGGCGGCAGTAACGAGCTAGACCTGTCCGCCAATGTTGTTTCTGAGCCGACATCTTCTATTCCTTCGTCTTCTCCCAGTCGCCACCGCATAAGTGGAGGGTTGCTGGCCCAACTTTTGCCTCCCCACGTATTCGTGGGAAGTGCTTCCCTCTGCACGGTTCCCTAACCCAGGTCCCTTGTGCCCCATTTGAAACCTAGCCTGAATCCGAATCTGAATGGCCGGCCTTGTCACCGTCCCTCCCGCTACTGACAACCTCAGATTGACTCGCCGCCCTAATTATTAGAACATACGTCCTGAATCGACCCGCCGAACAGTTGCCCGCAGACTTGTAAACGGAACAAGGGCAAAACCCGGGCCGCATGGTTTGGCACTCAGCATCAGACGGAGGATTCGGGGCAATGTTGAACCTTTTTTACCGCGGCTATGTGATACACGAAGACATCCGGTCCATCTGCTACACTGTCTACGGTGCCAAGCCAGACCGGGCCGAAATGCGGAGCCGGGGCACTGTTATGGAAGCAATGAAATGGGTGGACCGGGATTTGGCCCAAGTGGCGACCTTGCGTTGGGTTTGCCGTGACAACACCCTTCGAAACAACAACACCTCCGGGTTTGCCCAGCCCGCTTTCCTGTAATACCCCAACGGCTAATATTCCCACGGTAATCCGGTCCTCCGGCATAGGCTATGGGCGGAACTGAGAAATACCGACAAGAACATCCCCAAAAGTCCATCTCTTATAGCCGGGTGTTGAGCCTCAGCCGGGAGATTCATCCTGAAGCGCCAGCCTGGCCCGGCGACCCTCCAGTTGAGTTCCAAACCGTTTCCAAAATATCTACCCATGGTTATTTCTCCCGTCGATTCGGCATGGGTGAACACAGCGGCACCCACCTCAATGCCCCCAACAGTTTCCATGCCTCAGGGGACAGCGTCGACCAATACCCGGGTGAATCGTTGGTGGCTTCGGCGGTAGTTATTGACGTGACAGAGAGGGTTCAAGCCAACCCGGACTACGCATTGACCGTTGATGATCTGACCATCTGGGAGGCCCGAAACGGCCTGGTGTCTGCCGGGTCCGTGGTTCTGCTACAAACCGGATGGCAGGACAGATGGAGCAGTGCGGAGCAGTATCTGGGCGCAGGGGCCGACGGCAGACTCCACTTCCCCGGATTTGGGCCTGAGGCAGTTCGTTCCTTGCTCGATGATAGAGGCGCGGGCGGAATAGGAATCGATACGCCAGGGGTGGAACCGGGAATCGACTCGGACTTTACGGTCAACCGTATGGCTTTGGAACAACGGCGAATAGTCCTGGAAAACCTATGGAATCTGGACCAGTTGCCTGCCACGGGTACAACCCTGGTGATAGGCATATTGCTGTTGCGAGGGGGAACCGGTTCTCCGGCATCGGTGTTGGCCTTCCTACCCTAGCCCTTCAGTCGGTCTGACATTAAAAAAGGGCGTCCTGATTATTTCGGGACGCCCTGCATGGTTCTAAGTTTTGCCAGTCCGGCTATCTCTTAGCGATACCCGCCTTGGCGCAGTCTTCGTCTTCTTGGCTGGTTCCGCCGCCGACGCCCACGGCTCCTTCTATGCCGCCGTCAGTGATTACCGGCGCTCCTCCCTGGCCCATAATCATGTGGCCACCTTCCGCCAACGCGATGCCACGTGGAGTGGGTTGGTCTGCCCGCTCTGTGAGTTCGCCGCTGGTCCGGCCGAATGCGGCAGAAGCCACAGCCTTCCCCTGAGAACCATAAACACCGGCCCAGATTGCTCCGTCCATGCGGTTGAAAGCGATTAGCCGCCCGCCTGCGTCAACCACCGCAACGTTAATCTTGATGTTCAGGGTTTGGGCATGGGCGATGGCGCCCTCAATCATCCGGTTTGCTTCCGCCAAAGAAATAGCCATGTTAAGCCTCCTCTGTGATATTTGAATGTTTCACCATGTGGTTCCGGGCTAATCGGCACATTCTATCCTAGGTCTTGCTCTTAGCCAATCCCAAATCCCTCCGAATATCAATACCGCTTCTAGCTCGGTCTTAAGCGCTTAGAATCCCACACGTCCGGTGATATACTGCAACCTGGGTAAGCAGTCACACCAAAACCCCTATTTCTTAATAAAAGAACAAGAATCCATGTTGACTAAAAGAATAATTCCATGCCTGGATGTAGACTCTGGCCGGGTGGTCAAAGGCACAAGTTTCGTAAACTTGAGGGACGCGGGCGACCCAGCCGAGTTGGCTGCTTTTTACAACCAAGAAGGTGGAGACGAGTTGGTGTTTTTGGACATTACCGCGAGCTCAGACTCCCGGGACACGATGGTGGATGTGGTGCGGCGGGTATCCGAAGAGGTGTTCATTCCCTTGACGGTAGGCGGGGGCATCCGAAGCGTTGAAGACATGCGGCGTATGTTGCGCGCTGGGGCAGATAAAGTCTCCGTGAATACCGCCGCCGTCAATAACCCGGATTTGATTTCTCAGGGCGCAGCGCAATTCGGTAATCAATGCATCGTTGTGGCAATCGACGCCAAGAGGGTTAGCGGGGACACTATCCGGGGGCAATCGAACCGGGACGGATTGGCCCTTTCCGGCGATTCGGGGTGGGAGGTGTTTACCCATGGAGGCCGGACGTCAACGGGTATCGACGCCGTCAGGTGGGCCCAGCGGGTGGTCGAATTGGGGGCCGGGGAGATACTGTTGACCAGCATGGATGCCGATGGGCAGCTAACCGGTTACGATTTGGGTGTGACCCGGGCGATTTCCCGGTCCGTGGAGGTGCCGGTGATTGCCAGCGGTGGCGCTGGTGTGGTGGACCATCTTTACGATGCATTCACCGAAGGGGAAGCCGATGCGGTGTTGGCGGCCAGCATCTTTCATTTCGGCACTTATTCCATTGCCCAAGCCAAAGATTACTTGGCTGGTAGGGGAATTCCCATGCGCCCAATCGTTCAGGCGTCAACGTAGGCCAGTTACTCTTCCGTCTGCCTATTTGCTCGATTAATTGCAGCGCGCCGGTGAGCGGATTTCTTGCCCCAGCTGCACAGTGACTGTCTGGCAATTGCTTGTCCCCTGAAATCGTTTACAGATAAATAAGCTAGGAAGCTGAGCCCCTGCAACATGAGTCCAATCACCACCGTATTATTCGACATGTATGAAACCCTTGTGCAAAACCCCCACAATCTATGGAGAGTGGGTGTACAGGATATTATCCAAGAACAATCTCTGGACACGACTCCGGAACTGCTCTGGGAAGAATGGACACTAGGAGAGACGGAATTTCGCGACAGTCGGGTCCGGCCAGGGGTACCTTTCCAAAGCTATTTCCAAGGGTGGCGTGATTGCTTCATTCGGTCTTTCGAAAAACTTCATCTGGACGGCGACCCCGATGCCGCCTCCAGAAGCTTTATCAAGTTTATTTCCCACAGAGACCCATTTCCGGAGACGAATGAAGCCTTGAAGATTGTTCAGTTAAAGTGGCGCACCGCAGTGCTTTCCAATGCGGATGATGATTACTTGCTGCCAAATCTAGAGTTATTGGGACTGGATTTCGAAGCGGTCCTCTCCTCCGAGCAGGCCCAGGTATATAAACCCTTGCCCGGGTTGTTTAGTCAAATGTTGGATACTCTGAAGGTAACTCCTGGTGAGGTGGTCTACGTGGGAGACCGGCAGTTGGAAGACGTCAAAGGACCTTTAGAATTGGGTATGCACCCTGTTTGGATTAATCGCTCGGATAATCCGGCACACCCGGACTTGCCAAAACCCGCATACCAAATCAGCAGTTTGTTGGAGTTGCCCGCACTGTTGGAAAATTGGCCATCCAAATAACCATCCCCACACTATCCACTAAAGCAGTGAGGACGATAGATAATGAAAGTAAAACTGAATGAACAAGGACTGCTTCCGGCTATCGCTCAAGATATCAACACGGGTCAGGTGCTCATGTTGGGCTACATGAATCCGGGTTCACTGAAGCGAACGGTGGAGGGAGTTCAAGTTTGGTTCTATAGCCGAAGCCGCGAAGACCTGTGGCACAAGGGCGAAGTTTCAGGGAATTATCTGAACCTGCGAGAAGCCTGGCTGGACTGCGACGGGGACACGATTCTGCTAAAGGTCGAACCTGACGGACCTACTTGCCACACCGGCGAGACATCTTGTTTTTTCACGGCCTTGGACGGCCTGCCGGATGAATATGAACTTACGGAGTCGGGAGCGGGAATTTTGGACGAGTTGTTCGGGATAATCCGCGACCGTAAACGGGACCAGCCCGAGGACAGCTACACTGCAAAACTGCTTCAGGAAGGCATCGGGCGCATCGCTCAAAAAGTGATTGAAGAAGCAGGAGAATCGGCAATCGCCGCAGTTCAAGGTGACACTGAAAACTTGCCCAAAGAGATTGCCGATCTGCTGTACCACTCAATGGTGCTGTTAGCTGCTTCCGGAGTGACCCCTAATGCGGTCTGGGACGAACTGAGAAGCCGGAGAAGATAAACCAGCGTCATTTCTGGGCACAATACCTGAGAGTCAAACGCCAGACTCTCAAGACTCATAGCGACTCTCGGCCCAGGTTCTGGTAGGCTCGGCTGTGACTTCGTGAACCACGGACATTAGGTCATCAAGCTGGAATGGCTTTTGCATGACCGGGTTGTTATATGAGGCGACAAACTCTTGGGAATCCATATCAGCCGTGTCTCCTGTTATAAAGATAACCTTATCCGCCATCCCCTTTGGACTCCCTTGCATCAGCCGGAACAATTCCTTCCCGTTCATCTCGGGCATTTTCAGGTCTAATAGAACGCAGTCGTATGTATTGGCCTGGATTAGCTTCCACGCTTCTGCGCCGTCTTCAGCCAGGTCCACTTCGTATTCGTCCTGCTCCAATGACCTCTGTAGTAGGTTACGCATCTGCGGGTCGTCATCCACAGCCAGAACATGGCCGTGGCGGACGGTCGCCGCAGAAGGCTGTCTTCCCGAGACCTGCTCCTCTTCCTGTCCATACCAGGCAGGAAGCTCGATGTTGAAAGTGGCGCCCTGGCCTGGCAAACTGCTGGACCAAATGGCGCCCTGATGCTCTTGGATTATTCCGTGGCAGATGCTCAACCCTAGTCCGGTACCCATTCCTACTTCCTTTGTTGTGTAGAATGGCTCGAAAATCAACTTCTTCCGCCCTGGGGGTATGCCGGGGCCCGAGTCTTGAATTCTGATACGCACTTTCTCGCCTGAGATGGTCGTGCGGACCGAGAGCTCCCGAGTCCGTTGGATTGATTCCATAGCCTGCTGAGCATTCGTGAGAATGTTTACGATGACCTGGATTAGCTGATGTTCATCAATCAGTACCTTGGGAAGATCCTCGGCCAAATCCAAATCAACACTTATTTCGCTCTTTACGAACTCATGCTGCTTAAGGTCCAGAGCCCTGCTTAGAATCTCGTTTATGTGGGCCGGATTCATATCGGTGACGCTTCTTCTGGCGAAAAGCTGGAGGTTACGAATTATTTTCGCTGCGCGCTGAGATTCGGAAATCACTGTTTCAAGGTCTTCCCTGAAGGTTTCTGGATGATCCTCATTCAAGAGCATCTGTGAATAGCCCAAGATATTCGTAAGGCGGTTGTTAACTTCGTGGGCCACTCCGGCGGCAAGCCCCCCGATAGACGCCAGACGGGCAGTCTCTCGAAGCCGCTCCTCTGTGTGCTTTTGGTTATCTTCCAATAGGGCATTTTCCAACAGTGGCCACACACCATCCAGCACATCGCTCAACAGCTTGACCCGAGCCTCGTTGAAGTGGTCAATCTGTTTGGAGAATACTGTGACCAGGCCTAAAGTCCCCCCTTTGGAAAATATGGGTAGGAGCGCAACTGAATTAACCCCCAATCGGGTTATGTCCGTTTCAGATTCCGAATGGGCCGAATAGTCATTGACCACAATATTGAGACCGTCTCTCAGTGCCTCTTCTCCCAAAGATCCGGAGTCATTGAGCAAAGCAGCGGGGATGGATTTGGCCAGTCCTGCTCCAACCACCACGAATCGCAGGCCTTCGCCACGGTTGTCCGGCATTCTCAAGGATAACCACTCTGCTTCAGCCACTCGAGCAAATTCCTCAACATAGCGGGTCGCTTTATATTCAAAATCCCCATTGCCCGCCAATGCGCAGCTGATGTTACATAACGCTTCAAACTCTCTCTTCCTCCGCCTATCGGATTCCTCAGCCAGCTTGTAGCCTTCTACAAGCCTTTCTTGCAAATCTATCTTATGGCTGACCCACAATGCGGCCATGAGCGCTGCGAACAGTGTTGCAAAAGCTCCGCCAGCCAATCCGTAGGAGATAGACTGAAGACCGTTAATCTCGCTGACCAAAACGGTCACAAATTTCAGCTCAAGTGAAGTTGATTTGGAGTCGACATTCATTTTTTGGGCGTGCTCCGACACTGCGACTGCAACGTTATCTACCTTTTGGTGAAGCAGTAACGATGCGGCCACTGCCGCCATAATCAATAGCGCGAAGCTAAATATCGTAGCGCGTAGAAACCTTCGGTTAGTTGATTGCATACATTTTCCGGCTTTGGGGCCAAAGGATGGAATTTTTGGATTATTGGGCGCTATCCAGCTGGGAAACCCATTCTATAGCCGCTATAAACAGAAGACTGTCCGGCACGCTAAATTTCAAGGGCCACGATACCTGATTCAACTATGCCGGATTCAATTAAATCAGAATCTGCCGTCCGGCATTGATCCCCTGACTGTTTAATTAGTTGTCCTACTTGAGTCCGAAGGTCGGCTATCTGGAAGGGCTTATTCAGTAAGCGGTTTCCGGTTGAAGATACGAAATCATAGGTGGTGGAAGTTACCGTGTCGCCTGACATGAAGATGACTTTGTCTGCCAAGGCTTCAGAAGACCCTTGAATCAGTTGGTACAATTTTTGGCCGTTCATCCTAGGCATCTTTAGGTCGAGGAGAATGCAGTCGTAGGTTATATTCTGTAGCATTTGCCAGGCCTCCACCTCGTCTCCAGCCAGGTCCACAGAGAATCTACCCTGCTCAAGAGTAGTGCGGAGCAGTTCTCTAATCTCCGGCTCGTCATCAACGGCCAGAACGTGTTTGAGGGAGCTATAGAGCTAGCTAGTCTCTGATGTGCCTTCGGTCTTTCCGACATTGTCCTCCTCGGACAAAATCGGGAATTCGATGTGAAAGATTGCCCCGCGCCCCTCAATGCTGTCTGCCCAGAGTTCACCACCGTTTTGCTTGACAATCCCATAACAGATACTTAGACCGAGACCTGTTCCAAAACCGACCTCTTTGGTGGTGAAAAAAGGCTCGAATACCTTGCCCAGTTTATCTTTGGGGATTCCGACTCCGTTGTCTTCGATGCAAATTCTGATCTTGCCGGGGGATGATGTTGAACTAATCCATACTTGCCCCAGTTCCCTTGGATCTCCTTCTGATTCTCCCTCTGATTGTTGCCCCGATCCTTCCAATGACTGTTGGGCGTTGGTGAAGATATTGATGATTACCTGAATCACCTGATTTTCGTCTATCATCGTTTTCGGAACATCCTCGTCGAAATCGCAACATAACTTTATATTGGATTGTTCAAAGTCATTCCGCTTTAAGTCGACTGCCATCTGTAAGACAGCATTCACACTTGTAAAGGCTTTTTCTGGGCCAGACCTTCGGGCAAACGATTGAAAATTCTTAATCACTTTGGCGGCCCGCTGGCCTTCGGAAACCACTATGCGCAGGCTGCTCTTCACTGATTCTGGAATCTCCGAATCCAGCAACATCTGCGAGTAGCCCAGTACACTGGTAAGGGGGTTATTGAGCTCGTGGGCCACTCCTGCCGCCAGCTCGCCAATCGAAGATAACCTTATCGTCTCTTGGAGTTGTTCTTGCTCCAAGCGCCTCTGTCCTTCCAATCTCGCAATCTCAAACAATGGCCCTATGCCATCCACGACGGTCGTGAATATTCGCACCCGCTCCGGCGGAAAGTTTCCAGCATCTCTGGAAATAACATTTACCAGCCCAAGTGTGCGGCCACTCGCGATGATAGGGATCAGGGCCATAGACTTCATTCCCAGTTGAACAATCGCTGGAGAGGCGTTGGGCTCTGCGGGGTAATCATTGACTATTACGGGCTGACCGCTGGAAAAAGCCAGATTGGCCTGGGTTTCCCGGGAACTTAGAGAAACCAAGGGCGGAAAGTCTTCCGTGACTGTCCCTGCAGCCGCCACGAGCCGCAGTAGATTCTCATTCTCATCAGGGAGCCTTAGGGTGACCCAGTCGGCGCCGGGCAAAACTTGAGCCTTTGTACAATCCTCTGGGACATCTGTTCAATGGTGCCGCCTTCGGCAAATGTGCCGCTGATGTCAAACAACAGCGCCAGTTCTTGATTCCTTTCCCTCGCGGACTCCTCCGCAATCCTCAACTCTTCGGCTAGACTTGCGCTGGCGATAGCCTGCTTGGCTTGTTCATGACGTTGACGATCAATCCAAACCAATACCAACAAGGTGCCAAAAAGCGTAAGCAATGAGCCACCGAATATTCCGTAGGTTATGGGGCGAAGTTTGCCAATTTGCCGAGTCAGGGAAGGCAATGAATGGGACTCTGCTGGTGGAGCAGTCGTGCCTGAATCCATCGCAGCGTAATGTAGTTCCAGGTTAGAGATTGTATCGTTGACCCTAGATGCCAGAATCAAAGATGTTACGACCGCGACTAGTACCAAGGCTGAAAATATACTGGCTGAGCCAAATAGAATCACGCCTCGTTTGGGACGCTTTACCAAATACTCTCCAATCGCATCAAAATGCTTACCTTGTTGTGGCCGATAGGCACAGCCATTAAGCGGCTATATACAGTTAAGTGTGGGTGAGATTTAAGTTCAAGAGAATTCGCACCTGTTGGCTAATGTGAAAAACCATCGAGCAGCAGGCACAATTTGCCTGGGGTTAATAGCAAGGAGGCGGTACTGTGGTCAGTACAGGACTAGGAGGCAAACTGAGGATAGCGTGGAGTAGCGCTGCTCAGGACTCTGAGGATAATCATAAGGCGGACTACGCTGGGGGGCGTTGTCCCATTTATCGACGCTACACCTTAGCTACGAGATTATATCCTGCCTCGCAGTTTAAATTTCTGCTGGAAGGTTTTGGCCAGCGCTATATACTTGCCAGTCCGTGCCCCGGTAAACCGTGACATTGCCTGAGCCTACTGCCCGCCAGCTTCCCGGACGCCCCAAGCAGCCGCTACGAGCATCTATGCCCAACACCGTGATATCTGCTGGCACTTGGGCTTGTAGCTGCTTGGAAGTCTCCTTAGGGTCGCTCCCTTCGTGATGGGGCAATACAGCCACGCCGGGCACGATTCCCAAGGCTTCGATCCATCCCCCGCTTCTTGGTCGCCGCATCAACGACCCCATGACCATTGCTCCGGCGCTTGAGCCAGCCAGCACGGCTCCTGCGGCAACTGCTTCTATGATGTTTCGCAAGAGTTGTGAGCCAGCCAAAGTCTCCAGTAGGTGGTCCGGGCTACCGCCGGTGAAGTAGACCACACCTGGAGCTTGTCCCGGTTCGAAACTCGACTGAACAAAAGCGGCATCATCGGACTGGGAACGATCAAGCACCATCAATTGACTGGATTTGCCGCCCAGCTTGGCGAAATGGACCACGCCGTCGTTGGCTGCTTTGGCCGGTCCGGTTACAGCGGCAGTGGGGATTATCAAGACTCGAGCCGGGCTTTGGCCCGATGCCTTCATGATTTCAATATCCATCTCTTCGCAGCCGGACCGGAATTCTTCGCCACCCACCAAGGCTAATTCTCCCGCCATACTTCGCCTCTCGATTCAGTAAAATTTCTGTCCACCTGGCTGATTAAGCTCTTCGGCAAGAATTGTTGTCAATGCGGCGTTCACGCAAGATTTATACCAGGTAGTTGATAAAAGCCGCCGCCAAGCCCAGGAACATCAGAAAGCCGATTACGTCAGTAAACGTAGTCACGAAAACCGCCGAAGACACGGCAGGGTCCATGCCGAAGCGCCTCAACAGCAAGGGCACTCCTGCCCCTGCCAGACCGGCCACCACCATATTGCCCAGCATCGCCAAGCCCAAGACAATCCCCAATGTTCCATTTCCCTTCCAGGCGTAGGCCACCAGGCCTACCACCACTCCCAAAAGAGCACCGTTAATCAGCCCCAGTGACATCTCCCGGACCAAGAGTCGGATACCCAAGTGCCTGGGAACGTCCCCCAAGGCCATGCTGCGAACAACCAGCGTGACTGTTTGGGTCCCGCCGATGCCACCTTGTCCGGCGACCACGGGCAGGAATATGGCCAAGGCTACAACCTTGGTGATAGTCGATTCGAAAAAGCTAATCATCAGACCGGCGAAAAGAGCCGTGCCCAGGTTGATATACAGCCAAGGCAGCCGCCGACGCAGTGAATTGCGCAGCGGTCCCATGACCCGTTCGCCAGCAACACTGGCAATCCGGTACATGTCTTCCGTGGCTTCCTCTTCCACCACATCCACCATGTCCTCGGCCAGAATCACCCCCGTTAATTTGCCATCGTTATCCACAACCGGGAGCTGAATCAGGTTGTACCGTTCCATTAAGCGCACGCACTCTTCCTGGTCGGTGTCCGCAGTCACCGAGATGGTGTCCCGGTCGGCTATGTCGCCAATCACCGCAGTGGGGCGGGCTAGAGCCAGCCTGGTTATGCTGAGCGTGCCCACCAAACGATTGCCGTCGTCCACTACCAAGATGGAGTTGATGTTCTCTGCTTCCGGCCCCAGCAGCCTCAATTGGTCCATGGCATTGGGAGTGGAAAGGGTTTCCCGGACCACTGGGTAATCCAGGGTCATCAAGCCGCCGGCGCTGTCTTCCCGGTACTGGAGTAGCGTTACCACTTCCTGGGGATCGGTCATTATAGCTAATATCGCTTCCTGTCTCTCTTGGGACTGAAGCTGGAGTATGTCCGCCGATACGTCCCGGCTGGTTTGATCCAGGATACCCGCCAATTCTTGGTTCCCAAGACCTTGAAAGACCTCCACGGCCTCTTCAGGCTCAAGCTCTTCCAGGATATCGGCCGTTTCGGCAGGGATGAGGTTTTCCAACAGGAGACGCCGGATATCTTCGGACAAACTGGTAAGCGCCTCGCCTTGGTCAACCGGGTGCACCTGGCGGAAACGGGCCAAGACCTGGTCATTGGAGGCTTCTTCAAAAAGCTGGCGAATATTCAGAACAATGGCTTGAACAAGTTCCTCGCGAGGCGAGGTCTGAGCTTCCGCTAGAGACTCTGGTAGAGATTCTGGTTCTTGTTCCGGCTTTTGTTCTGGTTCAATGTTGGTTTGCTGGTCCATATTTTCCCTGAGCTAGCCATTGACCGGGCTCTAATATCGCTGTTTCAGAAACTTTTAATCCTGAGGCCTTTCTTCGAGAATCGAGTCCGGAAATATAAATTGGCAACGCGGGGATTAGACTCGCCGAGGGAAAACTCTTGGAAGCGCTCATGTAAACGGAGGTCCTAGAGCGCATACCCAGGCAAGAGCTATTTTAACAGCCTGGCGTCGAACTGCGACACATTGGTGACAGCGCCAAAAGCGCCTGGGCTATCGGCGAGTTGGCCAATAATCTGCTAGCAGCTAATCTTGGTGACCCCGCAAACGGACCAAGCCCGTTGGAGAAGGCAGAGAAAGCCTGACCAAAAGTTAACGGTCAGGAAATGGCCGGAGCCCTGTCCCTTGTTGCTCCGAAGGATATACCCTGAATAGCCCCCACAACCCGCCCTCTCGGTAGGCCTCCCGGTGATCGCCGTATACGTAGTCTCCGGGGAGTGCGTGTCGTCCTCCGGCCCCACCATCCAAGACCAGCGTGAGGGCATCCAGTCCGCCCAGTTGTATAGAATCCAACAGGTCCGTGCCCTTTAGTCCCGGTTCCAAGGGCCACTGATGTCCTTCAACGGTGAACACGTGGGCCTGCTCACTGTAGGGCGCAAGAACGTGTATCTTCACCGGGTCCCCGGCAAATGCCTCCAACAGCGGCGTCTTCGGATCACCGTGCAGGCGGCTGTCGTAAACCTGGTATGGGCTGAATTCAGCGCCGACCCGCGTAGCTAGTGGCGCAGTGCGGTAGTTGATGCCCAGGGTCCATGCAACCGCCTCGGTGTAGGGCATGATGTGGGTTCCTATTACTTCGTCTTCATCCTGGAAAAACAGGGCGAAGCGCCGGTAGCTCTCGCCGGAAAGCGGATGCACGTCCACTCGCCAACCGGAATCTGCCGATGCGTCCTGCCCGGTGACGGGGTCGGGGTAAGTAGCTCCGAGCGGTCCAACGATGATTGCCCCGTATAGGCCCAACCCTGGGTTTTCCAGCACGTTTCCCCAGTCCCGTATCAATGCCACGGTCTCGCCAACCTTCGGGTGAGCGTAGAACGTGTAGATTCGGGACTCACCCACAGGGACGGTTTGGTCAGCGCCCGGCGCTTGGTTAAATCCGAGGTTTTGCCCATGCTGTCTGCCGGGTCGTAGGCCAACATGTCGGCATGGAAGGATACCGGCCCTGCCAGGGTGCCGTTGGTTAGTTTAACTGTCACGCAGTCTCCAACGTTTACCGACAGAACTAGGGGCTCCGGCTCTGCCACGCCCGACGTAATTGCGTTTTTTTGGTGGTCTAACACATAGATTTTCCCTGTTTCCCCGCCCAGCATATCAAGGGAAGTCTCCACAGCAGATACTGCGAACTCTCTACTTGGAGAGTCCGCAGGACACACTGATGCAGCGGGTTCCATCAGGTTTTCCCGGCCAGGCAGATTTTGGAGACTGATCCCGGCATCGGGGCCATTCACCCGCAAGATGCCCCAACTCCCTTCTTCCAGCTTGAAAGACCGCCCGCTGTAGTAGAGATAGTCCCCAGGCATGTTTTGAGGGCCGCCCGCAGCGGCTATCGTCAGATCGTACCGTTCCGAGATACCGATATGGACGTTGTTGGTTGGAGGCGAAGTGGCGCTGAACGTCTCTGTCCGAAACCAATGTCCATCCAAGTGCAAAGTGTGTACGTCATTGGTCGCCGCAACCAAGCCCCTGATGACCACTGTGTCACCCAGATTCGCCTCGATGATGGGTGTCTCCGGGTCACCGTGGACCCGGCTGTTGAATAGCTCCGAAGGCACGCCGCCTCTTCTCTCCATAGGCTCCACCCGAAGGTTGTAGGCGCTGCCGCTGGAGAGGCCGACATTGGTCAACGGGTTGTCGTCTTGGATAAACAGCACCGCTTCCCGGAAGCTTCCCGTCAGGTCTACGGAAACGGGCTGATTGGTCCGGATGTCCACCAAAGGTTCGCTGGACAACTCCTCGCCGGTCTTTGGGTCGTGATAGGTAGCATCGGGGGTTCGGCAATCAGCGCACCGAAGAGGCCATGCCGCCACGACGTCAGCCCTGCGACGTGGTCGTGGAAATAGGCAGTGCCGAATTGGACGTCAGGGAACCATCGGTACCACACAAACTCGGTGCTAACAATCTCACCCCGGTCATGGTCAAACTTCAGGGGTTCTTCAAAAGTGAGCGAATTATTCTCAATGGCCCGAATCCGGCGGGCTTCAAAAGTCCGGTCTTGGTCCATACCCACACCCACCAATGCGCTAGGTTGGAACCGGTCAGCACTGCCCAGGGCCAAAGTATCTTCTCCGGCCTGAACTAGCGAGGACAGGGTCTCTCCCTCCACGGTGAACGGGCGGACCGACGTTTCGTAATTGAAGCCGGTGTTCACGCCGTCGCTGCCCTGGATGTCGAACTGCACAAAGTGGATGTGAATATTCACCTTGCTGAAAAAATTGTTCTCACCCGTGTCTTCCAGCTCGCTCTTGAAAACCACATCCACGTAGTCTTGGCCAGCGTTGGCCCGGATTGCCAGGGGCTGCTTAAGCCGGTTGTTGGCCCGCACCGCCGCTTCTTGCTCCTTGAGCACGTAGAGTTGACCCACCGGGTCCACCAGGTTGGCTCTCTGGTTTAGAATGATGGGCAAGTTGATTGCGTGAATGGCGAATTCTTTTTGTTTAGTTCCCGAAGGGCAAAGACTCCACGGGCCGTTCTGCCCCGGCTCCGGTGGGTCGGTACCATTGCGGAAGGGTTCCAAGAATGGCGCCGGACCGTGGTTGGGCGCAAAGGGGGGCCGTTTGCCGAGATGGGGCCTTAGATATGGATAAGCCAGCTTGCCGGTTAGCGGGTGGAAGTACAAGGCGGGCCGCTGTCCAGGGTTGGGAGACTTAAAATAGGCCCACTCTAGTTCCGTATCCGGTTCATTCAGATATAGGTCACCATCCTTTGCCCAGTCCAACACAGAGGCGTCGTAGCCCTTAGGTTTCCCTGGCGGAGGCAGTTGAGCTTCGATCCAATCTGCCAGCTTGTCCGACGTCACAGCGGGCGCAACCAGACCGTTTCGGTCCGGCAACTCGATCAACGGAGGAAGACCGTCTTGGGACACGATGCCGTCTTGCAATGTGTTCTGGACTCGCCAAATCATCCACATTCCAGCAACATAGTGGTGGGCCACATGACAATGGGCCAAGAAGTCGCCCACACTCTGCTGACAACCGCCGCTGCCGCACTCGTTTTCCACATCGTAATTTTCCGCTGGCCCCACGGCTTGGGAGTCTATCCGGGCTGTTGCTTCAGGCAGCAGGGGCGGAAACTTGTTCAGGCCGGTGTCGAAGTTGGTCGGTTCAACACCGGGTTGCCGTCGCCACCGTATCGCTCCGCCGTGGACGTGGTGCACATGAAACACCTCTGATCCGCCATGAATCACCCGCTGTTTTACCGGGTCTCCCAAGTAGCTTCTGGCTATGGGGGTGGCCGGGTCGCCAAATGTGTAGGAGATATAGGCCTGGGAAGGGTCGAAGCTGCCCACGGTGTCTTTCTGCAATTCCATGCGGTTGAGGAAGGGCTCGCTGCGATAGTTCATGGCCCTGCCGCCGGGTTTGTAGGCGCCAGTCAGGCCGTCAACGAAGGGAACCGCACGCCCGCGGAGGCCGAACCCTCGGGATGCGTCTTTGTTCTGGATGGTGAAGGCTTCGTTGCCAATCTCATGGTAGTAGATTGCGAACTCCCGGAAATCACTACCCGTGCTGTCCCTAATCACGGCTGACCAGCCGCTTCTCAATTCTCCTCCGGTCAGCGGATCCAAGTGGAGAGAGTCCTTGGGTTCCACGATTACCGCCCCAAACAAGCCATGGCTGGTCTGCTCGCGCGTATCGCCGTGGCTATGAAAATAGTGGGTCCCCTCCTGTTGGTCGTCTTCCACCATCCATTCGTAGGTCACCGATGCGCCGGGAAGAGCCACCGCCTCCGTGTTGGCCGCCACTGCCGGAGCGCCACTATCGGCCATGTGCTGCGAAGAACCGTGGAGGTGCAGACTGGCAGCCTGTCCGTCTTCCAATCCGTTGCGAAGGGTGAGCCTCAGGCAATCACCTTGATTGACCCGCAAAGTCAATGGCTGGATGGCGTCTCCCTGCAATCCAACTGATACTGCAGGCTCCGCTTGGTCTTGCCTGGCCGTCCGGTTTTGGGCTTCCTCTCCCCTTGCCCGCTGCAGGTCCTGTTCCAAGACGTACATTCGGCCTATAGGGTCGAAATCCAGGAAACGGTTTAGGGAAATCTCGATGTTTATCGCCGCTACGTCGAAGTTCCTGACCGGCGCATCAGCCTGGCAACTGGCGCCTTGGTAAACGCTCTCGCCGGTCTCTTGGCCCAAGACCAGTCCTTCGTCGCCTTCATGAGCACTTGGACCCGGCGTATTAACCTGGTGGGGTGTCGGTTCGGCGCTAGGCGTAATGGTTGCCTCGGTCAGCGTGCTGGCCGGCGTGGGAAGTAAGTCGGCGTTTGTATCAAGAGAATCTCCGCCGCAGGTAGCCAGCAAAGCCAAGGCCAAAAACACGACCACAGCGGCAGCGCCAAGGGCGAAGCGTATGGTTTTGATCGATGGAGTAATGTTTTGCTCAGTCTGCATCGGAGCTTGTTGCTGTCGTTCTTTCATCAAGCTTTGTTCTATCACGTGTTTCAAATAAAAGGGTAGGGCGGCCTCGCACGCTCACGAGGCCGCCCTATGGGACTATCTAACAACCATTTGTGGAACCCTAAGGAGTGGCTATATGCGTCATTAGCACTCCGGGCAGGGGCGTGCCGGGCACCAAGCCGAGTAGGCGGGCCGCTGCGAAGTTGGCGATATACAGCGTGTTACTGTCATCGCCAATGCCAAACTTGACGTCAGAAGGATTCTGTAGTCGTCCTCCGGACACGATTGGGCTGATTTCACCACTTGGGGACACCATCGCCACCCCGTCGCTTCCGAAGAGGGCGACGTATAGAGTGCCAGATGGGCCAAACGTCAGGCCGTCGGGGCCGCCCAGGTTGGCCGTGTCCTCAACGAAGACCTCAACATCGCCTGCGGAGCCGTCCTCTTCTACGAGAATGCGGACGATGCGGCTCTTATCGGTAACACTGACGTAAACGTATGTCTTGCCTTCGTCAAAGGCTAGGCCATTTGCGCCTATGGGGAAACCCAGCGGGCCTGGGGGAATGGCCCCAATCATGGATTCGTCCATGGCCCACGTGCTGACGTTGCCTTGCGAATCTACCTGCCATATACCTCCACCGATGGTGTCGGTGACGAACATCTCGCCATCGCTATTAAATGCGAGAACGTTGGGGAATCCTGCTACCGGTAGGCTGTCGAATAACTCGGTGGTGGCGCCGTCATCTGAAATCTTCCATATCCCATGGGTCTCGGGGTCGAAGGAAGACATGGCGGCATAAAGGTCGCCCGCGGCGTCGAAGTCCATGCCAACCAAGAAACCGGCTCCAGGAGCTGGCAACTGGGCGTAGGTGGCTACGTCGCCAGACGGGGTGATTTTCTTAATCTCGCCGGCGGGAGCCATGCCAGCGTAGATGTTGCCTTCGCCGTCAATAGCCAGACCTTCGGGGTATTCGAATAAATTCGCGTCCAGCAACGCTGTGTGGGGCGCTTGGCGCTCGACCACAGTGACTGAGCCTTCCATGCCCATCGACACGTGCAGAGCGCAGATATAATCGAATGACCCGGTTTGACTGAACGTCATGCTAAAGTTTGTGCCAAAAGGTGCGGCCAGACCGATGGTGCCAGAGTTCCAATATCCGGTTCCATTAAATTCGGAGGCCGGCTTCACCGGGAATAACACGGCCGGATTTATCCTAAGCAATGGAGGTCCGGCATCTTGTGGTTCTGGAACCACAAACTCAGGTGCGTCCTGTCCGGGATGGAATGTCACAGTGTGGAAGGTGGGTGAGGTCCAGACTACCGTATCCCCTTCCTGAATTGTGATGTCCTTGGCCAAGAATTCGAAAACTTCGGTGAAATTGCTGAGGCCA
The DNA here is from genome assembly GCA_002311385.1 of Dehalococcoidia bacterium UBA1141. Classification (GTDB taxonomy): domain Bacteria; phylum Chloroflexota; class Dehalococcoidia; order Lucifugimonadales; family UBA3495; genus UBA1141. The sequence goes on along the minus strand of DCAE01000109.1, from coordinate 166,004 downwards.
CGAGTTCCTGCTTGCTCGTGCCATATAGTAGTGCCATTGGGACCGGCCTCTTGGGTGACCGCGATCGGGGAGCTTTGCTTGATCTGCTCCAACTCCACAAGTAACGGCGCTAATTGCGCCTCTGCTTGGGCGTCTATGTCAGCCTGCGAAGGCACGTCTTGGGCGTTTGAGGCCAAGACTTCAATCGTTCCGATCTGGAACGGGTGGATGATGCAAACGAAATCGTAGGTTCCAGGGGTGTCAAATATTAGGCTAAACTCATTGTTGGGTGGTGCTCCCGGAGCCGGGGGAACATCGGACATCGTGCCCGAGCTGGCGAATCCGGTGCCGCTGCAAGTCTCCACAGGGGCTCCGGGCGCCCGTGTGGGGAACGCAGCCTGGGGGTTTAGCATAAAGTCAGTGGGTCCGGCATCCGGAATTGGCCTTTCAAACCTCGGTGTTGGTGCGCCGCTCAAGAACGAAACGGTGTGAATCTCATCTGCGTTCAGCTTCCAAGTAACGGTGTCCCCGGCTCGAACGCTGAGCATCGAAGGCAAGAAAGCTATAACTACCTCAGTGTCTCGGCCGGAACCCACTGAGACGGTCAACTCACGAGGGTCGGCGTTACTTCTACAATCTTTTCGACCTCGACAATCTTTTCAACTTCTACGATTTTTTCCACCTCAACGGTGGTCGGCGTGGCGGTGGCATCGCCGCCGCAAGCGGCAAGTATACCTACTGCCAGTGTCATCAATAGGGCGAGTATCGGAAACTTGAATCTCATGGGATTAACGTAACCTCTCATTTATGGTTATTGTATCTAGTGCCGTCCGAAATTCTACGACTGATGGATACCATGTCAACCGTTTTTGGCCATCAGATGACGAAATCCTATGGGCGGATATGGTAACGAACCCGCCATGCAACCGATCGAAATCTAATTGAAATCTATTAGTTCGGTCAATATGATTATGGTAGGATTATTTCATTAAGGCCCAGTCACGCCGGATACCTGAAACAAACGGCCCGGCTTTTTCTGCGTTTAATACATTTGCTGGAAACACTATGCCGAGATGAGTCAGCTAATGTTGCGGCTCTTCCGTAACTGTAATTGGTTCTCACTTTAGCCCGGCGACTAACCAGGCGATCACCACGAAAAGGACTGTCAATGGAAACCGCCCTAGTTTTGGATTCGATAACCCAATTGGTGGCCAATGCCTTGGAGCAGGCCCGAGCGGACGGACTGATTCAACTAGATACCATGCCGGACATCATGGTGGAGCGCCCCGGCAATCCAGAGAATGGTGACTTTTCTACCAACCTTCCGCTGCGTTTGGCCCGCGCCACCCGCATCAACCCACTGGAACTGGCTCAAGAGCTCGCCAACAGGATCAAACCTGGAGAAGAGGTGGACCGAGTCGTGGTGGCCCCACCGGGCTTCATCAACTTCTACCTAAGGGACAGTTGGGTTCAACAACAGGTGGAAGCGGTGCGGGAAGCGGGTATGGGTTTCGGCAGCGTGACCATGGGCCGCGGTCGAAAGGTGATGATTGAGTTCGTCAGCGTGAACCCCACCGGGCCGGTCCACGTTGGCCACACCAGGGGCGCCGTATTAGGCAGCGCTTTGGCCAGCATAATGGACGCAGCGGGCTTTAACGTGACCAGAGAGTACTACATCAATGACGCTGGCACCCAGATGGACGTCTTCTACCGGTCCGTTTTCGCCAGGTACATGCAGGCCCAAGGTCAGGAAGCCGAGATGCCCTCCAATGGCTACGTCGGCGATTACATCCTAGATTTAGCTGGCGAAATTCTGGCTAGCGAAGGTGCTAGATTTGCTCATATGGATGAAGAGCAAGGCGTCAAAGAAATCGGCAATCTGGCCAGGGAGAAGATGGTCGATTTGATTCGCGCCGATCTATCGCTGATAGGCGTGGAATTCGACAACTGGTTCAGCGAGGGAACCCTGTTTCAGCACGGTGAATACGATAAAGCATTGGAGCTTCTGAGGGAGAACAACTACCTTTCGCAGCGCGACGGAGCCCTTTGGTTTAACTCCAGTGTGATGGGCGACGACCGGGACAATGTGGTGGTCCGCTCCAGTGGCGAACCCACCTACTTTGCGTCGGATATCGCCTACCACTACAACAAATTTATCGAGCGCGATTTCGACGCTGTGGTGAATATCTGGGGTGCGGACCATCAAGGTCATGTCCCTCGCATGAAGCTGGCGGTGGCCGCTCTAGGTGTAGATTCGGACAAACTGACCATCCTAATTTCCCAGATGGTCACGTTAAAACGAGGTCAGGAACTGGTAAAGGCATCAAAGCGCACTGGGGACTTTGTTTCCCTCAGAGAGTTGGCCGATGAAGTGGGCACTGACGCCTGCCGGTATTTTTTCTTGGCCAGAACCCCGTCGACCCAGATGGAATTCGACTTAGAGTTGGCCAAAGAACAGTCGTCGGAAAACCCTGTCTACTACGTTCAGTACGCCCACGCCAGAAATGCCAGCATACTGACCTTGGCCCGTAGCCAGGAGATTGACTGGTCTAAAGGCGATGTCTCCCTTCTGACCCATCCCTCCGAACTGAGTCTGATACGGTATATGCTGCGGCTCCCGGAGCTAGTCGCCCACATGGCCACAACGCTGGAACCACACCACCTGCCCCACTACACCATGGACCTAGCCACGGCATTCCATTGGTTCTATGAGAACTGCCGCGTACTCTCTGCCAACCCCGAAGACCAGGATGTCTCCTTGGCGCGGTTGAAGTTGGTGGAGTCGGCCCAGATCGTGTTTCGCCGTGCGTTGGAACTAATGGGTATGACCGCCCCCGAGCGTATGTAATCCAACCACTCTTGATCGGCAGTTGCGTATCTGCCGCGGCTTCATCCCCGACCAGCATACTCACAGCTAAATTACCAGTTTCAAAAGACCATGCTGGTTTCCACCGGTATAACCGCTGCCGATTGATTATTTGCAGCAACCAGCTAAACTGCCGGTGACAAACTCCATTCGGTTCCGAATTTTTGGTACTATCTCACCAAATCTACCATCCGGATGGTGACGATATGTCTTGGATACGAGAAACAGAGCCAAAATCCGGCGATCCGCCCCCGGTGATTAAGGTCATGTCCATCAACCCGAAAGCGATGGAATCGGTGCTTAACCTCAGCCAGGCCTTGTTCTTTGGGGGCTCAAATCTGACCAGAGTTCAGGAAGAAGCCATCGCCACGGTGGTTTCGGTGATAAACAAATGCCGATATTGAACGATGGCTCACGGAGGGTTCCTCCGTCAGCACTCCGACGACCCCGAGTTGGCCAGCCACGTGATGCACGACTATAACGATGCTGAACTAGACCCTCAAACCCGAGGAATGTTGGATTATGCGTCGAAACTTACCAGAGATCCCACTTCGATGCAGCGCTCGGACGTGGAAGCGCTTCGAGCCCTTGGCTTAAGCGATGAGGAAATACTATCGGTGGCCCTAATTACATGCCAGTTCAATTTCATGACGCGTTTGGCTGACGGACTGGGGGTGGAGGTGCCGCCAGGCAGGCAAGAGGCCCATGAGCGGTGGCTAAGCCCAGCCGCCGCCCAACAAAAATGGCTGATGGTGCCGAAAGACTAGCAATATAAACAGTCTGCTATGGGAATAATAATAGGCGCTTCCCGGTCCGGGAAGCGCCTTGGTGTTTTTGCGCATCGGTTAAGCCGGTACTAACTTGCCCCAATCCAGTCGGCAGCCCGTTCCGCAATCATGAGGACAGTGGCGTGACAGCCTCCGGACCTGGGAACTCTCGGCATCACCGACGCATCAACCACCCACAATCGCTCTACCCCTTTGACTCTGCAGTATTGATCAACCACGGCCATGGGGTCTGAATCGGGTCCCATCTTGCAGGTGCCGGATACGTGTCTGGCTGTGCCCACGGTTTGACGTATCCACAAATCCAGAGCGTCGTCGTCGGACAGAACCTCATCCGTTGGCTGTATTCTGTAATCGGCCACGTCTTTGTAGGGGTCTGACTCTAGAAGTTTTACCGACATACGCACGCCTTCCCTCACCCGCCGAATGTCGTTTGGATGTTGTAGAAAGCAGTAGTTAAATGACGGCTGTTCGCTTGCGTCGGCGGATGCCAACTTGACGTATCCTGAACCTTCGGGCAACCCAAGAGTACACGATATTCTTCCCATCTCTTCTGGCGAGACTCCTCCGGCCAGGTACATCGTGCGCAGGCCGGGCACCTTTTCCACCCTTTCGTCGACCACCGAGCTGGTCCTCAGTAGCATATCGTTGGCTTCGCTGGAGCCTTGTGACGTGTAATGCAGGCTAAAGTGCACCGCATCAACGTCGCCAACGAGGGTGGCCCCGTTCTTGACCTTGAAGGCGACTTGGGCGCTGAGGTGGTTCCATAGGCTTTGTCCCACTCCGGGGAGCTCATGGACCAGCGGTATGTCAAATTCCTGAAGCTGGTCTTGGGGGCCGATTCCTGAGAGCATTAGCAGGTGGGGCGACTTTATGGCCCCGGAGCTCAAGACCACCCGGTCTGCTTCAACGGTGAAGACCTCGCCGCCGCTTTCGGCCTCAACACCCACGGCCTTAAGATCTTGGAACAGGACCTTCCGGACGGAAACTCCTCCCCTCACGGTGAGATTGAGGCAGTGGCGCATTGGCCCGAGATAGGTCATAGCCGCGCTCATTCTAACGCCGTCTAGGTTGTTTGATGGGGACACGCCGATGCCCGATGGATTTGGGCCATTGGTATCTTCCGTCGCTCCGTAGCCCTCTTGCAAACATGCCTCGTGGAAGGCCTTCTGGATATCCGGCATGGGGCCCGACTGACGGCGCCTGACCGGCATTGGCCCATCCGTCCCATGGAAATCATCACGAATGTCCAAGTCCTGCTCCGACTTCCTAAAGTAAGGCAGAATCTTGGCGTAGGACCATTCATCGTTGCCCATAGACGACCAAGCGTCAAAATCCTCGGGGAACCCTCTTTGCATAGCCTGACCGTTGATTGACGAGCCTCCGCCAATCACCTTGCCTTGGGCCACGTGAATCTCCCCCTGCTCCTCTGTGATGGTTCCTCGCAGAGCCCAGTTGTGTTCCGAGTCCGGAGCTTCCGCAAATCTCGTGTGGCCGAACTTGATTTCGTCGGGCAGGTTGGCAGGGTCGGGATAATCCGGCCCTGCTTCCAACAAAAGAACTGAGGTATTCGCGTTTGCGGCTAGCCTGCTGGCCAACACCGATCCGGCAGCGCCACCGCCGACGATAACAACGTCGTATTTCATTCAACCTCTAAAAATTCTTCGTGTCTGGTTGCTAATCCGGCTTTTGTTAGTCCGGCCTTAGTTAGTAAGGAAGTAGCCAAGATTCTGAAAATGCCAGGGCGCAAGTGCTATGCTCTCGGCTATCTCGCTGACGAGGAAATGGCCGTCCCGATGCTGTTTTTCCGTTAATAATGACTTTGGCTGCGTTTGCAGGAATCAAAACCGTGGAAACACCGTGTGGCCGGTCAGGGTTGCTCCCCGGAAAGCTATGGCTCAGAAAGGATTCTCCCAGAGACTCCCAAGTCAGAGCAATTATTTCGTTCTTGGCAGTTACCGTCTCCGTCCAAGACGTCCTGAGGTTCCCGGAACTGGCGAAGCTCGACTCAACCTCCGCAAGTTCCAAGTTACCGAATGTTGGATTAATTGTGCCTTGAATCTCTTTTTGCAACCAGCGGGTCATCGCTATATTGTCGGTATATATCCGGGGTTGGTTATCAGTTAGTTCGCTCTGCAAGAACAGGACGTGACCGGGACCACCCGGTGAAAACAGGATCCGCCAAAAGCTGGCATCCGTGGTAACCGGGCCGTTGTCTGTTTCGCTCAGACGGATATATGGGTTCTCTCCGGTCAATAGCACTCGGTTCGGGTCTATTGGACTGGTGGTCATGCTTGAACCCTCCTTGAAGGTTTGCGGAAGCTTTGGCTAATCTGCCAAGCTGAATTTCTTTATGAAATTGTTTCCCGTATCAGCCACATAGAGGTCTCCATTGCTGTCGAAAGCCAAGCCGTGGGGATTGGAGAGTGACGCCGAAGCAAGATCGGATATGTATTCCCCTTCCGAATTGAATATCTGCACCCGTGAATTCTCCACCTCGGAGACATAAAAGTTGCCGTCGCTATCAAAGGCGATGCTGGTTGGAACTCCAAATTGGCCTTGGTCGTCGCCTGCGGCGCCCCACGTGGCCAGAAACTCGCCATCCCGGGTAAATTTCTGGACCCGGTTGTTGCCTCGGTCAACGACCCAAACATTGCCCTCGCTATCTACCTTGACCCCAGTGGGGGTGAACAACTGGCCTTCCTCTTTTCCACTCAACCCCCAGCTATCCAAATATGCGCCATTGGAATCAAAAACTTGAATACGGTCATTTCCCCAATCGCTCACCTAGAGGCGGCTATCGGAATCGATAGCTATAACCATCGCAGAAAGAAATTCTCCTTCGCCCGACCTTTGCGACCCTCATGAAGTGATCCAATTGCCGTCTGAGTCGAATTTCTGCACACGGTGGTTGCCGCTCTCGGAGATATAAACGTTGCCTTCGCCATCAATGGCGATTCCCGTTGGATTCTGAAATTGACCATCTTCGCTTCCTTCCGAGCCCCACCGCCCTACCAAGACTCCATCGAAACTAAATTTTTGCACCCGGTTCCCGCGAAATTCGGTGACGTATACGTTGTCCGATGAATCTATCGCAATTCCATTGGGGGAGCTGAAGCTTATCCCGTAGGCCGGCTGATCCCCCCAGATAGTCGGTTTACCATATGCTGAATTTTCGTTCTCGTTTTCGGTTTCTTCGGATTGCTGCGATTGCTGATTAGAAATTGCGGCGCTTGCCTGTGCCGCAACTCCTGCTGGCCCTTGGGGACCGGCGATACCCTGAGGCCCCTGCTCGCCGGCAGCCCCTTGGGGCCCTTGGACACCTGCCGGACCCGCCGGACCCGTGCACGCTATTCCCAAGAATAGCCCAAAGAGCACCAGTAACAAAACGGCTGTGATACTACGATTACCTCTTATGGAACTTCCCATTGCATCGCTCCTGTTATCGAAAATTTGGGGCAATATTATTTCAACATTTCTTACGGCAGGATCGGCCAGTGGGATTGGTATTGAAAGCAAGAATCATGGCCGGTGTTGGGAAGTGCTGGATCTTACACCCGTTCCCGGCTGGATTCTCCGGCCAGTATTCTTCAGCCTGCGATCTAATCTCCAGTAGCCAATGTGAAGGCATGGTAGCGTCGGCGGAGATGCTTGTCCACTGACTTGAGGCTGGGACTCTGTGTTAATATCTCCTGTGAGGGCGTACCCTAAGTGCAGCGCTCTTAAAATATTCAAGGAGAGAATTTGAATGGCTACGATGATTGATGGTGAGTCGTATCTGGGAAAGGTTCTGGTGCGACCGTTGACTGAATCAGGCGATATCAAGATTTATCTCTGGCCCGTCAGGTGCCTGAAAAGCAAGATGGGAGGGCCAACATTTGGGGTTGATGTCAGAGGCGAAGAAGCCATTCGTTACGATACCCACGGCCCACGAGGGCATTGGCACAAGGGCGGCTACGACAAACTTGGAGCCGGAGGTTCCCATACTGAGTTCCCCGATGATGTGAGGGATACTGAGTCTCAAATAGCTTGGGGCTTGAATCAGATACGGGATAATGGCCAGGAGTTGCTGGCGGAAGCGGGCTTTCCTGAAGAAGCCAAGCTCCTTGACCAAGAGTTGGTTGCGGCCGCTTCGGAAGCTATCTATGCGCGCTTGGATGAGGGAAAAGACCTGATTTCGAAGGCCATAGAACAGGGGTTGATAGAGGCCTAATACCTCTTGTCGATTTGCCCAGGATCCATCGGGCTCCTATGACCAGAATCGGCCGATGTCCCAGTTAACGGGACATCGGCCTTTAAGTGCGCAGCATTATCAGATAGTGTTTCCGCAGCGCAAGACTCACCGTTCGGACGGCTGATGCCAATCAAACAAAACAACTCAGAAACCGACCAGGGCGAGCTACTCCAAGCTGCCCGGCAGTTAGCCGACCGCATCGCCCAAGAAACGGACCGCATCGATTGCGAGCGTCGGTTACCCCCGGATTTGGTAGGCGAAATGGCCGAGCGAGGCCTATTCCGCCTTCTTGTGCCACGCTCATTAGGGGGTACGGAGTTGAGTCTCCCGGACTTTCTGCAAGTCGTGAGAACATTCGCCCGAGTCGATGGCAGTACTGCATGGTGTGTAAACCAGAATAATGTATTCGCAACAGCCTCGGTCATTATGCCGGAGAAAATCGCAGGAGAGATTTGGGGCGAGAGCCGAGCCGTCGTAGCAAACGGTCCTCCCACTTCGTCGGTGAACGCCGTTCCGGTGGATGGGGGATATCGATTAAGCGGCACCTGGGATTTCAGCACCGGCAGCGGCCATGCCAATTGGCTGGCCGCCCTCGCTCCCATCAACCCCGTGAATCAACAGCAAAGCGGTCTGGCGGCGGGCGAAAATCCCAGAGTGATGCTCATTCCTAAGTCTGAAGCAACCTTTCTGGAAGATTCTTGGCAGGTAAGCGGACTCCGGGGTACTGGCAGCTTCAGCTTTCAGGTGGATAACTTGTTCGTACCCAGTGGGCGGACCTATGACCTGGCAGACCCTCGGCGGGAAGACGGACCCCTGTACGTTATTCCCAGGACCCTGCTTTTCGCCTCGGGTGATGCAACCGTGGCCCTTAGCATCGCTCGCTCCAGCTTGATAACCGCAATCGAACTTTCGCAGACGAAAAATCCTCTCAGGACATCCAATCTTTTACAAGACCAATCCACGGCCCAAAGGCTCATAGGCGAAGGGGAAGCGATTCTGCAGTCGGCCGACGCCTTTCTTGGCCAGAGTGTCTCGTCAATCTGGAAAAGCGCATGTGAGAACCAAGCTGTTTCCACCGAAGAGCGCATTCAATTACGCCTAGCAGCCACCTTCGCAATACGTAAAGCGGCGGAGGTAGTTGATATCACCTATAACCTGTGCGGCTCCAGCGCGATTTTTGCCAGCAACCCTATTCAGCGCCAGTTTCAGGATGTCCGGGTGATTACCCAGCACATCCAAGGCCGCCTCACCAACTACGAGACTGCTGGCCAGTTTTATCTGGGGTTGGAACCCCAGGGCAGTTTCTGAGCCTGTTGGCCCACACCCCTGGCTCAGCAACACCGGCTCATCAGCACAGGCTCGACCGGGTCGGCCCACAATTACCCTGCTGAAATCTTCTCCCTGCCTCAATCATGTTCGACTCTTATTACATAAACCATGCATTATGATATTTATTTAGGAAAATTATCGATAAACGCCACTTTATCGATGAAATAAACAAAATGCAATTGATTGACTAAAAATTTACGCCTATTATCGACAGAGTAAGGATTTTATCGCCGGGTCTGTTGGAAATGAATGAAATAAATGTTTCGGGTCTTAGAGAGGGCGTTCGAGAAGCATATAGCAGGGCTGCTCAACACCCTGATGAGGACCATCCGTTCCCCGTTGGCCGGGATTTAGCCGAGAGTGTCGGCGCTATCCCGCCAGGGGGTTGCCCGCGGTGGCTGTAGACGCATTCGCTGGCGTCTCTAACCTGTCCTTGTTGGCGGAGATTCCATCAAGAGCGACGGTATTGGATTTGGGCTCCGGCGCAGGATTGGACTCCATCATTGCCGCTGGGCGTGTTGGGCCCCAAGGTCAAGTACTGGCTGTGGATTTTAGTTCGGCGATGCTATCGAGCATGGAACAGGCCGTGCTGGAATCCGGGGCCACCAATATCAAGATATTTCACTCTGACGCAGAAAGCCTGCCCTTGGAAGATCTCTCCGTAGATGTGGCGTTGGTTAATGGGATATTCAACTTGAACTCGGAACGTTCAAAGATATTCACAGAGCTTGCCCGAGTGGTGAAGCCTGGAGGATGCGTATTTGCGGCGGAGCTTGTTCTGCGGGAAGCCGGTTCAGAGAAAGTAGAACCAACACCTGAGAATTGGTTTGCTTGAGTGGCTGGAGCCAAGGAGGGCGTAGTCTTCCTTCAGGAGTTCCGCCAAGCAGGCTTCAAAGACGCTGCCGTACTACGCACATTCCGAAACGCTCGCACGAAGAATCAGGCCGTGGTAGCGGTAGAAGTTCTGGCCCGAAAATAACCTCCGGCCTGGCCAAGCCGATATGGGTTTGCCCCGGTCGTTCACAAGCTCCCCAGACCGTTTGCTTCGCAGAAGAAGGGTTTTCAGCTAGGCTTAATGGACCGTCCCACCCGTCCTTTTCCCTTGAACTGGCTGCTAAATGGGGTTATTATGGCCTTAATAGCCACAGATTTTCACTAGGACTAGTTTCTTACCAATAGCCTAAATCGCCTTCCGATTCCCAATCCTGGCCTTTGATTAACTACCATTATCCGCCAATACCTGCCGATTTATCATTGCGGGACGCCTTAATGGTTTGCTTTAGTTGAGGACTGCCTGGGAGCAATATGGTTAGGCGCGACTTGTGACCGCAAAGCCTTATCTTTCATTGATGCGAGAGTGGCCGGAACGCCAGAGTGGCCAGCGATTGCTTAATTGGGCCGAAAGCAACTTTATGGTAAGAGACCAGAGCGCGATCGACTGAATGCAAATCCTGATCCGCATCACCCGTATGGCCTGGCGGTACCCAACCCGCCTTACTTTGGCCTACCTAACTTTCCTCGGCGCCGTTGGCGTTTCCCTGCTTATACCCTACCTCTTCGGAACCTCAATTGACCGGTTGGTGTCCGTCACCGATGAAGGCATAGGCGGTAAGGATGTAGCCCGTTCCACCCTGGTGTTATTGGCCACCGCTATCCTTTGCGCCAGCTTGGTCCGCGGCTTCTTGGATTTTGCTCGCACCTACGCGGTTGACTCCCTGTCCCAATTGGTCTCCTATGATTTCCGCAATCAACTCTACGACAAGCTGCAACACCTCAGCTTCGCCTATCACGACAAAGAGCACACCGGTAACTTGATGTCCAAGGCAACCGCCGATGTTGAGGCGGTACGCCGGTTCGTGAACATGGGGTTGGTTCGCTCGTTGGAAGTAGTGTTGCGAATAGTGGCCATCACGGCCATCCTGGTGGTCATAGATTGGAAACTGGCCCTGATTAGCCTTGCCTTCGTGCCATTCTTGGTCTTTCGCACCACCTTGGTCATGGGCCGCCTCCGGGAAATGTGGACCCGAGTCCAGGAAGTGATGGGTGAGACGGTCACCGTTTTGCAAGAGAACCTGGTGGGCATTCATGTGGTGAAGGCATTCGGCTCCGAGGAGTTTGAGAAGGAAAAGTTCGCTGAAAGCGCCCAACGGTTGCGGGGGGAGTACTTCCAATCCGAACGGTTGCAGGGAACCAACAGCGCATGGATGACCTTCTACTTCACCTTGGCATTGGCTTTGATTCTGTGGGTGGGAGGCTGGGAGGTAATCAGGGGAGACATAACTCCTGGTCAGCTGACCATGTTCATTCTGTATTTGAACCAGCTCACCTTCCCCATACGCATGTCCGCATTCATCATCAATAGCTTCTCCCGGGCCATCTCTTCCGGCCAGAGGCTCTTCGATGTTTTGGACGCAGTTTCGCCTGTGGAAGAGAAGAAAGAGGCTGACGACTTGGACCGGTCTAAAGGCCACGTAAGGTTTGAAGACCTCTCATTCGCCTATGAAGCAAGGCTTCCTGCCTTGAAACACCTGAGCATCGATGCCGAACCGGGCCAGGTCACGGCCATTCTCGGAGCGCCCGGCAGCGGCAAGACCACCGTGGTCAATCTGCTGCCCAGGTTTTATGACGTGACCGAGGGCCGAATCACCATAGACGGCCGGGACATACGGGATTTCACCCTTGCTTCGCTACGCCGCAACGTGGGAATCGTGCAACAAGATGTGTTCCTCTTTGGCGGAAATATTCGCGACAATATAGCATATGGCGTCGTGGATGCCTCTTTAGAGGAGATTGAAGCGGCCGCCAAAGTGGCCCAACTTCACGACCACATCATGTCGTTGCCGGACGGTTATGACACCAGTGTCGGTGAGCGGGGAACGACCCTGTCCGGTGGTCAGAGGCAACGTTTGTCCATCGCCCGCACCATACTTTTGAATCCGCCAATATTGATTCTAGACGACTCCACATCCAGCGTCGATGTGGAAACCGAGCGTCAGATTCATGAAGCCATGATCGGGGTCATGAAAGGCCGCACCACTTTTGTTATTGCCCACCGTTTGAGCACCGTGCGGGATGCCGACCTTATCGTGGTGTTGAAAGATGGCGTAGTGGCACAGCAGGGCACCCACGAAGCGCTGATGGTTCAGGGCGGCATGTATCGGGACATCTACGAACTACAACTGCGGCCCCAAGAAGAGCTTCTCTTGGACGCTGCTATAGCCAGTGACGACGGAGGTGACGCCTAATGCGCGCGGCAGGCCCGGGAGGCGGATTTGGCGGCATGATGGGCGGAATGCGCGGGCTTCAGGCCGGGGGCATAAACACACCCAACATGGACAACCTCACCGATGAGACCATCGTCGGGAATGTATACGACCACAAAGTTGTGATCAGGTTGCTAAGCTACATAAAGCCCTATAAACGAGACGTTATTATTAGCCTTTTGGCGGTCTTGTTGTACACAGTGGGGAACGTGAGTATTCCCCTGCTCATGATGCTGGGCATCAACTGGGCCATCAACGAAGGGGAATTGTGGCGGCTGCACGTAGTGGGCGGCATCTTTGTTGGGGTCACGGTGATGCACTTCTTGGCCAACTATGTCCAGTTGGTCTACATGCCCAAGGTGGGGCAAGGGATCTTGTATTCCCTCCGCACTGCCATGTTTAACCACCTTCAGACATTGTCTCCCTCATTTTTCCACCGGACCCCCGTGGGCCGCATCATGTCCCGCAGCCAGAGCGATGTGCTTCAACTACAAGAAACTTTTGAGCTGATTGTCCAAAGTTTCTCGGACATTCTCAGCCTGTTGGGAATTGTCGTCATGATGCTGTTCATCGATTGGCGATTGGCTCTGGTGAGCATGAGTATCGTGCCTGTGCTGTTCTTTATCCTGGGGTACTGGCAGAAGTTCGCTCGCCACTCCTTCATGCGGATACGCCGCGCGATCGCCATGGTAAATGGTGAGTACAACCAAAACATCACCGGTGTCCGCGTGGTGGAGAGTCTAAACCGCCAGGACGTGAACCTGAAGCACTTCGAAAGCTTGAATCGAGAGCACTTGGACGCGAACTTGGAAGCCAGCCGGTTCTCCGGTGGGCTACAACCCATGGTGGAGATACTGATAGGGATCGGCATGGGCTTCGGTGTGGTGCTGGTTGGGGGCATCATGGCCCAAGGCGGAAGCCTGGAGTGGGGCGTCTTGGTTGCCTTCGCTCTGTGGATACAGAGGTTTTTCGAACCTGTCCGCCACCTGACGATGCAGTACAGCCAATTGCAACGGGCTATGGCCGCAGGAGTCCGAATCTTCGAGGTATTGGACCTGAAGCCCGAGGTCATCGACGAAGAAGACGCCGAAGACATGCCCCCCATAAAAGGCCACATCAGGTTTGAGGATGTGACCTTTCATTACGTCCCAGAAGTGGACGTATTGATTGACATAAACCTCGATATTAAACCCGGAGAAAATGTCGCCTTAGTCGGCTCAACCGGAGCCGGAAAGACCACTATGGTCACCCTGATTCACCGATTCGCTGATGTCACCAAGGGCAGAATCACCATGGACGGTTATGACATACGTCAGGTGAATCGCCAGTCGATGGTTAGGCAGATGAGCATGGTGCTCCAAGAGCCTTATCTGTTTTCCGGCACCATCAGCGACAATATTCGATACAGCGTTCAACATGCAACCGATGAGGAAGTGATAGCGGCGGGCAAAGCCGTTGGGGCCCATGAGTTCATCATGGGACTGGAAGACGGCTACGATACGGTGCTGGCGGAGCGCGGTGTGAACCTCAGCGTGGGTCAGCGTCAGCTATTGAGCTTCGCCCGGGCCATCGTTGGGAACCCCAGGGTTATCATCCTGGATGAGGCCACCGCCAACATAGACACCCAGACTGAGTTGCTTATCCAGGATGCTTTAAAGCGCATCTTAAAGGGCAGAACATCCATTGTCATTGCCCACCGCCTATCCACCATTCGCAATGCAGACAAGATTGTTGTCCTAGACAAAGGACGCGTGGCAGAGGTTGGGAACCACAAAGAATTACTTGAGTCGGGCGGTGTTTACGCCAGGCTTCATGCGGTGAACTACGGTCTGACCCATGCTGGCCTATCGGGCTCGGGAGGGGGGCTGGTTCCTGCCTCGGCCAGTGACGACTGATTCATCAAGTAAACTCAGACCAGAGCCAAGATAATAAAATAGGGGCGCCCCACATCCGTTGGGCGCCCCTATTTTTTAGATTCGATCCGCGCTTTGGTTACCGAAACTAGCTTGACGCCGGCGGTTCCTCGGGCGACAGCAACCGCCCCATGGCGGATTTGAAAATGTCGTAGGGGTGGGCACCGGTGAACATCAGATTCCCGACCAAAAAAGTAGGAATGCCGCTGATGCCGTACTGCAATGCTTCCTGGTACTGGCCCATCACTGCTTCTTCGTAGTGGTTGCTTTCCAACCGCTCCATCATTTCCTTGGTATTTAACCCAACCTCCCGCCCCACTTCTTCTATAACGGCCAAATCGCCCAAGTCCTGGCGGTTCTCCCAGAACGCCACGTAGGCGGCGTGGTGAAACTCCATGAACAAGCCTTGCTGCTGGGCATACTCGGTGGCCTGAAGCGCATACATTGTGTTGGGGGTTACCGAGGGAGGGCGCATGATTAGGCCAGCTTCACTGGCTTGACTGCGCAGTGGGTCGGACAATTCATCCTCGGTTTCGCCGGGCCGGGGTGGCCTAGGCGATCCCTCTTTGGGGGTATCGGGACGCAGGAGGTAGGCCCGCCCCTCCACCTTGATATCGTACTCTTTGGCCAGCTTGTCGACTCTTTCCAGGCCGACGTAGCACCAGGGTCAAATGTAGTCGTACCATACGGCTACCCTAACAGGGCTAGTACCTTGCTCCCAGGGCTGAACTGGCTGGGTCATCTTTCGACTCCCGCACTTTGTTTACCGGACTCCTCGGTCGGTTTATTAAAGCTAATCTTGTGCTCAATCTCCGAGGAATCTTGGGTTGGTTCGAGTCTATCAGCCCCATTTACCAGCGTCAACCAACGGGCGTGAGGTTAGATGGCCGCTGTCCAGCAGGCCAATATTGTCAGATGGGGAATGACTGAAGCGTGTAGGGAAACGGCGTTGGAGATTGGGTTGGCTCACTGGCCACCCTGGAACTATGGGGTTAGAAATGCGCCTAAGGTCATTGCAGAATGCTATCGACCGCCCGGGATAATTCCTCGGTGGGGAAAGGTTTCGCCAGCAAAGAAGATGCGCCAAATCCCAGAAGCTCTTCCACGGCAAAGCTGCCAGGGTCGCCGCTGGACACGATGATCTTGACCTGTCCGTCGATTTCTCTCAAGCGGTGGAAGGTTCCCACGCCACCTAAACCTGGCATGGTCACGTCCATAATCACTCCGGATATGTCTTGCCGTGAGGCCTCAAAGAGGGCCAATGCCTCTTCCCCGCTTGTGGCGGTAATGGCGTCATATCCAAGGTGGGCCAGCATCCTTTGAATGGTGACTCTGACCATGTCATCGTCGTCTACCACCAGCAAAGTAGCCCGGTGGGTTTCGATTGAACTGTCGTTGGTACAGTCGTAGGAACAGTCGTTGGACCGGTTGTTTTCCTCAACAGGTTGGTCTTTGTTTCCCTCTGGCAACGGCAGATAAATTTCGACGCTGGTCCTTTTTCCGAGTTCGCTGGTCACGTGCAAGTGGCCACCGTGTGACTTCACCGTCTCGTAAACCACCGTGGCGCCCATGCCTCGGCCTCTGCCAGCTTTCGTGGTGAAAAATGGCCGCAGCATGTTCAGGCGGGTCTTCTCATCCATTCCTTCACCGGTGTCTGTCACTCGCAGCAGCGCATAGGCCGTCTTGCTGATGCCATTGGTTAGAGAACTCGTCTGACCATCGGCTCCGTTGGAACTGATGGAGTCCGGGGAACCTACTTTTACTATATTTGTCTTCTTGTTTTGCTTCTGGTCATCGTAATACTTTAGGCTGGTTTCACTGGTATTCCTGTTTTGCTTCTGGTCATCGTAATACCTAAGCCTGGTTTCAAAAGTAATCCGACCTCCGTCGGCCACGGAATCTAGAGCGTTTAGCCACAACTTTTGGCACATGTCTCCAATGAGTTGTGGGTCACCCCATAACTCGGGCACGTCGTCGTTCAGCTTGGATTCCACCTCTATTCCCTGGGTTGATTGGTCCCGGTCTTCATTCACAATCTCTGATATCACCGAATTCAGGTTGTACCATGAAAAATCGCTATCCCTGGTATCCGCGAACTTGGCCATTTGTTCGGTTAATGCGGCAAGCTCCGAGCCGGCTTGTTCAATCAAGCCCACCAATTCCCGTGAGTCTTGATCCAGCACCGGCCTACCTTGGAGAACCGAGGCATAGCCGCGAACTACGGCGATAAGGTTATTAAAGTCATGGGCTACGCAGCGCACCATGATTTTGGCAGTGTCCACGCCGTAATCCAGTAGCAGCCTCTCTTCAGCCATGAGGGCAGCGGATGTCGAGGGTATTTCTAGGTCAATCATAGCTAAGACTCATCCTGCGTTGGTACGACTCATCCGGCGGTTGGTCCTACTCAACTCTCGCTCACTATTGATTCATGGCCCCAATCGATTTATGGCCCCATTCTTTTATAGAAATGCCTCTATGCCTGAATCCAAACATGATAGGCGAGTACAGAGGCGTCTAAAACCGGGCTCCAATCAAAACGCATAGGTATCAATTACGCGTTATCCCATGATGAACCCAGCCAGCGCACCACGTAAGAGTGTCTTCCCATAGCGGTTCTATGGGTGTAGGCACATAAGACAGCGAATTCAGCCGTTGGATGGGGATTAGAGAGGGGGCGAAGGCCGAATTAATGCATAATTAATAACTGACAAAGAAGCGAACTCGCGCCGGATTGGCGCCAAGTTGAAGCCAGCTTAAGAGTTGATGTTACGCATAGGGTTAGGCGGATAGGCGAGAATGGAGACGCCTAGGAAAGAGAGGTTGGAGAACAATCTTTGGTGGCGTGAATTTGACCTAGCTGGTCAGAAGAGAGCCGGGGGCTTTCTCCAGAAGACCAGGCAATTCGGAAAGGCTGGATATCTTGGGGCAGTCTTCGATGGCCTCATTCCAGCCGCCCCGGTCTATCAACACCGGATGCATTCCCACGGCCCGTGCCCCCACTACGTCCGCACAATATTGGTCTCCCACATGCACGGTTTCTCCAGGCTCCGCAGACATTTTCTCAAGGGCCGCAAGAAAGATTGGCTCATGAGGTTTTTCTGCGCCCACATCTGCCGAACTGACGAAGAAATCAAGATAATTGGCGAGGCCGATTCTGCCGCAGAGCTCCAACATGTCCCTTCTCAGGTTGGAAAGGACGCCAAGGCGGTAACCTTGGGACTTTAGCTGCTCCAGCACCGGAATTACCTCATCAAATGGAGTGAAGTCCTTGGGGACGGTCATGGCCATGGTCCATATCTGCCTGGCCAGGTCCTTGGACACCGGCACGCCTGCCCCTTCCATTATCATCTGCTGATACTTGGAGAAGAAATCCAACCGCTCACTATCGGTTCGCAAAGCTATCGGACCGTTGGCGTTCTCTTCGTTGAAGTACACGTCAGCCACGGAATAGCCTTTATCTATTCCACTTTTTGACACGTTGATGCCCATTTCTTGGCATGCGGCCTGTTGGATTTCGTCTAATGCAGGCCAGAACCTGACTAGTGTGTTGTAAAAATCGAATGATATGGCTTTGATCATGTGGGACACAGGGCAGGGGTCACTCCAAGGAATGATTTTCGTCATTATGCGAATCCCAAGTACCGGGGATTCAGGTGTTTTTTTATTGGTGTTTGCTCGTGTTTAGGCTTCGGCTCTTCTCTAGCCTAGGCGCAGGCATTCTAACATAAGCCGGTTCGGTTGTGAATCCCGATGCTTCCAGTGCTTCATCCGGCAGGCAATCACTTATCAAGCGCTCTGGCGGAATATCTGCCTTATCAAGTGGAGCGTTTGCCCGACCTGTTGGGGTGAATCCAGCCGGTAATGGGCGCTGGTTGACTGCTCAGAGGTCCCAACGAAAATCCCCATGCCTCCGGTATCCTGTGCGGCGGCGAACCCGGCTTCATCGGGTAGGTCGTCGCCAAAATACATAACCAATCCGTCCCTGACCGGCGGGTTGCTATCTGGTGGTTGTGTGCCAAGCGCCGCCACAATGGCCGTTATGGCGCTCCCCTTGTCCCAGGCAATATTGGGGCGAATCTCCAGGGCCATTTTCCCCGGTGAAACAACCAAATCGCCAATCGCCACAGCGGTCCGAACTGTCTTATCAACAGTGTCTTTGACCGCCGCTACGCGCTCATCGTCAACCAAGCGGTAATGGACCGTTAAGCTCAAACCTTTGTGCTCGGCAAATGCTCCGGGGTGGATAGCCAATTCTTCCTTCAGCCGCAGGTAAACTTGGTCTACGCTGCCTTTGATTTTCAGAGCTTTGGCATGGACGAACTCCAAGTTGGGTCCCCGTATTTCCAGGCCGTGGTTGCCAGCGTAAAGCAGCCCGTCAATTCCAACCCTGGCGCTAACATCCTCCAGGCTGCGAGCGGTGATTATGCCTATAACTAAATCAGGCTCCGGAGATGTTAGCGCCTTCAGTTCAACCAGGGCTTCTTGGGTTTGCCTAGGCATTCTGGCCAAATCAGGGCGATCGACGATGGGAGCCAGGGTGCCGTCGTAATCCAAAAGCAAGACAACCTGGCCAACTCCTTGAAGGCTTTGTTGAATCTGAGGCCAAACGGCTAGTAGGTGCTTAGGCATGATGGGGCAGGTGACTTGTTGGAATGTTGTGTATTTGCCGGAGTTGATGCTCGAGTGAGCGGAAACCAAGGCTTGCCGGTGCATCTATCACGGTTAACCCTAACGGCCTGCCATCGGCCTTCTTGAACGCCTGGAACCCTGCATCAAATCAACCAGCATGCGGGCGGCCCATTTATAGATGTTGTTCTCTCGGACGATTGAGCGCATGTTTATCATGCGGGCTCTCCGGCTCTCCAATGGCATCTCTACGGCGTCACAGATTGCGTCGGCGAATTGCTCGGTAGCGTAGGGATTGACAATCAAAGCGTCGGTCAATTCAAGCGCCGACCCCGTGAAGGGACTCAATATTAGAACCCCATCCTCGTCGAAACGGCTGGCCGCATACTCCTTGGCAACCAAGTTCATGCCGTCGTGGAGGGAGCTTACCACGCAAAAGCGGGCCATCCGGCGCAACGCCATCAGCGTTACGTTGGGCAGGTCGTTTGGCAAATAGATGATGGGTTTCCAACCTGCGTAGCCGAAGCGGCTGTTAATATCGTCCAGAAGTTGGTCAATCTGGTCAGACAGCAACTGATAGGCGTCTATCCCGGTCCGGCTCATCACCCCAGCCTGGATAAAGACCACCTTGCCCAAGTACTCGGGATACTTTCCCAAAAATCGCCCAAAGGCTCTCAGACGGTGTGGAATGCCCTTTGTGTAGTCGATCCGGTCTATTCCCAAGCCCATAATCATGCCGCCCAAGTCCAACTCATCGGTGAGCCGGTCCATCTCTTCAGTAACGTACCGGCTCTGAGCATCCTGGTTTATCTGCTCAAAATCCACGCTGATTGGGAAGGGTCTGACCAGTGTGGAATCCCCGCGGTACTTAACCAAGTTGTACTCTTGGTCGGTCTGGGCGTCTAGGCAGCGGGCCACGGTACTGAGAAAATTGTTGCAGTGGTCGCCGATGTGGAACCCCATGAGGTCATTGCCCAACATGCCGTCCAGGAGTTCCTCCTGCCAAGGGCAAATACGGAAAATCTCCGGGCTGGGCCAAGGAATGTGCCAAAACTGGCCGGTGATTATATCCGGTTCGGCATTTCTGATGAGGCGGGGCAGCAGGGCGAGGTGATAGTCCTGGGTGAATACCGCAGCTGGCCGACCATCTATTTCGTCCAGAACTTGGTTTGCGAAGTCCTGATTAACGTCTTTATAGGTTTCCCAGGCTTTGGTGTCGAAAACCGGTTCGGTGTAGGCATTGTGGCACAGCGGCCACAGTCCTTCATTGGAGAACCCGTAGTAGTAACCTTGCTCCTGTTCCTCGGTCAACCAGACCAAACGCAGGGTGTAGGCCGGGTCGTCTGGGGGGACCATGATTCGGTTCTTCTCGTCAACGGCAGCCCAATCGCCTTTGCCGCCTCCATATGCAATCCAGGTGCCGCCGCATTCCTGCATCAGGGGGTCGAGAGCCGTTGTGAGCCCACCGGAGGGCACGGCGTAGCTGAGCTTCCCTTCAATAAGCTCGTGAATATATGGTTGGCGATTGGAGACAATTACCAGCTTGAAGTCGCCAAGCTCCCGCTGAGCCAACCGTTTCAGCGCTTCTTTGTCCCATACGGGCGCTTTAGTAATCAAAATACTTCCAGTGCCAGCACCAGATTCGACCTGATTTTGATACCACGTTTAGAATTTCTGGTTGGCGAGACCGGGTTAATCAGGCTTAAACCAAGACTAATCGGCGACTCTTGTTTTCGCTATCTTTATTAACTATTGATCGGAGGAAATTGGGAAGATTCTTGTGGCCAACGAATCTCGTTGGGATTGAGAATTTCTTGAGGCTGGGAGAGTGGAACTGCCGATAATTCTTTCATAATACCAACCAAAGGTCAACTAACCCTAGGCGTAAAGTGCAAATTGACAGAGGCGAGAACGGCCATTACGATAGCCCAATTCAAGGCTGATTTAGTAAATAGGTAAATTCGGTCTTCGTCCAGGTACTATTTCCGGCGATTTGGCCAATGCTATGCTGGCTTTTCAAGACCAACCGGTTCACAACTAAATCAAACAAAGATTCTCAGGAGGCATAATGTTCGTGCGGCGAGACCTTACGGATTTTGTACCTACTCCGGAAGGCCGGATGCATTTCGTAAAGCAGGGTAGCGGTTATCCCTTGGTGATGCTCCATCCTCTAGGCACATCCACTTGGGCATGGCACTCAGTCATAGATTCCCTCAGCCAGCATTACACCTGTTACGCCTTCGACATGCTCGGGCACGGTGAGTCGGACAAGCCCACCCGCCACTTCAATCTGCCCGACTATGCCCGAGCACTAGACCATGCTTGCCAAGTGCTGAACATTCATAGAGCCCACTACGTCGGCAACTCGGTGGGCGCAGTGCTGGCCACGGAGACGGCCGCCAGCTTTCCCGAGAGGGTGGATAAGCTGGTCTTGGTGGGTTGCCCGGTGTTCGAGCCCTTCGATGCTCCGCAGCGCCTGGAAGACATGGCCGGACAATACGACAGCGAGGGTTTGCCTATACCCCGCACATTGGAAGAGTTGAAGGCCGCCACCACCTTTGCCGACCCTAAGCCGGAATGGGTCGAGGCTAATAATGGCACCCGGGCTCAGGCAGGAGTATGGGTAGGCAAGTTGATGCAAGCTCTGGCCTACTACGACTTAATGTCCCGCTTGCCGCGCATTCAGGCCAGCGCCACCCTGGTGATGTATGGCGAGGTAGACCGGCTGCGCACGGGAGAGGAACTGTTGCGCAACAATATCGTTAACGCCAGCAAGAAGGTACTGCCGGGATTGGGCCACATACCTCAAATCGAAGACCCGGAACTATTCGTGGGTGCGCTTATTCCCTTTCTTGAAGGCTGAATAATGACGGATTTTCTATCCGAAATACCCGTTGGACTTCAATTTTGTGTAATCAAACTTGAAGAATCAAACCTAAGGAATCAATTTAGTCGCACTCGTAGGGAGCGTCAGTGACCAGCAGTAACAATCGTCAAACAGTTCGAGTGATGGAAGCCTTCCGCATCGTTTTCTACACTCCGATATACGTCGCGGTGGCGGGTGGTTTTTGGGAAAGTGAAGGTCTTGATGTCACCTTTTCTACCTGCGCTCCTCCGTATCCCCACGCCTTCGCCGCACTCAATGAAGGGGCTGTCGACATAGCCCAAAGCGGCATCATGCGCAGCATCATCGCTTCCGACTGGGGGGCCGAGTCCGTTCCAGCCCACATTGCGAAGATTAATGCCAGGGACGGTTTCTTCGTTCTCAGCCGGGAGCCGCAACAGAACTTGTCCCAAGAAGGCTTTGATTGGGAGTCGCTCCGTGGTTCCACGGTAATTCCCGTGGGCTTCACCGCCATGCCCTGGGCGTCTTTTCAATTCGCTCTTCGGAAGCACGGCATAGACCCTGCCAAACTGCGCCTGATTCCTGGATTGGGTCTGCTACAAGCCCGGGATGCTTTCTTGGCCGGAGAAGGGGATTTCATCCATCTGCCTCAGCCGGTCGCCGAGGAACTTATGGCAAAGGGCCAAGCTCATCTGGCTGTCGCCTTGGGTCCCGAGAACGGGCACATAGCCTACAGTTCTTTCGCAGCTACCAACGGCTTCTTGAATGCCAAACCGGAGGTGGCCCACAGCTTTGTTCGCGGGTTCGCCAAAGGCCTGGAATGGATTGCCAGCAATGATGCTGCGGCGATAACCGGACAGGTGGCTGAGTTCTTCTCGGGAGTAATCCCAGAACTGGTCCTCAAGTCGGTGGAGCGGTACAAAGATCATGGAACTTGGCCATCTGACCCCAGGTTGGAGGAGCCGGAATACCAAGGTCTGCAGAATATACTTATCGGGGCCGGCCTGGCCCAACAACCTCAGCCCTACAGCAAGGTGGTGAGGCCCGAATTCGCTAAAGCTGCCGTCGCCTGATCTGTCTCGGACCCCAAGGTTATTACCTGGGCCGCAAAACGGGTCCGATCTGCAAAATTGGAGCCGGGGTAAATTCTGCCAGGATTGGCCAGCTTTAGATTTGAGTTCGCCGTCATATCCGCGATAGTGTAAAATTATCCTAATCACCGGCCCTCGCTAAACAGCTTTTTTGAAACCACGCTTTTGTTAACCATAAGCGGGAGATGCGTTGAATGGCTAGAATCTCCATTATCGGAACCGGCTTAATCGGCACCTCAATGGCATTGGCCTTGAGGAATGCCGGAATAAAAAACCTGGAATTGGTGGGTACCGATCAGAACAGCTCAGCCAGGGCCGGGGCAGCCAAGAGGAAGGTGTTCGATCGCATGGAGAACCGGCTGACACCGTCTGTCCGTGACGCGGACATTGTGATAGTCGCCACCCCAGTGATGGCTATGCGAGACCTTTTATCGACGATAGCTCCTGACCTGCCCGACGGCTGTGTCGTCACCGACGTCGGGAGTTCCAAGAAAGTGGTCTTGGAATGGGCCGAGGAAGTTTTGCCCAAGCGGGTGCATTTCGTTGGTGGACATCCCATGGCCGGCAAAGAAACATCTGGACCGGAGACAGCCGACGGTAATCTGTTCAAGGACAAGACCTACTGCATCGTGCCCAGCCCCACAGCTGACAAGATAGCGGTTTCGGAAATCACCAGCCTAGCTGAAGCAGTGGGCGCACGGCCTTTTTTCATCGGGGTCGAAGAACATGACAGCTTCGTCGCAGCGGTGAGCCACTTGCCATTCATGATGTCGGTAGCTCTGGTGAACACTGCCTCAAAAAGCGCCAACTGGGAGGATATCGCCCAACTGGCATCTTCCGGTTTCAGAGACCTGAGCCGTCTCGCTTCGGGAGACACGGTGATGCACCGTGATATCTGCGTTTCAAACCCACAGCCGATAGTTGCTTGGATAGACGCTTTTATTCGCGAACTTTACGATGTGCGGAAAATGCTTGACGATAGCGACGGACCCCGTGGCGAGGAACTTCACCAAGTCTTTGAAGATGCCTCTCTTGCCAGGGCCAAGTGGCAGGCCGGAATTGTGTCCCGTCAGAACACCTCGGCAGCGGAGATTCCATCGTTTTCGGAAAACATGGGGGAGATGTTCATGGGCAGAAAGGCCATGGAAGCCCAAAAACGGTTCTTTGCCGGCTCGAAGGACGCATCCCAAAAGGACAAATAGCCTAGTTCACCGGGATTTCCGCAGGTTTCGTTTTACAAGAACGGGTCAATAATAGTGGGTCACCAAAAATCAAAGATTTAATAGAATTGGAGCAAGTGGTTAGCAATCCGGATTCCCTCACTGGAGTAATCTCCGTTCCGGGGGATAAGTCCATATCGCATAGGGCGCTTATTCTAAATTCGATAGCTACAGGTTCGGCGACAGTGACTGGTCTTTCCGGTGGCGCGGATGTGGTCTCCACCATGGCTTGTATGAGGGCCTTGGGGTCCGAAATCGAAGAGGGCAATCAACCTGGCACGGTGAAGATTAATGGCTCAGGTTCAGCCCTGCGGGAACCCCAAGACATATTGGACGCGGGCAACAGCGGGACCTCGATGCGGCTTCTGTGCGGGCTATTGGCTTCACAAGATTTCACCTCCGTTTTGACCGGCGACTGTTCTCTACGTTCCCGACCGATGAGCAGGGTGGTGGAGCCATTGAAAGAGATGGGCGCCGATATATTGGGCCGAAAAGGGGATACCCTTGCCCCCCTCACTTTGCGGGGCGGAAGCCTGCGGGGCATCGAATATACCATGCCCGTGGCCAGCGCCCAGGTTAAATCCAGCATCATGCTGGCTGGCCTTTCCGCTCAGGGCAACACGATATTGCATCAGCCAGCGCCATCACGGGACCACACCGAGCGCATGCTTTCAGCCATGGGCGTGACGGTAGATACCGATGGCTTGAGCCTGACGCTACGACCGGGATCCCTTAGATGTGTTGATTTGGCGGTGCCGGGAGACATCAGTTCCGCAGCCTTTTGGCTGGTCGCCGGACTATGCCATCCCAACGCCAATGTGCTGGTCACCGGGGTGGGCCTAAACCCCAGCCGCACCGGAATCTTAGAGGCTCTGCAAGCGATGGGCGCAGGTAATAACTTGGCGCTGAAGAATGAGCGGGTTGTTGGCGGTGAGCCGGTTGCCGATTTGATGGCCCGGTCTTGCCAGCTTAAGGGCGCCGAGATTGGCGGAGATATCATTCCCAGAATCATAGATGAATTGCCGGTGTTGGCGGTGGCGGCTTGTTTTGCTGAAGGGACCACGGTAATCCGAGACGCCGCCGAACTCCGGGTTAAAGAGACGGACCGCATACAGACCACAGTCACCCAACTGCTTCGTTTGGGAGCGGACATACAGGCCACGGAAGACGGAATGGTCATACACGGTACGGGAAGTCTTACTGGGGCTGTTTGCGATAGCTGTGGAGACCACCGGTTGGCAATGTCCTTGGCCGTTGCCGGTCTTCTGGCTAAAGGCGAAACCACCATTTTGGACGCTGGCGCCGCATCTGTGTCCTACCCAACCTTCTGGGAGAGCTTGGCCCAGCTTTCAGGCACTCAGCAGAGCCAGGCCTAGGCTACAGGATGGCCCCCACTGCGTTCCCACACCATTCACCCACACCTCCATTGTTGGTGGTGCTATCCGGGCCTTCCGGTGTGGGCAAAGACGCTGCGTTGGATTCCCTGAAGAAGCTGGACCGACCCTGGCACTTCGTTGTCACGGCAACCACCAGGCCACAGCGGCCAACGGAACGAGACGGCGTAGAGTACATATTCTTGAGCGATGACGAATTCGTCCAGATGAAAGATTCCGGGGAATTCTTGGAATTTGCCGAGGTATATGGCCGCTGGTATGGGGTTCCCCGCAGCCAGGTAACTGTCGGTTTTGAAGCTGGCAATGACGTGATTCTCAAGGTAGACGTCCAAGGCGCTGAAACGGTCCGCCACCTAGCGCCGCAAGCGGTGTTTATTTTCATGGTGCCGGGCAGCCCGGACGAGTTGCGAGACAGGCTGTCTCTACGCTTGACGGAAAGCTCTCCGGAGATGGAATTGCGACTAAACACCGCCAAAGAAGAGATGGCAATGGTCGAAATGTTCGATTATCGAGTGGTCAATGAGGACGGTGGCTTGGACCGCGCGATTGCCGACATAGATGCTATCATTGCCGCAGAGAAGTGCCGGGTTACGCCCCGAACTATTAACTTTACATAATCCAAAGGCTGAACTACTAAGGCAGAGCGCCGCAGGAGAACAAATGGCAGAGGAAACAACCCAGATTGCTGCCAGGCCCAGGTTGCCCGAATGGCTCAAAGTAACTGCTCCAGGCAGCCCACGCTACATCGAGCTACAACAAGTGATGCGGGGCCAGTCTTTGCACACCGTGTGCGAGGAAGCCCATTGCCCGAATATAGGTGAGTGCTGGGATTTGGGCACTGCCACATTCATGATTCTGGGAGAGATTTGCACCAGAGCCTGCCGCTACTGCGCCGTGACCACCGGGAAGCCCGTGGGCATCGATTTGGGGGAGCCTGCCAGGTTGGCGGACACGGTGGTGAGCATGAACCTCCAATACTGCGTGATTACCTCGGTCAACCGGGACGACCTCGCCGACGGTGGCGCGTTTATCTTCGCTTCATGTATCAAGAAAATCAGGGAACAGGCACCCGGCTGCAAAGTGGAGGTGCTGATTCCCGACTTTGATGGATCATGGACGGCCCTCAGGAAGGTGATTGATGCTCGGCCGGAGGTGCTCAACCATAATATAGAGTCCACCAAAAGGGTGTTCCCAAAGGTACGGGCTAGAGGCGACTACCAATTGTCTTTGGATTTGCTGGCCAAGGCTAAAGAGATGGATCCCGCCACGGTGACCAAATCCGGAATCATCGTGGGAATGGGTGAGGACAAAGAAGAGATACTGGAGACTATGAGAGACCTTCGAACGGTGGACTGCGATCTACTAACCATTGGACAGTACCTGCGCCCATCGGCCAAGCACCTGCCCATTGACCGGTTCTACCATCCAGACGAGTTTGCCGAGTTGCGCAAGGCTGGGGAAGAGATGGGATTCAAGCACGTGGCCTCAGGTCCGCTGGTGAGAAGCTCATACCATGCCGATCAGCAGCACGCAGCGGCCAAACCCCGCATCACCATTTAGCGATTTATAGCCACCAGCCGAGTCACAGGGAAATACGGGTTGCTTGATTCAGCTTTTCAGCGCCCGGAGTGCTTTGACAGCGCTGTTCATGCTCTTGAAGACTTTCCTTCCGTTGGCTGTGGTCTCGTAGTATCCAACATAATTCTTGAACAGCAAATCGTCTTCGCACAGAGCTCCCAGGTATTTCTTCAGCTGATCGTAACTTAGGTTGCTGCGGTACATGATGGCTGTTTTGTTCAGGCCGCCGTCATTACATAAAGCAAGAATCTCGTGGACGATTTCAACCGCGGACCGGCGCCGTCCCAATAGCGCAGTGGACATAGCAGCCTCCTAATTAGACTTGAACTATCCCTTGGACCGTCCAAAGTAAAGTTGATGTCACCCAAACAATCCCGTTGTGCGGCCTAGAACTAGGTTCTATAGGACTAATCTGTACGTATGGTTCTAGATTAACAAGGGAAAAGACCGCTAAACAGCGTGTTATCCCTAGGTTATTGCGGTGTTGACTTGCAGTCGGACCTTTTGCATTCGCTGGTGATGGCAACAAGAGGGCTGAAGTGCGTTTTAAGCACAGCAAACCGACAATTTTTTGATACGTTCAAATACGAAAAGCGCCCTAGTTTTTAGCTGGGGCGCTTTATCACACTGGTCCAATTTTTTGATAGAACTAAGGAGCCTGTTTTACCTCGTAGCCTCTGGGGGTGACCATGTGTTCCCGGTGGATGAAGCTGGTAGAGTTGCCGATTAAAACCACTGTCACCATGTCCACCGATTCCACATGTTCAATCAAGTGCTCTAGGTCAGTGAGGGTTACGCCTTGGCCGGAGCGGTAGGCATCCCGAACGATGCCTACCGGGGTTTGACCGGAACGGTGTTCCAGCAAGATGCTGCGGGCTTCCTGCAGTTGCTGATTCCGCTTCCGGCTGCGGGGGTTATATAAGGCGACCACAAAGTCGCCTTGGGCGGCGGCTTCCAAGCGGCGCCTTATTGTTTCCCAGGGCGTGAGCAGGTTACTCAAGCTGATGGCGCAAAAGTCCTGCATCAGCGGCGAGCCCAGTATGGCGGCGGCGGATTGCATAGCCGAGATTCCGGGCACGACCTCCAGTGGAGGATTTTCACCGTCCCAACCACGGTCCACTAGGACCCGAAAAACCGGCCCTGCCATTCCGTAGATGCCCGCGTCACCGGAAGACACGACGGCGACCTGATGCCCACTGTAGGCCAACTCCACAGCCTTGGCTGCCCTCTCCAGTTCTTGGCCCAAATCCATGGTTACCAGGTTCTTGCCTTGTACCAAGGAACCAACTTGCTCAACGTAGGGCCCGTATCCCACAACAGAGTCGACCCTTTGCAGAGCCTCCTTCGCCGCTGGGGTCAGATGCTCAAGCCCCCCTGGCCCCAAACCTACCAAATATAATTTTCCAAGTGATTCCCGGTTGGTCATTTTTACGTTCCTAAACTTATTTACTAAGTTGGTTGATAAGATCGTAGGTCCAAACCTGGAAGCCAACGGCCAATTCGCAGAGTCGACCGCTGGAATCCTTCAACCCATGGGGTCAGCGTCAGGGATATCCAACATGAACTGCCCATGATTTTCGTATGCGGAATCGCTAACCATCAGGTGTTGAGCAGCGGCGTTCAGGTCCCGCAGGCACCTCTGTAGAACGCTGGTGGTATAAAGAGCCGAACCACCACCGTAGCGAAAAGCGGTGGTCACAACATCTAGAGCCACCGAAGTAGCGAAGGTGGCGGAGCTACGCATTTCCCCTTGAAGTTGAGGCCCCGGGATGACTCCTTGACTGGCCTGATCCCAGGCCTCCTCCAAAAGGTGGATCACCAACGTCCTGGCGGCCTTCAATCTCAGGTCGCACTCGCCGAGGGACTTTTGGAACGAAGGCCTTGAAGCCAAACGCGACGGTTGCATTCCACGGATTTTCGCGCTGGCCTCCGCAACAATCACGTCCAATGCTCGCCTGCCTACTCCCAATGCAAATGCGGCATGCTCATAGGCGACGAAACCGGGCCATCCCAGGCGGTATAAGGAGCCTCCTCGTTTGGGCTCAGCGGCCGCCCGGGGGTAGGTGAACTCCTGAGGAACGAAGAGGCCTGATACTGAAAAATCGCAGCTGCCCGTGCCTTTGAGGCCAGCGACATCCCAGTTGTCGTGAATCACTGCATCCGAAGTTGGGAACACCGCCCTGATGTACTCATCGGTTGTCTTCCCGTCCTTGACCACAAGGGCGCCCGCCGACAACCAGTGGGAGTGACGGATTCCGCTGGCAAAAGACCAGCGTCCGTTGACCAAGTAACCTCCATCAACGGTCTCAGCCTTGCCCATGGGCATGAAAGCCCCGGCGCTCCTAGGAACACTGCCTCCGGGGAAGATTTGGGAGATTGCCTCATCTGGAAGGTGGGCGCCGATAAGGCCGATCCCTGTGGCCCCAATCATGGTGCACCATCCGGCAGAGGGCTCAATGCGGCTCAGCGCCTCTATCACTTCCATCTGGGTGACCAAATCGGCCTCTGCCCCGCCCAACTCTCGGGGTAATTTTATCGCAAAGAGCCCGGCGTCATACAAGGCGTCAACCACCCCAGATGCCAGGGTGCTGTTTTGTTCTCCTTCGTCTACTCCGGCCTCCAGCGTTTCTTTCAGACCGTCGATTTTGGCCAGGAGAGCTAACCGTATGTCCGCTGGGTCATCAGGGAAAGACCAGCCCTTTGGCCCCAGAAGTTTGCTCTCGGTCGTGGGCATCGCTATTCGCTTTTCCCGGCGGTTGACGAGGAGGCCGATAAAATCTGAAGGTGTCCAATACGGGCTATAGCAATCGTAGCCCGGTCCGTCTTGATTCTTTCCGCCAGTAGTTCCCTGCTCCCTGCGGCCAACAGGGCGGCAGGCTCTGAAACTCCCCAAACACCCAGCAGGCCGTGCACCCTTGGTCGGGCGGTTGCGACCGTATTGCCGATTCCAGTTGTCGCGTTTGAACTTTCTTCGCCGAACACCGAATTTAGCTCGCCTGTGCTGTAGCAGCGGAGCGGCACATCGTATTTGGCCGCCAGTTCAATCAAGCCGGGTTCATCTCGTTTCAAATCCGCCGTAGCGATGCAACTGAGGCTGCTTAACGACAGATCGTTGGCTTCAAAGGCCTTGGTTAGAAGCTCTAACAGATGATCCGCAGAGACGCCTTTGCGGCAACCCATACCGGCCACTAAAGTCTTGGGCCGGTAGACTACCACAGCCTTGTTCGAGGCCTCATCTTCGATTGATTTCAAGTCTGATAATTCTGAGTCGTTTCGGTCGGTGATGATCAACGCTGCGGCGCAGTCGGAGCCCATGACTGCGCCGATCGACGAGAAAATCGTCATGTTATTTGGAAGTTCTTGGTCAGCCGATTGCCAATCCGTCTGTCCTGCGTCTTGAAACAGTCCCACTGCCTCACCGTTCACCACTGCGGCGCTGGCGCGGGTCAGGTGGCCCGGTCGAGTTTCGATGGTCCAGCCAAATTCACGGCCCAGCATGTCGGCGGCGAACACACCCAATGCGTGGGATCCCGATGTTATCACGGGGGTGGCTCCCAGAGCCGCCGCTACTTCTTGGGCCAAGGCGTCCGCGCCACCCAGATGCCCGGAAACCAGGCTCACAGCGAACCGGCCGCCGTCATCGACGCAGACGACTGCCGGGTCGGAGTGTTTGTCATCTAGGGACGAGGCCAAAAGCCGGACGGCCGCGCCGACGGGCATGAACAAGATTAAACTTTTCGCTGTGTTGAACAATTCTTGAACAACAGGCCGTGCTGGCAGTTCGAAGGAAGTTTCAGAACCGGCTGGCTGAGAGTATCGTCGGGACACATGCAATTCCACCGGACCTTCCAGACGGTCCACCAATCTTCGGGCCATTACCGCCCCACGACTGGATATAGCGACGATTGCTGTGCTACGAGAAGTGTTGGTGGGGTTGCTGGTCATAGGCAGACCGTCAGCTGGCTTTGGCGCCGGTCGTCTTGCTTTCGCCGGATTCTTCTTTGGCTTTAGTTAGTCTGGAGCCCGCTGGCTTGGTCCTGCTCTGGGATTTTCGGTACAGATGAGTGTACTCGGCGGAATACAGGTGGGAGGTCGCCGAGCCGACCCCAGGCTGCTCGGGTTGCCTCAACGCCGGGTCCAATGCCCGACCCACCATGACTAAGGCCTGCAAGGTAATCTTGGCCTCCCGGACCTTGGCGGCAATATCGGCCAAGGTGCCGCGGATTACTTTCTGGTCGGGCCAGCCCACGCGGTAAACCACCGCCACCGGGGTGTCCTTGGAGTAACCGGCGGCCCTGAATTCCCTGACGATCCGAGTTGTCCTCGTTATGCTCATGAAAATGACCACCGTGCAACCGTGGGCCGCCAGGTCTTTTAGTTGCTCCTTGGGCGGCATGGCCACCCGGCCCTCAGCCCGGGTCAGGATCACGGTCTGGGAAATCTCGGGCACGGTTAGCTCCGCCTTTAGGACGGCTGCGGCGGCAAATGCAGAGCTTACCCCCGGAATCACCTCGTATTCAATGCCCTCGGATTCGAGCACCCTCATCTGCTCAATCATTGCGCCGTAGATTGCCGGGTCGCCGCTTTGCACCCGCGCCACCGTCTTACCTTGGGCCACGGAATCCACGGCCAACCGCATCATTTCTGGCAGCGTCATCTCTTTGCTGCCGTGGACCTCTGCTCCGTCTTTGGCGAACTCGACGATGGATGGATGGACCAAGGAGTCGGCATAGATTATTACGTCGGCGGACTCGATAATCCGCTTGGCCTTGATGGTCAATAAATCCGGGTCGCCGGGGCCTCCGCCAACGAAATAAACCTTGCCTTTTGCAGTGGTCATTGGGCCAACCTTATAAGAATTAGGGTTCTTAACGGTGCTATCCGTCCCTTTTAACCGTCTCTTTTAACAATGAGCAGGGAGAAATAATCCACGTCTTCTTGGGTCAACTGTTTTACGTCGCTTACGACCTTTTCACTTGGGGTGCTCACCCGGCGCACAAACACCGACTTGCCGGCGAGACCCAGGCCGTCCAGGTTTTCCAAGGCACCCAACAATTCCCGGTTCACCTTCATCAGTACAATAGTATCGTAGCTGGCAATAGCCTCAGAAAGGTCGTCAATCCCGTAAACTGTGGGCAGCACCGCCAACCGTTGTCCATGGGTGGCCAGGGGCACTTTGCTGCTGGCCGCCGCAGCCATGACCGAGGAAACCCCCGGGATTATTTCCACAGGTATTGATGGGTGCTCCGCAGTCATGGCTTCCAGCATATAGATGAATGTGCTGAACAACATGGGGTCGCCTTCGGTGATGAATGCCACATCCTGCCCGCCATACAGTCTTTGGGCCAAAGTATCGGCCCCTGACCGCCACACTCCCGCTGCGCCTTCGGGGTCGTCCACCGGGAAGGTCAGCCGCAGAACTTCCTGATTATCGGCATCCAGGTATTCCCGGATGATACCCAGCGCATAACTATCCGGTCTCGTTTCCGATTGTGGAGCACATATCACGGCTGCGGCCCGGATGATGCGTAGGGCCTTTAGTGTTAATAGCTCCGGGTCGCCGGGACCTACCCCGACGCCGAAGAGTGTCCCCACAGGGGTTGATCCGGATGCGTTGGTTCCCGGACCGGTGCTCAAGGCTAGGAATCTCGCTGGGCGGACACGACGAACACCGGGTTCAGAGCTTCCAGACGAGTGGCGCCATCGGGCATCTCTCTACCTCGAGATGAACTGACCATGGACAACTCCGTAGCGAACCCCAGTTCTTTCATTTTTTTAATCGTGTCCAGAGTCCGTTCGAGCACCGCCAGGTTCACCACTATGCGGCCATCCAACTTTACCCGCCTGGCCGCAACATCCAGGATGTCGGCGAGTCTGCCGCCGCTGCCGCCGATAAACACCGAGTCAGGGTCTTCCAGATTGTCCAAGATCCCAGGGGCCTCGCCAGCCATCACCCGGATGTTTCCTGAGCCCCACTTGTCCACGTTGGCTTTTAGCAAATTGATGCTTGCTTCGTCACGTTCAATGGCGTACACAGTCCCTCGGTGGGCAATCAAGGCGGCTTCCACCGCCACGGACCCTGTGCCAGAGCCTACGTCCCAAACAACGCTACTCGGCCTCAGGCCCAAGGCATACAGGGAGACTGCCCGCACTTCCCTTTTGGTGATTTGGCCTCGCAAGGGCGTGCGTTGCTCAAAAGCGCTGTCTGGCAAACCCAGAGCCCGAGGGAGGATGATTGCCGCGTCGGTTTTGCGGTCAGAATCGGCAGGTTGGGAGGATACCTCACCCAATGGTGGCCGACCCTGAAGGCGCTAACAATGTGATGCCCTCGGGAGAGGTGGAGGCTTGGCCCAGTAAAGCACCGTCGAAATCGAAACACAGGGCGTCGACAATCAATTTATCGGCGTCGTCACCCAGAAGCATGTGGCTTTCTTCGCAGACTAGGCGGCACATGAGAGGGAATACCGCTTCAATATTTGCTGCCTGGGCGATTTCCTGGAAGTGGCGGCCACTGGCGGCGCCCTTCATTTCCTCTTGCAGTTCAGCCGTTGCGCCGCATTGGGCGGCCAGAGAAGCAAGGAATTCGGTGTCCACCTTGTTGCCCGCCACGTGGGTAACGAAGTAGCCCATTGCCATCTTGGAGAATTTGCCGACCATGCCCACATGAGTCGCCCGACCGATGCCCCGAGTGACGCAACGTTTCAGAGCGGGGCCGCTGAATATGCCGGCCTCGATATAGGCCATGTCCGGCAGGTCCAATCGACGCTTGGTGAATATCTCGCTCTGTGTTCCGGTGGATAGTATCAGGTGCTCCAGATTATTGGCGGCGGCCACATCTATGGCCAAGTGCACGCTCGCCCGCCAGGCGGCGGTGGAATAGGGTTGGACCACGCCTGTGCTGCCCAAGATTGAGATTCCACCCATGACACCCAGGCGCGAATTGGTTGTTTTTAGTGCGATTTCCGCGCCGGTGGGCACGGAGAGTTCCACGGTCAGGCAAGCATCGGGCTCCAGGCCGCACTCGTTTCCTGCTTGCTCCATCGATTCGATTATCATCCGGCGGGGCACTCGGGTCACCGCTGGCTGGCCCACTTCGATGCCCGTTCCGGGGCGGGTCACCGTGCCGACGCCAATTCCGCCGGTTATGGAGATTCTTTGTCCGGTCGTGGGATTTTTCTCTTCGGTAGTGGGAGGTTGTTCCAAAAAGGCTGGCGTGCGGGAGACGGTGGCGCATATTTCAGCGCCGTGGGTGACATCCGGGTCGTCGCCTCCGTCTTTTATCACTGAGCACAGAACACTGGTTCCACCGTCTATCTGCTGGCACCGGTTGAGAGTAAAAGTGACATCTTTTCCAACAGGCAAGTGAATAGTGACTTTCTCAACCGAATTACCGGTCAGCAAGCTCAGGGTTGCGGCCTTTGCTGCTGCTGCTGCGCAAGACCCGGTGGTGTAACCGGTGCGCATGCCCTTACGTGTCACCGTCTGGCGGCTGTAGTCGCTTTCTTCATGATTTTCCGGTGGTTGAACGCTACTCATAATCTTGCTGTTGTGTCCAAATATAGGCCAAATATTCTCAGCGATAGCCGCTGAAACCAAGGCCAGGGGATTCGTGTAGAACCAGTATATCGCACCGGGGCCGGGAATACCGTCTGACGGAACGCCACGAGCCGGAATTTGCCCACCGGAATTTGCTCAAAAGAAACAATCTGTGGGTTTGTTGAAATTAACCAGGGCGATTTCTGAGGCAGTTTGGCCGTTGACAAGAGCTTGGCCAGCGAAGCTAATCAGGTTAGGGGTTAGCAGGATGGTTGTTTCGAATTGAATTAGCCTTGGGTCTGAGTCCAGAGCCGCTGGACGCGCTGCGCCGCCACTGCCACCGCTTGACCGCCTGCTCCCAACGGGGGTGTGACCGTCATGGGTATCCCTGGATAGGTGTTTTGCAATTCACTCATAGTGCCCAGTACGTTCCTTTTCAAGATGATGCCTGGGAAAAATAGATAGGGCACGTACATGAGAGAAGATACATTTCTCTGTCTGACCAAAACCTCTGTAGCTGCTTCCATGGTAGGGTCGCCGTAATGGGACTGGCCCACCGACACGGCATATCCTGGACCAAGCCGCTCTTCCACCAGTTCCCCTAGTTCCTTAAGCCATACGCAATCATCGTAGATTGTCTTGGTGCCAGCCTTGACCAAAACGATTCCGGAGGTTTTCTCCCCCGATGGCTGGAATTCCTGTTTGTCAGCCAGCCCTTGTACTCTTTGAACTACCAGTTCAGCCAGGAGCGGGTCGCTGCCCAGACCCTCTGCCAGGTGCATGCGAACGTCCGGTGCGTCTTCCTGCACTTCCTGCAACACTTCTTCCATTTCCAATGTGGCGTGTTTGCCGCTGCCCAAAAGGAAAGGTACCAAGGCCACCTGACGAAATCCTCTGTCTTTCAGTATGCCGACCGCCTGTTTGGGGAACGGCTCGATGAACTCTAGGCAAGATAAGACGACCTGATGTTCCGACAAGCCTAGATGCGAGCGAAATCTGCCGGTGGCGTCAATCAGCCCCTCTGGCGTGCTGGGGCATTCCAGGCACCAATTCGGGCGTTGAGAACCGGTTTGCTCCCATGCGCAAGAGCACTCGGTGCGATCAGTACCCCGCTGGCTGCCGTGGGCGATGAGCACCACTCCCCAATCCGAATCGCTGGGCTGACCGCCGGTGGCGGCTGAGCCGTTGGTTGTTTGTGTCATCGCTTTTAGGCCTTTTCCGCTTCGCCGGTTTCGGGTTTATTCCCTTCTAGAGCAAGGGTAAGCAAAGCATTAACGGTGGCTGCGGCGGCGGAACTACCACCTCTGCGGCCTTTGATTGTGATGTATGGGACATCGCTACGGGTTAGTTCTTCCTTGGATTCGGCGCAAGCGACATACCCCACCGGCATACCCACCACCAAGGCTGGTCTTACCAGTCCTTCACTCACCAAGTCCAGCAGGGCCAACAGCGCCGTCGGGGCGTTGCCCACAGCGACTACTGCGCCATTTAAATGAGGAGACAACTCCCTTATGGCGGCCACCGACCTGGTGGTCCTTTCTTGTATCGCTCGTTCTGCAACCTGGCGGGTGTCGATTTGACACCTGGTATTCGTCCCTAGTTTGGAGAGCAGGGCTCTGGATATCCCCACTTCCACCATCCGCACATCGGTGACCACGTCCACACCGGATAATAGCGCGGCAATACCTGTTGTCACTGCCCCTTCACTAAATTCCACGTCCAAAGAAATTTCGGGATCCCCTTCAGCGCGGACGATGCGGCACATTACGTAGTGCTCGGTTTTGGACAAGGAAAGCCCGCCGGGCAGGCTGGCCTCAACCATTTTGAGGCTTTCCCGGTCGATTTCGTCGGGCAGAAGGGCGTATTTCTCAACTAAGGACATCAATCAATAGCATCTGAACTTTCATTATTTATGTGGTCCTGGTTTACGTGGTCCCGAGAAATGGGTTCTTGTGGCAATGGGGAAGATAAACCAAACAATTCTCTAGCCAGGTCTAACTCGGTGGATGAAGGCCGATTCTTCAAAAACAACGTGGGTTCATGAAGCAGCTTATTAACGATTGCTTGGGTCATTGAGTCTATGGAACCAATCTCCTCGGCAGAGAGTTTGCCATTCAAGCGCTTGAGGGTCTTGTTCAGTTCTTTCTCCCGGATTTGGTCTGCCTTGTGGCGCAGGTTAATCACCGTGGGCAGCACTTCCAAGGTGCGCCACCAATCTAGAAACAACTCCGATTCCTTGTTCACCACATCTTCGGCGCTGCGGGCTTCTTCAGCTTTTTCTACACGACTGGCTTCTGAAACTGATTCAAGGTCGTCTACGTCATGGAGGAACACGTTTTCGATTTTTCCGGCCTCCGGGTCAATGTCCCGGGGCACGGCGATATCCAGCAAGAATAGTGGCCTGTCGGGCCTGGCAGCCATGGCCGTGCGGACGGCGCTGGCTTCCAGGACATAGCCTGGGGAACCGGTGCATCCGATAACAATGTCGGAGGTTTTCAAGGCGTCCGGGAATTCTTGGAAAGGTATTGCCTGGCCGGAAAGCCCTCTAGCCAATTCCAAGGCTCTCGCATAAGTGCGGTTGGTCACGGTTATTTGGTCCACCCCGGAACGGGACAACACTTGGGCAGCCAACTCTCCTGCGTCGCCAGCGCCAACCACCATCGCCCTTCGGCCCTTAAGGTCGCCCAAGGCGTTTTTGGCCAACTCCACGCAGGCTTTGCTGACGGACATTGCGTTGCGGCCAATGCCGGTTTCCCGCCGCACCCGCCTTCCCACTCGCAATGCCCGCTGGAACAGAAAGGACAAAGAACTGGGAAGATTTTCCGATTGGGAGGCAATATCGAAGGCTTCCCTGACCTGGCCGATGATTTGCTCTTCCCCGAGAATCATGGAATCTAGGCTGGAAGCTACCCGGAACAGGTGGTTAACGCAATCGCGTTCCCGGTGAACGTAAAGGAAACGGTCCACGTCCAGCAGGGAAACGTCGAATTTATCAACCAAGAACTGCTTGATGCGGTCTTCGCCGGAACCTTTCCATTTAAGTTTTGAGGATTGTTCCGTGGTTTGTGGGTTGGCCGGTTCCAGAGCATAAAACTCGGAACGGTTGCAGGTGGAGAGGATAACGCCCGGTACCCCGTATTCCGCCATGTCACTAAGCGCTTGGGGCCACTGGGACTTGGTCAGGGTTAATTTTTCACGCACATCCAGAGGGGAAGTGCGGTGATTTAAGCCTATTAACAGGAATTCCAAAAACGGTACACCTAGCGAATATATTGGGCGAATATATTGGCCCTTGAAACATTTGGCTCGCCGGTTCGGAGTGTAATCTGGACGCACTGTGCTGTCAACGTTGACCCGGTCGTCGGAAACGCGCTTTCCGAGGTCCGGTTCGCGCCGGTCATCACCAATTTCCGGTCGATATGTTGACCAAAGAGCCTACCAAACGGCGCGGTAAGAGACACGCCCGCTCGACCGCAAAGTTTTAAGCGAGATAGGCGAGGCAGAAGCTGAGGTTCAGAAGCTAAGGTTCAAAAGATAGTCGAGTCTTTGGGCGTCGTAGTTCATAGTGAGCCTATGGACTCTCACTTGACCCCCAATCCAAGCCCCAACATCAGGCCAGTAACGCGCCTAATTTTCAGCCACTGTCCTGGCCGATTCTCGCCCCAATCAGCTCTCGCTTACGCTATGTGGCTTGAACTGCTTCAGGTTGGGTGGTGAGCATTTCCTCCAGGATTCTCTGGAGGGCCATGATATGGCTGCAGACACCCCGGGTGCTAAAAAAATGACACTGACAATTCCAATTGCCAGCGTCTAACGAAACATCGTATTGATTGTGATCGCCTTTGAATGTAGATCTTAGACTGGTGATAGCGACTCGGTCTTTCTCTTCTGCGTATCTCCGGGCCTTGTCTATCTTCCCGATGATGCTGGAGTTCATCTACGTCCCCCCACAAGAAAATTCCCTGTCTGTACGTCTATAACCTTTGTTACCCCTTGCGTATCACTCTACCTTTCATCTTTCTTAACGCCCTTATTGTACGGTCATGCTGCATGAGGGTCAATATGGGCTGGCATCCTGGTCCAAGTCAACATTATCCACCTGCGCCGATAATTTCTAGTACTCCGTGTTCCATTTCAATTGACCACCATATAGCGTTGGAATACAATTTTAAACAAGCCGGTTCAAACACGCCGATTCACGCACGCCGGTCTGGCAGAAAAGCCCGTTAATCCCGTCAGGCACGCAATCCCATTTTATAAACAACGCTAATTAGTCTACCTAGGGCTCGAGGACGAGCCCTAATATTTAAAAATCTAGAATCGCAATCTAGGCGAGCAATGGGAATGAACAGGAATGAACGGCGACGAAATTAGAGACCTATTCATCGGTTACTTTGAAGAGAAGGGGCACCTCCACATGCCCAGTGCCTCGTTGATACCCGCAGGCGACCCGACCCTCCTGTTCACCAGCGCTGGCATGGTCCCTTTCAAGCCCTTTTTTACCGGCGAACAGACGCCGCCCCGGGTTAGGATGACCAGCAGCCAGAAGAGCTTTCGCACCACCGATATCGACGAGGTGGGCGACCACAAACACCTGACCTTCTTTGAGATGCTGGGAAATTTCAGCATTGGTGATTACTTCAAAGAGGGCGCTATCGAATTCGCCTGGGAGTTGGTCACCAAGAAGTTCGGCTTGGACCCGGATAAACTTTTCGTTACTATCCATTTAGATGACGATGACGCATTCAAGATTTGGCGTGACCAAGTGGGAGTGCCGGTAGAGCGCATCTACCGCTATGGAGATAGCGACAACTGGTGGGGGCCTGCGGGCAACGAGGGCGCAACCGGCCCTTGCTCGGAGATTCATTACGACGGTGGACGGGAAAAGGGCTGCCAAGACATGGTTTCGCCCGATGACCTGACCGCCATCTTGCGGGCGGACCGGGACGCTGGTGTTAAGTCTGGGTTTCCGGACGTCCCTGGTTGCCATCCCAACTGCGATTGTGAACGGTTCGTGGAGTTGTGGAACCTGGTATTTATGCAGTTTTACCAGGACGCTCAAGGAACCCGCGTGCCGCTTCCAGCTCCCAGCATCGACACCGGCATGGGCCTGGAAAGGGCCGCCGTAGTACTTCAGGGAAAGGACAACATCTACGAGACGGACCTTTTCCAGCCAATCATAGCCGAGGCCTGCCGCCTGTCGGGAAAGACTTATGGAGCCGACACGGACACCGACTTTGCACTGCGGGTGGTAGCCGAGCACGCTCGTGCCGCTTCATTCCTAATCGGCGATGGTGTGGTTCCCGGCAAAGCCGGACGCGGCTACGTGCTGCGGCGGGTTATCCGCCGGGCCATACGCTATGGCCGCAGGCTGGGCTTAAACGGTCTGTTTTTGGCTCAAGTGGCCGAAACGGTGCTGCCCCGGTTTAGCGGTGTTTACAAAGAACTGTCTGAGAATCACGACTTTATCCTCCGTGTGATTCGCCTGGAGGAAGAGCGGTTCGGTGAGGCTTTCGAAAGGGGGATTGCAATCCTGGACGGAATGTTCAAATATCGGGCGATAGTTTCGCGAGATATGGAGACGATTCTGGACCCGAATGGGAGCGTGTTCTATCCCGGTACAACCGTCGGTACCAACGAAGATGAGAATACAGGCGCTTACCTAGCCCACGCCGCATTAACTCCAAAGGACGATGTTCGAAGTTTTGGGGAGCGAGTATGGCCTTGGTTGGAATCCATCACCGGTAACGAGACATTTGTCCTTTACGATACCTACGGCTTCCCGCCCGAGTTGACGGCCGAGATGGCTCGGGAGAACGGCTTAGACCTAGATATGGAAGGCTTCGAAAAGGAAATGTCTGCGCAGAGGGAAAAGTCCCGCTCCGGCCACGGCTTCGAAGGGAGCATGGAGGTGGTTACCGCCTATGAGGACCTGGGCTTGGACCGCTCCTCCTTCGTTGGCTACGATGGGCTTCTTAAAGAAACCACGGTGGCCGCCATACTGGTGAATCCTTCATTCAATTCCGGCCAAACGGACAACTCCAGCCAAACAGAGTCCGAGAGCCAAGGAACCCTAGAGCCTTTTGGAGTGGCCACTAAGGGCCAGCAGGTTGAGATTGTCCTTGCCGAGACTCCTTTCTACGCCGAGGGCGGTGGTCAATTGGGCGACCACGGTACCATCACCGGCCCCAACGGAGTGGTTACCGTTCAGGATACCCAAAGCCCAGTGGCTGGATTGATAATTCACCGGGGCGTCGTTCAGCAGGGCGATATTTCCCTAGGCGAACTGGTCACGGCCCAAGTGGAGCCTTCCCGCCGTATGGACGCCTCCCGGAATCACAGCGGCACCCACCTGCTCCATGCTTCACTCAGGTCGGTTTTGGGCCCTCATGTGCGTCAGGCTGGTTCATTCGTTTCCCCCGACCGCTTGCGGTTCGACTTTAGTCATGTCAGCGCCCTCACCCCGGATGAAATCACCTCTGTTCAGGGTTTGGCCAACGAAAGGGTGCGGGACAATCTAATGGTGCGTTCCCACGAGACAACCTATACCGAGGCGGTCCGGGAAGGAGCATTAGCTTTCTTCGGTGACCGCTACGGTGATGTGGTCAGAGTGGTGGCCATGTCCAACGGCGAGTCGTTCAGCATCGAAGTATGCGGTGGCACCCACGTTGCCGCCACGGGACAAGTGGGTACATTGTTTGTGTTGGGCGAGTCCAGCATCGGTGGAGGCATGCGACGCATAGAGGCGGTTACCGGCCGTGTTGCGGAAGAGCTCTTTGTAGAGCAATCAGCCAAGTTGGAGAGCCTGTCCCGAAGGCTGCAAACTCCGGTGGCCGACCTGGAAACCCGCTTGGAGAGTTTCATGCAGGACACCGAAGACCTGCATCGTCGCCTAGGGGCTTTGGAAAGAACCGCCTTGCGCACGGAAGCCGAGCAGATGCTGGCGAATGTTGCCGACGTTGATGGAGTCAAAGTAGTGGCCGGGCGCACTTCGG
Organism: Dehalococcoidia bacterium UBA1141; assembly: GCA_002311385.1. Classification (GTDB taxonomy): domain Bacteria; phylum Chloroflexota; class Dehalococcoidia; order Lucifugimonadales; family UBA3495; genus UBA1141. The sequence continues at coordinate 124,350 of DCAE01000109.1, read as the reverse complement.
CCTCGGGCCCAGACGCCATGCGGGAGATGGGTGATTTTCTCAAAGCCAAGCTGTCCTCCGTGGTAGTTGTGCTGGCGGCGGTTGTCGATGGCAATCCAATGCTGGTGGCCATGGCCACGCCGGATTTGGTGGATCGGGGCATTCATGCGGGCAACCTGGCGCGTGATGCCGCCAAGATTATGGGCGGCGGCGGCGGCGGCCGTCCCGAGATGGCCCAAGCAGGCGGGAAGAGCGTTCAAAAACTGGACGAAGCGCTGGATAGCATCCCGGAGTTTGTCAGACAGAGCCTGTCCTGAGCGCTAGGCACGAGTGAGGATCCCACTTATTTTTATACCCCAGCAGGTGAAACCCTGAAATACTTGGCTCTTGACCTAGGTGACCGCCGCGTCGGCTTGGCAGTGGGTAGCGACGGGACTGACCTGGTTTTCCCTGCAGGTCATATCGTGAGGGCTAAGCTTGCCCAAGACATGGAGCGAGTTCTGGAAGTCGCCAAGGACCGAGGCGCGGAGAGCGTTGTCGTAGGCATTCCCTACAACCAAGAAGGAAAATTAGGACCTCAAGCCAAGAAAGTCCAGGGGTTTGTGCGTGCCCTGCGCAAAGGATCCGGCATGCCGGTGTACACCGTCGATGAGCGGTTCACCTCCGTGGAGGCCGAAGGGCTGTTGCGAGAGGCGGCGAGGCAACCCTCCCGGGAAAAAGGGTCGGTGGATGAGGCCGCGGCGGTTTTGATTCTGCGGCGTTTTCTGGAAAGCCGTGACGTTGAGGCTGGCGGGGCCTGATGAGTCTTGAGCTCTTTCTTTTCGCAATCCAAACCGCGCAATCCAAGCCGGGCAATCCAAACCGGCAGTAGCTAAAAATACGTCTTACTGAACTCCGACGACAAGAGTTTCATGTTGACCATATCCCAGTCGAAGCTGAGGACAACTGACCGCTTGCTGGTCGCCAAGAGCAGCGTCTCACCACCATGGGCCACCACGCTCTCGGCCAGGCTATAGTCCAGATCGTCGCCCTCGCCTCCGGAACGGTTGCACACCATCATGGGCAACCCCGTGTCCTTCGTGCGCTGCACCCACTCGCCGTCAGGACCGCATTCCCCCGGCCCCCAAGCCGAAGGCGAAACCAACACTTGAGCGCCTTTGTCTTTCAGCACACTGGCCACATCGTTCTTATACCCGTCGGCGCAAACTAAGATTCCCGCTTTGATGCCATCGGCCTCTATGGGCTCAATTTCCCAACCTGGGCTGGACCAGGCTTCGGCCCCGTGTAGCGCCTTGATTTTTCGGTGCTTGCCTACGATTTCCCCCTGACCGTTGATTACGAACACCGAGTTGTATAGTTTGCCCGATTCCAAATCCCTCTCGGGATGAGATAGGAAAACCGTCATTTCCAGGGCCTTCACAAGTTGGCAGAAACTGAGCATCCAAGGGTCGGGTTGAGGTAGAATCCAGTCCGAGCCAATATGGCTGTCAAACATGTATCCGCTCACCCACAACTCCGGGGTAATTGCCCAATTTGCGCCCTCTTTCGCAGCAGTCTTTAGCGCAGTCTCAAGCAAGATGCGGTTGTGGCTAATCTGATTGAGGACCGGCGCCACGTGCAGCAGCGAAATGCGAAGCCTGTTCATGTTGATAGTATCGGGCACGCTGGCAATTATATCAGCCCGCCATTTGCCGACTCATACTGGTCACCCAGCGTCTAACGGAGAGGAAAGCTTGGAACGTTGTTTGGCGGCCCCCTTGACGCTTTCCGGTGGGCATCGCAGAATATAGGTGGGCCAACGCTGCACGGGCAACTCCAGCCCGGTATTTCAGCGATGGTCCCTTTCGATGCCCCGTGGTGTAGTGGTAGCACGTCAGCCTTTGGAGCTGAAATCCCTGGTTCGAGCCCAGGCGGGGCAGCCAAACGTTCGCATATATTCCCAGATTACGGGAATTCGACCCACGGTAGGGACTTGGAGGATTCGTAACTTCAATCCACCGGAACAAAACGAGCCGCCATTTGCTCCCATTTCACCCAATTCTCTAGTTCAGTCACGGGCATCGAATCGCGTCAAGTTAACCGGCCAATTGAGGATGCGCTGATCTGCCGTGAGCAAGGTCGCATTTAGCACTATCGCCGTCGCGGTTATGATTCGGTCGGCTGAATCGCCCGGCAATCCAGCTGACTCCTCGGCTAGAATCCCGATTTGCCCTGTCACTGGCGCTTCCAATATGCCTAGTTTCAGGGATCCTCTGTGCCATTCGGATGTAGGCATGGCTAGTCCCAGCCGCCCCGACTTGACGAGCATTGCAATCTCCAAAAAGCAAATCGCCGAAACCGCCAGCACGTCTGACTGTAGTGCCGCTTGAGCCAATTCACGGGATTTTCGACCCAATCGAGATTCACCTTCCACAAGCCCAACAAGGGTATGGGTGTCAAGAACGAGAGGGTCATCCACTTTCGGCTTCCCATTCCACCTCTGCGGGAGAGATGATGTCACCGATGTAGGTAACCGACCCCTTCATCAAACCGAAGAGAACTTTAGGCTTGCGCCGAGCCGAAACCAGTTCTGCAACTGGAACGTCATTCTTGGTTATGAGAACTGGCTCGCCCGTCTCTGCTACCTCATCCATAATTTTTAGGCATTTGGCTTTGAATTCCGACGCTTTGATGGTTCACATAGAATAATCCTTTAGTATGCCCACGGTCATGACTAAAGGAACATGCAATGCTGTTGGACTATCACCGCTTCCGCGGTTATATTGATTAAAAGTGTGTTGGTGTGTTTCAAGTTCCGCAAGTAGGTAATTAAATCATGTATGCACTGATCCTGGCTGGAGGCCAAGGGGAGCGGCTCAGGCCACTAACTGACAACTTGCCGAAACCGATGGTGCCCGTGGGCGGAAAGCCCATATTGGAACGACAGATAGAGTGGTTGCAGTCCATTGGAGTGAGCGACGTGGTGTTCCTGGCCGGGTACCGCTGGGAAGCCATCAAAGACCATTTTGGCGACGGCAGCGCTTTCGGCGTTAGAGCACTCTACAGCGTGGAAGACTCGCCCTTGGGCAGAGGGGGAGCAATCCGCAAGGGATTTTCTCTAGTCCCCAAAGACTCGGGACCAGTCGCTGTCTTGAACGGAGATGTCATCTGTTTTGAGGACCCCAAAGGGTTGTTAGAGCGCCATCAAGAAAAAATCGACGAAAATCCGTCCCACATGGCGACTATCATGGTGGTGCCCATGGTCAGCCCATATGGCCTGGTGGAGATGAACCAGGCGGGGGACGTGGTGGACTTCCGGGAAAAGGTTGAGATGCCCTACTGGATCAATGCTGGCGTATATATTCTGGAGCGCAATATTGCTTCGGAACTTCCGGCATTGGGTGACCACGAGACCAGCACATTTCCCCAGTTGGCCCATTCGGGCAGAATATCAGCCTTTGAGTCCAGGGCTTTTTGGCGTAGCGTAGACTCGTTCAAAGATCTTAGGGAGGCTGAGGCTGGGATTGCCAGCCAAGCCTAGGTCCGGAGAACAACGCGATAAGATGGCTCACATCCGGTGGCAGGATTGCTTGAACTGATGGCAAATTAGATGACCCAACCAACTACTTCAAAACCGACGGGCGCTGTGGCTAAGCTTGCGGAAAATGTCAGGGTCAATGTGGAGAAGGTGTTGGTGGGCAAAGGCCCTGTTATCGAGATGTGCCCGGAATCGGCAAAACAACCTTGGCCCGTTCCCTGGCAGACTCGATAGATTGCACATTCAAGCGCATCCAATTCACACCCGACCTGATGCCCTCGGACATCACCGGCATCCACTTCTACAACCAGAAATCGGGGGAATTCGAGTTCCGGCCTGGCCCGATAATCGCTCAGGTTGTGCTGGCCGACGAGATTAACCGAGCGACCCCTCGCACCCAGTCGGCCTTATTGGAAGCCATGGCCGAGAGGCAAGTGACCGTGGACGATACCACGATTCCTTTGCCAGCACCTTTCCTGGTAATCGCAACGCAAAACCCGGTGGAACTGGAGGGCACTTTCCCTTTGCCCGAAGCCCAATTGGACCGACTCTTGATGCGCATCAAGTTGGGTTATCCAGAGGAATCGGAAGAAGAAGATGTGCTGGCCCGGTTTCAGTCGACCGACCCGCTGGTCAATCTGCAGCCCGTGGCGTCCAGCCAGGATGTGGTTCACCGTCAGGTCTTGGTTCGGGAGGTGTACGTGGACCCGGTGTTGCGCAACTATCTGGTTCAGGTCGTACAAGCAACTCGTGGCCATGGCGACCTGGATTTGGGCGCTAGCCCTAGAGCCAGCATGGGTCTTTACCGGTGCAGCCAGACAATGGCGGCCATTCAAGGCCGGGACTACGTTTCTCCAGACGACATAAAGTTGCTAGCCCCGTATACTCTGGCCCACCGAATGATAGTCAAGTCCCAGGCCCGGCTGAGGGAGCGAACGGCTGAAGATGTGGTGATCCAAATCCTCGATCAGATTCAGGTGCCAGTGTAGGTTAACCTCCCGCTATGATGAACGACCTGTGGATTTTGATTGGCGGAGTGTTGGTTCTAATCGGATTGGTAACCAGCGAGAGCTTGCTGTTGATTGTGGGCTCCATGGTGGTCCTCATTTGGCTGGCCACGAAGATTTGGAACCGTTACGCTTTTCGCCGGGTGAGCCACTCACGCTACCTGAACCGAAGCCGCGCATTTATCGGCGATACGGTGGAATACTCAGTCATCCTGCGCAACGACAAGCTTTTGCCCCTTATCTGGGTCGATATTCACGACACTTTTCCGGAAGTCTTGGATCTGCCCGGCGCTGGCATCCAGCCCAATCCCATGGAAGGAACCCGGCGGCACACAATCACCACCTCACTGTTGCCCTTCCAGCAAGTCACCTGGAAGTACACCCTGGTATGTAACACCCGTGGCTACCATAGAATCGGCCCGGCGCGAGTCCGCAGTGGCGACATCTTCGGTTTTAGCTCTGGTGAAGCCAGGTTCGATCAGATGAGCCATCTGCTGGTTTATCCCAGGGTGGTAGAACTGGAACAACTAAATATACCGGCTGAGAACCCTCTCGGCGAAAGCAAGGGAAGGAGGCCATTGATTCGGGACACCACCCGTTTCGCGGGTCAACGTGACTACCAAAACACCGATCCAATGAAACTCATTGATTGGAAAGCCTCCGCCCGGGCCTCTCGTCTCCAAACCAAGCTTTTCGAGCCGGTTGTTTCCTTGAACGTGCTGGTGGCCCTTAACGCCACCACCAGCGAACAACCGTGGCAGACCAGCAACCGGCGCTTGTTCGAGCGCGCCGTGACCGTGGCGGCATCGATTGCCAGTTACGCATCCCGGCGTGGTTATGCCTTCGGATTAGTGAGCAACGCCGTGGCCACGTTCTCGGCACGATACATCAGCGTGCCCCTTGGCGCGTCACCGTCGCAGATAACACTGGTTCTGGAAGCCTTGGCCACGACAGGCCCATTCACCATGACCTCTTTGGCCAGCGTCCTCAGGGACGGGGGCAGGTCATTACCGCCCGGCTCCACGGTCGTTCTGGTGACTTCGGCATTAACCGAAGCCGTTGCTGCGGAAATACAGGAGATGCAGGGCCGCGGCTACCACGTTGTTGTTGTTTACTCTGGAGACAGCCAATCGGCCCAGGGCATGCCCGGACTAGATATCCCGGGTCTAGAAATCCCCGGCGTACAAATCCATCATGTGGGCGATGCCCTGGACGCCTTGGAGAAAGATGAGTCAGTTCTGGCGAGCTAGCGCCGTGACCAGTGCAGGTCTGCTCTTGGAAACCTGTGCGTTTTTTCTCGCCATATCAGTGGCTGTTGCGGCCATAAACTTGAGCGATGCCGGCTTACCCATTTGGCTGGTGTTCTGTGCTCTCTTGACAGCTTATTTCTTATCGATGTGGATACAGGCATTGCCATTTACCCGTGGAATCAGAGGCGGAATCGGCCTATTGGGCAGCCTATTGTTCTTGGCGATTTTTTTCCTCCTCCATACCGGGCCCCGACCGGGTTCGTGGGACCAGCTAATCGACGGGGACGCAGGTACCGTGACGGCTTTGGCCATCAGCCTATTGTTCTTAATTGGGTTGTTGTGGCGCGGAGCGTCAATGGCCTATGAAGAGATTTCTCTGGAAAGCCTTCGGGGGTAATTTCGTTGGGGGCTGGTGGCCGTGGTGGTGGCCGTTGTCGCCGACGCCTTTGGTTCTCGGGATATTATCAGTCCCTATCTTGCCCTGGGATTCTTCGCAGTTGGATTGTCCGGTATGTCCCTGGCCCGGTTCACGTCAGCGGCTAGTGAGGACCAAGAGATGGCGACCGGTTGGTGGGCGCCCATAGGCTTTAGCGTGGGTGGGGTAATCTTGTTGGCCCTGTTGATAGGCGCCTTGGGAGTGGGAGGGCTGGATGATTTTGCCGGAACCACGCTCAGGTCCATAGGTGAGTTGGGCTTCTGGGTGCTAAAACCGGTGTTCCTGGTACTGGGGCTCTTGGCTAGCGTGCTGGTTAGTCTGGGCAATATTATCGCCGGATGGTTTGGTGGCGGCGACCTGACCGGTCTGGAATTAGTTGAGCAGAGATTGAGCGATTTTGAGGACCAGCTTGAGTCAGCGCGAAACGACAACGGCCCGTCCGCAATATTGATAGGAGCCATAAAAGGGTTGGGCATTGCGGTGGTATTTGGCCTTGCGGCATGGTTACTCTACCGCGCTTTTCGCTTCAGAAGGAATATTAAAGGACCCAGCCAGGTGGAAGAAACACGGGAGTCTCTTTTAACTTGGAGCCGGGCCAACCGAGACCTCAGTAATCTCCTGTCCGGCTGGTGGAACAGTATCTCTCCTACAAGCAGATTTAGAAGGAGCAGATCGACCGAACCAGTCAATGCAAGGGATCTCTACCACCGGTTCTTGGAGGTGTCCGAAAAATTGGGACGTCCCCGCTGGGAATGGGAAACGCCCAAGCAGCACCAGAACGCAATGAGGTCGTTGTTGCCCCTCGCTCCCATGAGCGGCATCGTTGACGCCTTTCAGACGTCTCATTACGGTGGAAGTGTGACTGACCAGATGGCCTTGGGGAAGCTACGCCGGGACTGGGCGATAATAACCGATTTCATTGCCGGGCAGGACTTGGCGCAACAAGAAAGTCAAAAGTAGGCAGACACACTCTGCCTACTTGAAGTGGGGAATCACGTCTTGAGAGATTCGTTCCATCAAGGTCTTGATGGACGGGATGTCGCCGGAATTCAACGCCAAGACCGCGTGATCAACGCCAGCGTTTTGATAAGCCTCTAAGGCGGCAATTATCTGACCTGGGTCATCTCCCGGCACCCGGGCCAAGCTGGCGGCCCTGGAACTGGAAGGCCCGCCGTGGACCTCAACCTCGATGCGCATGGACATGGTCAGTGCGCTGGCGTCTCGGCCTGCCGCCGTGGCCTGCTGGCTGATATCCAAGCGTCCCAGGCTGTAGTCCTCTGGTGAAAGACCAGTGGGGTGCCAACCGTCGCCGCTGGTAGCGGCACGGCGCAACGCTCCGGGACTGGAACCGCCGATCCACAGCGGTATATGGGGCTTCTGTAGGGGTTTGGGCGAGAATAACAGGTTATCGAAGTTCCAGCGGTCGCTGTGGTAACTGGGGTTGGCGCTGGTCCAGAGCTCCTTCATGACCGCTATGCACTCGTCGGTCAGAGAGCCTCTTTGTCGCATGGGAATACCCAGCGCTTGAAACTCCTCGGTCATTGCTCCCACGCCCACGCCCAAAATCACTCTGCCACCGGAAATCTGGTCCAACGTAGCTGCGTACTTGGCCAATTCCACCGGGTTGTGGTAGGGCAAGACCAGCACCGACGTACCCAACATGATTCGGGAAGTTGTGGCAGCCAAGTAGGAAAGAGTGGACATGGGATGGTAATAGGGCCTGTCTTCAAGCCTTTCCCGGATATAGCCGGTGTTAAAAAGGTGGTCCATAACCCACAAGGAATCGAAGCCTAAATCTTCGGCCAATGATCCAATGGCCAAGACCTCCTTGGGATCCTCGATTCCCCAGTTGTTGGGGACCGTGACTCCGATTTGCATTATGGCCTCTGGGCTGATGCCTATGAGCTGAAAATTAACCGGTATTTATCGCCTGAATCAGCCTAGCGGTCTCAATGGCTGTGGCTGCCGAGGTGCTGCCCACGTTTCCGGACTTTCCGCCGGAGCGGTTGATTGCTTGTTCCATGTTTTCGGTGGTCAGAACGCCGAAGATCGTGGGGATACCCGTCTCCATCGCCACGGCGCCGGTGCCGCTGGAGGCCTGGCCAGCCACCATTTCATAATGACCGGTCTCGCCGCGAATCACTGCGCCTAGGCAGATAATCGAGTCGTATCTGCCGGTCTTGGCCAGGGCTCTGGCTACCACCGGCAATTCGAAAGAGCCAGCCACCCATGCCACTGAGACGTCGTCGTCTCTCACCCCGTGCCGGGCCAGGGTTTCCAACGCTCCGCTTAGAAGCTGGCGGGTTATAAATTCGTTGAACCTTGCCACCACCACAGCCACACGTAGTCCTTGACCGTTCATGTCTCCAGTAAACTCAATGGGCAAGCTAATTTCTCCTGGTCCGATTTACATCCAAAATCTTGGGGTGAATTATAGGTTATTCAGGCAGAATTTTGGCTGCCGGATTTTGGCTGCCGGATTTTTTGTTAATTGTACTATTGGCTGCCACCGGTAACGGCGGCTTGGGTCACTCCAGCCTCAAGCACTTTTTCCAGCAACTGGGTTTCTCCGGCAACCCCTTCCAATCTGATGAACTCGTTGATGACCGTCAGGGGCACGGACCGAATATTGTAATTCTGAGCCAACAAGGGAAACTCCTGCATCTCAACCACGTCGGCGGTGATTTTGGGGGATTCCAGGGCGAAGGCGTGGGCCAGCCGAGCTTGACCTGGGCAGAAGGTATCGGTTGGTGTGACGAATACCTGGATGTGCACCGGCTTGTTCATCTGACGGAGTTTCTTGCGGGTTCCCGTGGTGAGAGGGCTGACTCCCCGTGAGATAGTCTTGATGTCCTCAACCACCGTTGCCAGTTGATGCCCGGAGGGAATGCCATAGAATTTCAGTCTTGAGGGCCCTGGTCTTGTAGGATCTTCTCCCGAAGGCTCATCCCCGCCGAACTCTATGGCCGGAATCCGAGTAACGCCATGTTCCTTGGCAAGCTGGGACTCCTTGTAAAAGTCGATGGTTTCCAAGTGTACTTTGGGGGACAGCGCCGTGAGTTCTTCCATGAGCTGTTGGGTTTGGGCGCAGTAGCGGCACTCCCTGCCAGGAATAGTCACCGGAGACGGCCTCTGGGTAAACAACCGCAGGTAAACATCTCGATTCAGGTCCTTGCGGAAAATCCGCTTTAGCTGGGCCTTGTCCTGATCGGAGATTAGGGGCTGTTGCGTCATCTGACAGGCTCCGTGTCCCATGCTTGCATACGTGCTTTAATCGATGCCATGATCCTAACAGGCAGGCTATTGTTTGAGCCCGGCTAGCATACCAGATTATCCGGTTGCTTGCCCCGAAACACGCCGGTTTATCTTGGCTTGGCCTGTTTCATTAACTAACTTGCTAACTGTCTTTGTTGAGCATGTCTCGGATGGTGAACATCCGTTGAAAGAGAGTGACACAGGACACGACGGCGATTGCCAGCAGGAACCATTCTATCTGGCCGGCAAGCATTCCAATCCCAAGTAACACCACTCGTTCGGGCCGTGTCATGATTCCGGCCCGGGTAAAAACCCCCAGCCCCTCTCCTCTGGCCCGCAGGTAGCTGACAATCTGAGAGAACACCAAGGCGAGAAGGACCACAAGTATGAAGAATAACCGGTAGTCGTCGCTGAAGTCTTCTCTGATTGCGTAGACTCCCAAGCCGACGAAGATCGCAGCCTCGCTCATGCGGTCAAAGACCGAGTCCAGCAGAGCGCCAAAGGGGCTAGTTGTGCCTGTGAGTCGCGCCAACGCACCGTCCATCAGGTCCAGGGCGCTCCCTGATAAGAAGACTATCCCGCCGACAAAAAGCCATCCGTACCCAACTAGGACGGCAGCCGCCACAGTTACGGCGAAGCCGATTAGTGTTATGGAATTGGGCGTGAATTTCAGAGCACGCAGGAAGCGAGCGCCAGGGAGCTCAACGTACCGGAGGACCGCCGACCTAAACTGCTCGCGTCCCGGCAATGCCATCTTTAGAGCTCAAGCAATCTTGGTAGTATTCGGCGACTCGTGCAGCGACCACGGACCAGCGGTATTGCTCCACGGTCTGGCGACCGTTGGCGCCTAATCTCTGTGCCATGTCGGGGTTTCTTATGAGCAGGGAGAGGGCTTCGTAGAGCGCATCCGAGTCCTTGGGTGGAAATAGCAGCCCTTGCTCATTGTGGGTCAAAATTCCGCTATAGCCCTCAATCTCTGATGCGACGACCGGCTTGCTCGACGCCATTGCCTCCAACAAGACGATGCCGAAGCTTTCGGCCCCGGTGGCCGGGGAGCAATAGATGTCCGCGGTGGCGTAATAACGGGCCAAGTCATCGAAGGAAACCTTGCCCACAAACTCCACGTCCTGCAGGCTGCGAGCGCCCAATATACGGTAGGAGTCACGGTCGGGCTGCCCCGGCCCAACGACAATCAGGCGAACGTTTGGCTGCTCCCATTTTAGTCTGCTATAGGCTTCCAGCAGGTACTTCAGCCCCTTGCGCTTTTCCAGGCGCCCCACGAAAAGGATGTTGGTCTTGCCATCTTTGTATTGAGGGAAGGGATCGGGATTGTTGGCGAAATGGTCAACATCTATACCGTTGGGGATGATTTTATAGTCAGCCGGAAAGGCCTTGTTCACATAACGTAGGGCGGCCGCAGAAACTGCGATGCCGCCGTGCAGCCGCTTGTGCCATCGCTTGATGATTGGGTGGGTAAAAGTGTAAAGGCGTTGGTGGCTGTAGGATGCGTGGAAGGTGCCGATATTTACCGATTTCGAGAATTCCAGCACGCACAGGGGTAGGATTGGAGCCATGGGCTCGTGGAGGTGGACTATGTCGAACTCCTCACGGCGCAATAAATCGCGCACCTTGGGGAGAAGCCACCAAGACAAACATACCCTTGCGATGGAGCCGCCACTGGGTAAAGGCACGGAGCGGCCAAAGGGAATGAACTGCTCAATGTCGGGGATATCTCTGGAAGGCGAATGGGGAGCCAGAACATGGACTTCGTGACCCAGTTTACCCAACTCGCGGGCTAATTGCCCAACGTGAGCCGTGACCCCGCCTGGCCAGGTGAAATCGTATGGACAGACCATTGCAATTTTCACTAAAGCACTCCATGGCTGGAGAATCTTCTGGGTCTAGCGTTGAGTCCCGGCTTTAAAGCCGGTCTGATATTTCTCAATTAGCCTGCTTAGGCATCCTCACCCGCGATGAATTTTTCAACCATATCCCGGGCCACATCATCGGTGAATTGCTGCGGTGGCGACTTCATGAAATAGGCGCTGGGTCCTGTGATAGCTCCGCCTATTCCCCGGTCCAAGGCCAGCTTGGCACAACGTATCGCGTCCACCACCACACCGGCTGAGTTGGGGCTATCCCAAACCTCCAGTTTGCATTCCAAGCTGACGGGAGCGCCTCCGAATACCGTGCCTTCCAAGCGCACGTAGCACCACTTGCGGTCGTTGAGCCATGGCACGTGGTCGCTGGGTCCGACATGGATATCATCGGGGTCCACCTGAGATTCCATCTGGGAGGTCACCGCACCAGTCTTGGAAATCTTCTTGGATACCAAGCGTTCCCTTTCCAGCATATTGAGGAAGTCGGTATTGCCACCGAAGTTCAGTTGGTATGTATGATCGATTTCCGCGCCTCGGTCTTCAAACAACCGGGTCAGAACCCGGTGGAGAATCGTAGCACCCACTTGAGATTTGATGTCGTCGCCGATTATCGGCAGGTTCTTTTCCTCGAAACGGCCCCGCCAATAGTCTTCTTTAGCCAGGAATACGGGGATGCAGTTGACCATGCCGCAGCCAGCGTTCAGTATCTGCTCAACGTACCATTTTGTGGCGTCTTCGCTGCCCACCGGCAGGTAGTTGATGACCACATCCACTTCCCGTTCTTTGAGAATCCCCACGATGTTGGCTGTAGGATGGGATGATTTCTTGACCAATGGGGCCACGTATTTGCCGATGCTGTCGTGGGTCATTCCCCGGTCTATGGTTACGCCCATATGAGGGACGTCAGCAAACTTTAGGGTATTGTTGGGAGCGGTGAAAATTGCTTCCGACAGGTCTTTCCCCACCTTATTTTGGTCCACATCGAAGGCGGCCACTACCTCGATGTCTTCAATCCGGTAGTCGCCAATCTTGGTGTGCATCAGACCAGGGACATCTTCGTCTTCGGGAACTTCCACGTATTTGTGAATGCCCTGAATCAGCGAGGAAGCGCAGTTCCCCACTCCAATGATTGCGACCCTAATTTTCGCCACTGTGAAAGCTCCTTTTCGAGCCGGACTACCGTAAATCTGTTCCCAGCAATCGTCTTAGTACAAATGTTGCGCCACCTCATATTACGCCACTTATGGCAACCCACACTTAGTCTGGGAGGTCAGGTTGGAGCTTTCAACCGTATTGCGCCAGTAATCCGTATTGGGTGAATCACCCAATTGGGTTAGTGGCTAACCTAAAGAAGGCTGAACGGCTGCATTTTAGCAATTTCCGAATTTCGCCACAAGGGGCCAGACTACGGATTAGGCCCGGTCTTGGCGCCACGGACTTATGAGCCCGATTATTTGCCTTCCGGGTTAAACGTCGAAGAACCGGAAAATAGCCGTCCGGTCATCGTGGCGGAAGCGCCGCCCCAGCCTTTCGGGCATTCTGCCTTCTTCCAAATATCTTTCTATAGTCCCGTTGATGTTTGTGGCTGCCTCTTCGGGGGAGGCGGCCTGCCTCACCATTTCCGCCAAATCATCAATCAAGATATTGTCGCTGATGCCGTCGGTGGCCAACACCAAGCGAATCCCGGGTTCTTCTTCCATCTCGGATCGTGAAAGGCCGTTCAATTCGGGGCCCGCACCGACTGCCCGGGCAACTCCAACGTGGAGAAAGCCCCCGATGCGTCCGGCGAGTTGTTTGTACGAGTCCGTGCCAACTATGAAAATCGGGCTATCACCTGCCCCAATGACCTCTATCTTGCCTGCGGTGAACAGCGCAGCAGAGACGGTGGTCAGCAGGAATCTCCCACCGCCAATCTGATAGAACTCTTCGTTGATGTTTTGGAGGACTTCCTCAACGTCGTGCATAGACGTGATTGTCGCATCGGCCAGCGCGTCCTTTAACGTGTTGCTGGCCTCTTGGCCGCCGTGGCCGGTGACTCCGTCCATCACCACGTCCAAGAAAGCACCGTCCCCCAGGTCCCTAGTGAGAAAGCTGTCGTCCCCATGGGAGGAGTTGTCCTGTAATGTCGCTACTTTGCTTTTGAGCATGTATGTCTTCTCAGTGTTATTGGAGTTGTTTTGAATTGCTCCCAGAGTGTGCTTTTAAGGACCGGATATTGCGGTTTGTTTCATAGATAAAGGTAGACCGAACGTAGTTGTACCAGATTTTTGGTTCAGCAGATTCACACGAACGCTGCGCATTCCTTCTCAGGATCAAATACGAATCGCTGCCAGTAATCCGTTCTGAGCCAACCCAGCGCTTCTGTCCACGCCTGATTTGCTTGCTCAATATTGGGTAGCGTGGAGTTTCGTTGGTCCGCAGCGTCAAGGTATTCCATCAAGTCTTGCCGAAAACCGTCCAGGCCGGTATAGGAGCGTTGGCGAACGTTGTTTATCAGGCGCAATGCCGAATCCAGATGGGGTCCATGGCCGGACTCCGTAGCCCGATTCGATTCGTATTTCCGCTCCATTTCATCTAGTTCTTGTTGGAAATTTATCACCGGGCGCAACCCGTAACCGTCACGGTAGCCGTCGGCCTCGGTCGGGGGCGCCTCGGGAGTGGTGTAAAACTTCAACATTTCCAGGTAAAAATCGTGGATGTCCTTCGGTAGCCGTCCCCTGGAGTCCGCCCCCCCGTCCTTGCCTACCAGCGCTCCGCAGTCAATCACTGTAATTTCCCCATTGCCGGGTTGGAAAAATACATTTTGCGGTCCAAGGTCGAACAGCATGTAACCAGACTCCAAGAAGCTTTCCTGGACATCCAGCAATTGACGCTGGATGCGATGCGTTTCTTGGTAAACGCTGTTATTCAGAGGGAACAGAGCGAAAAGGTTCTGAGCCGCTCCCACGGGTACACCGGTTATCTTGGCTCTGGGGTCGCCGACGTAGAGCGGGATGCCAGAAGCGCGCTCTTCCACCGTCACCCTGTAGTCTTGACCCAGGGAATCGCCAAAAAAGGCGTCGTGATTTGCTACTTCGGTGTAACCCAAGACCGGCACCAAGCCGGGAACCTTTTGGGTCATGGATTCATGCGCTTGGATGACCCTTTCCGTCCTCGCTTCGGTTGCCCAGTGCATCTGCCTGGTAATCATCTGAGGCATTGGACGCTTCAAAACCACTTGTAGGCCTGTTTCCCGATCAATAGCTGATCGAACTTCATAATCCGCACCAGAGCCTAGCTTTCCCGTATCTTCGTAGCGGTGTAGTTCTATCTGCTCCATCATTTCCCGAGGTATTTATCTTGAGTTTTTGGTCTCGGAGTTTTTTGTCTTGTTGCGCAAGAGCCCGTTTTTACGTCGAACATTTCACAATTTCAGGCTCAGGAGACGGCCTAAAGTATATCACGAGGCTGGCAAGATTCGGGAAATTTATTGGACATAATCACGCTGCGGTCCTTTGACTGTGACGGTGTAGATAGTACAGGCGGCGGCTTGATGGCTGAAGTAGAGCCTACGTGCTTTTGGATAAGACCAAATATCGCACTCCTGTCCCGCGCACGAATTATTAACTTTTTATCCCTGGGGCGGCCGGAAGGCAATCGTGACCCATTCGTCCCGGGACCACTCATGCAAGACCGTGCATCCCATGTAGGACAGCGTGTCCAATACTTGCTGGGACTGATCCCGCATCATCCCCGATGCTACCAAGATACCGGTCTTTTTCAGGCACGAAACGATAAACTGAGCCCGGTCGCAGACCGCCCTAGCTGAAATGTTGGCCAATGCCAAGTCGAATTGATTTTGACCCACCGTGGCGTGGGGTAGGCTTCCTTGTATCAGGGTAATCACTTTGTTGGTTCGTGTGCGGCGGAAGTTTTGCCGTGCCGCTTTAATGGCTTGTGGGTCCGTGTCCACAGCCACAACCTTGCTAGCTCCCAAGCGCGCTGCAGCGATGCTCAAGATTCCCGATCCTGTTCCCAGATCCAAGACCGTTGCCCCTTCGAAAACGTGTTGCTCCACTGCTTCCAGGCAGGTGTAGGTGGTGGGATGATAACCGGTGCCAAAGGCTAGGCCCGGATCTAATTCGATGATTATCTCTGGCTTTTTGGAATCTGAGCCTGCGGCTTCGGGCTGCGGTTCGTAATCGATCCAAGTTGGCTTGATAACCAGGCGTTCGCCAATCTTCAGCAGCGTGAAGTGGGCCTTCCAGGCGTTTTGCCAGTCTTCATCCGAGACCTCTTTGATAGCCAATTCACCAATGTCGGAAAGGGACGATACCAGCCTGACACCTACGTCGATCCGCGCCAAACGTTGCTTTGAGGAATCGAGTAGGTAGGTCCTCAACATGATTCGGTCTGGACCGTCGGGCTCCATGCTGAGTCCTCGGCCATAGCGGCTGAACAAGTAAGATATTGGCTCTACGAACTCGTGAGGAACAGCAATGCTAAGTTCTTGCCAAGCCACGTGACGTCTCCCCTGTTGATTCTGTGCAGAAATGGATGCAACACACGAATGGATTAGCTGGAGCGGAAGGTGATGCGGTCAAAAAGATACTGGGAGCGAAATCTCCCGGATAGGAGTCACATCCCAGATTGGGAACAGATTAATGCGGGGCCGTTAGTCAGCGGCCTGACGCTTCCATTATTATCCCGTATTATCCCGCATAGTTAGCCTAGGACGTCCTTTATGCGGTTAAAAAGCCCTTTATCGTCATCTTTGCTGTGCCCGGAGCCTGGCTGTCCGTTCTGATTTTGGCCATCGGAACCGGGGTTTGAGTCATCGCTTTGGGAACCACTTCCACCAGCATCTTTGACTCCAATTCCTGAGCTCAACGTTTGGGCGAAGGCTTCCAAAGCCTGGCGCTGTTCTTCATTCAATTTGCGAGGAACTTGCAGGTCCACCACTACCCGCAGGTCGCCACGACGGTTCGAGTGGATGTGGGGTATCCCTTTGTCCTTGATGCGGAACTCCGCCCCGTGCTGGGTCCCCTGGGGTATCTTCAAAATCCTGATGGGCTCGTTGCTATCGAGGGTCGGCACTTCTTTCTCGGTTCCTAAGACTGCCTCGGCATAGGTTATTGGCATCTCGTAAATCAAATCGCTGTCATCCCTTTGGAAGAACTCGTGAGCCCGGACGTCCACGTAAACGTAAAGGTTGCCCGTAGAGCCGCCGTCTTGGCCAGCCTCTCCCTCCCCGGACAGCCGGACTTGCATGCCGGCTTCAACACCAGCGGGTATGCGCACGGATATCTTGCGTTGGCGCCGTTCGAGCCCGCCTCCACGGCAGGTCTGGCATGGGGTGACGATGGTGCTGCCCCGGCCTTGGCAGGCGGCGCAGGCAGTAACCTGGGTGAACTGACCGAATACGCTGCGCTGAGCTCTGCGCACTTGGCCATTGCCTCGGCAGGTAGCGCAGGTATTGATTGGGGTGCCGGGCTCGTTGCCTTGGCCGGAACACTTCTGGCACTTTTCCAGACGATTGATTTCCACTTCGCGCTCTGCGCCGAAGACGGATTCCTCAAAGGTGAGCACCACGTTTTGCTGAATATCGCTGCCCCGTTGGGCCTCTCTGGTGCGGCGCCCCGTGGCATCGCCGAAGAAGGAATCGAATATGTCGCCAAACCCGCCAAAGACGTCAAATCCCTCAAATGGCCGGTCGCCTCCGTTGGAACCCACGCCTGCGGCACCGAAACGGTTATATTGGGCCCGTTTGTTAGGGTCGGACAATACTTGGTAAGCTTCGTTTATCTCTTTGAACTTGGCTTCGGCATCGGAATTCTTGTTCCGGTCAGGATGGTACTCCATCGCTTTCTTACGAAATGCCTTTCGAATATCCTCGTCCGTGTCGGTCTTGGATATTCCCAGAACGTCGTAATAGTCTCGGTTGGCCATGTAAACACACCTGTTGCCATTGACCGGCGGATTGTCTAGTTTATTTGATGAGTGAAGCCAAGGTTGTTACGCCAGACCGGTGAATGATTAAACCCAGAAGCTAACTTTAGGCGTCTCCAAGGCAGAACCACTCCATTATAGTTCAGGCTGCCAATAGCCTCAATAGGATAAATGCCAACCTATTTTGATTTTACCCGCCCGGACTTAATAGCATAGACGCATTCTCATATTCATGGTTTCCCCGCATATGATTTAACACGCGTACGATTTCTGGCGCGTAGAGAAGTCCGTTTGTTTTTTGAGTTTGTGATTGCGATTGACACACTGCCGAATCCAACTATCTGCCACAACAATCTTTTCTCTCTATGCGTTTCTCCAATCGGAAGGTGAGTTGCACGCCTGAATGGGACAGAATACTAATTATTTTCCCTGCGCCGCAGGCACGAAATCACCTTGACAGTGGTGGGGCACATCGTTAGGATAGTAACATGATTTAGGCTCATAAAAATGGGCCAATCGAGGCGGAAAAGGAACGGTAAAACCGTGAATTTTATTCTCAAATTCCTAGCCGCCCTAACGGGTAAAGGGAATTCTAGCAAGAAAGAAGCTGAAGAAGCACAGGTTCAAAACGCAGAGGAAGTAGCCAGAGAAATAGTAGTCCAAGCCGAGGAAGAAAAGAGAAAACTCCTGCTGTCTGCGCAGGAAGAGGCTTTGAAGCAACGCACCGTTGCTGACCAAGAGATAAAAGAGCAACGGCAAGAGCTCAACCGGTTGGAGCGAAGGTATGACCAACGGGAAGAGCAATTGGAGCAAAAAATCGAGGCCCAAGACCAGCAGCAGCGTGTGATTGCCGACAAGGAAATTCAAGTCCAAGAGGCCATCGTTGAAGCAGAAGAGCTGAAATCGAATCAAAGGCAAGCGCTGGAAGAAATCGCTAATCTAAGCGTCGTTGAAGCTCGCCATATGGTGGTCAAGCAAGGCGAGGAAGAAGCCAAGCACGAGCTGGCTAAAAAGTTCTACGACTTGGAGGAAGAGCACAAACTCAAAGCCGACGAGAGCGCTCGGCGAATCATCACCATAGCAATCAATCGGTTAGCTACCGACGTCGTTTCAGAAATAACTACTTCTGTCGTTTCCTTACCCAACGACGAGATGAAAGGCCGTCTCATCGGTCGCGAAGGGCGAAACATTCGAACACTTGAATCCTTGACTGGGGTGGACGTAATCATCGACGACACTCCGGAAATCGTGACCATATCTTGCTTCGACCCCGTGAGGCGGGAGATTGCCCGGCTCAGCCTTGAAAAGCTGATTGCCGACGGTCGTATCCAGCCCGCACGGATTGAAGATATGGTGATTAAAGCTCAATCGGAGATTGAGCAAACAATCTGGAAAGCCGGAGAACAAGCCACATTTGATGTGGGTATTAGCGGTCTGGATGTGGAACTCATCAGGCTGCTGGGGCGACTCAAGTACCGGTACAGCTACGGTGAGAACGTACTCAAGCATTCTATCGAGGTTGCGTTACTAGCCGGAATGCTGGCAGCGGAAGCTGGCGCCAACATCCAGGTAGCCAAGGTTGGAGGTCTGCTCCACGACTTGGGTAAGGCCCTCACCCACGAGGTGTCCGGCCCCCATGCCGAGATTGGCGCGGAATTGGCCAAAAAGCACGGTATCAACTACAGTTCTTACCGGGGCATTCTGGAGCATCATAGCGACGAGCACGAGACGATAGAATCGTTCATGGTGGCCTCAGCGGATGCCATCAGCGCCGCCCGTCCTGGTGCCCGCAAAGAGTCGCTGGAGCTATACGTGAAGCGCCTCAAGGACCTGGAAAATGTGGCCATCAGTTTCCGTGGTGTTGAGCGTGTCTTTGCTATACAAGCCGGCCGGGAAGTCCGAGTAATGGTCAAGCCCGACGATATAACCGATGTGGAAGCAGCATCCCTCGCTAGGGACATCGCCAAGAAAGTCGAACAAGACCTGGTTTTCCCTGGTCAAATCAAGGTCACAGTTATCCGCGAATCTCGAAACGTGGAGTACGCTCGGTAGCCTGCTTCACGCCACTTGGATTCGATTCCGCCACGGGACGATCCGCCTCGTCCCCGGTGAAAAAGAACCAAGAAAGAACTAGGCTGGGCCGCCACCAGCGATCTAATTTTTAGCTAAAGAAGGGGACCTTAGACCGGGATAACCGGCGCTCGGGTCCCCTTCAGATTTACTGGGGGATCAATTTTATCCACTATTTTCCATTACTCGGTCTCAGACGTTTCATCCTAAACGACCATCACAGTTACCAACTCACAGGCTCCGATAAATTCATTTTTAGCCAGATGGACAAAGTGACGAACTAAATGGCAACGGAAATTGATCTGCACCTCCATACCACGGCATCCGACGGACGCCTATCACCCACGGAGGTGGTGCGCTTAGCTGCGGGCCAAGGGCTGAAGCAGATGTCCATCTCCGACCATGACTCCACCGAGGGTTTAGCTGAGGCGTTTGAGGAATCAAAGAACTTCCCGGACCTGCGCATCATTCCAGCTATCGAACTCAGCACGGACGTCCCTGGGGATGAAATTCACATGCTTGGGTATTTCATCCAATATGACGACAAGGAGTTTCAGGATATCCTCAAGCAGTTTCGCACGGGCCGACTCGACCGAGCCCAGGAAATGGTGCGCAAACTGGCAGCCTTGGGCATCGTGCTGGACTGGGAAAGGGTG
This sequence comes from Dehalococcoidia bacterium UBA1141, assembly GCA_002311385.1. Taxonomy (GTDB): domain Bacteria; phylum Chloroflexota; class Dehalococcoidia; order Lucifugimonadales; family UBA3495; genus UBA1141. The sequence goes on along the minus strand of DCAE01000109.1, from coordinate 104,372 downwards.
AAGGAAATTGCCGGAGACGGCTCGGTTGGTAGACCTCATATTGCGCTTGCAATGGTGGAAGAGGGATATTGCAAGGAACCCAAGGACGCCTTTCCCGAATATCTGGGCCGTAACGGTCTTGCCTATGCGGAGCGGCCCAAAATGACACCCACCGAGGGCGTCGAGATGCTTCGTCGAGTGGGAGGCGTGCCGGTGCTGGCTCATCCCGCTTACATGAACGAACTGGAACCCAACATCGTTGCGCTTAAGGAAGCCGGTCTTTTGGGTATGGAGGTTTATTATGCCAAGTTCGATGCCGACACGGTTAGGCGCTTGAAGACCTTGGCCGAAAAGTACGACCTGATTCCCTGCGGCGGCAGTGACTTTCATGGTCTGGGCAATGCCGACGACGCTGTTCTGGGTTCGGCTGGCCCTCCGGCCGACACCGTGGACCAACTGGAAGAGGCTTCCCAAAGTATCATTCGCGCTAACCAAGGTTAGCTTATCTCGAAAGCCTGAATTAATTAGCCTGATTTTCTGGCCAATAATTACTAGCCTGAACATACTAGGTAACTGATATCATTAAGTGATGGAAGTCGCGGCAGTCTACATCCTATCCTACCTAGTGGGGTCCATCCCCGCTGGCTACATTATCGGAAAAACCGTCAAGGGCGTGGATATCCGCAGCTACGGCAGCGGAAACGTAGGAAGCACCAACGTCTTCCACCACGTTGGTCGGAAATGGGCAGTACTGCTGGGTGGATTGGAGATACTGGTAAAGGGTGCCTTGCCTGTCTGGATTGCCCTTTACGCATTGGGCTGGGATCGCTCGTCGTCGGCATTGATTGGGCCGCCGCTACTGGCCGTTGCCGGACATAACTGGTCGATATTCCTGAGATTTCAAGGTGGGCGAGGACTGGCTGTGGGCACAGGCGTGCTGTTGGGGCTTTCACCCATCCTGTTGGCGGCATTTGTCGTAGTTTCTATCGGTGGGTGGAGTGTAACTCGCAGTTCCGGCGTATGGGTGTT
>DCAE01000109.1:100216-103289 GCA_002311385.1 Dehalococcoidia bacterium UBA1141 | reverse complement strand
AAGAGGTTGTTCTCCAACTGGACGCCTTTGCCCGAAGGACTTCCCAAAGGGAAAGTCCTTTTCAACCGGCTCTTCCGTGACCGTGATGTCGATGACAAGGCCGAGTGGGTCCGCCGGGTTCCTCAAGAGAGCAAGTCAGGCAGATATTAAATCGGGCGAAGCGAGGTATGGCTTAGGCCGGGATGGCAGAAAATATGGAACAATCTCAGGAAGTCGAACAAGAAGCGGTTCCTCATTGCCATTGGCATCCTGCAGTTGAAACAAGGCTATATTGTAGAGATTGCGCCAAGGCAATATGCACCCAGTGTATGATCCAAGCTCCGGTGGGACTCAAATGCCGGGAGTGCGGCCAGGCTGTCCGCATGCCCACCTTCGATGTTCAGCCCACCTATTACGCTCGGGCAGGTGGCGTGGCGGTGGCTATCGCCATTGGCGGCGGCCTATTATGGTCGCTGTTTGTTTCGCTATTTCCGTTTTTCCCCTCACTTGGAGCTGTGGCGGTGGGCTACGCAGCGGGTGAGCTAATCAGCCGGGCGGTCAATCGAAAGCGTGGCGTAGGATTAGCTTGGATCACCGGCGGATCGGTCGTCGGCGCTTTCCTGATCGCCCGAATCATCATTGGACCGTTGCTCGGGCCCTTGGGCTGGTTGGTCTTTGGATTCAGTGTCTACGCCGCCGTCAAGAAGGTGCGTTAGCTCGCTAGTGTACCGTTCCACCGTGCTGCGTATGGCCGAGTTGTCGAAGCCGCGTCGTTGTAGATAAGCCCAAAGCTTCTGGCGAAAAACGCTATAGCCGGAACCTGCTTTAGCGTTGGTCAATCGCCGGACAATGGCGCTGGCCGCATTATAAGCATTATCGGTTTCTGCGATGCCTTCCAGGGCATCTTGAATCACTTCCCGGTCTACCCCAAGTCTCAGTAACTCCTTTCGCAGCTCGCTCTGCCCCCGAGGCCGACGCCGCTCCCGCTGACGACGCCACTCTATGGCGAATGCTGCGTCGTCGAGATAGTTCTGTTCCAGCAGACGGGTGATGACTTGCTCCACAACTTCGCTTGGGTAGCGCTGTGACAACTTGCGTCGCACTTCGGCCCGGCTCCGGTTCCGGTAAGACAGGAACTTGAGTGCTGCCTGTCTGGCCTTGGCCAACGTCTGAGGGTCAACGCCGCCGGCCGAGTCATCTGCCGAGTTATCCACCGAGTTATTCATCGAACTATCCACAAGTAGTCTAGGGGAAATCCGGACCGGAATTGGTCTAGACATTGGTGCGGCCCGTGGGAGGATTGCTTAAAATAGTCAGTTCCAGGGAGTGATTCACTCCCTGGAACTGACTATATGGTTACGGGAGGTCAAAAGGGTCTAAGAGTAGGTGAGGGAACTTTTGGAGTAAGGGTATCGCTAATCCTTATCCTCAGAATCTTCGGGTTCCTCTGTGTCTGCGGCTAAACCTTCTGGGCTCACCGGGGCTGGCTTAGCGCCATTGCTTAATGCGGCAGCGCGGGTCTCCCTGGCTTCATTGGCCGCTTTCTGTTTGTCTTGCTCAAACGCTCGAATACGGGCTTCAATAGAGTCGGCGATTTCTGGGTGCTGGGTGAGGAACTCCTTGGAGTTCTCTCGGCCTTGGCCCAGACGGGTATCTCCATAAGAGTAGAAAGCGCCCGACTTTTTCAGGATTCCTTGGGTTGCTCCCAAATCCAGGATATCGCCCACCTTGCTGATGCCAAAACCGAACATGATGTCGAACTCGGCTACCCGGAACGGAGCGGCCACTTTATTCTTCACGACCCTGGCTCGTACTCGATTGCCCGTAACTTCAGCGCCTTGTTTGATTGACTCCACCCGTCTCAGGTCGATGCGGACCGAGCTGTAAAACTTGAGGGCTCGACCGCCTGGGGTTACCTCGGGGCTTCCGTAGGAAACACCGATTTTTTCCCGAAGCTGGTTGATGAATATCACCGCAGTATGGGAGCGGTGGATTGTGGAGGTAAGCTTGCGCAGTGCTTGGGACATAAGGCGGGCCTGCAAACCCATATGGGAATCGCCCATGTCGCCTTCGATTTCAGCCTGAGGAACCAGAGCGGCTACGCTGTCGATGACCACAGCATCTATAGCGCCGCTACGAACCAGTTGTTCGGTGATGTCCAAGGCTTGCTCGGCGCTGTCCGGTTGGGAAATCAGGAGTTCGTCTAGGTTGAGTCCGCAATTCCCGGCATAGGTAGGGTCCAGAGCGTGTTCCACATCAATGTAAGCGGCGGTCCCGCCTGCTTTCTGGGTCTCGGCCATGAGGTGGATGGCTAGCGTGGACTTGCCTGCGGACTCCGCACCGAATATCTCGGTTACCCGCCCCCGGGGAATTCCGCCCGTGCCCAGTGCAAGGTCCAATGCCAAGGAACCCGTGGGGATGGCATCGTTGGTCAACTGGGCGCTCATCTCGCCCAAGCGCATGACCGCGCCTTTTCCATGGTCTTTTTCGATGCGCTCCAGCGCGGTTTCCAAGGCTGCCTTGCGATCTTTATCCATTCCCTTCACCCTCACCTGTTGTTCTTGTTCAACTTCAGAATTCCTGTGAATTCAACTGTTGGCGAATCCTACCATAGGGGCAGAAACGCAACAACCACTTCTTGTCAGTGCAGCCGGTCAGTGCAGCCGGATTCGGTTTTAACCATCGGGTAATTATTAGGTGTTCGCGGGTATTATATTGAATTCCGTCGGCCCAACGGGCCGAACACTAAAATTCTCAAGTGCCGCCTTTGAATCCGACAATTACCGTGCCGTTTTCAACCATGACCGGGGTGAGGCGCTCGCCTCCCGTTAATTGCTCCAGTTCGGCAATCTTATCCGTTTGCTTGGAGACATCAATCTGTGTGAAGGTAATCTTGCGTTTGCGGTAGTCCATTATCGCCGCAGCCGAAAAGGCGCAGTCTGGATGGGTGTACAGGATATATTCCCCTTGGTCCGATTGTGTCACTTCGGATTTCCCCCTAGAACGATTCTTCTTCGAATAGTGCTAACTCAAATATGACAAGCACTGGAATCGAATTGCTACAACCATTGTAAGGTGTGGAACCTCGCATATT
>DCAE01000109.1:89245-100106 GCA_002311385.1 Dehalococcoidia bacterium UBA1141 | reverse complement strand
TCAACGTAAGGTGTGGAACCCCGCTTATTCAACGTAAGGCGTGGAACCCAGCTTATTCGGCGTAAGGCGCGGAACCCTGGGGCTCCTTTGCTGACTTGTCCCAATGGTTGCGGTTGGTTTTCTTGCAGGTTCTTTGAGCTTTCTGAACGAATCGCACCGTGTAGATGAATGTTACGTAGTTCACACCCTGGATTGGGGATGATATTCTAGATAGTGAGATATGGATAACACTACTGAACTTTTGGCCCAACTATCTGGGCTTTTGACCGAAAACAGCATCGGGCTGGAACGCCTCACTCCCCGTCCTAGAGGCGGCAGGCTCTCCGGTGATCCTCAGCAACAGGTAGAGTTGGTTCTGGATTCTTTGGAAAATTCCGAAGTCTCCAATACGAGCTTGATCTATGGTAATGGTTGTTTCGCCGTTGGCCGCTATGCCGAGGCCGCTGATGTCTTCCAGTTGATTGTTGCGGACCGGACCGATGGCCTGGTTGCCCGGTTCAACCTGGGTTTGTCCTATCTCCGGCTGAGAAAGGCTCAAGAGGCTACACTTGAGTTCACCCAGGTGATTGCCCAGGACCCTACGCTGGCCGAAGCGTACTACCAAAGGGGCAACGCTTTTGACGACTTGGGAGAGCAAGACCAGGCTTTGGCAGACTACAGCCAGGCCATAACCGCCAATGAGGACTACCTTCAAGCATATTACAACCGCGGGATAGCGTTGGCCCGATTGGGGCGCCATACCGAGGCTGTAACCGACTTCGATAGAGTCATAGAATTGGGCCCCACGGTTTCCAACGCTTACCTGAACCGGGGTGCTTCCCTGGACGAGTTGAGTGAGCACGAGCGGGCCATTTCCGACTACACCGCAGCACTGACCTGCAATCCGGAGAACTTCGATGCCTACTTCAACCGTGCCAGGACCAATTATTACCTGGGTCGTTTGGAAGAAACCGTGTCCGATTACACCCGGGTGGTGGAGTTGTCCCCTGACGACGCCGAGGCTTTCAACAACCGGGGTCTCGCTTATGATGCCTTGGGCGAGTACGAAAGCGCAATGAGCGACTACGCCACCTCCTTGGAACTGCGACCGGAGTTTGCGGAGGCTCGTAGCAACCAGGGAACGGCGCTGGAAGCCATGGGCAGGGAGGAAGAGGCATTGGAGGAATACCTGATGGCCTTGGAGGTGTCTCCCGACTTTGCTGCCGCCCATTACAATGCCGCCCGCTTGTATTCAAAAGCGGCGGACTTGGACAGGTGCCTGCATCACCTGGAGTCGTCTATCAATTTGGCCCCACAATTCAGCTCCGAGGCCGAGGAAGATGAAAACCTGGCCTGGGTGATGAAGATGGGGACGCTGAAAAAAAAGAGAGAAACTCCGGCTACCACTCAGCCGGAAACATTTACCGAAGGTAACGAGGATTAGGTCGTACGGCTGTGATTCTCTTCGAGGCGGTTTGATATGAATCGCCCCCCAGACTGCTGACTCGGTTAATTATCCCGAGAGTTTGCTGCTGAAGTGCCATCTGCGCCACTTGGCCAGTAAACTGTGGAACAAAACCAGCAATGCCAAGACGACAATCCCGAAGACCAATTCCCGGTCAATCTGGTAATACTGGCTGACCACCAAGATGGCGGTAAATCCTGCGAATAGTCCCCAAATAGAACGCAATGGAGCCCGCCAGAGAGCCAGCGCCGCCAACAGCCCCACAACTATTCCCAGAACAGACAAGACCGGTTCCAAGGCGATGGTTGCTCCAATCAGCGTGGCCATTCCATCACCGCCCCTGAAACCGGAGAAAGCCGATTTCCAATGCCCGAGGATGGCTGCTCCCCCCGCCAGCAACAGCGCCGATGGGGATAGGTCGATGAAGCCTGCGGCGAGGACAGCGGCCGAGCCCTTGGCCACATCACCCGCTAGCACCAGGGCGCCGGTTCCATGGCCTATGTGCCAGAAGACGTTGGCAGCTCCGGCTTTAGCGCTTCCAATGGTGAATATGTCCACGCCGCGGATTCTGGCAGCCAGGGAAGCAAAGGGTATGGACCCCAGCAGGTAGCCTATCACTAGGAGGCCGAGAAGCTTCTGGACGCTCAGAAAATCTTCGAACAATTGGTTGTGGACCTCTTTGGAATAATGGCCGGGAAAAAGTTGTTGGACCTTATCCCTTGAGCTATACGCTGGCAGGGCTAATCGAGCGTCCCAGTATATGTGCAAGGGAATAATTCGCGGGGATGTTCAACTGCCCATATCTTAAATATATCAGGTTAAGGGGCTGCGCACAGGGGCCTTTTGCAGGGGCCTTATGAATGAAAAGGCTCGCCAAGCTCAACACTATTTTGGGCAGTATATGAATACGCGGGCCTAGGATGAATCGCGGGTGGTGTGCGAAATCCAGTCCTATGCTGGAACTAAGAAGTGGGCTTCTCCGCAACGAATATCCAATATCCCAGTTGGCCTTCTTGAACCAGCCCGCGCAACGTGGTGAGTAGCTCCGGTCCTCGCTCTAACATCTCCGGGTCGGGACCCTGCTGACCAGTCATTTTTTGCCATGCCGTAAACGCGCCCAGCTTGGCTTCCAATGCGTCCAAAATCTTGATTCCTTCGATGGATGCGTCGACTTGGTGTAGCATCTGGAGTCCGCTTGCTTCCATCAAATCCACGTATCCTTGGACAGTCAACGCATCAGTGAGGCAAAGCAACTGGCCCAGAGTGCCGTCTATCTCGGCGGGCAGGCAGTTGGGTTCGACCGTAACATCGCTGAGGCCGAACCTGCCACCGGGTTTCAGCAGGTTGACCGTTTCCGCTACGGCTCGGGCTTTGTTCTGGAACAGGCTCATGGCGCATTCGCAAAAGGCCGAGTCGAAACGACCCGCCCGCAGGGGAGGGCTTTCGGCGTCGCCTTGGACGTTGTGGCTCCTTTCAGCCAGCCGAGCGTTAACCGCAGCGGCATGGGCTTCAAGGGCAGCTTCCCTTCCAAACTCCACTCCGACCACGTTGCACTTGAACACCCGGGACACCGCCACAGCGCTGTTGCCTCTGGCGCTGGCAAGGTCCGCCACCCAATCACCAGGCTGGATCCCCATGAGCCGGCCCATTTGATTGGTCAGGGCCAATCCGCCGGGATGCATGGAATCGCCCATAACCATGCGGGCCAACTCCGATTGGTACAGGCCAGCGCAGCACGCCTTGGCTTTGGCCTCTTCCAAGATGTCCATCGAACTCATTGTTTACCTCTAAGATAATCCCAAACTTAAGTCGAAAGTTCTCCCCTCGCCCTGAGTTCTTGGGGAAGCAGGCTGTAGTAGATGAATTCGTTTACCGGCGTCGGTACGCCTACTTGTAGGCCCAGCCGCACCACTGCACCAATCTGGACCTCCAGTTCGGATGGGCGTCCTTCCATGATGTCACGCTGCATGGAGGTCGTTGCTTTCGGTTGCATTCCCTCCACTTGGGCTATCGCGGCATCGACTTCATGGCCCAGCATATTCACACCCAGAGCTCGAGCAACGGAGTCTGACTCTCGCAGGATCTGACAGGCCATGTCCCAGGTCTCAGGGAGTCTCCGCCATTCGCCAATGGGGACTCGCGTCACCGCTCCTACACCGCTGCCAGCGCAAATAAACATCATTTTTTCAGAGGGCAGCATGAATGCTCAGGGGAATCTCCGCCTGCACGCCCGCTCGCACGAATGCTTCCAACAGACGCTCCGTCCGCGGGCTGGTTTGGCCGTCCATCTCACCGAACTTCACATAGGGCTCGGCTGCGGTATGGCGGATGTGGCCCGGCCCCTCGATGAAACTGACCAGGCCTCCGATTCCCACCAGAACGGCCGCTTCTCCCAGAACCGCAGCTAGTTGGGAATGGGCTTCGACTCCGTTTTGGATCGGAAACACACACGTTTCCTTTCCTATCATCGGTCGTATAGCCTGCGCTGCCTCGGAGACATGCCAAGCCTTTACGCCAAGAATAACCACGTCCACGGGTCCAATCTCAGCAGGTTCATTGGTCGCAATACTTGGATTAAATACGAAGTCGCCATTTATGCTATCTACCCGCAGACCGTGCTGGCGAATCGCCTCCAAGTGCTCACCCCGAGCGACTACCGCCACCTCTTGTCCAGACTGGGCCAACCGCCCGCCGAGATAACCGCCAATGCCACCAGGGCCAAAGACCGCGATTCGCATACGTGCCCCCAAACAGTTGACTTCAAGCCGGGTCGTTTGTCCCCCCGGCCCGAGGTCATTCTAGCTTGTTGGGCGTCTAGCTTGATACCTTTTTGGCAATCAGACTCTTGACCTGTTCGGCCGCCATTTCTTCCCGGATTTGCTCCCGGTAGCCCACGGAGTTGTAGGCGCAGAAAGGTATGATTCGACCGTCAGGAACCAGGATGCCAACGCAGCACTTCATGACCTGCTTTACGTTGAAGGTGTAGGAATCCATAAAGTCTTTTATGGCAATCTGGAAGATGTGCTTGTTCAAAGGGGAAAGTCCACCCGACAGGTCCATGCCGGGTCCACAGGCGCACTCGAACATGTTGGCGGTGGCCTCGGAACCGGGGACCGCCGAAGCTGACCATAACCCCTCAAGGGCTTTTTGAATGTCGGCGGATTTGGGGAGTTGGGGCATGGCCCGGTTGGTGATGTAGTCGAGGTAATCTTCGATTTTAATCAGGCGGGGCAAAGGCATCACCGTGTCTCCGTCCACCAGGACGTATGAGTTCACCTGGCAGGTGGGAAAACAGCAGGGGACAGGCACAAAGTCTTCCAGAATAAATTGCCCCTCCGTCTGCTCCACGATCCCGTGAATGATGTCCGGGATGGTCACGCGTTCCATGGGGTCGAAGGGTATGTGCCGGCCGACGTGGGTGACCGGCTGAAAAACCACTCCCCGAACCGCCGGGTGTTTCAGGCCGAATTGCAGAATTGGGCCGACTTCGTCCACGTTGACGCCCCTCTCGATGGCAGCAACCAACACGGCGTCCAAGCCGGCTTCTTGCATGCGGTCCAAGGCCAGTAGTTTTTGGTCCAACAGGTCCTCACCCCGGATTGTCATGTAGGTATCCCGTCGCAGACCGTCGAATTGGAAGTAAATAACCGGCTTCAGGCGGGCCAAGTCTTCCAAGAACTGATCGTCCTTGGCGATGCGCACGCCGTTGGTGTTGACCATTACCTGCCGTATCCCCCGGTCCTGAGCCGCCTGAATCATGTCAAGAATCTGAGGATGAATTGTGGGCTCGCCGCCGCTGAACTGAATCACCTCCGGGTCACCCTCAATCTCAATGAAGCGGTCCAGCATCCCCTCAACCTGCTCCATGGTCAAGCTAAAGCCGATACCGGCGTTGGCAAAGCAGACAGGGCAGTTAAGGTTACAATTCGTGTTGACCTCGATAAGGGCCAGGCACATATGCTGTTTGTGCTCGGGGCACAGGCCGCAGTCCAGCGGGCAACCGTCCTTGACCTCGGTGCTGAACTCTAGGGGCAGGGTGCCGGGTTTGTTGAATTTAACGGAGTCAACGTACATCTGGGCGTCAGAGCTTACGATGCCTTCGAACCAGCCGTGAGTGGGGCACCTCTTGCGCATGTATACTTTGTTGTCCCGAATGATGATTTGAGCGTCAATGACCGTTTTGCACTCGGGGCAGACACTCCGGGTGAGTTCGTGGAAGATATAATCGGCTTGCTGCTTTACGCGGACTCCGGTTTTGGCCCCACCGGATTTCGGCTCACCGGTTCTGGTCCCGCCGGTTCTGGTCCCGGTTGAAGGCGCTGAGTTTGACGTTGAGTCCATTCCCCCTCCCGTGTGGTTTCGTTGGCGTTCTGTTATTGCTTGGGATTCAGTATACTTTTGATGCTTCACAGAGGAGAACGGTGCATGGGTGACACTGATTATTGTTTGCAGAGAAAGGGACATTTGCCTAGTGTGAGCCGGTGATGCTCCACCCTGTTCAGGTTGACATAAGCTCTTCTACACCAAATTTAAAAGACTGTTATCGGACTACAGATGATGGAGAAATAGATGAGTTCAAACGGTAACCAAGGACCCCTTCCCGGAGTGAAAGTGGTGGACCTGACCCAGATTCTGGCCGGTCCCGTGTGCACCATGCTCCTAGCTGACATGGGCGCCGATGTAATCAAGGTGGAGAAACCCAACGGCGGCGACGACAACCGGCGCATGGGACCGCCGTTTGTAAAAGGTAAAGACGAGGATTCACGGGACCCTAATTCCGTAAATCATTGGTCAGCCGGCTTCATGGCCACCAACCGCAACAAACGCAGCCTGGCTTTGGATCTGCGCGATGAACGAGGGAAGGACGTGCTCCGCCGTTTGGTGGCAAGGGCCGATATATTGGTCGAGAACTTCCGGCCAGGGGTGATGGACCGGTTCGGCTTGGGCTATTCGGAACTGTCCAAAATCAATCCGAAATTGGTTTATTGTACCATCTCCGGTTTCGGCAGCACGGGACCCTACGCCAACCGGGGCGGCTTCGACCTAGTCGCCCAGGGAATGAGCGGCCTCATGAGCATCACCGGCCATCCGGACCGCCCTCCCGCCAAGGTCGGCGTGCCCATCACCGACATCTCCGCCGGGCTGCTGGCGGCCAACGGTGTCCTCTGCGCCTATATCCATGCCCAGCGCACCGGGCAAGGACAGATGGTGGATACGTCGCTTATGGAGGCGGGAATCTCTTATACCGTCTGGGAGTCGTCCGGGTACTTCGCCGACGGCAATATTCCGGGGCCCTTGGGCTCAGCTCACCGAGTATCTGCGCCCTACCAAGCATTGAGCACCAGCGACGGTTATCTCAACATCGGCGCAGCAACCCAGCCCACCTGGGAGCAGTTTTGCCGGGCCATCGGCCAAGAAGCGTTGATTGAAGACCCGCGCTTCAAGATTCCCGGCGACCGTAAGAAACGAGAGGTCGAGTTGGCCGCCTTGCTGGAAGAAACCCTGACCCAAAAGTCCACAGCCGACTGGTTGGAGCTGTTGGGGAGTGCCGGGGTGGTCGCCGGGCCGATTTACAACATTGAGCAGGTGTACCAAGACCCTCAGACCGAGGCCCGGAATATGCATGTCGAATTGGAAGACCCGGAGTTAGGCACTTTACATAACATAGGGATACCGGTGAAGCTTTCAGTCACACCCGGCTCCATCCGCCTCCGGGCGCCCGCACTGGGGGAACATACCCGCGAGGTGCTGCGGGAGGAGGGCTTTTCTCCAGAGGAAATAACTGGCTTGCTCGATGCCGGGGTGGTGAAAGAAGGCGGGACCGGCTCCGGAAGATGAGGTTTCTGTATCTCTACAAAGATTCTCAAACGGTTTGCCATTTTGCCCCTGATGCTCTGACCTCATAGATGGAAGTGCCCGTTTTAGCCATCGGTTTGGGCGATGAAATCGCCCTTTGGCAAGCGATTATATTAACCGTCGTCTCCACTGCCGTTGGAGTTCTTGGAGGGTTCGTCGGTCTTGCATTGGGCACCATGCGCCTTCCGGCACTGCTCCTCATGGGAATGTCGGCGCCCACTGCCGCTGGCACTAATATATTCGTCAGCGCCCTCAGTGCAATGACCGGCTCAGTCCGACATTGGCGGGAAGGGAGGGTATCCAGGCGAATCGTCATGGTTATGGGAGTGCCCGCTTTTATCGGAGCTTTTATCGGTGGGTTCAGCAGTGAGCGCGTCCCAGAAGGCGTGCTGCTTTTCTTGGCTGGGTTACTGATTACTTGGCAGGGAGTGGAATTGCTGGCCAGGTTTCGGAGCGGCTCTTCGTCTCCCGGCAGACAGAACCACGGTGAGGGCTTGTTCACCCGGAACCGGAACATCCTAGAAGGCAGCGCCGGATTCTTCATAGGCCTTTTGGGCGGCGCTGTGGGCCTGATCTTGGGCAGCATCAGGCTTCCGGCGTTAATCAGGATTCTCCGTGTTGACCCCAGGATCGCCGCAGGCACTAACCTGTTTATAGGCTTCATCATGGGGTCGGTGGGCTGGATTGGACACGTGGTCCAAGGCCAGGTGAATTACCCTTTGCTGGCGATGATGGGCGCAGGGGCCATGGTGGGCAGCTAATACGGCGCCAGGCTCACCGGCAAGGTCAGCCTGGACACCCTAATCAAGACCATGGGCTGTGTGCTGTTAGTGGTGGGACCGCTTTTGATTTGGCAAGCGTTTAGAGACTAAGCGATAGAATACCCCATCATGCCGAACGCCAGGGATGGCCGTTAGTCCTTTTCAGGAAATCGCTGACCAATTGCGGATTGGACGCAATCACACTTGGGGTTCGCAGGTTGGCGGGTTGGCCCTGCTTGTCCACGATGATGCCGCCGGCTTCTTGAATCAAGACGTGGCCCGAGGCGATGTCCCAAGGAGAAAGGGAGTGGTGGAAGTAGAGGTCCACCCGGTTGGCAGCGGCGTAGGCAACTCCCAGGGCTGATGAGCCCATCAATCTTATGCTGATGATGTCGGGCCACAACGAGCGAATCAGGTCCAATGCCAGACCCGCCTTTTCATCGACATAGCCCAAGTCGCAACACAACAGTGCTTGTTTGACCTCCGTGTTTTCGGAAATTTCCAGCTTGTCCCCGTTCAGGAATGCGCCTTTGCCTTGTTCTGCCGTGAACATCTCATCCCGCATGGGGTCGTAGGTAACGCCCACCACCGGCGTGTCGCCGTAGGATAGGGCCACTACCGTGCAGAAATGAGGCACGCCAGCGGCGTAGTTGCGGGTGCCGTCTAATGGGTCGACGACCCAGGTGAAAGGAGACGCGGTTTCCAGCGGTTCGGACTCTTCGGCTAGGACCCCGAAATCAGGGAACTCTTCTTTCAGTAGCCCCAGTATCGCCTTCTCAGCCGCTAGGTCCACATCGGTTACGATGTCCTTAACACCCTTGAAGTTGATTTCCTTGATGGAATTGAATCTTTCTTTGATTATGCCGCCAGCCAATCTAGCGGCTTGCACGGACACTTCAAGTGCTGTCTTGCCTGAATTAGACCGGTGAGGCAGTTCCAGGGACGCTTGGGTCATGGTCGAGTCCTCCTAAAAAATCGCAATTGCACTGCATGAATTGTAATGCCCATCAAGGCAAGAATTCTTCGTGGCCATATACCACGTTCCCACCGACGATAGTCAGAACCGATGATATTCCCTTGATTTCATCTTCCGATACGGACAAGTAATCGTTGTTCAGTACAACGAGGTCCGCCAACTTGCCGACTTCGATGGACCCCAACTCGTCCTCTTCAGAGGAGAATCAAGCGCTCCCCATCGTATAAAGCCGCAGCGCTTCCAAACGGTTAATCTGCTGGCCGTCATTAACCAGTTCACCGGCAACATTTTTCCCGGTCACCATGAAATAGATGTTTAACCAAGGATTTAAAGGCGAGATGTATGACGAGTCCGAACTTGCCCCGGCGCGGACTCCAATGTCCAATATATCTCGTTAAGGCGCTGCGCCCGAGAATGGGGTGATTGGCAGGTATGCTGTGTTGGATACAATGATTCCGGCTCCAATATATTTCAGACGGGACAGATGCTCGCGGGTCAGACTGAAACCATGATCTAAGCTCCACCGCAAATTTGCCACAGGTATGTTTGCGTTCACAGCCTCAAAAGCTGCGATGTGCGCTTCGTGCTCGTCGGACGAGATAGAGTGCTGGCTGAGAGTCAAACCTCGCTCTGCGATTTGACCAAAGGCTTCGACAAAGGGCACACCGCTGGTCTGCCCGAAACCTCCAACGGTGAATTCGCCGACACCGACGATTCTGAGCATGTCATCTTCTTCGCCGATGCTTTCCATCGCTGCGTCTCTTATGGTTACGGCCCTGGGCAAACCGTCCGGTCCTGGCGGACCACCGCCGCCGAATCGCAGACGAAGACGAAGAGAAAGCTCTCCTTGCTCCCAATGATCATAGTATGTCTGGTAGCCATGAACTTGATTAGCGGATAGATTCACACTGAACCAGAAACAGCAGCCTTGATCAACAGCAGTGGTCAGGCCTACGGAACTAGCGTACGCCATATACTCCAACGCAGCGTTCTTGCCTCTGCATCCGTCTGATTCTGGAGGAGGACCGTTAGCGCTGGCCCCGCTTGGCCGATGGCGCCACTCTCGCCAACAGAAACGCCGGCTGCTCCGAAATACTCCTTGCCCAGAGTATTCGTGACGGCAGGACCACGGAAAACTGCTTGTAGGTATACCGGGTGGTTCGGCGCAGCGGTATCCAACTCTGCCAACGTCGGTAATCGCCCTTCGGTGAACTGAGGTGGCCCGAGGCCACCCACGGCCGTAATGAAATCTCCAGTAGGTACAGTGGCGGCTAAGTCCGCCAGCTTGGTCAGCAGTTCCGGTATGGAGGAAGATGTCTCGATGCCTGAAAGGAAATGCCCCGGCGCCTGGCTTGGTTGCACGATATGGATGTGGGCGTCAATCAGGCCGGGTGTCACAGTTCGGCCACCCAAGTCAATGACGCAATCCCCGGCGATTACCTCAACATCACCCGATGCGACATCGCCGACGGCAACGATTCGATCATTTTCAATGCGGACCGACGAGGCGATTGAGTCGTTATCGTCCATAGTAATTAGATGTCCGTTGCTTAGCACGATGCTCTCAGCCTCGGAGCAAATCCCTTCCTTATCTGAGAGTGTCGGCTTTTCGCCTAACGGAGTCTGTTCAGGCACGGGAGTGGCTGGGACGGGCGAAAATGTGGGTACCTGGCTAGGTGTCGCTGAAGGCAGCGGCGTTGGGACTGGCGTCTGCGAAGACTCCGAGCCGGAGCAAGCCGCCAGTACGGCCACGATCAAAACCATGAAGAAGAAAATCACGCTGGGCTTCATTTGGTCTTAGGTTCCCCCGTTCTTATGTTCCCC
>DCAE01000109.1:67260-89154 GCA_002311385.1 Dehalococcoidia bacterium UBA1141 | reverse complement strand
TGTTCCCCTGTTCTTGTGTTCCCTCAACGAATATTTCCCCAACGACGCGAGTTCTCTCATCGCTGCGGAGTACCCGGCTTGGGACTGAATTCGTTTTAACACCGCAATATGAAAAAAGTTAGAAGGCGTTGCTCGGGACTAAGAAAACTTGCCACCCAGTCGATGCTTGATTATCATGCCAGAGTTAGTTTGCATATCGCCCGATTCTCAAAAATAAAACCATAGGCTGGAGGCAACATGAAGCTAGTATTCTACGATGATTTCAAGCTGGGCGCCATGAAAGGCGATAATGTGGTAGACCTGACGGACGCCGTCAGTGGCATTGCTCACACCTCACCACAAGACCTGCTAAATAAGCTAATCGAAAACTTTTCGCAACATCGCAGCGGATTGCAACAAGCCGTTGACCAAGGTACCGAAGTTCCAGTGAGCCAGGTCAGGCTGAGGTCGCCTCTGCCCAGCCCGAACATCATCTGTATGGCGGTCAATTACATGGAGGACGGAACCAGGGACGAACCTGCGCCCATCAACGCCTTCATCAAGCTCCCCAGCACCGTAATAGGCCCCGGAGACACTATGGTTCTGCCCGATGTCCCTGCCGCCATATTTGAAGGCGAGGCGGAGATGGCCCTAGTCATATCTAAGAAAGCCAGCAACGTCAGCGCAGCCGATGCTTTTGACTACATATTTGGTTATTTCAACTTCATTGACGGCTCCGCCCGCGGCTTGCCTCCCGCTGGAAACACTTTTTATCAGATGAAGTCCAGGGACACCTTTGCTCCCATGGGACCTTGTCTGGTCACAGCAGACGAAATCGCCGATCCGCAAAAACTCCAGATTAGGCTCTGGGTCAACGAAGAGCTCAAGCAGAACTTCAATACAGACGACATGGCTCAGCAGATCCCCCGCATCATCGAGTGGGTCAGCTCCATCCACGAATTGAACCCTGGAGACGTGATTGCCACTGGAACAAACCATCGGGGCTTGAGCGCTTTCATGGACGGAGACAAGGTCGAGTTGTCAGTTGATGGCCTGGACACTCTGCGTTTCAACGTAAAAGATGACCTCAAACGCATTTGGCCCAGGACCACACGCCTGGAGATGACCGAACAAGGCAAGGAAGGAACCGCCGTTCAGACCTCCGGGAAATATGCCCCCGGCGCCTAATATCAACCAAGATCCTGGACGAACGTCCAAAAGCTCACCCACCCTTTCGTGGTGAGCTTGTAGAAGGGCACCCATAATTAGGTATGCTTAGGTGGAGCCAGTTACTCAGATACTCAGATAACGGTCGCTGTTCGGGGCCGTCTTGTTAGAATACCTAACATACTCAAAAATGGCGGTAGTTCGACAAGCTCACCGCGAGCGGTGGCTGGGGCGTTGAAACTTTTTCGGTGAATCGTTCGGAAAAGTTTTTGGTGAACAGGGATTTGTAACCCAGTCTCGTTCGTAGTGGCGAATAGTGATTTGTGGCCCAGTTCCGTTCGTGGTGGCGAATAGTAATTTATAACCAGTCTGGTTCGTGGTGGCGAATGGTGATTTGTCAGCCAGTCTCGTTCGTGGTGGCAAATAGTGTTTTGTCAGCCAGTCTCGTTCGTGGTGGCGAATAGTGTTTTATGACCCAGTTCCGTTCGTGGTGAGCTTGTCGAACCACCTGAATTAGCGTGTTGAGTTAGGCGAATCCAGTCAGGCTTGCCGAAGGACAATCAACAGGATGATTCGTTAACTGCTACGCCTGATATTAATGGAGGGCCATATGGTCCAGTTTTCTTTTCGACCGCCCAACGCAGATTATCTGGGGTTTCCGGCCACGCCAGAGGGTATCGTTGATACCGCCTGCCAGGCAGAGGAGCTTGGATTCGACGCTGTGCTGGTGAATGACCACATAATCGTGGGCGGCCCAGCCCGCATCGTGGATTCTTGGGCCAATACCTTCGACCCGCTGATTGTCCTCTCCTACATCGCAGCCCGCACAACCCGCATCCGCTTGGGGGTTTCAGTACTGATAATGCCCTACCGCAATCCAATCGCCACGGCCAAGATGATTGCCACCCTTGACCAGATGTCTGGAGGGCGTGTGATAGCAGGGGTCGGTTCAGGCTGGAATGAGGCCGAGTTTGCTGCGTTGGGGGTGCCATTTCAGGAGAGAGGCGCCCGCACTGATGAATACCTCCGGCTGTGGCAAGCCTGCTGGTCTCCCGGTGAGACCAGCTTTCATGGCCGGTTTTTCGACTTTGAGAATATGCACATCAGTCCCAAGCCGATACAACAGCCTCATCCGCCAATCTGGATAGGGGGTTCAAGCCGACCCTCGCTGCGCCGAGCTGCCGCATTCGCACAGGTTTGGCAGCCCACGCCAACGCCCTTGGAAGACCTGATAAAGCTTAATGCTTATCTGAGTCAGGCTTGCGAAAAGATTGGCCGCCGGGACGTGCCGAGAACCCGTATGAGCTTTCGGGTGAATTTCAGCGAAGTCACTGGTGACAGTCCGAGTGCTGAGCGGCCCACGGGCCATGGAACCCCGGATCAAGTGGTTGAAGACCTGCAACGGTACCGCCAAGAAGCCGGTGTGGAGGACTTTCAGATCAACTTCAACGGTTGCCATAACCTGCAACAATTAAAGGACTCCATGGATTTATTCATGGAGTCGGTGAAGCCAAAGTTGAGTGAGTAGCTGAGCTCTAGGCTAGCCCCATCTTTTCGTAGACCTCCTGGATCGTCTTCTGGGCGATAGCCTGTGCCTTCTTGGCTCCGTCCTCTAATACGTCCTGGACATAGCTGGGACGGGATTCAAATTCTCGTCGGCGCTCCCGAAAGGACTCCAAGTAGTTGTTGATGCTGGCCGCCAAGTGGCGTTTGCAATCGACGCAACCGCGAGCGGCCGTGGTGCACTCCTCATGAATCGTGGCAATATCACCGGCCGGACTGAAAGTCTTGTGCAGGGAGTAGACGTTGCAGACTTCCGGTCGGCCAGGGTCCGCCCTCCGCAGCCTTTGCGGGTCGGTGAAGGCAGTGGCCACCCGCTTGGCTGTTTCCTCGGGAGAGTCAGCCAACTCCAGGTGATTGTCCAGGGACTTGCTCATCTTGTTCTGACCGTCTAGACCAACAATCAGAGCGTCTTCGGTGAGCTTGGCTTGGGGCTCGGGGAAGGTCTCTCCGTAGTGATTGTTGAACCTGCGGACAATCTCCCTGGCGAGTTCCAGGTGAGGGACTTGGTCTTTGCCCACTGGCACCGTATCCGCCTTGTAAAGGATGATGTCGGCGGTCTGTAGCACCGGGTAGCCTACTAGTCCGTAATTGACGCTCTCCTCGGTCTCGTCCATCTGACGGACTTTTTCTTTGAAGGTGGGCACCCTCAGCAACCAGCCCAATGGCGTTACCATGCTCAAAAGGGTATGGAGGGTCATGACTTCCGGCACACTGGACTGGACGAATACCAGGCTTTCCTCCGGGTCTATCCCGGCCGCCAACCAGTCTAGAATCATGTCATGGATGTTGGGCTTAATCTCGGCGACATCGGTTGCGCCATCCAGTGTAGTCAGCGCATGAATGTCCACTGCGCAGTAGATGCAGTTGTAATCATTTTGCAGCGTAACCCAATTTTCCAAGGCTCCCATGTAGTTTCCCAAGTGGAGCTTACCAGTGGGCCGCATCCCCGAAAATATCGTTCCCTTTTTACCGTCTGAAGTCATTGTTATTGCTTTCTAAGTCCTTGTCTGGATTTGCTAATTTGTCTCGCCGCTTCTTGGGGTATTTCTTTGCCGATAGGCGCAAATCTCCATAGCTGCGGGGCGGAAATTACGGATTCTGCTACGCCTAAGAAGTCTAGCATACGCCGAGAAAGAGCAGCAATACGGATGGTGAGTTTGAGCTGGGGGGAATCGGATAGCGGATACAGTGTAGAAATTGGGCTAGCTATCCCGCCACTTGAAGTGCTTGGAAATCAGCCGGTGGAAACCCCAACCAAAGTTGGTGGCGTGAACTGCCCCGTAGTCTTGCCAACGTTGCAATTCGGCCCGCGCCTCCGGGTGCATGTCTTCGGTCAACCTAAGTGTGTCCAAAATCTCTTCGCTTTCACATTCGTAGAGGGCCAGGTATTTGGGCCCGGTGTTAAAGGCCGCCAATGCCGGATGTTCCAACAAGCGGAACCGAGCCGCTATAACGTACCCGGGAATCCTCAACAAATTCGGCACGTGGGACTCGGTATACCATCGGTCCCACTCCTCTTCATGCTCCGGGTCCACATCGGCCGTTACTATGCTGATAGGCCGGTCGGACAGGAGCAGCGGGTTCCTGAGAGGGCTGCCGCTGATTTGCTCATATACGTTGCCCACGCCCTTGGTCATTCCCTTCAACTTCTGCCAATTTGCGAATTCGCTGGCCGCAATGGAGTGCAGGTTGGGACCATCCCAGTGGAGCAGGTTGGACAGGTCGTCCTGGCTGCGGATGCCGTAAAGGGCCGTGTAACGGTTCTCTTCATCCAATCCCATATAGCGCTGGGCCCATAGATAACCGGGGATTCGCAGAAGATTGGGTAGGTGGCTGTTGTACCACGTGGTGAATGCATCTAGATGCTCGGAAGCGCAGGTGGCTTGGACCATGAGGAGCAATTGTTTATCCGGCATCTTTCGCTCTGGCCTCCAACATTCCGCCGGAGTAGCCGGGCTCCTCTATTCCCTTCTGCAGCCCTCGGATGTAGGCCATCTGGCCGCCGTGTTGGTTGCATTCCCAAATCAGTTGCTGGAACATCGTGGCCAAGTTGATTTGACCGCCTCGGGGGTTGGGTAGGATGACATTTTCCAAGTCATCATCGTTCTGCGTGTCCAGAAAGTCCATGGTTAGGTTCTTCGCCGCTAGGGCGTACTCCAGTAAAACTGCGGCGGATGGAGACTGAAATTCCGACACCTGCTGGCCGGTGAAATTGTACCCTGAGTCGTTGGGGTCGGCAGGCAGGCGATAAAATCTTTCAGCCATATTTTGATTCCAGATTTGCGGCTTGTCCAAAACCCTGGAATTGATCCAGCGGTCTAGAGTTCGTGCGTAATGCCAGGCCAGGAAGCCTATGGACATGGCCTCGTTGCTGGGCGCCCAAGAGACTTCATTCTGAGATAGGCCGTCAACCGTACGGGCCATAGCCTGGTAATGCTGTTGTAGGGATTGCTTAATAAAATCGACAAGAGTCAATGGTTGCCTCGCTCAATAGTAGTTGGATAGCGGAGTCCGTTTGGTGAATCAGAGGGGAAGTAATTGGGGACAGGGATCGGGAACAGCAATCGGGAACAGTGAGGCAGGAGACTCCGTCAGCGGCGCTATTTCTCTTCGTCGCCGTCAAAGCGCTCACCGAGTTCGGAGAGGAAGCGCTCGATTTCCGGTGACAATGTTGCCGTTGGGACAGACTCTTCTTTGGGGGTGTCTTCCGCATCCAACTGAGCGTCGTAATACGCTTCCATCTGTTTGATAAGGTCTTTGAGCTCAGTGTTTTTCTCCAAGCTGGCGCTCAAGTCACGGTACTGCCTTTGCCCGCGGCCGGTGGGAGCCAAGTCTTGGGGTATGGAATCGTAGACCGAGGATAGGACTTCAATCATCCGGGACGTGCCAGCGTAGTCCTCTTCAAGTTGAACGTACTGGGGCAGGTGGACCATGAAGTTTATGGACTCAATATCGGATTTCTCGATGCCTTCCGAAAGCAAATTCATGATTGTAGTGGGTCCTTGATATGTGCTCTTGCGGACCTTGAAGTTGGGTACTTCACGGTTCATCTGGACATCACCCAGAGTGCCAGTCACCAGCAAGGGCCGCGTGTGGGGCACGGCATCGTACATGGCCCCAATCCGGCAATAGCGCTTTATGTTGAAATGATTGACCACTTCCAGCAGGGAATCGGTGTAATCTTCCCCGTTGGAGTGGGGCTCAAGAAGGTGGAAGAACAGGTAATCTGGGCCATCCTCCGTCTGTGCGTAGCGAATGATGCTGTTGGGAATCTTGACTTCTCGCTCTCCCTGCACCAAGCGCATGGTGGGACGGTACCGGGTGAAATCGAAAAATTCCCCCGGACGCTCTAGCTTGCCCAGTTCTTTGGATCCCAGGTAGCGCTCCAGCCGGTTGAGGGTGAGTGTGCCAACGCTGCCAACATCAACCCATGGCCGAACCATGGCGAATACGTGTGGGTCCTTCAATTCGGGGACAGGCTCGTGAATCTGGAAAGCCCCTATCTTCATAAAAATATGTTGACAGATATGGCGGCATAATACAACCCTGCAACGGTGATGCCCAGACTCGCGCGCCCATCCGAATATCGGTAAATCATCAATGCTAACCCTGTCTCATCAAGCTGTCCGCCGACCCTAGCCCCTCCAATGCCAGGCCATAACCTAGAATGTCGTGGAGCATGCGCTTGATGTACTGAGTCAGGGAAACCCTGGTGTAACGAAGCACTAAATCGGACTGCTGAGCCAACTGGACAGCCAGCTCCCTTGCCCTAGGCAGCAGTTCTTGACTGGGCAACACTTCGCTAACTAGTCCCAGCTCCAAGGCCTTGCCCGAGTCTATAGTTTGCCCAGTCAACAGAAAATACCGGCCCCGGTTCAGACCGAGCAACATGGGCATCACGATGTGCATTCCATCGCCCGGCACCAATCCGTTGATAAAGTGGCCCGAGTCTTGGAAGGTGGCGCTTTCCGATGCCAAGACGATGTCGCACAGGAGAGGGATTTCCCCGTGCCGCAGAGCCGGGCCATTTATGGCGCTAATCATTGGCACCTCAATGTCCAGCAGGTTCCAAAGAAGGTGCTTACCTTCCCAATAGGTGCTGTCCCACTGGGCTGGCGCCCTTTTAGGTACCGACGCCGGGGTACCCGCCGGGCCGGAGAAAGCGTCGCCCGTACCGGTTAAGATTATTACTCGATTCTCGGTATCGCTGCCGATGTCGTAGAAAGCCCGAGGGAACTCCTCATGGGGGACTCCACCCCACTGTAACGGGCCTCCGTTGGTATGGAATGTAATCTCCAGGATGCCGTCTTGCCTATCCATGCGGATGGACTGGTATTTATTGGAATAGTCCGCCAACTTGGTCATTCTTGCACCTCTTTTTGATTCATGTTTACTGACGACGAAATGTACAGTCCGGCAATAGAAAGACTTACGAACTCCATAAACTTGCGCAAACCCCCCTTTTCAAAGGTGGATACAGGGGGATTTAGCACCGTCCCTGTGCCTGAGTCGTTATTTACAGGTACGGGACCACCCGGTCTCCGAACAGGGTGATGGCCTTCATGATTTCCGAATGGGGCGGACCGCCGGAGTGGGCATGGCGTAGTCTAAGCAAGCAGATTTCGGCTCCCGTGGCATCGCTCCAGCGGCGAAACTCACTGACGCATTCTTCCGGATCACCCATGATTAGGCGGTCTTTGGCAATGTTGTCCAGGGTCAATTCCGCCTCGGTCTTGAAGCTCTTAAATTCCGGAAGACCGTTCTTCCAGTAGTATTTGTAGGCGTCCATGACCTCGGGCCCATAAACCCTTTCAGCTTCCGCGCGGCTTGATGCAACCCAGGCGTCTCGCATCAGGATCACGTTGGCTTCCTTGCCGGCTGCTGACGCTGCATCCCGGTAGCTATCAACCAGAGCAGTAGTGTCTGTTAGACCGGTGCTGGGGGTGGAAACAAACCCGTCGGCCAAGGCACCGGCCCGGCGTGCTCCCGGCGGGTTGCTGGCTCCAATCCACAGGGGTGGCGCCGGCTTTTGATATGGGGCGGGTTGTACGTGGATGTTGTCCAACTGATAGTGCTTGCCGTGGAAGGAAAATGGCTGGTTGGACCAACACCCGCGAATCACGGCGACACCCTCTTCCAAGCGGCTGACCCGTTCTTCAATGGCGATATCAAAGGCCTGGAAGTCGGCTGGCTGATAGCCCAAGCCAACGCCCAATGTGACCCGGCCTTTGGAAACTATGTCCAGAGTTAGAACGTCCTCTGCAACTTGCAACGGATTGTGCAGAGGCAACAAAACCACGGAGGTACCCACGCGGAGGGTGCTGGTATTGGCGGCCACGGCAGTTGCCACAATCAAAGGCGATGGTAGGAAGCCATCCTTGTCTTGGTGGTGCTCACCGAAGAAACAGGAATCGAAACCGGCTTCTTCGGCAAGCCTGGCTTCCTCGATCACTTCATCCACGCACCGGTCAAGGTTCTCACCGCGGGGAGGGCTGGCGATGGAACTGTACAGGCCGAGTTTCATGCTTTTGCTCCTAAACATATTGGGCTGGGAATGCAGGGCGTTGGGGCATTGGGAGTCTATACCGGGGCCAATATGCCGTCAATATGGCGAGCCGAACTAATCTTCTGTGACGAAAGTGACGGAGATTGAGACGGAGATTGAGACGGAAATTGAGACAGAAATTGAGACGGAAGTTTAGCGGGAGAACGAGACTCATAAAAAAACCGGTGGCTGGTTTACCAGCCACCGGCAGGGGAGTTGGCTAATCGCCGAATAATTGCTGTTTAGAAATGGAAGTTTGCGAGAACTGGCCTATTCAACATTGGCCAAGAATGCTGGGATAGCCGGGATAGCCGGAGCTTCCTCAACTTGAGGTACGTCCTGAGGTTGGGGCTGGATTTTGGGTTGCGGGGGAAGCACACCGGTCTTTTTGCCAGCGGCGGCTTGGGGCGGTTGAGCGGGCGTAACCCGACCGACCACGAAATTAGCGACGTCCCGGTAAAGCGGATCGTCCATGTTACAGCCCGACAACAAGCCAAATCCCGGCTGGAGTTCGTCCAAGAGCTTGACCACTCTGGAGTCGCCGTGGCGCCCTGCCAGTGCGTAAGCCAGGCCTCTGGGGTCACGGTCCAAGGAGCGTTCGTGCTCTTCTCCGTCTTCCAGTTCAATCTCGTAGTCAACCCGGTCAGCCAAGGCCAATGCATGCATGGCGTTTTGGCGTCTGGCTTCCACTTCCTTCAGGATTACGTAGAGCTCATTGACTGCCCTAGCGGCGTTGCCCAGCAACTCCGGCACCTGAGATTGGCTATCGGTGGCGGCGCGGGCCGCTTCCCGAGCTTGCTCCATGGCGGTTTCCTTGGCTCGGTGACGCTCTGCCGATTTCTGGGCCTTGATTTTTTCGGCTCGAAGGGTGGGCGCTTCCGAGGCCAGAGGCTGTAGCCTGGAAACCTCCTGCTCCGCTTGCTCGGCCATCTTCAGTTTTTCCTCGAGGGACGCGTTGAATCCGTTCAGCATCTCAGAACTCCTATCTTCCTATGAGCCGGTTTGCAGACTGTTGAATCAACAGCCGCCCCCTTGGGTCCGGCTTCAGCGAGGATATTCCTCGCTGTTTACCCTCTTGATATTAGTTGGCTTAATATTAGTTGGTCTAATAAAAGCGATTGGCTAGTTTTCGTTTTGGCTGACTCCCGCCAAGGGAGCGTCCACCCCGCCCAATCCACCCCTATCAGCCCCGAATTTCCAATTGCTGAGTGGGCAATATACTCGATTATCTATGGAAGTGAATACATGCAATATTTGCGGATTTTGGGATTTTTGGCCTCGTAGACATAACATATGCGCCGCAGAGCCGCTTTGATTAGACGCGAACTTTTGACTAAAGCAACCGGCGGTATAGCCGGATATCCAGGCAGGGTCGGCGGTTCTTGACCGGTTCCGGGAAATTACATAGACTCGCCTTTTGGCCCGAAGCCAATCCCAATGCCCCGGAGATAAGCCAATCGTCCCGAAGCTAATCCCACTGTCCGTAGGTAATTTGATGAGAAAGGCCGCTTTTCTATATGAAGAATCCCTGTCTCGACACGAGTTGCGAGACGGCCATCCCATGCGCCCGGTCCGGCTTCAATATACCTTCGACCTGTTGCAGGCCTACGGTGCTTTTGACAGTGAGTCTTCGTCTTTGGTCTTGCCCCGTGCCGCCACGGATGAGGAGTTGGAATGGCTCCATACAAAGGACTACATCACAGCGGTTCGGGCATTCAGTTCCGGCACCGGCGGCATCGATCCTGTTGCTTATAACTTTGCCAACCAAGGCGACAATCCCATCTACCCGGGCATGTACGAAGCTGCGGCATTGAGCACCGGCGCCACGCTGGTGGCCGCCGAAATGCTAGTCAACCGCCAAGTGGATGTGGCTTTCAGTATCTCCGGCGGACTGCACCACGCCGCCGCCAATCATGCCTCGGGATTTTGTGTATTCAACGACCCGGCCTTGGCCATCAAATACTTCAGGCAGCAGGGGTTGCGGGTGGCTTACGTTGACATTGATGCCCACCACGGCGATGGTGTTCAGGAAGCCTTCTTCGATGATGATCAAGTCTTGACCATCTCGATTCACGAGTCGGGTCAGTACCTGTTCCCAGGGACCGGGTTTGTGTCGGATATTGGCGTTGGCAAGGGCACCGGTTATTCGGTAAACCTGCCCCTTTACCCCTACACAGGCGACGAGATTTACCTGGAGGCCTTTTACGACATCGTGCCGTCGCTGCTGCAAGCCTTTGCACCCGACGTATTGGTCAGCCAGTTGGGCATCGACAGCTACCACAGCGATCCTCTAACCCACCTTCAACTCACCACCCGAGGATATGAGGAGGCGATTCGGCAATTTGCCAAGTTGGGGGTGCCGTGGTTGGCTTTGGGCGGTGGTGGCTACGATTTGATGGCCGTGGCTAGGGCTTGGACCTTGGCCTATGGGGTTATGGTGGAGCAGGACTGGCCGGACCGCATACCCGATTCATTCGCCGCCCAGCACGGAGTAACCCGCTTGCGGGACGATGCTGCGCCGGAAGTCCCGACAAACGTTTACAACGACGCCCGCCGTCATGCCGAAGAAACACGATTGCAGGTCAAAGAGAAAATTTTTCCAACTCATGGGCTTAGTGGGTAGATTTACTCCCAGGGACCTTCGATGCTGTCACTAAGCCCATGGGTTCCTGACCGGTGTCTGTTGGTTGGTGGCGATGTAGGGCGTTTCGCTACGAGTGTTTTGCTTCAGGGGATAACTGACATTTTACCGCTGAAGCATGTGTTTAAGCTCTCAATTGATCTATTTCATCACGTGGCCCACTAACAATGGGCCATGTGGCAAAGCAACAACGGTCCATCCGGAATTTCCCCAACGAGACAGATAATGTGATGATATTCACATTCTTACTTTGTTATCTGGGAGGAACTCTGTGGCGATGCTCTATGAGTTCAGGCGGCTCCGTTCTGCACGTGTACCTCAGCCACGTTTCGATAGACGCCATAATGCTCGGGACGGCTGCTCACGTGAGCGTGACAGGGGATTGGAACGATGATCTGATGGAGCAAGCACAGCCGGCAAGAGCCATACAATGATGACCCATGTATCGGGTCTCATTGCCAAATCTTAGGCGCTTGCCTAGGGCGCAGATTTGGACTGTTAGAAGGGCAGTCTTGTTTGCGGCACGAATAATCGGGCAGTTTTACTGCCCGATTATTTCACTCTTAACACACCCCACTGAACCCGAAGCCAGTCTTAGTTGACTTGGTGCTCTTGGCGGAGCAACTCTTTGGCGGAGTCACCAATGTTGGCTTCGATGCAATCTCGCAACGTGGAATAGATTGCCTTGTTGATGCCGGACATAATCCAACTTTCAAATTCGGGGTCAGTCTGGTAGCTGTTCTTAACCGAAGTAAGTCGCTGCAATAGACTTAGATAATGATATTGAAGAGGTGTGAGTTTTTCGTCTATCCCCTCTATCACCCACTCTTGAACCACCACATCGTCGTCGTTGCCCATTACCTCTTGGTCGGCATGTTCTTGCTGAGCGCTCATTTACTCTCCAACTGCTTTAACCACGGGAATTAGGATGGCAGGTATGGGAAGGTTTCTGCGGTTGTGAAGTCATTATAACAGACTCCATCGTTTATTCGTAATCGTGGGATATCTGAGTTTAGACCTCTCTGAATTCCCCTTCCACGGTATCGCCGCCTTCTTGGTCATTGCTCGGTCCACCGTCACCTGACTCACCGGCACCTGGCTCACCGCTGGTAGTGTCACCGCCAGCGGGGCCTCCTTCACCACCGTCGTCGAACGTTGCTCCACCAAAGGGATCGGCACCGGGCTGAGCCGGGTCACCGGCTTGGCTGTAAACCGCTTGGCCCAACTGCTGCACCGCAGTATTTAGGTCGGCCACGGCGGGTTGGATTTCCGCAAGGTTGTTGGCAGCCATAGCTGCCTTCAGAGTGGCGACCTTTGCCTCTACTTCTACCTTCAAGTCTTCCGGCACCTTGTCGGCGTGCTCCTGCAGCATCTTTTCGGTGGTGAAGACCAAGGCGTCAGCCTGGTTCCTGGTTTCAACCTCGGCTCGTCTCTGTTGGTCTTCCGATTCGTGGGTACGGGCATCATCCACCATGCGCTCGATTTCATCTTTGGCCAAACCGGAGCCAGATTGGATGACGATTTTCTGTTCTTTGCCGGTGCCCTTGTCCCGGGCGGATACCGATAGGATACCGTCCCGGTTGATATCGAATTTAACTTCAATCTGAGGTGCCCCTCTGGGAGCGGGGAGCAATCCATCGAGCATGAACCGACCGATGGATTTATTATCTCCGGCCATGGGCCTCTCACCTTGGAGCACATGGATGTCCACACTGGTCTGGCCGTCGGCGGCCGTGGTGAAGGTCTCCGTCTTTTCGGTGGGTATGGCCGTGTTCCGGGAAATCAGGGTGGTCAAAACCCCGCCTAACGTCTCCAAGCCCAGGGTCAATGGCGTCACGTCCACCAATACGATGTCGTCCACCTCTCCTGAGAGAACACCCGCTTGTATTGCGGCGCCCAAGGCCACAGCCTCATCGGGGTTTACGCTGTGGCTAGGTTCCTTTCCAAAGAGCTGCTTCACCTTTTCTTGAACCGCGGGCATGCGTGTCATGCCTCCAACCAAGATAACGTCGTCTAAGGTATCTGTGCTCAAACCGGAGTCGCTGATTGCCTGTAAGCAAGGACCTTCCGTTCGGTTAATCAGGTCGCCAACAAGTTGCTCCAAGCGCGCTCTGCTTAGCGGTTTCACCAAGTGCTGTGGGCCGCTGGAGTCTGCCGTGATGAACGGCAGGTTAATCTCAGTTTCCAACACACTGGAAAGTTCTACCTTCGCCCTTTCGGCAGCGTCCCGGAGGCGTTGCAATGCCATGCGGTCATTCGTCAGGTCGATTCCGGTCTCTTGGCGGAATTCTTGGATGAGCCAATCTAGGATTGCTTGGTCGAAGTCGTCCCCGCCCAAGAAGGTATCGCCGTTGGTGGATTTAACCTCGAAAACCCCATCCCCCATTTCCAGGATTGTGATATCGAAAGTGCCTCCGCCCAAGTCGAATACTGCCACTTTAGCCTCGGTCTTGGTCTTATCTATGCCGTAGGCCAGGGAGCAAGCGGTGGGTTCATTGATGATGCGGAGGACTTCCATCCCGGCAATGGTGCCAGCATCCTTGGTGGCTTGGCGCTGGGTGTCGTTGAAATACGCTGGCACGGTTATTACCGCCTGGGTGATTTTTTCTCCCAGTTTGGCCTCAGCGTCTTGCTTAATCTTTTGCAGCACAAATGACGAGACTTGAGGAGGAGCGAAGCTTTCCCCAGCCATCTCAACATAGGCATCGCCATTGGTCCCGCTTACGATTTTATAGGGCAACTTATTGATGGAGTTTTGAACTTCCGCGTCTTGAAACTTGCGACCCATCAGCCGTTTTACTGAAAAGAGGGTGTTTTCCGGGTTGGTGACCGCCTGTCTCTTGGCCACCTGACCCACATACCGCTCTCCGGAGCGTGCGTTTACCGCAACCACCGAAGGGGTCAGTCGACCGCCCTCTGCGTTTTCAACAATGATCGGCTCGCCAGCGTCAATCACCGCCGCAACCGAATTTGTAGTTCCTAAATCTATACCCAAGACTTTCGCCATGTCTGATCTCCTTTGAAATTGCTTCTCTACCGGGTGATTTTCAGTCCCGGTAATGCTCTGCCTTTGAAATTGCTGGTCTTCCGGGTGATTTCCAGCCCCGGTGTTATTTTAACCTTGGCCGTCCGGCTCCCGCGCCACCATCACCTGAGCGGGTTGGACCACACGGTCATATAGTCGAAAACCCGGTCGAATCGCTTGGGTGATGTAACCCGGTGGGTACTCTGCCGTTGGCTCTGTGCCCAAAGCCTCGTGTTCTACTGGGTTGAATAGGATTCCCACGGTTTCTATTTCCTGAACGCCTTCTGACTGAAGGAGGTTGGACAGCTTGCGCTGTATCAGTTTAACCCCTTCCAACCACGAGTCGTTGGGACCACCTTCTCCAGCGTGGCTCACGGCAAGGTCCAATTCCTCCATGACCGGCAATATTTTTCCGATGAGCCGGGAATTGGAGTATTTGCCATGTTCGATGCGTTCGTCGTCGGTGCGACGCTTGTAGTTGACCAAATCGGCTTGAGTCCGCTGAGCGGCATCCAGGCTTTGGTCCAATTCCTTTCGCGATGCGTCAAGGGCGTCGCGCAAAAACATCACTTGTTCTTCGATGGTCAGGTTGGTGGGCATCTCGATGTTCGTGCTAGTCTCCTCGTCCGCCGGGTTTTGGTTTTCGTCGTGAGATGGTTCGTTGGATTCCGTAGTCATCTAAGTATTCCCATGTATAGATTCGGGATTCCAAGATTCGGTTTGCTGACTCTGATAATGACACTGAGAATCAGGAAGGAATTGGTTATCGTTGGGCCAATTTCCAGCCAATCCTCAGCGGCTAATCTTAACAAGCTAATCTTCACCAGCTAATCATCAAAAGAGAGGCTTAGGCTGCGAAGAAGGGCGTTTATCTCGGACTCAATGGCCTGCCTAGAGTCATCATCTTCGGCTAAAGCCTGCAAACGCCGGTTCAACAACTGCAGGTTATCCGCGGTGCCCAAGGCGAATTCTATCCCGGCCAGGTTGAGGCCCATTTCGCTAAGGCGTTGAATCAACCGCACTTTTCGGATGTCCTCTATGGAGTATAACCGGAGCATCCCCAAAGTGCGGCCCGGGTTAATCAGCCCCAACCTTTCGTACTTACGCAGGGTTTGAGGGTGCATTTCCAATATTCGGGCGGCTACACTGATGATGTATACGCCCTCAATTCCGGTAGCCGGATCCATTTCTTGGTCCGGATTATTGCCCGGTTCCGGCGTAGCAGCCGGTTTCGTGTTGGTTTTTGCCGGTGATTTGATCCCCGGTGATTTGATCCCCGGCGATTTAATCCCCGGCGATTTAATCAACGAAGTGTGCTCAGGTCTGCCGGGCAGCGGGCGAGAAGGGACTGTTGTTCCTTCATCCACATTCGACCGTTGCCTTAAATACATCCATTGTCTCCAAAACTATTCAGGCTGATTGACTCGTCGGTAGCGTTGACTCGACAGTTGCGCTCCGAGTGACTTGATCTAATTCAAGTTAAATGATATTTCTTGATACGAGTCGTGTCAACCTTACTCTTATTCTTTGTGTATATATCGGTCTCGCTGCTAATCAAATTGCAACCAGGACTAGCGAGAATCCTCGTGAATCGATGCTAAGACATGTAGGTAATAATCGGGTAATGGGAGACGACCGATAATCGATACCGCTAAGGATTTTGGCGGGTTAGGAGGTGGGTTGGCTATGATCAAATTTAAAGGCTGCCCGAAATGCCGGGGAGATTTTTATCTATCCGGAGACCAATACGGTAAATACTTTACCTGCATGCAGTGTGGCTACCATCAGGACGTAGTGGAAACCAAGATTGACGCTAATGCGGGACTGAAAATCAAGTCCGCGCCAGCGAAAAGGCTTAATAAGGAAGTGGAAGCCGCCTGACGAAGATTCCAGAAGGGAGAATATCCCGACATCTTGTTGATACTGGCAATACTAATCTAGCATCGCGGAGCCGCTGCTGCTGGGTAGTGATACCCCCTAAAGTAAATTGGGAGCATGTAATAGCTTGCTCCCAATCAATCTCGCTTCTTCCTCTAGACCGCCCAGTTCCTGAAGAAATTCCGGGCTACTGCATAAGCTCAGGCCAGAACCGTTCTTCCTTCCAGGGATCGCCGTCATTGTGATACCCACGGAGTTCCCAGAAACCCGGAGCGTCATCCGCAATCAACTCTATGCCATTTACCCACTTGGCGCTCTTCCACCCGTAGCGGGAAGGCACGACGAGCCGCAAGGGCCAGCCGTGGCTCATCCCCAGGGGCTCTCCCATGTGCTTATGAGCGAACAGCCCCTCTTCCAAGGCCAAATCCAACTGAAGGTTGGTGGTGTAACCGCCGTAGCAGTGCACCATCACAAATCGGGCACTGGCATCCGGTTGGGCCAAAGACAATACCTGCGAGAAGGCCACTCCTTCCCAGGTTTGGTTGAGGGCGCTCCACTGAGTGACGCAGTGGAAATCCGCATCCACGGTTTCCCACTTCAAGTCCGAGAACTGGGCCCAATTCAATTCTTTTTCCTGGTTCACCAACCCGAAAATCCGGAGTTTCCACGACTCGATATCTATCTTGGGTTCGCTGCCGTAGGTTAATACCGGAAACTTGTCGGTGAGAAACTGGCCTGGCGGCACCCGGCTGCCGGGGGGTTGCTCGGGTGCGGTTTTAATCTGGTCTGGACGCTTCAATTTCTGCCTCGGTACATTTTTAGTTGGCGACTGATAATACCAACACGGAATTCTTCAAAAGACGATTCGGGAACTTCAATTCCGCCTGTCGGGCTGTTTGGCCCAAAGAGCCGGGTGTCAATCTTAGCTTTCGGCTAAAACGGTGTCAATCGAGTTCCCGCCAGAATCAAACGCTGGCATGAATCTGGCCGGGATTGCTTTCAGCTATTCCGCCCACCACTGCCCGGGTGGCTACTCCGGCGGCCTCCAGTTCCGACAACAACATGTCCAATCGCTCTGGGGGCACCGAAATCAGAAGGCCTCCTGAGGTTTGCGCATCGCACATCAGCAACCGTTGCTCTTGGGTGAGGTCTTGGTCCCAATGTACCGAATCGGACACGCTCTGTAGATTGCGGTAAGTTCCGCCGGGCACTATGCCCTGGTTAAGTAGATCCCACGTTCCAGGCAACACCGGCACATCCCTAAACCGAATATTGGCGGATACCTTGCTTCCTCTGACCAAGGACCTCAGATGACCCATCAGACCGAAGCCGGTGATGTCGGTGCAAGCATTGACGCCCACTTTAACCATCGCCTCGGCGGCGGCCCGGTTCAAAGTCGCCATGGTTTCCACCGCTACCCGCAGCACCTCCGCCGGGGTCTTGCTCTGCTTGCAGCCGGTGGTAATGATGCCGGTGCCGATGGGCTTGGTTAGAACCAACACATCCCCCGGTTTAGCCCCGGCATTGGTGATTTGCTTGCCCGGTTCCACGATGCCAACCACGGACAGTCCGTACTTGGGCTCAGGGTCGTCAATGGTGTGACCGCCCACTATCAAGCAATCGGCCTCCGCCGCCTTGGCATACCCGGCTTTTAGCACGTCGGCCAGCATATCCTGCACCAAATCAGCGGGGAAACCTACGACGTTCATGGCCAGCAGGGGTTTGCCTCCCATGGCATAAACGTCGCTGAGGGAATTGGCGGCGGCGATAGACCCAAACTCCACGGGATCATCCGTGATAGGCGTAAAGAAATCTACGGTCAGTATCAACGCCGTATCATCGTTTAGCCGATATACCGCCGCATCGTCGCTGGTTTCTGTTCCTACTAGGAGGTCACGATGCGTGGGCATGTTTATTTTACTTAGGACCTGAACTAGGTCCTCCAAGCTAAGCTTTCCGGCTCAACCTGCGGAATGGGACAGTTCGGTGAGCCGGACTCCGCTGTTTTGCATGTACAATTTCTCCTTGGAATGCTAGGCGCGAAACCGAATGGACAATGAAGCTAAGTATATCATCGCGCCAGGGCAGGAGCTGTACCGGTGGGCTTTCCGATTTAATCGGACGTTTAATTTATTAGGTAGAAAGACGAATCTCGACGGGATTGTTTCGTATTAATGAGAGGTAACTTATGGGTCGGTTTTTCATGGCATTGATATGCGGGAGCCGTTTAGCACCTGGGCTAGCAGTCGTGGTCATTCTATTGGCAGTCGCGTGTGGTGCTTCGGCAACATCCGCGCCCACTGCGGTTCCGGCAACCATCGCTGCGGCTACGCCGGTTCCGACTATTGCTTCGGAAACCACGCCCACCTTGGCGCCCACTGCTGCGGCTACGCCGTCACCCACTTCGGTTCCCAGTTCGACAGCCAGGGCCACGGAGTTTCCGGCGCCGACCAAGACCCAAGCGCCTAGTCCTACCGTGGCGCCAACCTTTGCTCAGCCTCAAGCTACCTCGACACCGGAGCCAACAAGCACCGTCGCTCCTCGTCCCACGGATGTTCCAGCTACGCAGGAGCCCGAGACGGGGGAAGGGAGCAATTCCGTGGACCTGAGCCCAAGCAAGGACAATACTCTGTACGAAACATCCGCAAACATCGCCAGTAATGGTTCGGGACAACATCTATTCGCGGGAAACACCGGAACCGGTTCGGCCAGAAGGGCTTTCTTGGCCTTTGACGTTGCCAGCGCCATCCCGGCGGGGGCCACGGTAACTGTAGTGGCTTTGACCCTAAACATGCCCGAGACCCAGGCTAGCCTTCAGGAGATTGGTCTGCATCGCCTGCTGTCAGACTGGGGTGAGGGAGAGTCCGACGCTAGGAGCAACGAGGGTGTTGGCATCGCCGCTGTTACCGGAGACGCCACTTGGGTACACACATTTTTCGAGTCTGGCGAGTGGGAAAATCAAGGCGGCGATTTCTTGACGACGGCTTCTTCTACCCAAGAGATTGGCGGCACTGGCCATTACACCTGGAGTTCAACGGAAGAGATGGTGGCCGATGTTCAGTCATGGCTTGACGACCCGGCAGCCAATTTCGGGTGGTTGCTGTTGGGAAATGAATCGTCAACCCAGACCAGCAAGAGGTTCGACAGCAGAGAGAATGCAACCGGTTAGAACCGGCCGGTTCTAACCGTGGAATATTTGCCTCAATAATGAGGTTATGATTCAGCTCAGCGGTCGTTATATCAAAAACCGGGGCCACATTTCAGGCCCCGGTTTTCATTATACCTGCACTGGCTTGGGCCTTATTGCCAGGGATACAAGTCTAGGATTTTACGGCAATGGCCTCTATCTCAATAAGAAGTCCTGGAAATGCCAGGGCGCTTATTTCAATCCCGGTACTGGCTGGCGGTGGGTCTGGGAAGAACTCCGCTCTCACTTGGTGGGTGTCGCGGAGCAGGCTGATATCCGTCATGAAGACGGTAATCTTGACCACATCCGCCATGGACGAACCGGCTGATTCCAGAACAGTTTTAATGTTCTCCAGCGCCTGCCTGGTCTGAGCTTGCATATCGCCGGGCCCCACCACGTTGCCAGCGGAGTCCATGGACACCTGACCGGAAACGTAGATTGTGTTGCCAATCTCTATGGCCTGGGACATATTGAAATCGTCGTCCCAAGTCCAACCTGGGTCGATGCGTTTGCGA
Organism: Dehalococcoidia bacterium UBA1141; assembly: GCA_002311385.1. Classification (GTDB taxonomy): domain Bacteria; phylum Chloroflexota; class Dehalococcoidia; order Lucifugimonadales; family UBA3495; genus UBA1141. The sequence goes on along the minus strand of DCAE01000109.1, from coordinate 69,654 downwards.
GCGCTCATAGTCTCACTCCTTGAATCCTAGTCCTTCAGTCCCTGCTTCTAACAAGAGAACAATGCTGGTTCAATTCTTTGATTACTCCGAAGGAATCACGCCCAGTTGCTGCATCAAACTCAAGTTGTCGCTTATACCCCAATGGTCCACCGCTTTGCCGTTAGATATGCGGACGATGTGAGTCTCAGAAAATGTAACCTTCTTGTTGGTGGCTGGAATACCCATGAACTCTCCTTGGTGAGTGCCGGTGGTGGTCATCCGGCCTGCGACCAAATCCCCTTCAGCAACCAGGTCCTCCAAGGTCGAGTGAAGGTCTGGGAAGGCGGCAACAAAGGCGGACATAAATTGCTTCATCACTTCGATGCCGGGCGGCGCATCGGGAGCCGCGTTATGGTCAAACAAATCTGGGTCGATCAATTCATCGATGACCGCCAAGTTCTTGTTATTTACGACTTCATCGATGAATCTTTTGAACGACGCTTTGTTCTCTTCTGACATTATTTGGGCTCCTTCCGAAAATGCAGTTACCGACAGGTGCGGTTCCAACTCTAAGTTAATAGTTACAGAAGCAGGTTACAGGAGTTGGTCAAAGCAAGAAATTTAATGGTCCGGCCTAGCCGGGAGTGTAGGCGTCTAAGGAAGCGTAATCTTGCGGTTTCCTAGGTCTCGTAAGCGTAGCTGTAGCTGGGACTGGTTACCCTGCCACCCTCCACAATGATGTAGTCACGGTCTATGGGGCGGCCATCAAAGAAATTAATCAGGCAGTCCCGCACGCCGTCGGCGTAGCGCTTTTGGGCCTCCAACGTGGTTCCCGATACATGGGGCGTCATTGCGTGATTGGGCATCTTGCGCCAGGGATGTTCGGCTGGCGCTGGTTGGGGATACCACACGTCGCCAGCATATCCAGCCAGGTGGCCGGCTTCCATCACCTCCACCAAGGCGTCGGTTTCCACTATCCGCCCACGAGCGGTGTTGACCAAGTAGGCGCCCTTTTTCATGCTATAGAGCAACTCCCGATTGAACAGTTCCTGAGTCGCCGGCGTGAGAGGCATGTTGATGCTAAGCACATCGGCGGAACTGACGAGGGCGTTAAAACCCGAATAACGGGCACCCAGGACCTGCTCCTCTGCGGTGGTCAACCGGCGGGAATCGAAGTAATAAGTGTGCACGTCGAAGGGCTTTAGGCGCGCCGCCACTCGTTGGCCGATGCGTCCCATTCCCAGGATGCCAATGGTCTTGTCTTCCAGGTCATGGGAACGGGACGCGATTTTACCGATGTCCCAGCCGCCGCCTATGACTTCGTTGTAGGCTAGGATGTAGTTGCGGACTAAGGCCAGCATCTGCATGACGACGTGTTCGGCCACGCTAACTACGTTACTGCCGGTAATCTCAGCCACGGTAACGTTGTGCTCGGCCGCTGCCGCTAGGTCGAAGTGGTCGGAGCCCACACCGGCAGTCAGCAATAGCTGTAGGTTGGGGGCTTTTTCGATTCGTTCTTTGGTGATGTATGCAGGCCAGAAAGGTGTGGCGACAACGACGTTAGCGTCCGCCAGGTGGGCGTCTAGTCCGGCGCCGGGATCGGTCAAGGCGACCAGTTCATGGCCGCGAGCTTCCACCATCTCACGAAGCCCCAAGGCGTTCTCTGCGCATCCCAAGAGTTCCGGGGTGTCCTTCGCCGATGGTCCGCCCGGATAGAGAACGGCAACAATCTTCATGGCTCGCCTCCATTGACTGTGGCTACATTAATCGGGGCAACAATTGGGGCAACTGCTTCTTAGATGCGGCATGTTTGGATTGGTTTTAAGCAATCTCCGGTTTGAGAACAAAATGCCAAAATCCCAAGGGGACTGCGCCCATGGCCCGGCCATTTATGCCAATTTGCCATGGGCGCTATTAAAGGGACCGTTTAATTACACCCAAAGCAATGGACAGCGCAACGAAAGACGGCTAAAGGTCCGGGATACCCATTGAAAGTGATGTGCAAGGTCCGCCGACAGCCTTGGTCAGATGGCCTTGGCCGGTCATGTCCTCGGCAAGCAAAACGTCCCCGGTCTGGAAATGCCGGACGGAGCCATCGGCCACTGAGACCTCCATCTGGCCGCTCACCACAATGAGGTATTGCCTCCTTGTGGGATTGTGCCACTCGGCGGGCCGGTCTTCCGGGGTGCGCCGGAATACCAGGTCTTCACCCGACTTGGTGGTGATGCGTTGTACATCGGCATCCGGCAGGCCCAAGTCCTCAAAGTGTGATTGACCGTCGCCGCCGGTATAGATTCTGATTAACATATTTGAACTTGCTCCAATCTGCGTTTATGGCTTGGCGTTGATAACACGGCCAAATCGAATTGCGTTGCGGTTGAGGTGGTTTCGGGGAGTGGTGGCACCGACTGGGTT
>DCAE01000109.1:56000-67207 GCA_002311385.1 Dehalococcoidia bacterium UBA1141 | reverse complement strand
CCACTGAGCTACGGTGCCACCTAGGAACAGACCGGCCAGCCGCCAGGTCTCGTTCCGCAGGGATAATGTTAATGCTGGCTAGCTTTGAGTGTCAATTGCCTGCGGTGCCGATTGACAGCGGGGTTGGGTGGAGTTTCTGCGCTATGGACCCGCTTTGGTGACTCGACTTCCTGCTGTATCATGTACCGGCTATGTCTTCCGAGAGCGTGAGCCAAAGCCAGCCAAGCCCGAACCCTCATCTGTCTCCCAAAGCGTTGCTGGAGCACGCCGCAGCCGATTTGCGCCAAGTCCTGATGGATTTGGCTTCCCAACTGCGTCCATTCCCGGCCTTTATGAACATGGTGTCGCTACAGGCCATGGAGCTTGAGCCGTTGCCGGGAGCGTCCGCTGATTTGGGTTGCGTTGTGGTGCTTCCGGAAGGGGAGATTTGCGAGCTTGACCTTCAATTGATGCCGGGGGTGGAAGGGGTGAGGGACGTGGACACCGTTGAGGAGTTGACCGAGCTTGAACTGTCCGCCGAGGATTACATTACTTATGCGTCCCAGGCCATACGTCTGATTTACCGGGAGCTGGAAAAACCAAGCCGTCAACTGGCTTAGTCTTCTACTGAGTCTTCGGTCTAATCTTCCTCTTAGTCTTCTAGGTTGATGTCCCCGCTCTGTCCGCCGGTTTTTCGCACTAAGCGTATTGCCTCGATGCGAACCCCCCGGTCTACCGCCTTTACCATGTCGTAGACGGTCAGGGCCGCTATCGAGACTGCGGTAAGCGCCTCCATCTCCACCCCGGTCTTGGCGGATGTGCTGACAGTGGCGGAAATCTCTATCCTTTGGTGCTCTTCATCTAATTGAAGTTCAACATTTATCTTGTTTATGGGCAGAGGATGGCACAGGGGAATCAGGTTTGATGTTTGCTTTGCTCCCATGATTCCGGCCAACTGGGCGATGGTCAAGACGTCGCCCTTCTTCATGAGGCCTTCTTTAATCAAGCGTAGCGTGTCCGGCAAGACGGACACGTGGCCCCTGGCCGTCGCCTCCCGGTCGGTGATTGGCTTCGCTCCCACGTCCACCATCTTGGCCCGGCCTTCATCGTCCAAGTGAGTCAATGAATCGGCGGGTTTGTTTGATTCAAAAATATCGCCTTGAGGCGAACTTGATTCTTCATTCGATTTAGGGCCAGACGACATTGGGCCAGCTTCTCCGTCATATTCTTCGTCAAATTTCCCGTCAGCGGCGAGTTTCATGGCAGATCCTGCCAGCCGGTCGGCTGCTTCGTTCCACCGGTCCCCGTTGTGTCCGCGGACCCAGCGCCATTCCACGCTGCGGGAACCTGATAGGGCATCAAGCTGTCCCCACAAGTCATGGTTCACCCGCCTCTTCCAATTCTTGGTCATGGTGTTGACCAGATATCCGCTGTCGCTGTATAGGACCACTTTGGAACCGACCGGAGCGGCCTCCAGTCCCTGGATGGCGGCCATCAACTCCATTCGGTTGTTGGTGGTGTGGGCTTCGTGGCCGGACAGTTGCTGCGCGTCACCCGTCCCGTCAAAGACAATCGCGCCCCAGCCGCCAGGGCCGGGATTTCCCAGACAGGAGCCGTCGGTGTAGATGGTTAGAGCGTCGTTGGTGGTCAATGAATCTTCCTAGATATCAGCTTACGGCTGTCATAGGTCAGCCACCTATTTGGTACATCTCCACTTTCTTGGGCGCGGTACCCTGGCTGGATGACTTGGGTTGCTGGGACAATTCAGTCCGCTCTTCGGAATAGCGGTCTCTTCTAGCACCCCAAATTTGGGAGATTAATTCCTTAAGCTCATCGTCGGTTGCCCCGGCACGCAGTGGGTCTCGCAGGCTGATACCGTTGGCAGCGAACAGGCAGGTATAAATCGAGCCATCGGTAGAAATTCGAGAACGAGTGCAATCACCGCAGAATGGGGCGGAAACCGATGAAATGACGCCTACCTCACCTTCCCCATCCTTGTAACGGTAGCGGGTAACAACCTCACCCCGGTAGCTGCCTTCCAGCGGTTCGATGGGCATCTCTTCGTTGATGCGGCGGATAATCTCCGCAGCAGGTACCACCTCGTCCAGCTTCCAACCGTTGCGGTTGCCCACGTCCATGTATTCGATGAATCTGACGATATTACCTGTGCCTTTGAAGTGCCTGGCCAAATCGACGACGGCGTGGTCGTTTACGCCTTTTTGGACCACGGCGTTAATCTTGATTGGGGACAGCCCTGCCTCCTCTGCCCGCTGGATGCCCAAGAGAACCCGGTGGGTGCCGAATCCACGACCGTTCATCTTTTTAAAGGTCTCGTCATCCAGAGCATCCAGGCTCACCGTTATCCTTTTCAGGCCAGCGTCCTTGAGTTGCTGGGCCTGTTGCGGCAGGAGGTAGCCGTTGCTGGTCAGGGTCAAGTCTTCAATGCCGTCAATCTCGGACAACATGGAAATCAGCAAAGGGAGATCCACCCGAAGCAGGGGCTCCCCTCCGGTGATTCGTAACTTATTAACGCCCAAGTCGGCAAAACAACCGGCCAAGCGGGCAATCTCTTCAAAGGTGAGAATCTCATCTTTGGGGAGGAACTCGTAGGCCTCGCCGAAGATTTCCGCAGGCATGCAGTAGTGGCAGCGGAAATTGCAGCGGTCAGTCACGGATATGCGCAGGTCCCGCATGGGCCTGCCGAACTGATCAGTAATCACGGATATAGTTTATCCTTAAAGCTATCAAGGTTCAGCCGCTAACTCGTGAAAGCTGGCGGCTGCCCGCTGAACGCTTGATTTAACACCTTTACCGCCTTGCCAGCGGCGTTGGCCCGGTGGCTGATACGGTTCTTTTCTTCCAATGGTAGCTGGGCCATGGTCAAACCGTAAGATGGCAAAAGAAACACCGGGTCGTAGCCAAAACCATCTTCTCCCATTGGTTGGTATTGTATCATTCCGGCTATGGATCCCACTAGAAGAGTCATTGGCGCTGGAGCTAAATCCCCCCAACCCCCCTTTACAAAAGGGGGGTTGGGGTTTTTTTTTGCGTCTTTCGGAGCAAGTTGGCTGCTTCGGTCTTCTGGCGGTTCATCTCGGGACGGTGGGAACCAGATTGCCAGGACGCAGCGGAAACGGGCGGTGCGCCGCTCCCAAGGAACCCCCTCCAAGTTTTTCAGCAGCAGGTCAACCCTGTCTTGATCTGACCTAGGCTCACTAGGTGAAATGACTTGTCCCCCCCCTTCATAAATGGGGATTAGGGGGGATTTTTCCCCGTAGCGGGCGGAGAAAACGCCCGGCTCACCACCAAGGGCATCAACCTCCAAACCAGAGTCGTCGGCCAAAGTCAGAATCCCGGCATTGGAGCCGTATTCCGACGCTTTTAGCTGGGCGTTCTCAGCAAACGTGTCTCCGGTTTCGTCAACCTCATGGGTGATGCCCAAGTCGGCCAAGGAAACTAGCTGGAACGGGGCGTCCCGCAGCAGCCCGGCGTATTCCCGCATCTTGCTGGGGTTGCTGGTGGCGATTAAGAGCTTTGGCTTGAATGATTCAGTGGTCATGGATTACACACAGGATCCTAAATCACCCCCCGGCCGGTCAAATCATTGAGCTGGGCTTCTTCTAACCCCAGCCAGGAGCCGTAGATATGGCTGTTGTGCTCACCCAAGGTGGGGCCAGCGTGCTCAACCGCCCCAGGAGTTGCGCTGAACTTAGGCACCACGCCAACCATCTTGGTGTTGCCTAGTTGAGGGTCGTCCACCTCAATAATGTCCTCCCTGGCGAGGTAATGAGGGTCCTCTGCAATTTTGGCGGCGTCGTACACCGGCCCTACTACTCCACCGGCGGGTATCAATTGCTCCATGACCTCCGGCGTGGTCTTCTTGCCCAGCCAGTCATTCAATACGTCGTTCAGAGCGTCCCGGTTTTCCAAACGGGATGCATTGTCCTTAAAGTCGGGGTTGGTCAGCAGGTCGGGCAAGTCCATGGAACGGGCCAGTCCTTCGAAGGTATTTTGAGAGGTTGCGGAGAGCCCAAGCCAGCTTTGTTCCTTGGTCTGATACAGGCTCCTAGGCGCTGCGTCGGGGAAATCATTGCCCACCCGCTCCCGGTTGATACCCAGCATGTCGAACATGGTCACGTGGGGTATGCACATGCGGAACAACGGCTCAAACAAGCTGACGTCAATCACCTGGCCCTTTTTGTTTACACCAGCGTCTCCTGTGCTACCGGCGTCTCTAGTGCCACCGGCGTCACGATGATACAGAGCCATCATGCCCGACATTGCGCCGAAGACGCCGGCCAATTCGTCAGCCAAGGGTATGGGCGGAAGCACTGGCGGCGAGTCGCTAAAGCCGGTCATGCCCACGAAGCCGCTCATGCACTCGGCTATGGTCCCAAATCCGGGGCGGTCCTTGTACGGACCGGTTTGGCCGAAGCCGGAGAAACGCACCATGATAAGGCCAGGATTGATTTTTTGGAGATCGTCGGGACCCAAGCCCCACTTTTCCATCGCGCCAGGACGGAATCCTTCTACCAACAAATCGGCTTGCTTCGCTAGGTCTTTCAGCAAGTTTTGACCCTCTTTCTCGGCCAGGTTCAGAGTAATCGATTTCTTGTTGCGGGAGTGGACCTTCCACCATAATGAGACACCGTTGGCGAAGGGACCCCAATTGCGCAACGGGTCCCCGCTGCCCGGTCGCTCCACTTTCACCACTTCCGCACCGAAGTCGGCCATGAGGCTGGTGGCCGTGCCGCCGGCTACGATGATGGATAAGTCCAAGACTTTCAAGCCCTTGAGCGGGCCGGATGCAGTGGTCATACTTTCTCCCCGATTGAATAAACTTGGTTGAATACAAAATGTTGAGTCTCGCCGGTTTGATCCATTGCCGGCGAACTGTGTTCCTGACCCATGTTACCAGCAGCAAATCTCCCCAAGAAACCCCGCCGAAAATGACCCCAAAACTATCACCTGAAACACGATATGAAATCTTGTGTTTTCCCTGTCTGTGATTCTGTTGGCTATGTTATAATTCCACCCGCAACTCGAGCATGTTATTCCAACCGAGTCGGGCTCGTGAGTCGGGCTTGATTTAAGGTTGAGCAGAGGCTGATGCAAGAAGACTATTTCCGACAATATGGCTTAGTGGCTATTTTCGTCGTTGTGGCCTTTGCTGTTCCCATCAGCATGTTGATGATGTCTTGGATGGCTTCTCGCGTGGGTCTTCGCCCGAATAATCCCACGCAGGTGAAGTCGGAAACCTTTGAGTGCGGCATGGAAGCCATCGGTGGCAGATGGGTTCAGTTCAATTTCCGCTACTACATGTTCGCCGTCTTATTCGTGATTTTCGATGTTGAAGTCGTGTTCTTATACCCTTGGGCCAGCAAGTTCCTGAAACTAGAGCTGTTTGCTCTGGTGGAGATGGCCGCCTTCGTCGCTATCTTGTTGGTGGGTTGGGCCTACGCTTGGCGCAAACGGGACTTCGAGTGGGGATAGGGGAGTCTAGATTATGACTATGACAGGGGGCGAAGGCCCGCTGAACACCAGAACCTGGGAGTTGGATCGGGCAGAAGGCGCCGGAGTCCAGAGCTTGAGGGATGCGTCCTCGGAGCCATTGTCCGAGCCGATCTTGGAGATTCCCGACGACCTCAAGAGCAACCTCCTAGTCACCTCCGTCGATGCTCTGGTTAACTGGAGCCGTAAATCGGCTCTGTGGCCTGTGACCTTTGGACTGGCCTGTTGCGCTTTTGAGATGATTGCGACGGCCATGGGTCGGTTCGATATTGCCCGCTTCGGCATGGAAGTGTTCCGCGCTTCGCCTCGCCAGGCGGACCTAATGATTGTAGCTGGGACCGTTACTTGGAAGATGGCCCCGGCGATTCGCCGCATCTACGATCAGATGGGAGACCCAAAGTGGGTCATATCCATGGGGGTCTGCGCCACCAGCGGTGGCCCCTACTTTGGCTCCTACAGCGTTGTCCCCGGCGTGGACCATATTGTTCCGGTAGATGTGTATGTGCCTGGCTGCCCGCCGCGTCCCGACGCGCTTCTCTATGGCATTATGGCCTTGCACGAGAAGATAAAGAAATATCAGAACCTTCAAAACTCTCCTTACTCCCCAGTGGCGCTAGCCAATTCTGCGTCAAGGAATGCAACTGATTCTTCGACTGATTCTTCGACTGAATCCTCCGTTGAATCTTCGTCTGATTCTTCCTCTGATAAAACCGGGGAGCAGGCTTAATGGCCATCGTGGCGCCGGTTGCGGTGGAGAATTTGACGGAAAGGCTGCAGGTGGGGGTACCCGATGCGGTGGTGGAATGGAACAACTACGCACTTTGGGTAAAACCTTCTTCGATCGCCCCCGTCTCACAGTTCCTTTGTGACGACCCCGAGCTGGATTTCAAGTTCTTGAACTCTATCAGCGCAGTGGATTTTATCGAGTACTTTGAGCTCTCCTATCACCTGACGTCCATAAATCGACACCACACCGCCTTGGTCAAAACCAAGGTGTTTGGCCGGGAGAACCTCTCAATCTCCTCTGTTTACAACGTGTGGCGCGGGGCGGATTTCCAGGAGAGGGAGATATGGGACCTGATGGGTATCCACTTTGAGGGTCATCCGAATATGAAACGAATCATGCTTTGGGAAGGGTTTCCGGGCCACCCACTGCGCAAGGATTATTTGTAGCAGCGAGTGCTCTGCCGCCCGTAGTCAGTTTTTAGTCCTGAGTTACTAGCTGATTGCTGAACTCTGATAGCTGGTAGAAAAATGACTATTCGTACCGAACCCATGACCGTGAATGTCGGCCCGCAACACCCAAGCACCCATGGGGTGTTCCGGTTGCGGGTTACATTTGATGGCGAAGAAATTATCGAGGTAGAACCGGTTTTCGGCTATCTCCACCGTGGCACCGAGAAACTGGCCGAAGAGCGGAACTACGTCCAAATCGTCACATTGACTGATCGCCTGGACTACGTATCTTCCATGATTAACAACCAAGGTTACTGCCTGGCCGTGGAGAAGTTGTTGGAGGTGGAAGCGCCGGACCGAGGCAAGTATTTACGGACCATCTCTGCCGAGTTGCAGCGCATCGCCAGCCACCTGATGGGCATCGGTTTTTTCCTCCAAGACTTGGGTACCCTGGGCACGCCTTTGATGTATGCCTTCCGCACCAGGGAGCGAATCTTGGACTTGTTTGAAATGCTCTGCGGCGCCAGGGTGACAGTTAGTTACGCACGGCCCGGCGGCGTAGTCTCCGACGCGCCAGCCGACTTCTGGCCTGCCTTGGACAATTTCATGCAGTTGTTCCACTCAGAGATTAGCGAGATTGAGCAACTGGTCTTGGAAAACGAGATTGTGTTGATTCGGACTCGGGACGTGAGCATCCTCCCCTTGGACATGGCCATCAACTGCTCGGTCAGCGGACCCGTGTTGAGGGCCAGCGGACTGGCCTGGGACTGGCGGAAGATGGAGCCCTATGACGTTTACGACAGGGTGGAATTCGATGTTCCGGTGGGGACCAAGGGCGACAACTATGACCGGTTCTGGGTGCGAGTTCAGGAGATACACCAGAGCGCTCGCATAATTGAGCAATGCGTAGCGCAAATCGAGCCTGGTCCTGTGCGTCTCGACTTGCCATTGGTGTTGCATCCCAAGCCGGGGACTGAAGCCTACGGCCGGGTGGAAGCCTCGAAAGGAGAACTGGCATTCTTCTTGGTAAGCGACGGTGGCATCAGCCCCTACCGTTGCAAGATTCGCTCCCCATCCTTGATGAACCTGACGGTTACCGAACACCTGCTGGTTGGCTGGAAACTGGCCGATATGATTGTCACATTGGGCAGCATGGATATCAATCTAGGCGAGGTCGACCGGTGAGGCACGGGTCGGCGGTGGACAACTTGGCCGTCTTATCAATTAAATATTATCGATGACCTTTTAGAGCAACCCAAACATGAACTGCCTGTTGGCGCCCGACAACATTCTCCACGATACCGTCCTCTTCAGAGTCGTTTATGATGGGGTGGGCCGGGTGTTGCCCTGTTGGCTGTCATATGTGGTAGCCGGTTTGGTCATCATGATTATTCTGGTGAATGGCATTTTGATGGGAGCGGGCATCTTGTCCTGGGTGGAAAGGCGGGTCATCGGGCGCATGCATAACCGCATCGGGCCCAACCGTTGGGGGCCATTTGGGCTCTTGCAACCCTTGGCAGACTTGGTCAAGCTAATGACCAAAGAAGACCTGACCCCGGCCAATGCCGACAAGTTCGCTTTTATGATGGTCCCGGTGTTGATGTTGATGCCGGTGATTCTGGTGATGGCCGTGGTGCCTTTCGCCAAGGACACCGCCCTTGCCGACCTGAACATCGGGGTGCTGTTCGTGTTGGCCATCAGTTCAATAAGCACGATAGCAATATTCATCGCTGGGTGGTCTTCCAACAACCGTTTCGCCATGTTCGGCGCAGCCAGGGGTGTGGCGGTACTGATTAGCTATGAAATCCCCATGGTGGTGTCCCTGCTGGGTGTTGTCATGGTCGCCGGGTCCATGTCCTTGTCCGATGTGGTGGAGGCCCAGAACGTGCCCTTCTTGCTGGTTCAACCGATGGCGTTGTTCGTGTTTCTGGCGGCAATCTCCGCCGAGCTAAACCGCACACCCTTCGACGTGGCGGAAGCTGAATCCGAGCTTATCGCTGGCTATCACATAGAATACAGCGGCATCAAGTTTGCCCTGATTCAGGCCGCCGAGTTCGGAGCGACACTGGCTGCCGCCGCTCTGGTGGTGACCTTCTTCATGAGTGGGTGGGACGGCCCGGCCGCCAAGTACATCGGCTGGCTCTGGTTCATGATTAAGATAGGAATCGTGGTCTTCTTGTTTATCTGGGTTAGAGCAACTTTCCCGCGGCTGCGAATCGATCAGTTGATGGCCCTGGCTTGGAAATTCCTGCTGCCCCTTAGCCTGATTAACCTGGCGGTCACCACTGTGGAAGTCTACTTCTTCAGGAACGATTTAGGCGTGCTTAGCACCAACGACCTATGGGTCATGTCGGGAATCAATATAGCCGTAACCATCGTTACCATAGGTCTTTTCGGAGTGCTGATTCAAGAAAAGGTGAAGCCAGCCAAATGGCCCCAAGCCGCCCCGGTCCCAGCCACAGTCAACGTTAATCCCAGTGCAAGTGAGGTCAGCTGATGGGCTATGGAATAAACATGGCCAAAGGGCTTTTGGTCACATTGAAAAACCTGACCAAGAAACCGTTCACCATAGAATACCCGGAGAGCCGGGTGGCACAGCACCCACGGTTTCGGGGAGAAGAATTCGTCTGGTATGAGGAACGCTGCACTGGGTGCGCATCCTGCGCCAAATATTGCCCATTGGGTATCATCAAAATCGAAACCAGCCCCAGCGAGACAGCTCCACAACAAGGGGACAAGTATCGCTTGGAGGTTTTCGACATTCAGATTTTCCAGTGCATGTTCTGCGGATTGTGCGTTGAGGCCTGCCCTTACGACGCTCTTTTCATGGGCAGCGGGTTTGAGCAAGGACAATATTCCAGGAAACAAATGGTGATAACCATCGACCAACTGCGGGAGTCTGGAAAACACCCCAGCACTTTCCTCCGGCCACAGTTGGAGAGCCAAGGATATGACCCCAGAGGCGGACAACCCTTGGACTGGAAACAGGTTGGGCGAGAGTCATGGCAATGGCATCAAAGTGAAAAGGCTGGCATGCGCTTTCCTCGAGAGCTAGTGGCTGCGCAACCATCCCTAATCGACGGGGATGACATCGGTTCCGAGGGCAGCAATGATGCCCCAGAACCCGGCAGTAACCAAGGGGAAGTAGGATCGGACGGCGGGGGTGCTTCCAGCTAGATGTTATTTCAGGACGTAATTTTCTGGATATTGGGGGTAGTGGCCATCGGCGCCGCATTGGGAGTGGTCCTTATCAGAGACCTATTCCGAGCGGCGCTATTGCTCGTTTTGGTGTTCGTCTCGGTTGCTGGCTTCTACGTGATGTTGAATGCCGAGTTCCTGGCTGTGGTCCAGGTGCTCATATATGTGGGCGCCATCTCAATCCTGATTATCTTCGCCGTGATGTTGACCCGTGACGTGCAACAGGGCAACCTGCCCAACCGGCTGCAGTTGCCAGCGGTGCTATTCGCAGCCTTGTTATTGTCAGCCCTGGTGGTGGTGACTATCGACACTGACTGGGACTTGATACCGGATGATGTTCAGGAAAAGGTATCCCTGGTGCAGACCAGCGCAGTGGCCATCATCGACACTGAAGACCTGGAATCTTCGGGATTCACTGAAGAAGAACAGTCTGCCGCAAAAGAAGCTGGCCTAGCGGACTTATTGATAGGGGACTTCGTCCTGCCATTTGAAGCGGTGTCGGTGCTGTTGCTGGCGGCTTTAATCGGGGCATTGGTGCTGATGCGCCCCAGACCCCCAGAATCTTCCGAGTGATGCGCCATGTCTCTTGAAGCGATGCTGATAATTGCGGCGGTCCTCTTTGCCATCGGCCTCTATGGGTCGTTGGCCCGCCGTAACGTCCTGGCAGTTTTGATGTCCGTCGAGCTTATGTTCAACGCCGTGAATCTGACATTTGTGGCGTTGGCCAAGTACGTAGCGCCTGCTGGCCTGAAAGAAAACCTGGCGGAAAACCTGGGCGGGGTGCTCACTGGGCAGGTTTTTGCGGTGTTCATCATTACCGTTGCAGCCGCTGAAATTGCCCTGGGGCTGGGCATAGTATTCGCCATGTACCGCAATACGGAGTCGGTGGACTTAACCGAAGCAGCGGAGCTTCGCAATTAAGCGCGAGCACAAAATTTGTTGTGATTGTTCCGTTCGTCCTGAGCTTGTCGAAGGGTAAAACTCGAAGCCTAAGCGGGCCAGGCTGGGATATCAACTAGATGGGACGATAAATAACGGCTGATAGCTAATATGTGGGTTGAATACAAAAAAGCGCCTAATTTGATGATGGCCGAGATGTGGAAGGAAGCTCTTGAAGGCGAAGGGCTGCCCACCCGCATCTTGCCGGAAGGGGACATACTAGATTGGGGAGAGAGGGTTCCCTTTAATATCTACGTGCCCAAGGGCAGAGAACATGTGGCCGACGAAATTTTGAGGAAGCTCTAGATGATCCCGGAAGCAGCCATCTGGGCTATCTTCTTCCTACCATTCGGCACCTTTGTCCTTATCGGTCTGATAATACGGCCATTCCTCAATAGATTCTC
>DCAE01000109.1:4653-55908 GCA_002311385.1 Dehalococcoidia bacterium UBA1141 | reverse complement strand
CTGGAGTTCGAAGCCTACCATTGGCTGACGGTGGGCAGCGCCGAGATCCAGTTGGGCCTGTTGGTCAACCAACTGACTGCCATAATGTTGATTGTAGTCACCGGTGTCAGCCTGCTGGTGCAGATTTACTCCTTGGGATACATGAAGGGAGACTCAGGATTCTCCCGCTACTTCGCCTACATGGCCTTGTTCACCGCGTCAATGCTGGGAGTGGTGCTTTCCACCAACATCATACAGCTTTATGCCTTTTGGGAATTGGTGGGCGTTTCTTCCTACCTATTGATTGGCTTCTGGCACGAGCGCCCAGCAGCGGCTGCTGCCGCCAAGAAGGCGTTTATCATCACCCGAATCGGCGATGTGGGCTTTCTAATAGCCATTCTCTACCTGTTCTTGAGGGCCGACGATTTCGCTGCCGCCGGGCTTAACGCCTTCCACATACCCGACATTTGGCAAGCAGCACAACCGGTCGCGGTGGGTGGGGTAGGAGTCTTGGGCGGCGCTGCGCTTACTTGGTTTGCCTTGGGAATATTCTCCGGGGCGGCGGGAAAGTCCGGACAGTTTCCTCTCCATTCCTGGCTGCCCGATGCTATGGAAGGCCCCACGCCGGTCAGCGCATTGATTCACGCAGCTACCATGGTCGCCGCTGGCGTGTTCTTGATAGCCCGATTTTACCCGGTCATAACACAGTCCAGCGACGCAATGTCCGTGATTGCCCTCATCGGCGCGTTCACCGCAGTCATGGCTGCGACCATGGCTCTGGTGATGAACGACATCAAGCGGGTGATGGCCTATTCCACCGTCAGCCAATTGGGTTATATGATGGCGGCCCTGGGCGTCGGCGCATACAGTGCTGCAATGTTCCATCTATTTACCCATGCGTCCTTCAAGGCTCTGCTGTTCCTCGGGGCGGGCAGCGTCAACCATGCCACCGGCACCTTCGACATGCGCTACATGGGCGGGTTGGTCCGGCACATGAAGGTAACCTACGTGCTAATGGTCATCGGTGGCCTGAGCCTGATGGGAATCATTCCCTTAGCCGGTTTCTGGAGCAAAGACGAGATTCTGGCGGGCGCATGGTATAGCAGCGGCCTTGTGGACGGATGGGTGAACCGGGCTACTTTCATCATGCTAATGGTCGGTATTGTGCTGACCGCTTTCTATACTTTCCGCATGATCAACATGACCTTCCACGGCGAGTTCCGGGGCGGTATTGATCAGGAATTGGCCGATCGGGCAGAAGAAGAAAAAGAGGACCGAGAGGAGCTAGAGGAACAGGGACAAACGGACCAACCCGGTTCAGCCGACGCTGTTCACGTTTCCGGCCATGGAGGTATCCATTTACATGAATCGCCGGTTATCATGCTCTTCCCCATGTTGGTGTTGGGAGTCGCTGCCATCCTTTCAGGCTACCTAGCCAACCCCCAGTGGGAAGAGGAAATCGGGATCCCTCGTCATTGGATCAGCGAGTTCTTGCTTCACGGACTTGAAAATTCTGTCCCGGTGCTAGCTGGAAACATAGAGATACACGGGTTCAGCAGGCCATTGGCTACACTCTCTACCGTTGGGGCATTGTTGGGGATAATTCTGGCCGCTGGCCTCTATATGGGGCGGCGTGATGACCAGAGTGAAGACTGGAGTGGACAACCAGAAAGAGACCCCTTGGAAGCCGGTGGATTGTTGCATACGTTGCTGGCCAACAAGTACTACATCGATGCCCTCTACGAGGGTGTCGTGGTGCGGAGCGTCTTTTACCGCTTCTTAGTGGGCATCGTGGATTGGCTGGACCGTAATATCGTGGACGGCTTGGTGGACACCTTGGGTTGGATTTTCCGCAACTTGGGGCCGATTATCGGTCGGCTGCAAACAGGCCAGGTGCAGTCCTACGGTGGCGTGATTGTATTCGGGAGCTTGCTAATAATTCTGGGATTCTTATTGTCTTAACGATCTATCAGGTAATTTTCAGAAGCCGAAGGTTGATAACTGACGGCTGAACACAAAACAAAGTCGAGTCGCATTGGATATTTCGGGATACTCAGGATTGATGACTGCCACGGTCTTCGTGCCGGCTGCCGGTGCGGTGGCCATTTTGCTGTTGGTCAGGGGCGATCGTAATATTCGCCTCTTTGCGGTGGCTGTGGCCTTGGCCGACTTGGTGCTGTCTCTGGTGGTCTTCGCCTTTTTCGACCTGAGCGACGGGGCTGACCGCTTCCAGATGGTGGATAAATTTGCCTGGATACCGGTGGATAGCTTAAAGGCCAACTTTTTCTTAGGTGTAGACGGCCTCAGCGTTCCCCTAGTCGCCCTAACCGGCCTCTTAGGTTTCTGTGCGGTACTGGCATCTTGGCACATCAAGCTCCGGGTCAAAGAGTATTTCTTCTGGTTGCTGCTGCTTCAGACCGCAGTCATGGGCGTGTTCTCAACCTTAGACCTGCTGTTGTTCTTCATGTTCTGGGAACTGGAATTGGTCCCCATGTACATGCTCATCAGCATATGGGGCAGTGGCCGCAAAGAATACTCGGCCATGAAGTTCCTAGTTTTCACGCTCTTGGGCAGCGCTTTCATGCTGGTGGCCATTGTTACGATATTCCTGACCCCGGAACTTGGCACTTTCGATATGACCCAACTGACTACCAAGGGCACCATTTTAGTTTCCGCCGGAGTGCTGATACCGCTTTCAGCTCTGTTCTGGCTGTTCTTCGCCGCATTTGCCATCAAGCTGCCCACATGGCCGGTGCACTCCTGGCTGCCCGATGCCCACACTGACGCGCCTACTGCGGCCAGTGTGATGCTGGCCGGGGTTCTATTGAAGATGGGCGGCTACGGCCTGTTGCGCATCAATGTGGGTATGTTCCCCAGCCAAACGGATCGGTTCGCTTGGGCATTGGTGGCTCTGGGCGTGGTGAGCGTGCTCTACGGGGCGGTGGTGACCATGCGCCAGACCGACCTGAAGCGGCTCATTGCATTCTCCAGTGTCAGCCACATGGGCCTTGTCCTGATAGGCATAGGCTCGGTGGGGATTGCCGAGGGCGAGCTGACGGTGACCGGACTAAACGGCGCAGCCATGCAGCTCTTTACCCACGGAACAATCACCGGACTTTTGTTCTTGGGTGTAGGGCTGGTCTACGACAAAGCCCATACCCGTTACATACCCGATTTGGGCGGCTTGGCGGGAAGGATGCCCATCGTGGCCGGAGCGATTCTTCTGGCCGGTCTGGCATCTTTGGGTCTGCCTGGGCTCAGCGGTTTCGTGTCCGAGTTGTTGGTGTTCATGGGCGCATTCCGCGCCTACGACTGGCCCACGGCCTTGGCTGTCATAGGAATTGTTCTAGCAGCGGGCTACATCTTGTGGATGATGGAGCGGGCTTTCTTTGGTCCCCGTCGAGAGCGTTTCGATGAAATCACGGATGCCAGCTTGGTCGAGGCGATTCCATTACTGATTATGGTGATAACCATCGTGGGGATTGGCTTCTACCCATCCTTGTTGACCGACGTATTTGAGATAGGACTGGCGCCGATGTTGGAAGCTCTGCCGGGGGCCGGTTAGGCTATGTCCGCCCACGACTTATACGTAATCTCCCCCTATCTGGGTGTTGCGGGAACCGCCCTGCTGGTTATCCTGCTGGATTTGGTGGTGACCAAAAAAGGTCTGCTACCAATCTTCGCAATCTTGGGTTTGCTTGCGCCCTTGGCCCTAACCCTGATTCAAGCCTTCGACCTAAACGATTCCCTAAACCTGGTTAAGGGGTCGGAGTTGCTGGCTACCAGTGAACCCAGCGTCTTGCTGGGCAGCCTTTCCGTGGACCGTTTTGCAATTTTCTTCAACTTCCTAGTATTGGCCGCCGCTGCATTGGTAATCATGTCATCCACGGATTACCTTCGGCAGATGGACCAGTATCAGGGCGAGTACTACGGCCTAATACTGTTTTCCGCCACGGGGATGATGCTGCTATCCGCCGCCACAGAATTGATAACCATCTACATCGCGGTTGAACTGACCACCATGCCCTTGGTTGCGCTGGCCGCCTTCATGAACAGTGCCAAATCCAGCGAAGCCGGGATGAAATTCTTTATTGTTGGGGCCATCAGTTCGGCTCTGATGCTATATGGAATGGCCCTGATCTACGGGTTCACCGGCACGACAATCATCTCGGAGATTGCTGCCAGCGTGGGCAATGCTTCCGGGGATATTCCCTTCGGAAACTACGCTTTGCTGGTGGGGTTAGTGCTGTTGTTGGTGGGATTCGGGTTCAAGATATCCTCGGTGCCGTTCCAGATGTGGGTCCCCGACGTTTATGAGGGTGGCCCAACCCCTGTGATTGCCTTCCTGTCCGTGGCCAGCAAAGCGGCGGCCTTCGCCATATTGCTGCGGGTGTTTTTCTCCGGGTTCTTCGATGTGAGCCTGGATTGGGCCGCATTGATGGCTGCGCTAGCAGCCGCGTCTATGGTCATCGGTAATCTGGTGGCGGTTAGCCAGAGCAATATCAAGCGCTTGTTCGGTTACAGCGCCATCGCCCACGCCGGTTACATCCTGGTGGGCGTAGCTGCGGGTGTTAAAGTCACCGGGGCCGACTCCAACATTCCCGAATTCGCCTCCATCGGCCCAGACAGCGTGCTTTTCTACCTGGCTGCCTACACTGCCGCAAACCTGACAGCCTTCTTTGCTATAACCGCCATAGGCATGCGCATAGGCAGTGACCGCATCGAAGATTACGCAGGAGTTGCCCGCAGGTCTCCGGTTTTAGCGGCAATTCTGGCCCTGTCCTTGGCCGCACTGCTGGGAGTGCCTCCCACCAGCATATTCATCGCTAAACTTTACATCTTCACGGCGGCGGTAAACGCTGATTTAGTCTGGTTGGCTATCTTGGGTGTAATCACCAGCGTGGTGTCGGCATATTATTACGTGAGAATAATCAGAGTGATGTTCCTCCAAACCTCTACTACGGCGGAACGAATCTCTGCGCCTCCAGCCTCTTGGGCTGCCTTGGCCATCGCCGGAGGGGCAATGCTATTCATTGGGATTGCGCCGGGATTCGTGCTGGAGTTGTCAAAAGCGGCGGTGGGGCCGCTAACGCCGTGAGATAGGCGGTCCAGCAGCCTACTAATATCTGAGGACCACTAACAGCATTAGGGCTATAATTGACACTAATTTACGGCCGGTGCTAGACTGGCTCGGCTCAACGGCCTGAAGCTTAATATTCAAAGTTGATTGCTAACGGCTAATAGCTTAACGACATGAAAAGCATAGGCATCATATACAACGCCCGCATTCCCGAAGCCTTGGATTTGGGCACAACTATCCTGCACCAACTGCCCTTACCCGAGGATAGCTGGATTTCGCCTGCCGAGAATCTGGACAATTTCCAGGACCGGGCTGAAAACACCAAGCTGGTGATTACCGTGGGTGGCGACGGGACAATCTTGAGGGCTGTTCAATTGACGGCCCCCAACGAGATACCCGTGGTGGGCGTCAACATGGGCCGATTGGGGT
The DNA here is from genome assembly GCA_002311385.1 of Dehalococcoidia bacterium UBA1141. Lineage (GTDB taxonomy): Bacteria > Chloroflexota > Dehalococcoidia > Lucifugimonadales > UBA3495 > UBA1141. The sequence continues at coordinate 50,420 of DCAE01000109.1, read as the reverse complement.
TTATGACAGAACTCCAAGTCCACGAGGCCCTGGAAAAACTGCCATTTTACATAAACAGCGACTGCCGGGTCGAAGAGCGTTACATGATTCAGGCAACGTTGGTAAAGGCCAACGGCGGCGTCAGCGAGGTCGGCCCTTGCCACGCCTTGAACGATGTGGTTTTGGCCCGAGGCGCAGTGTCCCGGGTGGTCACCATCACCGGCTACATAGACGGTGCCCAACTCACCACATTTCGGGCTGATGCCGTGATTCTCTCAACCGCCACCGGCAGCACTGGATACAACCTGGCGGTTGGCGGGCCTATCTTGGACATCGCCTCGGACTCCCTTGTTCTGAAGCCGGTGGCCGCCCACATGGGCCTGACCGCCGCTTTGGTTCTGTCAGCAGAGTCCAATGTGGAGTTAAGCCTTGAAGGGTACCAAGACGCTACGCTGAGTATCGACGGTTATGTGGACTTTCCAATGGAACCGGGAGACAAGGTCATCGTGAAGCAAAGCCCATACCGAGCCAGGTTCCTGCGGGCCAATCCTCCCAGCCATTACTACGCCACCTTGACCCGAAGGTTGGGCGTCAGCATACGAGGACAGTGAGGTAATTAGTCAAAGTGGCAGATTCCAGTTCAGCATCCGAAGGCCGATCCAATACAGAACCGACCATAAGCAGCGAAGTTAAGTTCGAGGGCAAGATTCTAAAGCTGCGAGTCGATAAAGTACGCATGGCCGATGGCCTAATAGCCACTCGGGAAATTGTGGAGCATTGCGAGTCCATATGTGCTGTGCCAATCGACGGACAGGGAAACGTCTTGATGGTCAAGCAGTACCGAAAGCCCGCCGAAGCAGAGCTACTGGAGATAGTTGCTGGTGGGATTGAAATCGGAGAAGACCCCCAGGAAGCAGCCATCCGGGAACTCAGAGAAGAGATTGGGCACACCGCTGGGAAACTAGAGCTTCTTTCAAGTTTTTGGTTGGCTCCCGGCTGGTGCGACGAATTCATGTACGCCTACCTGGCCACCGACTTGAGCCCGGCCAAACTGTCGGGAGATGACGACGAGAATATCTCAGTGGTAACCGTGCCCCTAGACACCATCCCCGGCCTGATTCAGACCGGGGAGATACAAGACGTCAAAAGCATAGCCGCTCTGCTGTTGGCCATGCGGAAGTAAATCTTAGACTGCACCGCCCTATCTGCCATCGCATATTTTCGTCCTGAGGTTGTCGAAGGGCCACAATCTTAAACAGGGCTTAGGTGGTGGAGCGCATCAATAACGACAATACAACCATAATCCGCCGAGACAATCGTGGCGGAATGGCGCGCTCCCAATCCGGGTAAATGAGGTGGGAGTGGTTATTATGCGATATACTGGACTTGAAGTTTTTCGTTACGGCGCCGCACCTTAGGCAATGAGCCCAATCCATTTAAATGTCTCTAATCCTGGTCGCCAAGGCACCGGGTGAAAATAAGATACCCAATAGCAGTATACAATCGGCAAAACCGGAGGAATGACTCTCCATGCTGGAGCATGATGTTTTAATCATCGGGGCCGGACTGGCTGGCATGCGAGCGGCTATTGCTGCCCAGGCCAACGGCGCCAACACCGCCATAATTAGCAAGGTTCACCCAGTCAGAAGCCATTCCAATGCTGCTCAGGGAGGCATCAATGCCGCCCTGACCGACCGTGGTGACGATTGGGAAGACCACGCCTACGACACAGTAAAGGGCAGCGATTTCCTGGGAGACCAAGACGCCATCGAGGTCATGTGCAAATCGGCCGGACGCTCTCTCATTGATATGGAGCACATGGGCGTCACCTTTAACCGGGACGACGAAGGCAAGCTGGGCACCCGCGCCTTTGGCGGCCAGAGGAAAGCCCGGACGTTCTACGTCGGCGATTTTACTGGCCAGGCTCTGCTCCACGTCATGTTCGAGCAACTAATCAAATCCGGTATACGCAGCTACGAGGAGTGGTTTGTCACCGGGCTGATTCAAGAGGACGGCCAAGTCTGTGGCGTGACCGCTCTGGAGATCCGCACCGGGCAGATATATGCGATAAGGGCTAAAACCGTAATCTTCGCAACCGGCGGCCTAGGACGGACATTCGAGCCCAGCACCAATGCCCTGATAGTCACCGGCGACGGCATGGCTTTGGCTTACAACGCTGGCGCGCGATTGATGGACATGGAGATGGTCCAATATCATCCCACAACCTTGCAAGGAAGTGGGGTGCTGATTTCCGAGGCAGCCCGTGGTGAAGGCGCATACCTGCTGGATAAGAACGGAGACCGGTTCATGGAGAAATACGCTCCCAATATGATGGAGCTTGCTTCCAGGGATGTGGTTTCCAGAGCGGAACAGACCGAGATTAACGCCGGGAACGGCGTGAATGGCTGCATGTTCTTGGACTGCCGCCACTTGGGCGAGAGCCTGATTATGGAGAAACTTAGCCAGATCAGGGAGATTGGTATTGACCTGATTGGCGTGGATATGATTACCGACCCGGTGCCCATACGTCCGGGCATGCACTACATCATGGGTGGCATCAAGACCGATATAGACGGGCTGACCAATGTGCCCGGCGTATATGCCGCTGGCGAGTGCGCCTGCGTTAGTGTCCACGGCGGAAACCGGCTTGGAGCCAACTCTCTGCTGGACACCATCGTGTTCGGTGAACGCTCGGGGAATCACGCCGCCCTCGCCTCTCGCGATGTGGACTACGTGGAATTCGACGTTGACGAAGTAGTGAAGAAGGAAGAGGAGCGCCTGCAAGGCATCTTAGACCGCCCGCAAAACGGTGACCGTGTTGGTGCAATCCGCTTGGACATGGGTCAATCATTGAACAACAATCTGGCTGTCTACCGCAACCAAGCCGGCATGGAAGAAACGCTACGAGATATGACCGGATTTAGGGAGCGCTATGCCAGCGTGCCTGTTGATAATAAGGGGAGCGTTTTCAATACCGACCTGATTTTTTCCTTGGAACTGGGATTCATGTTGGACTGCGCCGGTGCCGTTACGGTCAGCGCTTTGGACCGCAAGGACAGCCGGGGCGCCCAAGCCCGCACGGACTTCCCCGATAGGGACGATGAAAACTGGATGAAACACGTGGTCGTTACGAAGGGTGAGGTGGGGCCGGAAATCTCATACCTTCCAGTTTCAATCACCAAGTGGACGCCTGAAGAGAGGAAATACTGAGTTATGGATGTAACGGTTCGTATTCGCCGCTATGACCCCGAAGTGGAAAACCCGGAATCATATTGGCAGGAATATCCCGTCACCATGGATGACAGCGCCACCGTCCTCGATGCCTTGATTAAAATCAGGGAAGAACAGGACGGTACGCTTAGTTTGCGCTGCTCCTGCCGCAGTTCAATCTGCGGCTCCTGCGCCATGCGAATCAACGGTCACGCCGGCCTTGCTTGTAAGACCCAAGCGAGTAGTGCGCTGACTGATGGAAACACCATAGTCATTGAGCCTGCGGGCGTTATGCCGGTGGTCAAAGACTTGGTGGTGGACTTCAGCCTGTTCTGGGACAAAATCAGGGAAGTGGTCCCTTACCTCCAGCCCCAAGGCGATGAGCCCGAGGCGGAGTACATCGCATCCAACGAGTCCATGCTCCACCTGTCCTCTGTTACCGCCTGCATCATGTGCGGCTCCTGCGTCTCGGACTGCACAGTGATGGAAGTGGACCCAACTTTCTTGGGTCCCGCCGCCTTGGCCAAGGCCTACCGGTTTACCGCGGATCCCAGGGACGGCGATGAAAAAGGGGTGTCCCAGGAGCGATTGGAGCAATTGGTGGAGCCCACGGGCATGTGGGACTGCACTCGCTGCGGCGAATGTGTTTCGGCCTGCCCCAAGGGAGTCGACCCAATGGGCCGCATCATGGCCCTGCGAGACCAAGCCATGGAAGCCGGACTAAACAATAGTAACGGCGCCCGCCACGCTGAAGCGTTCGTTGATATCGTCGGACATAGCGGCTCCTTGAATGAGGCGCTGTTGCCGGTTAAGACCGTAGGCATCACGAATATACCGGGACTGATGAGCTTCCTTCCGGTGGGGTTGAGAGCCCTCACTCACGGCAAGATGCCGCCATTAATCCATCCCAACATCGAGAACGTCCAGAACGTCAGAAAACTGGTCAAGAAACTGGAAGACCCCCCGCTGGATTAAGCTGGTGGATTAGATTGCTGGAACCAAATTATGAACCAGAGGGACCGTCCCCATGCGGTAGGTCCCATCAAACAGGAGGCAACGGTTGAAGTACGCTTTCTTTCCCGGATGTGTAGCCCGCGGGGGCTGCCCCGAGTTGTATGGGGCCGCCAAATTGATTTGCCAGCGCTTGGGGATCGAGTTACAGGAGATGCCGGGGGCTTCCTGCACCGGCGCCGGAGTGCTCCAAGAAAAGAATGAGTTCTTGGGCGACACCCTAAACGCCCGCACCTTTGCCATGGCGGAAGACCTGGGATTGCAGATAATGACTATTTGTAGCACCTGCCAAGGTGTGATGAGCCAGGCCAACCACCGGATGAGGAAGGACCCCGAGTACCTGGCACGGGTAAACAAAGAGTTGGCCGTGGAGGGTCTGGAGTACAAAGGCACCGCCAATCCCAAGCACTTGCTGTGGGTAATGATTGAGGACGTGGGACTGGACAAGCTGACCGAGCTAATCACTCGTCCCTTGTCCGGAATCAGGATGGCGCCCTTCTACGGTTGCTACCTAGTGCGGCCCACCGACGCTTTGGACATGGAAGAGCACCCGGAGCGGCTGACGGCGCTGGAGCAGGTGATTGAGACCCTTGGTGCGACCGTGGTGGATTTCAGCGGCAAGACCCGCTGCTGCGGATTCCCTATACTCACCATCAATGAGACCAACTCCGTGGCCATGGTCGCCAAACACACATTGGACGTGAAAGACTTGGGCGCCGATGCCATGGTGACCCCCTGTCCCCTGTGTCACCTGAACCTGGACGGCTACCAGCCCAAGGCTCAAGCTCAAGCACAGCGCAAGATTGATATGCCCATCTTGCACCTGCCCCAAGCAATCGGCCTGGCCATGGGCATCAGCCGCAAGGAACTGGGACTGCAGAAGCACATAGTCAGCACCAAGGCCCTCATGGTCAAAGTGGGAGCCGCGTAAAAAATCAAAAGCGAAAAAAGGCCGTCCCGATTAGTCGGGACGGCCTTTTTTTGTGCCTGAGATTATAGATACAAAAGTTCTTGGGGAAGGGTCTTAGGGAAACACTTTCTTTCAAGAAAGGATTTCCCTAACTGATAAATAGCTACCCCTTAAGCCCCGGAATCACCTCTTCAAAGGCCTGAATCGTTCGGTCAATATCCTCGTCAGTGTGAACGATGGACGGGTAGAATTTTTGGTTGCCTCTTAGTATCCCGCGCTCCAGCAGTCCCGTCATAAACCGGGTCATCATCCCTGAATCGGCCATCAGCGTGTCTCGGTAGTTAATCATGGGTCGGTCGCTGAAATAGATATCGAAGATTGAGTCCTCGCCACAGACTTGGACGGGAACTCCGTGCTGCTTGCTGATGTCCTTTATGGCTTGGCACAACCGTCCACCCACCTCGACCAAACGCTGGTAGGCCCCTTCCTTACGCATCTCGGCCAAGGTGGCCAAACCGGCGGCGGAGGCGATTGGGTTGCCGTTCAGCGTGCCGACTTGGCTGACAAAGCTGTCTGGGTCAGCTGACGATTTATCATAGACGGACATGAATTCGGCCTGGCCCACCAGCGCCGCACAAGGGTACCCACCGCCCATGATTTTGCCAACCGTGCACATATCGGGCACCACGCCGTAGAACTCTTGGGCGCCACCATAGGCAAGGCGAAATCCTGTTACTACTTCGTCGAAGATTAAGGGAATGCCATAATGGGCTGTCACCTCCCGCAATCCCTTCAAGAAGCCAGGTTGAGGCACCAACGCCCGTTGTAATGGCTCCACGATAACCCCGCCCAACTCGTCGTGGTGTGCGTCGATGATTGCGGTGGTGGTCTCCAAGTCATTGAACGGCGCAATCAACATCAATTCCTGAATCGCTTTAGGTATGCCACCGTTGTTGGCTTCGGAATTAGGAAACTCCTCCCGTGCTGACGGTGTGACACTCATCTGAGCGTAGTCGCTGGTGCCGTGATAGCCGCCCTCGAACTTGAGAATTTTATCTCTGCCCCGATAGGCTCTGGCGACCCTCATCGCCTGGAAGCAGGCGTCGGTGCCGCTGGTAGTGAAACGCACCTGCTCTGCGCAGGGGATGGCATTGACCAGTTCCTCGGCCAGCAAAACTGACTTCTCGCTGGTGGAAAAGAAAGTGCTGCCTTGCTCCACCGCTTTGATAACGGCCTCGGTAACGGCGGGGTGGGCGTGACCCAGAATCATTGGGCCCGAGCCCATCATCCAGTCCACGTACTCATTACCGCTTACGTCCCAAACGTGGGAGCCCCGTCCTTCACGAACCAGGAAATTCAGGTCTTCGTTGAATGACTGGTTGCCGTTGGTGCCGCCAGGCATATATTGGGCGGCCATATCCAACAAACGTCGTTCTTGAGGAGTGCGTTGCGCCATGTATTCTCCCTAGTATGGTCCCGCTCCGGTGAGTGACTCCCATCGGCCACGATATGGTCATTGTAGTCCTTTTGGCATCGGGTACAATGCACTGGGAAGCTGTATTATTCCGGAATTGTTGTCTGGATTCTGGGGAAGAAATACAAAGAACAACACCGAACCGAGAAGGTGATTAAAGGTTGGCCCGGATATCGTGCGCCAATTGCCGAAACTCATTTTCGGACAATTGGACGTGGGGAATAGGGTCTTCCCACACGGGGCGTTTTGGAGTGGGGTCCGTTTGCCGCCGGGGAATGAGGTGCCAGTGAAGGTGGCGCAGAGTATTGCCCAGCAAGCAATAGTTTATTTTCAGGGGCGAGAATGTCTTGTTCAATGCCTCGGCGATTCGATTAGCGTCTTCAACGAATTGTTGGCGGAGAGCCTGATCCAAGTCGAACAACTCTTCTACGTGCTGGTTCAGAACCAAGAGGGTGTAGCCGAGATAGAACTGCTCTCTGGAGGCCAGAATAGCCGTGGAAACTTCCAAGTCTGCGATTCGGCGATGGTCGTCGCTGCCACGCTGGAAAGCGGGCAATTCACACATGACGCAGCTGGTGGAGGAAGCCGGAGGCGTGGTGATGTTGTTGCCTCTCTCTGCACAAAAATGGGGTTAAAAATCTAGTTTGCCGACCCCAATACTAACGGAAGGCCTAGGCTAACCCTCAGCCTTCGCTTTTTTCATAACTTCCACCAGCTCTTGTACGCTGGCCGCCGAGTGGCCAAGGGCTAGGCGCTCGTCCTCGGTTAAGGCGATTTCCATGATCTTTTCCATGCCGCCTGCTCCCAGTTTTACCGGCACGCCAACGCAGAGGCCATTGATGCCGAATTCGCCTTCCAGGTAGGCGCAGCAGGGCAATATGCGTTTCTTGTCCAACAGGACGGCTTCCACCATCTGGGTAATGGCGGCGGAAGGGGCGTAGAAAGCGCTGCCTTCTTTCAGCAAGGCCACGATTTCTCCTCCGCCTCCCCTGGTGCGCCGGACCAATTCTTCCACCTTCTCCTCGGCCATCAGCTCGCTTAGGGGTATCCCGCCCACACTGGTGTAGCGCACCAAGGGGACCATGTCGTCGCCGTGGCCGCCCAACACCAAAGCTTGCACGTCCTCCACGGAAACATCGAGTTCCTGAGCGATGAATGTGCGGAAGCGGGCCGTATCCAAAATCCCCGCCATGCCGAAGACCCGGTTGCGAGGGAAGCCGCTGGTTTCAAACACGTTCTGGACCATGGCGTCCAAGGGGTTGGTCACAGCGATGATGATGCAATTGGGGGAGTACTTAACCACCTGCTCGGTTACCGAGGAGGTAATTTTCATGTTGGTCAAAAGCAGGTCATCCCGGCTCATGCCAGGACGGCGGGCGATTCCTGCGGTGATGACTACGACGTCGGAATCGGCGGATTCTTCGTAGCCGTTGCTGCCGGTGATGTTGGAGTCGGTGCCCAAGACGGGACCGGCTTCCAGCATGTCCAGGCTCTTGCCTTGGGGCAGGTCTTCGACCACGTCCACCAATACCACGTCGGTGTAGCCAAGTTGGCTGATTCTAAGGGCGGTGGTAGCGCCAACGTTGCCTGCGCCAATCACCGTTACTTTACTGCGCATTGTGTGATTGCTCCTCTGTCTTGTTACTCGCCTGGCGGGATCCCCCCAAAGCCCTTGATGAATAGCTACGGAGGAATTTCGCCGTTAGGATTAACCTGAGCGCTGTTAAATAGCGTCTACGATAGCGTTCAAAGTGGCACTGGGACGCATGACCCTGGCGGCCAACTCATCATTGGGATGGTAGTAACCACCGATATCCACGGGCTGGCCTTGTGCGTCGTTCAGCTCCTGGATAATCTTGTCTTCGTTGGCGGCCAACTGCTGGGCCACCCCGGAAAAGCGGACTTTCAAGTCCGGATCCTGGGTCTGTTTGGCCAGCGCTTCCGCCCAATAAAGAGCTAGGTAGAAATGGCTGCCCCGCGTATCCAGTTCGTTCACGCGCCGCGATGGAGCCCGACGGTGTTCCAAATGCTGCCCAATCGCTTCGTCCAAAGTCTCAGCTAGGAGCTTCGCTTTGTCGTTGTTAAACACCTCGGCCAAATGCTCGAAGGAGGCGACGAGGGCACAGAACTCGCCCAGGGAATCCCATCGCAGATGACCTTCCTCGAGGAATTGCTGTACATGCCTGGGGGCCGACCCACCAGCGCCCGTCTCAAACATCCCACCACCCTTAAGCAGGGGGACGACGGAGAGCATCTTGGCGCTGGTGCCCAGTTCCAGGATGGGGAAGAGGTCGGTCAAGTAATCACGCAGGATGTTGCCGGTCACGGAAATCGTGTCCTCCCCAGCTCGGCTGCGCGCCATCGTGAATTCCATAGCGTCGGCGGGGGACATTGTGCGAACGTCCAACCCGTTGGTGTCGTGGTTGGGAAGATATTGGTCCACCTTTTTGATTAGCTGAGAGTCGTGAGCCCGGTTCGGGTCCAACCAAATGATGGCAGGCGAGCCGGTGGCTCTGGCCCGGTTGACACCAAGCTTGACCCAGTCTTGAATCGCTGCGTCTTTGGTCTGGCACATCCGGAAGATATCGCCTTGTTCAACTCTCTGTTCCATCAGAGTTTTGCTAGATTCGTCCACGACCCGAATCGTCCCGTCACCGGGAGCCCTAAAGGTCTTGTCGTGGGACCCATACTCTTCGGCCTTTTGAGCCATCAACCCCACATTGGCAACGCTGCCAATGGTAGACGGATCGTACGCCCCATTCTTCTGGCAATCTTCGATGATCGCCTGATATAGAGTCGCATAAGATCGGTCAGGAATCATCGCGATTGTGTCATGCAACTCGTTGTCAGGACCCCAAGTCCGGCCGCCATCGCGGACGATTACCGGCATGGTGGCATCGATAATCACGTCGCTAGGCACATGCAGATTGGTGATACCCCGGTTGGAGTTCACCATCATCAACTCCGGGCGGACGCTATATACCGTCTGGATATCCGCCTCGATTTCCGCTCGTTTTGCGTCGGGCAGAGACTGAATCTTAGTATAGAGTTCAGCCAATCCATTGTCGGGATTCACCCCAAGCTCTTCCATTTCAGGGGCATGTTTGGTCAACACATCCTGGTAGTAGACCGACACACAATGGCCGAAAATGATTGGGTCGGACACGCGCATCATCGTCGACTTAACATGTAAAGAAAGCAACACGCCATCGGCTTTGGCATTTGCCATTTCTTCAGCGTAGAATTCTCGCAGTTCCCTCACATTCATCGCAGAACAATCGACGATTTCGCCAGCCATCAAGGGAATATCTGATTTGAGTACCGTCGGACGCCCATCGCGGGTCACGTACTCGATGGTAGCCGATCCATCTGCTGCGATTGTCACAGACTGTTCGCTTCCGTAAAAATCACCACCGGTCATGTGAGCGACCCGGGTTTTGGATACTTCCGGCCAGTCTTGCATCATCCTATGGGGGTTTCGTTTGCCGTATTCTTTGACTGCGGTTGCAGACCGGCGATCGGAGTTACCTTCCCTAAGAACCGGGTTGACGGCGCTACCCAATACTTTTGAAAAGCGATCAAACAGTTCGCGCTGTCTGTCGTTTGCGGGATCATCGGGATATTCGGGAATGTCATATCCCTTGTCCTGCAATTCCTTAATCGCGCCTTTCAACTGAGGAATGGAGGCACTGATATTGGGCAGCTTGATGATGTTCGCTGACGGATCATTGCACAACACGCTAGACATGGCCAAATAATCGGGTATTTTTTGCTCTTCAGTCAGATTATCCGGGAAATTCGCGATGATCCGCCCGGTCAACGAGATGTCCCAGGACTCCAGTTCGATACCTGACCCTTTGGTGAAGGCCCGCAGAATCGGCAGCAACGAGTGCGTGGCCAGTGCCGGAGCCTCATCGATTTTGGTGTAAATGATCTGGGAGGAGTCTGGCATATTGTTCTCCTTGATGATTGAGTTTCACGGGCAGCGACAAGTTGCTTAGGATGTCCAATCGTCCTTGGGGCTTGAACTAGTGCTTGGGGACAAATTTCAAATCTTTCGAGTCAGAGCAGTCGGAGACCATTTCGCGATAACCGGAATTTGTTATGCACGGGAACGCAGGCAAGCGTATCCCCTGATAGCAGAGCCAGCAGGTCGCCGAGGTGGCGAATGGGTGACTTGGTGAATGATTGAAGAAGGGAAGTGCATCTCTGAGAACGATTCTTGGCAATTTTTCTTGGCGCACTTGGGAGCGAATGTACTCCAAATTGCGACCTTTAACTGTTTTCCAGGCATGATACGCGGGGGCCCCACTACCGTTAAATCGGTCTCTTAGGTGTGACGGGCCTCATTATACATGCCCGTTCACCCCTGCGGAAGTCCTAGGGTCGTTGAGGCTGTTAACAACTCATTCCGCGCAGGACTTAGCCTGCAAGTTGCTGAGCAAGGGCCTCGGGCTCCGTGACCGGCAACTGGCAGACGTAGTTTTGGCATACGTATGCAGCCGGCTTCCCATCGACCATGCCCCGGTCTTGGAGCAAGGGAATTTGGGTGGATTCACCGAGTGCGCCTTCTGCGCCGACCACCACTTTATTGGGCAAGTAACGCCCGTTGATGGTGTCCAGCAACAGCCGGGTGGCGGGGTTCTCTCTGGGGCCTATGACCGCCAGTTCCTTGGGACTGGAGATATGGAAATCCAGAGCAGCCAGCCAGTGGCCGGTGCCCGCAGGAGCTTTCCCCATCAAATCGTGCAATGCCCGCAGCGGAGTCGTAGCTTTAACGGTGTATTCCTGATTTCCGGTAATCACCGCCAAGCGCAATAGCAGATCGGAGGCCACCGACCCTCCGCAGGGTTGAGCATTATCGAAAACGTCCCTGGGTCTCACCACTAAGGATTCGTGGTCGATGCCGGTATCGTAAAATGCTCCGGCGTTCTCATCCCAGAACAACTCCACCATGGAGTCGGCCAGCGATACGGCTTCGTCCAGCCAACGCTGCTGGAAGGTGGCCTCGTACAGGGCCAAGAGACCGTCGGCGACGAAAGCGTAGTCTTCTAGGTAGCCCAGAAGTTTCGCTTGTCCGCCCCGGTACGTCCGAAGCAAGCGTCCATCGGGTTTCATGGTGTTCACCAAGAATTCGGCATTGGCTATGGCTGCGTTCAAGTATTTTTCATTGTTTAGAGCAGCTGCCGCCTCAGCGAATGCCCGCAGCATCAGACCGTTCCAAGAGGCCAACACTTTGTCGTCCAAGAGAGGATGAATCCTCTCTTCTCGGACATCCCTGAGAGACACCTTGGCCCGCTCAATCTTGGCTTCCAGTTGTTCCAGGTCCAGCCCGAGCTCTTCGGCGAAAGAGGTTAATTCCTGAGGAACGTTGAGGATTGTCTTTCCCTCAAAATTGCCAGCCTCAGTCAGCCCGAAATAACCGCCAATCAGGCTGCCGTCCTCTTCACCCAAAACGGCTTGAATCTCCTGGGGTGTCCAAACGAAAAACTTGCCTTCTTCCCCTTCGCTGTCAGCGTCTTGAGCCGAGTAAAACCCGCCCAATGGGTCGGTCATTTCCCTTAGCACATAGTTGAGGGTTTCTTCGGTGATTCTACGGTACATAGGACGACCGGTCACCAAATAGGCGTGCAGGTACAAACGGGCTAACTGAGCGTTGTCATAGAGCATCTTTTCGAAGTGGGGTACCAGCCAGTAGGCATCGGTGGAGTAGCGATGAAACCCACCGCCTATTTGGTCATAGATGCCGCCTTGGGCCATGTTATCCAGTGTCAGACTGACCATCTCAAGCGCTCGTTCGCTGAAGCCGTGGTGGTTGTAGCGGAGCAGGAGCTCCAAGGCCATTGGTTGGGGAAATTTAGGGGCCATACCGACGCCACCGTTTTGATAGTCGAAGCTGGTGGCCAGGTTGTTGTAGGCGGTGTGCAGGATATCCACCGTCAGGAGGGTGTTGCTCTTGGTCAGTTGGTTGGTCTGGCCCATTTTTTCAGTGATTTGCTTGGTGGTTTCCTCAATCTGGCCCCGTTGGTCACGGTAGGCATCCGATATCGCAGTGACCAAGCGAGGGAAACCGGGCAGGTTCGAGTAATCCACCGGCGGAAAGTAGGTGCCGCCGTAGAAGGGCTTGCCTTCGGGAGTTAGAAAGACGGTCATGGGCCAACCGCCGCTGCCGGTCATCATCTGCACCGCTTCCATGTACACGGCGTCTAGGTCGGGGCGCTCCTCGCGGTCTACCTTGATATTGACGAAGCGCTCATTCATCAGAGAGGCAGTTTCCTCGTTCTCGAAGGACTCCCGCTCCATCACGTGGCACCAATGGCAAGCGGAATAGCCAATGCTCAGGAGGATGGGCTTGTCCTCTGCTTTGGCTCTGGCTAGGGCTTCTTCACCCCATGGATACCAATCAACCGGGTTGTTGGCATGTTGCAACAGATAGGGGCTGGTTTCGTTGGCCAAGCGATTTGGCATGGGGTCTCCTATATAAACCCGCCTAAAACCAGTGGAATCGCGGCGGGAATGTTGGTGGAATCGAGACTAGCAATGTTTGACGCAATGGTTCGACAAGCTCACCTCCAACTGGTGGTAAGCACCACTAATGGGCGACAGGCTCACCACGAACGGGTAGTAAGCACCAAGAACGGGTGGTACATCTCACCGTGAACGGGTGGTAAACGTCAAGAACGGTTGGTAAAGCTCAACGCGAACCGGTCGTGATACACTGCTCATCCTGAGCCTTTCGAAGGTTCGCGTCATAAGTTAGACTGGCTAGAATGTATTGCACTGCCCGGCAATACGGACAAGATTGCCCTCTAGCCTTAGCTGGGAATTGCGCCGATTTGCTGCATCATACCCATGATGTCGTATTGGACCCAGTGCTCAGCAATCTTGCCATCGGCGATGCGCATGATATTGATGCCCGAGATTTTGACCGGTTTTCCGGTGGCGGGCACTCCGAAGAATTCACCGTTATGGGTTCCTTCGGCATCGAACCGACCGACTACTTTATCGCCTTCGGCCACAAAGTCCTCGGTGGTGATTCGGATGTCGGGGAAACCGTTGCGAATCATGATGGCCCATTCTTTCACGCCGTCAGGGCCCGGTAGGATGTCGGGTGGGCCGTTGTGGTAAACGCAGTCCTCGGCAATGATTTCTTCAGCGATGGCGAAGTCGCCCTCGAAAATTGTGTCCCAGAGGTGGGCTAGCCTTTTGTTCTCCTCAGACATGATAATCCTCGCAACGCACTTGGCGTATTATTCTGTGCCCGGCTTGTCGAGACCGTCGTCAAGGCTGATGTTCGGTCTGCGCCGACTAAATTAAAAGCTTGGGTCCTAGGCCTTGGTGGCAACCTCGGCCTCCAGGCGCTCTATCAGGCTGGGGACTCCCATCTTGCCTAGGTCGCCCTCTTCCCGGTGGCGCACGGCGACCGCCTCGTCGCTTATCTCCGAGTCGCCCACCACCAGCATGTAAGGGACTTTTTGCATCTGGGCCGTGCGAATCTTCTGGTTCATTCGCTCGTTTCGCGTGTCCACTTCAATCCGGTAACCGGCGTCCTTCAATCGGTTCTTCACTCCCTCTGCGTACTCCAGATGCCGATCCGCTATGGGTATGACCACTGCCTGAACGGGCGCCAACCACAGAGGAAAAGCACCAGCATAATGCTCAATCAACACACCCATGAATCTTTCCATGGAACCCAAGATGGCCCGGTGGACCATGTAGGGCTGGCTTCGACCTCCTTCATCATCTTGAAAAGTCAGATCAAAGCGTTGGGGCAGGTTGAAATCGAACTGGATAGTGGTGCACTGCCAAGCCCGGCCCAAGGCGTCGGTGATATTGATGTCGATTTTCGGGCCGTAAAATGCCCCGCCACCAGCGTCTACGGTGAAGGGCAGGTTTCGTTGTTCCAAGGCGGATTGCAGGGACTGGGTGGCCCTGTCCCACATGGCCGGGTCCCCGACGAACTTCTCGGGCCGAGTGGACAAGGAGATGGTGTATTCGCTAAACCCAAAGGCCTGCAAAAGCTCGAAGGTAAGGTCTAAGACGCCTCCCACCTCGTCTTCCAGTTGTTCAGGGCGGCAGAAGATGTGAGCGTCGTCTTGGGTGAAACCTCGAACCCGCATCAGGCCGTGGAGCACTCCGCTGCGCTCGTAACGGTAGACGGTGCCAAGCTCGGCAAAACGCAGGGGCAACTCCCGGTAACTGCGCATGGCAGAACGGTAAATCATGATGTGGAACGGGCAGTTCATTGGCTTGAGGAAGTATTCCTGCTCGTCTACCTCCACCGCCGAATACATACTATCCCGGTAAAAGTCCAAGTGACCGCTGGTCTGCCACAGGTTGGCGCGACCGATATGAGGAGAATAAACGATGTCGTAACCCAGGCGGTAGTGCAACTCCCGCCAGTAATCTTCGATGATGGTGCGTACCTGGCCGCCCTTGGGGTGCCAGACGATCAGACCCGGTCCTATCTCATCATGGACGGAAAACAGTCCCAGTTGGCGCCCCAACGTACGGTGATCCCGTTTCTCCGCTTCTTCCAGACGTGCCAGGTGGTCGGCAAGTCGCTCTTGGCTTTCAAAGGCGGTGCCGTAGATGCGCTGGAGCATCGGTCGGTTTTCATCGCCTCGCCAATAGGCTCCCGCCACGCTGAGCAACTTGAAAGCGGCTATGTCGGCGGTGCTATCCACGTGGGGTCCCTGGCAAAGGTCCATGAACTCCCCGTGGCGGTAAATGGAGATGGTTTCGGCGTCGGGTAAGCCTTCGATAATCTCCAGTTTGTAGGGCTGTTGGGCGAACAGGCTTTGAGCTTGTTCCCGGCTGACTTCCTCCCTTTTGAAACCTAGGGAGGCAACAACCGACTTGGACATCAGACTCTCGATCTGCTCCAAGTCTTCCGGCGTGAAGGGACGGGACACCTCAAAATCGTAGTAGAAACCGTCGTGGGTAGGAGGGCCAATGGCGAATTTTGCCTCGGGAAAAAGCTGTAAAACGGCATCGGCCATGACGTGGGCGGCCGAGTGGCGTAGGCGATGGCGAAGGGCCGCTTGTTCGGAAACTACCCCAATGTCTGGGGCACCGTGGTCAAGCATGTTTCATCCTGTAATAAGCGTTAAAGCTGAGTCGTTGAACTTAGTCACTGGTTGAGCATAGTCACTGGTTGAGCTCAGTCAATCGAAAGCAGAATACATTATAGCTTACTCTCCAACGCTTTCTCACTGGTAATCGAGCCCCATTTCGCAAAGGGGGATTTAGGGGGGGTTACCCCTTTAAACTCGCGTCCGGCCAATTTCTCAGCTGGGACTAACCACAGCCTAGGCCAAATTTGTGAACAACTCTCGCCACTGACGGGTCTTGATAGATTCACCTATCTGTTCGCGAATACTGAACATATAGGTGAGTGTGACGATTACTGTTAAACCGGCGCACAGTGCGATTTGTTCAGCCCCTTGCCGTGTTGCCACCAGCATGATGTTGAGCAGAACGAATCCGAATGCGGCGCTCCACACTACGTTGCGAATCATTATCACGAGGAGCACAACAGGCACTAGGGTTATTAGCGTGGGTATCGGCTGCACAGCCAAGGAGATACCGAAAATAGACGCTGCGCCCTTGCCACCCCGAAACCCCAGCAGCACCGGCCAGTTGTGCCCGGCCATGAGCAACGGCGCACTGAGATATAAAGTCCAATCTGGAACCCCGGCCCAGTCAATCGCCAGTACTGCCAAGGCTCCCTTCCCGGCGTCAATGGCCAAGACGACCAAACCGCCGACAACCCCGGTCTGGTGGAATGCGTTGAGAGCCCCCACATTGCCGGTGCCGACCTGCCGGATATCTACCCCTTTGGTTAGGTAAACGAGGATGTATGCCGTGGGAATAGAGCCTACAAGATAAAAGGCCGGGCCCAGTGATATTGCCTCAACCCAGTCCAAACTGATGTCACCTCTGGGGGAGGGCGATTTGCCGTAGTCTACGTGATGGAAAGTTCTATCGTCTCGATGGTCACCGCATACGATGTTAGATAGAACCGGAGAACTGTATTAAACCCGAGAATTGTATTTATGATATCACCAGCCATTTCGAAGACAGCCAAGCCGGCGCTAATTATCGAATTGGTGGTTTCAAAGAGCCTGGGATTCGGCGGCCTCCTTGAGTTGAGTTTGACTTTCATATTCTCACTATGGGTTAATCAACGTTTTTGGCCACTATGGCATCGAAGATAGTTTGGTGGAGGCGTAAAATAAGCCGCAGCTAGCGGTGGTATAGGCCGTCATACATCCGACTCACCCACGGGAAGGCGGACTACTCTCCCTTGACACAGGTGGAGTCAATGGGTATGTTTCCAGCGAACTGATGAGGCTCTGATTCACATCAAGGCCGAAACTATGCTAGGCAAAAAAGGACTTAATCATGGCCACAAAAGAGGATTTGGAGAAATTTGAAACCCAGGTGGCTCGACCGGCGGATTTTGAGGAGTTTTGGCAAGACGTATTGGCGCAAGTGGCCAAAATCCCATTGGAACCCAAGATTTCGCCCGACTCGTTTCGTTCCAACGAGGATGCGCTGGTGTCCCTAGCCACTTTTCAGAGCCTAGACGGCCTGGAGGTAGCTACTTGGTACTGCGTGCCAGCAAAAGGTGAGGGACCCTTTCCGGCAATCATCCACCTGCCTGGCTACAAGGGCGAACCATCAATACGCCGGGATTGGGGTGCCAAAGGGGTGGTACATCTGATGGTTTCGGTCCGCGGCAAGCTGAGAAGCAACTCCCAGTTTAATCCGGGCTACCCTGGGCTATTGACTCACGGCATCGAAAGCCGGGATACCTATGGCTACCGCGGCGTGATTGCGGACTGCGTCCGGGGAGTCGATTTCCTGTTATCTCGTCCTGAAGTCGACAGCCAGCGAATATACGCCTGTGGTAGCAGTCAAGGCGGAGGATTAACCCTGATAACCAGCGCCCTGCGTAGCGAGATTAAAGGCGGCGTTTCGGGATACCCATTCCTTTGCTGCTTCCCGGAATCTATGAAGATGCTCCGGTCTTACCCATACGATGAGTTGAGCTGCTATGCCAGGGCATACCCCGAGCGGGTTCCTCAAATGATGGAGACCTTGAGTTACTACGACGCCGTGAACTTCGTTGGCTTGATTAAGTGCCCCATGGTGGTGGGCATTGCCATGGATGACGAGGTCTGCCCGCCGGAGACCAGTTATGCGGCCTACAAAGGCCTTGGCGGTCCCAAGGAGTTGTGGTTGTTCCCCAACTCCGGCCACGGAAACGCCCACGACTACCCAGCCAAAGAGACCCAATGGCTGGAAAGCCAAATAAGCGCCTCTTTAACCCTGGGGGTGTCCCGATGACCCAGGGCGGATTCGACGAATTTTGGGACGGCTTGGACCGGGACTTGGCGGACGTCGATTTGGGACTGTCTTTGGAAGCTGAGGGCTTCTATTCCCAACCGGAATGGACCGTTTACCGGATGAGTTACAACAGCACCGACGGCCATCGGCTATTTGCTTGGCTGTCTGTCCCCCATGACATAGCAGGGGAAAATACGCCTGTTTTGGTGCGCATGCCCGACTATTCCAGCGTCCACGATATCATCTACACGCCCCTGCGCCAGAGCGCCATTGTGATGAACCCCACCTACCGGGGGCAAAGGAACAGCGACGCCCTGTTTCAAGCCAGTTACCCAGGATTGCTCACGGCCGGATTGCCTACGGGCGGAACACCCACAGAAGACACACCGACAATTGGAATAGACCGTCATCAGGATTACATAATGCGCCAGGTGTTCGGCGACGCCCTGCGGGCGGTGGACGCAGTGGTGGGTCAGAGCGAATTCGATTTAGGCAGATTCGTTCTGACCGGTTCCGGCTTGGGTGGATCTTTGGCACTGGCGGTGGCCGCCCGCCGGTCAGTGGTCGAGGCGGTGGCCGCAGATACGCCCTTGGCTTTGGGACATCCTGCGTTGATCGAGGGCAATCCTCCCTATCCGGCAGCGGAGTTAGTTGACTATCTTCGTCTTTATCCGGACCGGTCCCAAGCCGTGGCCTCGGCTACGGAGCCGCTGAACCCTCTGTTGATGGCTCCCATGATTAGAGTCCCGGTGCTATTGAGTCTGGGGAGTAGGGACCGGGGTCAGTGCCCCATCGCCGTCGGTGAAGAACTGGCTAGCCTCTTGCCCCAATGCGACCTTCGGGTCTACGACGGCGCCAGTGAAGGGGGAGGTCACGAACACGTGCAGGTGCGCGGCGCCTGGCTGAGAGAGCGGCTGGGATTAGGCTAGCCGTCGATTCCCCGGCTAAGCTGGGACTAGATTCTGGGCTAGATTCCGGCCCTAGATTCCGGCCCTAGATTTAGTGAAGTTCTTGCCGCCGATAGGGGCTCAAGACCCCGCCTGGTACGACATAATCCCCACAGTTGGCCCGGTCCAACAAGACGAACCTAGAAGACATACTTGCTATAATTAAAGAACACAACCTACGCCAGAGAGCGCCGGATTAACCCCTATATCGGTAGATTTGAAAATCAATTCAGAGGTGGTGAACCCATTTTATGGAACAGCTAAGACAAGACCAGACGACCATCAACGGAAAAATCAATTCCGTGGTGGAGCGTCTTTGACCTGGCGGAAAAAGAAAAAACCATAGATAAGATGGAGCTTGAAACCACCGTCCCCGGATTCTGGGACGATTCCCGGGAAGCTCAGCGGAAGATGCGGCAACTGGGCCGACTGAAAGACACGGTGGCCATGTGGCGGGGTCTTCAGGAACGCTCCAATAACCTGATAGAGTTGGCTGAGCTAGCGCGGGAAGTACAAGACGATTCCCTAATGGAGGAGTTGGAGGAAGAGGGAAAAGACATCTCCCTTATCCTAGGACGAGAGGAAATCAACCTCACGCTTTCCGGGCCCTATGACGACCGGTCGGCAATAGTTACAATCCAACCCGGCGCCGGGGGCACGGATTCCCAAGACTGGGCGGAGATGCTGGTAAGAATGTATACCCGGTGGGCTGAAACCACCCACCGTCCGGTGGAGGTTATGGACCTATCCTACGGGGATGAGGCCGGCCTTCGGAGTGCCACTCTGGAAATCAGCGGCCAGTATGCCTTTGGTCTGATAAGCACCGAGCGGGGCGTACACCGGTTGGTGCGCCTGTCCCCATTCGACCCTAACCATCTGAGGCACACCTCCTTCGCCGTGGTGGAGGTCATGCCGTCGTCGGAAGAAGAAGCGGAAGTAGCAATCAGGCCGGAAGACATAAAACTGGATTTCTTCCGGTCCAGCGGACCCGGTGGCCAAAACGTCCAGAAAGTAGCCTCGGCCGTGCGTTTGACCCACCTGCCCACCGGGTTGGTCATAAACTGCCAGGTCGAGCGGTCCCAGCACCAGAACCGGGAATTCGCCATGCGCATCCTGCGTGCCCGTCTATTGGCCCTTCAGAATGAGCAGCGGGCCCAAGAAGTAGCAAGGTTGAAGGGTGAAAGAATAACGCCGGAGTTTGGCAACCAAATCCGGTCTTACGTGCTCCATCCATATAAATCGGTCAAAGACCACCGGACTAACCACCAGAGCACCAACCCGGATAAGGTCTTGGATGGAGAGCTGGACCCATTTATCCAGGCATATTTGATGTCTCAGGTGGGGTCTGGTTAGTCTTAATAACCAAGATTCATAGCTGGATGCTCGTACAATACTCAGGGGCGCACCGGCTAGGCCTGTGCGCCCCTGTTTGTTGATAATCGAACCTAAACGCTTTAACAGTTGCCTAAGATGTGCCCCATGCGAGCTTTCTTGGTCATCATATAAACCCTATTCTCGTCAGTGACGGAAGCCTCAACGGGAACCCGTTCCACAATCTCTAGGTCGAAACCCGATAGGCCAACAACTTTTCTTGGGTTGTTGGTGAGCAAGCGCAGTTTCTTTATCCCCAAATCCTGTAGGATTTGTGCGCCAACGCCGTAATGGCGCAGGTCAGGCTCAAAGCCTAAAGTAGTATTGGCCTCCACCGTATCCAGGCCGCTGTCTTGGAGGGAGTAGGCCTTAATCTTGTTGTGCAACCCGATGCCCCGGCCTTCTTGGCGCATGTACAAGAAAACGCCGGTGCCTTCCTCGGCCAGAGTCTTCAAGGCAAGCTCTATCTGCTCCCCGCAGTCGCAACGCATGCTACCGAACACGTCCCCGGTAAGGCATTCGGAGTGAATCCGCACCAACACCGGCTCGTCTTTGGTCCATTCGCCGATGGTCAGAGCGATGTGCTCTCCCACATCCACTTCACTCTTGTAGGCAATCGCTTTGAAGTTGCCGTACTTGGTGGGTAGGCGCGCCTCAGCTACCCGTTCAACCAGACGCTCGTTCCTACGCCGATGAGCGATGATTTGGGCAATGCTGAGAATCTTCAAATCGTGGGTCTTGGCGAATACCTCCAAGTCGGGCAGACGGGACATAGAGCCGTCTTCGTTCATGATTTCGCAGACAACGCCAGCGGGGTACATCCCAGCGATGTTACACATATCAACGATAGCTTCAGTGTGACCAGCCCGCGCCAGCACTCCTCCGGGGTGATACCGCAATGGGAATAGGTGTCCCGGCTTGGTGAATTCACTGGGGCGCACTTCGGGATCAATCATAGCCAGCACGGTCGCTGACCGGTCGGCTGCCGAGATTCCGGTGGTGGTGCCTATCTTATAGTCCACGGAAACGGTAAAAGCCGTTTGTTCCTTGACGGCGGCATTCTCGGAGATCATCAGCGGCATCTCCAATTCATCAAGCCGCTCCCCCAACATGGGCATGCACAGCAAGCCTCGGGCGTGAGTGACGATGAAATTGACCGCCTCGGTTGTCATCTTCTCAGCCGCAATAACTAGGTCGCCCTCGTTTTCCCGCTGCTCATCATCGACGACGATGACAAACTTGCCGTTTCTAAGGTCCTCTAGGGCTTCTTCCAAGCTGCATAGAGGCATTTTTGTTTCCTTCCCCCAAAGCTTAATAAGCTTGTTGCGGATTGACCGTTGACCCGTTGGCTATTGATAGCTGGAGCCTGTGTTTAACGCTCCAGCAAACTCTCGATATACTTGGCCACTATATCCGATTCCAGGTTGATTCGATCGCCTGGCGCTTTATCCTTCAGGTTCGTGTGCTCCAAAGTATAGGGAATCACGGATAATGTGAACGACGCAGTATCTTTTTTTACCACGGTTAGGCTAATACCGTCAACAGTGATGAACCCTTTTTCGACTATGTAGCGCATCATTCTCTTTGGGCAGCGGACGCGCAGGATTATGCAATCAGCCTCGGGCTTGCTGGAAGTGAGCCTCCCGGTGGCATCCACATGGCCTTGGACGATATGTCCTCCCAGGCGGTCACTGACCGCCAGCGGCCTTTCCAGGTTGACCACCTTGCCTGGGGCCAGGTCTCCCAGAGAGGTGCGCCGCAAGGTCTCAGGGGACAAATCAACGCTAAATTCCTTGGCTCCCATCTCCACTACGGTTAGGCAGGCGCCATTCACGGCCATGCTGTCCCCCAGTTTCATACCCCCCATGACTAGGTCGGCGGCTACGCTCATCCGGTAGCCTTCTAGCTGAGTGACCGAGCCTACTTCTTCGACTATTCCTGTAAACAAATTTAAGCTCTCTTATGGGCGCCGTAATCTAAAGCTAGTATTAAAAATGTCTTGCTAAGGTCTGGCTAAGATCGAGGAGCCGGATAGCCAACTATCAACCAGTCCGGCCCGATTGATTGTAGGCTGGAGCGGTCAATGCCCCAAGCCTTAGTCATAAGTTCGATTCCTTGGCCTTCCACTGGCGATGCGGCTTCTTGCCCTCCGATAATTACCGGCGCAATGAAAGCATACACCTTGTCCACCAATCCGGCATCGAAGAGAGAGCCCAGAACGATTCCGCCTCCCTCCACCATCAGATTCACTATTCCCCTGCGGCCAAGTTCTTCCAGAAGGCTGCTCATGTCCACTCTGCCATCGGTCCCGGCCGGCAGGAATACAACTTCGGCCCCTTCCTTTTCCAGTTGCGCCACATTTTGCGGAGGTGCTTCAGCGGCGGTGGCGATGAGTGTTGAACCTGGTTGCTTCAGGACTTGGGCGTTGGCCGGGGTTCGGCAGCGGCTGTCGGTTATCACCCTGAGAGGTTGGTGTGGCAGGGGCTGCCCACGTTCGTCTCGGACTGTGAGTAGCGGGTCGTCGGCCAAAACCGTGTTGATTCCGACCAATATAGCGTCGCTCTGTCGGCGCATCTGCTGCACGTACTGTCTGGCTTCCGGTCCGGTCACCCACTTGGAATCTCTGGTGCGAGTTGCGATTTTGCCGTCTAGGCTCATGGCGAACTTGACGGCGACGAAGGGAATCCCGGTAGTTATGTGTTTGGCAAATCCCTCGTAAATCTCCTGAGCCTCTTCCGGCCCGTCGTCCACCAATACCTCGATGCCAGCCTCCCTTAAAATCTGGCACCCTTTGCCAGCAACGTCGAGATTGGGGTCGATAACAGCCACATGAACCATTGTTATTCCAGCGTCAATTATGGCCTTGGTACAGGGAGGTGTGCGTCCGTAGGTGCAGCAGGGTTCCAGAGTGGTATAGAGGGTAGAGCCTTGGGATGCTTCCCCGGCTTGGTCCAAGGCGCCAATCTCGGCGTGTCTTTGTCCTGGCGGCAAGGTAAACCCTGCCCCGATTTCAACCCCGTCCTTTACCAGCACGGCACCCACCGCCGGATTGGGGCTGGTGGTGCCCATTGCGTTCTTGGCCAGGCTAATAGCCTTTGCCATATGGTCGCCCATAGCTTGGCTCACAATCGTTGCCTACGACAATTAGCTATTTTCAGCACAATATTTTCGAGCACAATCATCTTGTGCATTCCATGATTAAATTTTAGCAACCGGTATATCCTGCCGCAAGTTTATGGGCGCCCCAACTTTTTTGAGGCGCCCATGTTGCTGGGTGATAGCCGTGATGTATCTTGTTTTTGAGTTGGTTCTATTGACTAACTTTGGGGTCAATCTCAAACGCAGCTTGGAGGTTCACCTTGACCTGCAACTCGCCAACTTGAATGGAAGTGGGAGCGGCGGATTGGGCGAAAGCGATTCCCTCGCTTCTGAATGTATCAGAAATGACCGACCCGCCCGACTCGTTGATGTAGACCAATTCACCAAGCTCCACGCCAGCGAGAATTGCTGTTTGATTCGCTTTGTCCATCAGGTCTTCGACGGCTGCTGCCCTGGCCAGGTCTTTCAATGCTTGATCGTCCTCGATGGTAAAGCTTACACCCTGGAATCGAATGAGATTCCCGCCTGCATCGGTTACTGCGTCTATAACTTCGCCGATTGAGCCAAGGTCTCGAATCTTTACGCTGAGTTGATTGCTAACTTGGTATCCCAATAAGACTGTCTCCCTTTCCGTTACGCACTCCTCACCGCGAGCCTGGTCGTCGGCCTTGGGTTGCATCACGGCTGTGCTGCCGGATGTGACGGGTTCCGGCTCTGGCGATGCAGGTACTGCCAGGCCTTGAGGAATCGATTCTTCCTCCATGCGGGGTTCCATCCGGGGTTCCGGCTCGATGGTCACTCCGGCGGCGAAACACCTGGTTACTTGGTGGCTGGTATACCTGGGATTAATGTTGAATTGCCTGGTCTGAACGTCCCTTTCTTCCACTCCTTGGGCCTCCAGAACTTGTAGCACCTGACTCATTGCCTCGGCGCTGTCAGTCCGGGCTTCCGCCACGGTGTCGGCAAAAGCTTCCACGCCCAGATTTAAGAGGGCTAAATCGGGTATGGCGTTGGCTTCGCCTTGGCCACTGACCCAGATTCCCGTGTTTGAACCAGAGCCGCCGGTGCCTCTCAGAAGTTGCTCGTAGGCAGCCGCTCCCGAGGTTGAGTTCAACAAGTTGGCCAAGCCGGATGCAGTGCCTTGTCCATTTGTGTTGTCAGCAGCGTTTGTTGAGTCACCGCCGCCGCAGGCAGCCAGCGCTAGGACCGACAGCCCCAACGCCCCTGCGAGAATGAGTCCCCTCGATTTGGTGATTAATCCTGTCATGATTGTCTCCTTTCTCTTTGAATATAAGTCCGAAAAAATAAGTCCGTGTGTTGTGCCCATCGCATCCCTTCTTTGAGGGAATGTTTGGCCCGGTAGCGGACCGTATACAAGCAAGACGGATGGTTGTTTAAAAAAGTTCCCCGAGGATTTTCGACCGCCTGATTAGTGGAGATTCCAGAGTTACCTACGCTTGAAGCACACTTCCGCCAGGGTTGCGAATTCCATATAAAGCTTAAGGCCATCGCCGCTGGAAAGAATCAGGGAAAATGCTGATGTTTCCTAATCAAAAAGGCTGACCCAGCGGGTCAGCCTTTTTGATTCTGTAGTGGCAAAGGTTCCAAGAATCGCCTAGTCCCATATTGACGGAGCGTTTCCGAGATTTATCTCTTTGACAGCTTCCATTTGAGCCCCATCGCCGCCAGGAAAATTAGACCGAATATGGCAGCGACTATCTCCAACACCCGCCAAACCGCCGCCGTTCCCTCGTTTTGACGCTGAGGGATTTCTGCGGGAACCGGAGCGGTTGCTGGAGCCCTTTCAACTTCCGGCTGGGCGATCAATGCGGGCTTAGGGGCCGCCGTCGTATCCCTTGCGGCGTCGCCGGATGCTCCCGCCGGGCCCGAAGCGCCCTCCGTCGGCTCAGAGGCAGGTTGTTTCGTTACTACCGTGGATGATGTCAAGCCCGGTGATTCTGGCGGCTTCTCAGCTGGCTCTTCTGGGGCAGACGCCGGGGCAGCAGCGGCTTGCTGGAGAATGGCTGCTCCGCCGGTTTCCGAAGCTCGAGATTCTTGGACTGCCGGTTCTTGGCGCCCGGATTCTTGAACTAAGGACTCTTGAACTAACGATTCTTGTGGCGGTGCAGCGGCAAGTCCCTTCTCCGGGGCGACCGTACTTGCGGCGGCGGTGAAAGCCATGGTCTGGGTTGTATCTTGGTCATCCGCTGACGCTTCGACCGAAGCACTGGCCGCCTGGGGCGCTGCGGCTTGAGACTCTAACTCCTGAGTAGTCGCCGCAACCTGGATATGCTCCTGGGATGTTCCGTCCGGCGCCAATAGACCGCTGGCGTCAGCCGAGATTAAGGCCACGAATACGATGACAGCCAGGGATGCCGCTCCTGCGTAGGCCCACTGGGGAACTCGGAGGAAATTAGGCAACCCGAAGGCGGAAGACGGAGTTCTGGCGTGCATAGGAGGAGGCGCTGTCATGACGAAACTGCGCCTGGGCGCTTCTTCGGGCAGCTCCCGCAACATCGTAATAGTAGAGCGGAGGCTTTCCATATCATCTTGGCAAGACTGGCAAGCTGCCAGGTCTTGTTCAAAGCGCAGCAAAGCGGAACCCGGTATCCGCCCGTCCAGGTATTCGCTGAGCGTATCGTTCTTAATGTGTTGATGGCTTCGACTATTCATCCGCATAGCTCTGCCACTATGTATGACGGAAACGGGACGGCAATAGTTCCCCGACATGCTGCAGACAGTCCCGTAAGCCCCTGCGCCCGCGGCTTACCCGGGACTTCACCGTGCCTAGATTGCAATTCATGGCCACAGAAGCTTCTTCGTAGCTCATTCCTTGCACATCAACCAGAACCTCCGCAAGGCGGTGCTCTTGGGGTAGGGAATTTAAGCAGTCCTGGATTGCGCGGTTTAGAGCGCCCCTCTCGGCTTGGTCTTCCGGTGATTCCATGGTGGAAGGCAAGTCCAAAGCAGACAATGTGCTGCCATGTTCCTCTTGGTCAACGGCTGTCGGGTCCAAGGGTACGGTGGGTTTGGCTCGGCGGGAACGCAACATATCCCGGCAGGTATTGGCGACTATCCGCATTAGCCAGGCGGGGAGGTTATCACCGCGAAATTTTGGGGATGCGCGGTAGGCTGACACCAGGCTTTCCTGAATGGCATCCTCAGCCAAGGACCAGTCGTCCAGCATGCGGCGAGCCAGGTTGTAAGCCTTGGTCTGGTGGGTTTCAATGATGCAGTTGAAACAACTGGTATTGCCCGAGCGGTCTTGAACCAGCAAGGCGGCATGTTGGGACGTGTGGGTGATATTTGAAACTGTCACCATCTCCGGGCAGTCCAAGCCGGGTTAAGTAGTCTCTTTGCGCGGAGTGTTCTCAACATGAAAACGGGGACATTTGGCGTCCAATGCGGAACTGATTAGCGAATACCTGGGCTGCCATTAATGCCGAAACCAGGAGAATTTGAACTGGTTGAGGATTGGTCGGCGAGGTGGAAAGCCCTTTTTTCAAAGGCCTAAATCACGGTTTGTTTCACGGGTTATTTTAAGAGTTGTTTCACGGATTGCTTGAGGGATTGCTTCACGGAATTCTTCAGTGAAACGGGCAGACAAACTTGAAGGACCGAACCAGGTTGCCGTCTGCCGATTCTTGGTCTGACTGCTGGGCGGACGCTGTTCCAACCAAGTCTCCGTTCACCGCTTGACCGACGGCCGCCACCAGTGTCAGAGCCATAGAAACGGCCAGTACCGTTATTACTATCATAGCCGCAATTTTGGGTTTGATTCGCACTAGCGCAAACTGCCTCGGGTAGGAGTATGACCGTGGGTAACGGGCCGGTAGATACAGAATCCGCATCCGATCCATGCCAGGGTCATTTTATACTTTCAGACGTCGAAACGCTAGGTAATTAAACGTCTGAAACAAGCCTTCTGCTATACTGCCTAACGTCCTGATTTCCCCTATCGCGGCTTTCTTGGGATGATGCTTTGGTCAAACCGCCCTCAACCGCTCCGGATTCAAGCCAGGCCCCACCAGAATTTGCCGCCAACAGTCACGCCCGAAGTCTTTTCGACGGCATAGCATTCGGCTACGACTTCCTCTCACAAAGCCTCTCATTCTTCCAAACCGGCGTGTGGCGCCGATTCTTGGTTTCCAGACTGCCAGTAGGACCCGGCGACCGGGTACTCGACATTTGCACCGGCACCGGCGGCGTGGCCATGGACATTGCACGGAAGACCGGCAGTGTGGTTGTAGGGGTGGATCTCAGCGAGAAAATGCGGTTGGCCGCACACCGTAATTTTAACAAAGCCGGGATGGCGGCCAATGTTTCAGTAGTCGGCGGACGGGCGGAATCCCTGAGTTTTCAGGACGGCTGCATCGACGGTATCTGCTTTACCTATCTGCTCCGTTACGTGGATGACCCTAGCCACACGATAGAGGAGATTGTTCGGGTACTCAAACCCGGAGGCGCGCTGGTTTCCTTGGAATTTGGCGTACCGGCAAACACCCTACTCCGTGGCCTGTGGAATGTTTATACCAGGATATTCCTGCCCCTATCCACCAGGATTTTGTCCCCAGGATGGCGCTACGTCGGGGGCTTCCTGGGTCCCAGCATAACTGAGTTCTACGGAAAAAATTCTCTGGACGACCTGCGCCACATGTGGATAGACGCTGGTATTCCGAACGTTCAAGTCAAGAGACTAACTTGGGGCGCTGGAATCGTCATGTGGGGAACGAAAGCGCCCTGAGGACAGGGTTCACCAAGGGAGCTCCAAGTCTGAAGGTTAACTTGGAGGTTTAGGTTCGGGTCAAGGTGGGAAAGTGAAGGTTAAGAAACCCCCGGCATTTTACGCCATGGCCACAGGCGGTGCTTGGAGGGACTACGTAAACCTCTTGCATCTGCCCTATACCCTGTGGCACTTGAGCTATGTGGTTTTGGGAGCAGCCATCGCTCCGACTTTCCATGTTGATCGATTGCTGGTCACGTTATTGGCCTTTTTCTTGGCGGTTGGAATCGGCTCTCATGCCTTGGATGAGCTAAACGGAAGGCCAATGGGCACCCGTATTCCGCGCCCAGTATTGCTGGGACTGGGATTCGTCCCTCTGTCCGGAGCCATTGCTTTGGGAGCCGCTGCTGGCGTTACCGATCATGTGTGGATTTTACCCTTCGTGGCCTTCGGCGGGTTCATCGTGGTGGCCTATAACCTGGGACTTTGGAATGACCGGTTTCACTCCGACTATTGGTTTGCTTTCGCTTGGGGTGCTTTCCCGGCGCTGACCTCTTATTGGATAAATCATCCCCATGTAACTATCGAACTAGTGTTGGTGGCAACCGGTTGTTTCCTGATTAGCTTGGCCCAACGTACGCTCAGCACGCCTGTGCGGGCGATACGACGCAAAAACCTGATCGTGGCGGGCTCTATTGGAATGGCCGACGGCAGGATTGAGGAGTTGGACGGCTCCAAGATGATTTCCGCTCCGGAAAAAGCCCTGTCCTTGATGAGCTTGGGAATGGTTTTGTTTGCCACCGGTTTCATAGCGTTTCGGGCTTAGCTGAAATATCTGGAGTCAATCGTGTCGTCCACATGAAGCTGCCCGTGATAAAATGAACGCCGCTAATCCAGCCCGCTTCTGATCCAGCCAATAAAGACTGGCGCCACAGCCTGGAGAACCAGATGCAGTTCCGAAACCTGCCAAGCGTAGACAGTGTGTTGAGTACCGATGCCGTGGCCAGTGCGGTGAAGGCCTATAGCCGCGATTGGGTTGTCAGCTTGGTGCGTCAAGAACTGGACGAGGCGAGAGCCCAAGTGGGCAACGGCGCTACGGCGCCCACGGCGATGGAATTAGCCGAAACGGTATGTCAGCGTGTCCAGTCCACCGCCCGGACAGAGCCGCGGCCTGTGATTAATGCCACTGGGGTCGTCATTCACACCAACCTGGGGCGGGCGCCCTTGAGCGCTTCGGCTCTACTAGCCATAAGCCAAGCCAGCGGTGGTTACAGCAACCTGGAGATGGACCTGGATACCGGCCGCCGTGGCTCACGTCAGAGTCACTTGCAATCCTTGCTACTCCAGTTGACCGGGGCCCAAGCCGCCCTGGCGGTGAACAACAATGCCTCTGCGTTGCTCTTGGGTTTGTCGGCCTTGGCTGCAGGCAAGGAAGTGATAGTTTCAAGAGGCGAGGCCGTGGAAATCGGAGGGGGATTCCGAGTTCCCGACGTGCTGCGGCAGAGCGGAGCAACCTTGGTCGACGTTGGCACAACCAACCGCACCTACGTCAGGGACTACGAAGAAGCAATTACCGAAAACACGGGGGCCATGCTTAAAGTCCATGCCAGCAATTTCAAGGTGGAGGGATTCACCGCGTCGGTGGAATCAGAAGCGCTGGTGGAGCTAGGCATGAAATATGGCATCCCGGTATTGCACGATGTGGGCAGCGGCAGTTTGTTGCCCACGGAGCGTTACGGTCTGGCCCACGAGCCGATGCCTCAAGAGAGTGTAACCGATGGAATGGGGTTGGTGTTTTTTTCCGGAGATAAACTGCTGGGTGGGCCACAAGCCGGTATAGTGGTCGGGCACAAGGAATTGGTGCAAAAGCTGGAGCGGCATCCCTTGGCCCGCGCGGTTAGGATTGATAAGTTGAGTCTGTCTGCGCTGACCGCCACATTGCTCCATTATCTAGCAGACGAGGCTGAAACAGAGATTCCCGTCTGGCGGATGATATCGGCGACCGAGGAATCGATTAAACAGCGCGCCGAAGATTGGCTAACCCAAAGCGGCGTCCAAGGCAAGGTCGAGCCTTCCCGATCTGCTATAGGCGGCGGCACTTTGCCCGGCGAAACGCTCCCATCTTGGGTGCTTGCCTTGGATTGCCGGGGGGTATCCGGTGGACCTGAAGAAGTGATGAGCCGCATGCGCCGGGCTGATCAGCCAGCTGGGGCTAGGCCGGTGGTGGCTAGACCGGTGGTAGCTAGAATCGAAGATGACCGTGTGTTGCTGGACCCGCGAACCGTCGCGCCGGACGAGGAAGTAGATTTAATCAGTGTCTTACGGCAGGTCATGGAAGTTCGGTAGCCACTCGGTAGCGGAACAGAACGACCAGAGTCTCCCGATGGGCCTCGGCCTGTCGTAATCAACACTAGGGCTAAATGGAGAGGTAGTGACGGATTTTTTGCTGGTCCACGGAGCCGGTCAGGGGGCGTGGAGCTGGGGCCAAGTGTGGGGATACTTAACGGCTCCCGAGGAGCACCCGCCCAGGTTGCATGCGCCCAAACGGGCCAATAAAGTCTATCCGATGGATCTACCGGGTCACGGCGCGGACGCCGATGGCGACACTGGTGAAGTCAGGCTTGAGGAATGCATCCATTCCATCACTAGGGCGGTGGAGCGGGAAGGGTTAAAAGACCTGGTATTGGTTGGCCATGGCTTTGCTGGAGGACTGGTGCTACAAGCAATTTCCCAATTGCCACAACCCCCAAAGCGCTTGGTTCTGGTGGCCGGAATTGTTCCTGTCAGCCAGCGTTCCATGCTTAGCGCGATGCCCCAGTCCTTTCAGAGCGGTTTTCGCATGCTGACGGTCCTGAGCAAATTCTCCCGTCAAGACTGCCGGTATCCCAAGGCCGCAATAAGCCGTCTTTTGTGCAACGGCATGGACCCCATGGAAGTAGTTCATGCGGTGGGATTTTTTGGGCCACTGCCAACCAGGGTGCTGACTTCACGAATTTCCTTGGACGACGGTCCTCCGCCTTGCCCGGTTACCTATGTGGTCTTGACCCAAGACAAGCTACTGCCCGCAAAATCCCAGGAGAAGATGGCTAATCGGATTCCCGATGTGGAGGTGGTGTCCTTGGACTCCTGCCATGAAGCCATGCTTTACAAGCCCAAGGAACTGGCCGATATATTGATCAAGTACGCTTAGCTTCCGGATCTGATTTATCGTCTACCAGCCCGGACGCCTCCGGCTGCATTTACCACAGAATACGTCCCGCATGGGGCCGTTGGTGTGCCCGCAATGGGCGCATTTCCATCCGGATATCATGTAGAGAGGCTCAATCTATACGAACTCAGCACGTATCGGGGTGACCAATTATTGAAGGTGTCTGAGGCCACCCACTGAGTTTCCAGCAATGTCTTTGCGGCCACTCCGTTTGCGGCCACCACGTTTAATGAGCGTGGTCGTGGCCGTGCTCTTCTTCCGCTTCTTCTTCGCTGATTAGCGACTGTGTGGTCAGAATCATTCCGGCGACGCTGGCGGCGTTCTGAAGCGCGGCCCGAGCAACCTTAGCCGGGTCGATAATCCCACTGGCCAGCATGTCGCCGTATTCGTTTCGTCGTGCGTCATATCCGAAATTGACGTCGTCATTCGCCAAGATTTCGCTGAGCACTACGGGGCCATCCTGCCCGGAATTAGCGGCGATGATTTTCAGTGGCTCTTCCAAAGCCTTCTTAATGATGGACTTCGAGATTTCTTCGTCCGCCCGCAGGTCCAAATTATCCAAGGCTGACAAACAACGCAGATAGGCGATTCCACCTCCGGGTACGATGCCTTCCGCCACTGCGGCCCGAGTCGCCGAGAGCGCATCTTCCACTCGGCCTTTTAGCTCTTTTAGTTCGGGCTCGGTGGATGCGCCAACTTTGATTATCGCAACACCGCCTGAAAGCTTGGCCAGGCGTTCTTGAAGTTTCTCTTTGTCGTACTCCGAAGAAGTTTCCTCAATCTGGACCTTGATTTGATCTTCCCTGCCCTTGATTAAGGTCGCGTCCCCGCGGCCATCGACGATGGTAGTCTTGTCCTTGGTGGTTTCTACTCGTCTGGCCCGGCCCAAATCTTCTATTGTTGCCGAATCCAAGGTGCGCCCCTGTTCTTCGGATATGACCTGGGCTCCGGTGAGGATTGCGATATCTTCCAGCATAGCTTTTCGGCGGTCTCCGAAGCCTGGGGCTTTAATGGCCAGGCTGTTAAAGGCCCCTCGAAGCTTGTTCACCACCAAGACCGCCAGGGCCTCGCCCTCCACGTCCTCGGCGATTACCACCAGGTTCTTGGAGATTTGCATAACCTTTTCGAGGATCGGTACTAATTCGGCTACGGCCGAGATCTTCTTATCCGTTACCAAGATGTAGGGCTCTTCAATCTCGGATTCCATCCGCTCTTGATTGGTCACGAAGTATGGGCTCACGTAGCCGCGGTCGAAGTTCATTCCCTCTACGAATTCAGTCTCGGATTCGAAGCCCTTTCCTTCTTCCACCGTGATTACGCCGTCGGCGCCCGTTTTGTCTATAACATCGGCCAACATCTGGCCAATACCGGTGTCATTGGCGGCGATAGAGGCAATCTGGGCCATCTGTTCCCGGCCGTCTACCGGGGTTGATAGGTTCTCCAGCGCCGCTACAATGGCCGCCACACACTTATCGAGGCCTCGTTTGATGGCCATGGGATCGGAGCCGGCGGCAACGTTTTTCATCCCTTCGCGCACAATCATTTGAGCCAGAATGGTGGCCGTGGTGGTGCCGTCTCCAGCAATCTCGTTGGTCTTATTGGCTGCTTCTTTAATTAACTGGGCACCCATGTTTTCGAAAGAATCCGGCAGGTCCACTTCTTTGGCGATTTGGACGCCGTCATTAGTGATTACCGGTGCGCCCCACTTCCTTTCCAGCACCACGTTTCTGCCCTTGGGTCCCAGGGTCAAACGCACGGCTTGGGCGACTACATCTACGCCATGCATCAACGATTGTCTGGCTTCTTCGCCTTTAATTACATGCTTCGCCGGCATATGGGTTTAGCCTCCTGTGATTACGATAATTGATTCAAACAAGTGGATTGATATAAGACTATTGATTCGCTGAAGATGACTAGCAGATGCTAATTCTTAGCCAAATGGTGCTAAATCTTAGCCAACTGGTGCTAAATCTTGGACAGAACGTCGTTGGCGCCCATCAGCAACAATTCTCCTTCGTCGGCTTCAATTTCGGTGCCAGCGTATTTGGAATAGATAATCTTGTCGCCAGCCTTGAGTTCCATCTCCAACCGCTTTCCATTGTTCAAGAAGCGGCCTGGCCCGACGGCCACGACTTCTCCTTCTTGGGGGCGCTCTCTTGCGGTATCCGGCAGGAATATGCCGCTCTGGGTCATTTCTTCTTGTTCAGTTGGCCGAATGAGGATTCGGTCAGACATGGGTTTAATAGTAGCTGAAGTCTTGGCTTTGGTGGTCAATTGGTCCTCCTAGATTTGGTCAATAGTTTTCTCGGGGGTTTTCCTCTTGCCCGGTGCCCAATCTGGAATTTTGGCGCAGAGAACTCGGGCGCCATCAACACTTTTACAGGTAACAGGATAGTTCGGCCTGGGCCATCGGTCAAGGGAGCAGTGACTAGGGCCAACCGAAGAGAGGCGCATGCTAGAATTTGTTCATGGCCTACACAGCCGATCTGCATCTACATTCACCCTTTGCGTACGCATGTAGCAAGAACCTGACATTGGAAAACGTCTCAGCTCGGGCAAAGGCAAAGGGCATTGACCTGTTGGCCACCGCTGATTTTACTCACCCCAAATGGCGGCAAGAACTGCGTGCCAAGTTGACCCCTAGAGGTGACAGCCTCTTCTCTTTCAAGGGCATCGATTTCCTGTTGGGCACCGAGGTTAGCTGCGTTTATCCTCAGGACGGTCAGTCGAGAAGGGTACACCTGCTAGTGTTCGTCCCCGATTTTGCCACCGTGGACCGACTGGCTGAAAATCTGGCCCAGAGCGGCGCCAAACTGGAGTCCGATGGTCGGCCCACGCTGAAAATGTCGGCCAGGGACTTTACCCAGATGGCGTTGGACATAAACTCGGAGACAGTCATAATTCCGGCCCATGTCTGGACCCCATGGTACGGTGTGTTCGGCACAAAGTCGGGCTTTGACTCTCTGGAAGAGTGCTTTCTCGACATGACGCCCCAGATTCACGCAATTGAGTCTGGGTTGTCCAGCGACCCAGCCATGATTTGGCCCATTGACGAGTTGTCTGATAAGACCATCGTTTCTTTCTCCGACGCTCATTCCCCTGCCAAATTGGGCCGGGAACTCACCGTGTTTCAAGGAGAACTAAGCTACCAAGGCTTCGTCGACGCTCTGGCAAATCAACGTGTGGAATTCACCGTGGAGTTTTACCCGGAGGAGGGCAAATACCACTACAGCGGCCACCGGAAATGCGGCGTGCGGCAAACTCCGGAGGAAACCCGAAGCCAAGGAAACCGCTGTCCGGTCTGCGGTCGTCCTTTGACCTTGGGAGTGTTGCACCGGGTTGCTTCTAGATACACGCTGAGCGAAATGGAGAATCACAACACCGGAGCGACCAATGCAATCGGATTCGTGGAAAGCGGCCAAGGGCGTCCACCGTTCATCCGGCTTGTTCCCCTTCTGGAATTAATCGCCGACTCTCTGGGCCGCGGGGCCGCCACCAAAGGCGTTGTGACGCAATACAATCGTTTGGTCCAGGAATTGGGCAGTGAAATTAACGTCCTAATCTCCGCTGGTCTAGACGTGTTGGAGAAGGTGGCAGAGGAGAATCTGGCCCAGGCGATATTGAATGCCAGAATGAGCAATGTCAGTGTGGAGCCAGGGTTTGATGGAGTCTACGGGAAGGTCCATGCGAACCCCTGAACCATGTTTCGTGCCGACCGCGCGGCGCAATCCCCGGGGCAATCCAAAGATTAGGGATTCTGGGGTGGGTAAATCAGCAGATTTTGGGCCACCCCGGAAATGGGATCAAAGTTTCCTTCGGATACCACTTGGCCCACAACCAAATCGCCTAACGTAAATGGAGTTCCCTCCCGGCTGACAATGGTGTTTTCATCCACCGTGATGGTAATCAGTTCCAACCTGTTGTTGGTGATGGTAATGACGGTGCCAGAGGTGTTGGAAATCCCCCTGATAGTGCCTTCGACACGGGCTGAAAGAGGAGATTTTACCCTCAGCACCACCAGGTCATCCCCGTCACCGCTCCCAGGCAGGTAATGGGTGGCAGGCTGAACCAAGTCTCCGATGCGGACCTGAGTGATGGTTACTTGCCGTCCGTCGCGAAAAATGCCGGTGTCTCCGTTATGGTTGAAGACCCGTAAATCTCCGTCAAGGGTCAATACAACAAAATTCCCAGGTGCAACCTTGGGCACCAAACTATATACCACTCCATGTGCTCGCTCGCTGCGGTCATCGGCTGACGAAGCATTTAGCACGGTAAGGGCCATTGCACCGAGGTCGTAACTGGCGTCCACCATGGCCCCGGTTAGAGTCGACAACTCCACCGTGTCCTGGCCCTCCATTAGTTTCGTGTCCGGCAAAACGGACAGAGTGATTGTGCGCCTGGATATCTCATCTTGAATCTTGAGCGTGGGAGGCTGGGAATCGGCATCTACCGAGGTCACGGTGCCCATGGCCGCCCCCCGGGTGGACAGGCCCAACAAGACTCTGGACTGACCGCTTTGCAAACTGGCCGCCGGAAGTACCATTATTCGGGTGGCCCTGCCGGTGTCCAATCCGTAGCGGAGTTTCACTCGGTTGGCCAAATCCAGTTGTTGGAACCGGGACTCTCTGCCACCAAATTCGCTGGCATATCTCTGGGTATCACCGGCGCTCCCCAACCAGGCCTCTGCCACGATTGTAGGCAGGCCGCCGGGCGCTCGCCAAAAGCTGGCGTCATTTGATACAGACACTTCCACGAGTTTCAGGCCCTTGTTCTCTACAGTTATGACTCTGCGGTCTAGATCTATGGATGTCACTATGCCGGTGATTGTTTTTTGAGGATCTCCAGCATCGTAGCGGGCCAAGATTACCCTGCTCGATTCTATGGCAGACGCTAGTTGCTGGAGCACCCGACTCTGAAGCGAAGAATCGAAACGATCACTGGCTTCTCCCAAGATTGTTAACCAGATGGCCGTGTGGCTGAGCAATCTCCCTTTGAGTTCTTCTAATTTTGTCGATAATGCCTGGGCTTGGGCCACTTCCAAGGCCGCTGCCAATCGCTCCAAGCTGTCTTGAGCAGTATTCAAGTCGTTGATTATCAGGCTGCCCTTGGCGAGGTCCTGCTCCATGACCACTGTCACCAACTCCCCAAGCTTCGGACCATCTGGGTCTCCCAGCCACGGCGCTTCGATGGTCTCCCCATCGAGGCCTTGAACTGTGAGAGTCCCGACGCCTTTGTCTTCTGAACCAGCATCTATGGAGGTAACAATCCCAGTGAAATGACCCGTCCTCACGGGTTGAGAAACCAGGACTGAGATTGTGATGGCCGTATCATGATCAAACAACACTGCGACCTGGTCACCCTCAACTAATTCGTCTAGAGATATTCTGTCTACGGAAGCCGCCGCCAATCCCGGTATACGGATAATGGTATCGCTGGTGGTGATGAGTTCAACCGGACCATCCGCAGTGGACAAGACGATGTCGGTCTCGCCGGATATGGACCTAGGGTGGTCGCCGCTGATGCTCGATATAGTCCCGAATATTCCCTGGGCCTGGGTTTCCGAAGAATCTCCGACGAAGATGTGGTTCAGAACGACGGATTCTTCTTCACCGGTCAAAGAACTGGCGATGACCTCGATGGAGACAGGACTTTCCTCCACAGATAGCTGAAGTTCCACGGAGAAATCGCCAAGGGGGCTGGGAATGGCCAGAGTGCCATTGACACTAATGGTCGCATCGGGGCGGGTCACTCCAGTGACTGTAATGTTGCCTTCGACGCCAACGGTGTTAATTTCCGGGGAGGTGACCCGAAGATTCGAACCCGCAGTGGTGGGCAATGGCCCGGGAATCGACGGCGGTTCCGGGGTGCTCGTCGCTGGACTGGGTGTTGGGGGAATTGTTGTGGCAGGCAGTGGGTTCCCGGGAACGGATGTTGGGGAAATTTTCGTGGGAACTTGCGTGGGAACTTCTGTCGAAACCGGGGCGGTGGTAGAGGTAACTATTGAGTCTCCCCCGCAGGCGGCTGCTAAAACAAGCATAGCTCCCATCAGGGAGATTACTGGCAGAGAGACTACCGGCAAGGCTCTAGATCCGATCCACCACCGCCCTAACACCTGTATGCCCATCTCCTGATATGGCCCTAGTCGATTCACCATTCTCAGGCTAGTTCGATAGATGCCAGATAATGCGGAACTTGACTCAACAGTATTTTAGTCGGTGCCCATCTCCGTGTTTAGGCCAAGAAAATGGGCCGTGCTACGTCCAAGTATAGTCCATTTACCCGTCGTCCTATAGCTAACCGATGGGCAAATTATGGTAATATTAGTGTTCAAAATTGAGCTGCAAACCTAAGAAAATAGGGACCATTTCTCATGCAAATCATTCTTCGGCGTCTCAGGTCCGAAGACATCAGTCAGGTTATCGAGATTGAAAAGGAGGCTTTCTCGCCTCTTTGGGTCACCACTCCCTTCAAGCGGGAATTGACCAACCGTTATGCCAGCTACTTGGTGGCTTGCGGCGCGGCGGAACCGGAAGAGCCCACTCCGGAAGGGTCTGATAGCGAACAAGAGGAGGATTTGCCTACTTGGCGGCGCTGGGGCTCCAAGATTCACGGGCTACTGGGAAAGCAAACGCAGTCTGATGCTGAACCCCAAGACATCGCCGGATACGTAAGTGTCTGGTATCAAGGGGATGAGGCTCACATTACAGAAATCGCAGTCCGGGAAAGCTTGCGGGGTAACGGAATCGGCGAGCTTCTGCTTATCGGCTCCCTCAGGGCCGCCGTAGAGTACGGCTCCAAGGTAATGACTTTGGAAGTGCGTGTCTCCAATTTCATCGCCCAGCGCCTATATGAAAAATACGCTTTTGAATCGGTGGGAATCAGGAAAGGCTATTACTCCGACAACCGGGAAGATGCGGCAATTATGACCACCTGCCCCATAGACACCGAAGAGTACCAGCGCAAGTTTGAAGGACTGCAGGAATCTTACCGGCAACGGCGAGGGGAAATCACGCCCGTCGTCTAAATTCCCTTGATATTCGTTAACTACGGTCGGCCTTCCATTGTTTGATCTCCCATGTTTGATTTCCCAATCGCTGAACTCCAGTATCCCCTGCTCGTCTTGAGGTAGCCGTATATAGTCACGATGTTGATTGCCCAGTCGGTGGAATGCGATAGCTATCTGACAGTTGTTGACCATCGCATTACTGATTGATAGAATGACCCAGTCATCATGAATACTGGGTGTTGTTATGTATCCGCCGCAGAGTAACCGAGTTTCGTTGCCTGTGGCACAGCTTTTCGGCACTAGGTAATTGATGTTGGTCATTGGCCTCACCGGCGGCATCGGGACCGGGAAAAGCGAAGTAACCCGCATGCTGGAGGCATTAGGCGCAGCTGTAATAAATGCCGACCAGGTTGGTCACGAAGCTTATCGGCCCGATTCCGAAAGTTGGAAGGAAGTTGTCAAAACCTTCGGAGAGCAGATACTACGGCCCGATAGGGACATAGATAGGCAGAAGCTTGGGGCCATAGTTTTCGCAGACCCAGACCAACTATCCAAGCTCAACCAAATCATGCATCCGCGCATGGCACGCATAGTGTCGGACCAACTGGAATCGTTGCGGGGACAGGGCACAAGGGTTGCGGTGGTCGAAGCGGCCCTGTTATTTGAAGCTGGATGGGATTCCTTGGTGGATGAGGTTTGGGCTACTGATTCGCCGGTAGAAACTGTTATTGAGAGACTTCAGGCTCGAAACGGAATGTCAGCCGAGGAAGTGCTAAAACGCATCGATTCGCAGATGGACCGTTCGGAGCGGTTGAAACGAGCCCAGGTTATTGTGGACAATGGTGGAGATGTCGCCGACCTGGAATCCAAAGTGGAAACACTGTGGAATACCAGAGTGACAGGCGCGGCGGAACCACCGTAAGGTTTATCCCGGATTTGAAATACAGCTTTTATAAGGATGTGGGGTAGCAATGGCACAGGCGACATCACAGAGATCGAAAGAATATGCGATTGAAGAATTTATAGTACGTAGTGAGCCTTATTACCGAGTAGTAGGGGACGAGCTCGAACTGTTCACCGCTGCCTATAATCAGCACATTCCGGTCTTGTTGAAAGGACCCACCGGCTGCGGTAAAACCCGATTCGTGGAGTACATGGCCTGGAAGTTGGGTCGGCCAATGACCGTGGTCAAGGGCGGCAAAGGTAAGAAGAAGGATGAAGATGACGAGGTCAGAGTGCCTTTGGTCACCATCGCTTGCCATGAGGACTTGACGGCCAGTGACTTGGTAGGCCGGTATCTTCTCGACGCCAACGGTACCCGCTGGATTGACGGGCCCATGACCAGGGCAGTCAAAGCTGGCGCCATACTCTATCTGGACGAAGTAGTTGAAGCGCGGAAGGATACCACCGTGCTGATTCACCCCCTCACTGACCACAGGCGCATCCTGCCGGTGGAGAAGCTGGGAACCGTCATTGAGGCTGATGACCGGTTCCTACTGTGCATCTCCTATAACCCTGGTTATCAAAGTGCGTTGAAAGACCTGAAGCACAGCACGCGCCAGCGCTTCATATCCATTGAATTTTACTATCCGCCCCGGGACATCGAGGCGGAAATTATCGCTCGGGAGAGCGGATGTTCCGCAGAGACGGCCGACTCGTTGGCCAAGCTTGGCGAAAAGATTCGCAATCTTGAGGACCATGGCTTGCAGGAAGGGGCCAGCACTAGGCTGCTGATATATGCCGCCCGCCTCATCTCCGAGGGCATTGAGCCCCGGCGTGCCTGCCAGGTGGCCATTGTCTGGACCTTGACCGATGAGGTGGAGCTGCAACGAAGCCTCGAAGAGGTCGTTTCCTCTATCTTCGAGTAGGGGCGTAGATGGCAGCTTCCCCACCGGAGGTTATTCAAAGGGCGCTTGCTCAAAGGGCCACTTTGTCGGTGACACCCGAACTGATAGATAACGGTTCGTTGATACCCGCTGCGGTGTTGGTGGCTCTATACGCCAAAGATGGCGACTATTGCGTCCTGCTTAATAAACGTTCCGAAGAGGTGGAGCACCACAAAGGGGAAATATCTTTCCCCGGCGGCGCTAAAGACCCAGAAGATAAAAACTTCCTAGATACCGCTCTGCGGGAAACCGAAGAAGAAATGGGTATCAACCGGAATGATGTGACCATTCTGGGTGAATTGGACGAGGTCGTAACCAGGAGCAACTTCCACGTCAAGGTATTCGTCGGCTCTATAGTTTACCCTTACAGTTTCAAGCCCAGCGCTGTGGAAATAGCTGAGGTATTAGAAGTCCCAATTAAATCCCTTAACGACCCATCCACTTGGAGAATTGAGACACGGATGGAAGACGGACTACCGGTTTCCACCCGTTCCTACGCATATAAGGAACATCTAGTATTTGGAGTCACCGCAAGAATCCTCCAACAGTTCTTGGAGGTTCTGGCAGACGGTTTGGAAAAGGAGGCACACTGATTTGACTGACGGCCCGTTGACCGAAATCGAGAGTGAACTTGCCAAGCTGCCCCCTGCGGTATTGGAAGCGTATCAAGAAGCCAGCCCAGCCTTGGAATCCGCATTTGGACCAGAAGAGCTTGTTTTATGGGCGAAAGAAGGGGTGTCGATTGGCACCCAAACCGTGCGCTCATGGGAGTCGGCGGTTGAGTATTACAAAGTGGGTCCGCAGGTGGCCCGCTTCCTGTCATTCCCATCGTTTATGCAGTGGGCCCGTTGTGGAACCTACCTAGCCCAAGACTCGCCAACCTTGGCTGTTTCCTTCTTCAAGGCCAGTGCATCCATAGTTCCCAACCTGCGCCCCCAGTACATACCCAGGTGGGCTGGTCTGGGACGCAGCCTTTACAAAGGAACATGGAAGTCCAGCACTCTGGCAGCCAAGTTCTTTGAAGTTAGTCCCGAATTGGTTCGCAATCTGCCGTTTTGGGACGTCGAGGTTTTCGCCTCCCTCATCGAGGCTTTGTCATACAAGTCCTACGATGTGGCCAGCGAGTGCTTGGTCTTGGGGAAAGACGTTCTTCCGGCCATGGGCCGGGAACGAGAACCGTTCTTGTCCATGTCTCGAGCGTTGATTGACACCAGTTGGCGAGAGATTAAGACCTGCCTTGAATTGGTGCCCAGAGCTTTGCAGCACGTTGAAGAAGGGCAGACTGGACGTTTCTTGAAGCTTGGTGAGCGCCTGGCCAAAGTCGGCATGCGGGACACTTCTCGTTTCCTTTCCGACGGAACCCAGGCCTTGGCCCGGGTACCTCAGGGCTCCCAGGGCTATATATTGGACCTGTGCGAGACGCTTTTGGCTGTCTCACCAGAGGCAGTGCCGCCTTTCCTGAAAAGCCTAGACGATGTTCTAAACCGAATCACCGTCAATCAGTTGGATGCTTGGTTCCAGCACGGCATGGGGCTTTTGAAGGACAATCCCGAAAGCGGCATAGCCTTCTTTAAGATTGAGTCAAACACCTCGGAGTCTATCCTTGAAACCCTGTCATCCAGCTTGGAATTGGAACGGGTCAAAGGAATAATCAAACTGTATTGCCGGGCTCTAGCCGGCACCCCCATTGAGATTCTCACGACTAAAGAGTTGGTCCGCAAAAACATTGGCTGGGTGGATGAAGACTCTGCGTCCACAGACGGAACAAAGGTATTCTTGCCCCCGGTGGTGGACCACTATACCAGCAAGCAAGATAATTTCTCGTGGTTCAAGGTGGTCTCGACTCACCAAGTAGCTCACTTGGAATTCGGCAGTTTTGAGTTCGAATTTGAAAAACCTGCCGCACATTTCACAAACCGCCGGGCCGAAATGGAAGTCGAAGCCGAATCCAGGCTGTCTCAAGAGCAAAAAGCGCTTGATGAGCGCCGGGCTGTCATGGCCCAAGAACTGGCCGAAAGGCAGGCAACCGGCGATTTGGAAGTCGAAATGCAATTGGCTGGACAACAGCCTATTGTCCCGGAAGGGCAGATTGCCCTAGGCCCCAGCGAGGCATTCACGGACGTGGGTAGATTCCTGCATCTGTTTGAAAATCGCCGCCTAGCATTTGATTTATTCACGGTCCTCGAAGACTGCCGGCTGGATTACCGGGTAGGAATGGAATATCCGGGAATCCGAAAGGCAGCAGGCCGGGTCCAAGGCGAATCATTGGCCGCACGGCCCGAGATTCAAGAGCTGCCTTTGCAAGAGGCTTTGATTGAATTGCTCATCCACATGAGCCTAGAGCAATTCTCCGAACTACCGGTGCCCAAAGAATATGAGGATGCCGCCAAGATGCTGGCCCAGATCCTCCACGAGCTAAGGTCGGTCCAAGCCTTGGTGGAGGACTCGGCGGAAGCGACGCTGCGTGCTTATGAAATAATCTCCAGGATCGAGAACGAGACCCAACCCGAAGAAGAGTGGGAAGAACAGGACCTGGAAGAGCCGGGGGATTTCTCGGAAGAGGAATTCCAAGAACTGATTGATAAGTTGCAGGCTGGAATGGACGCCGGCGGTGAGCAGTCTGAGGGCGAGTCCTACGATTCACCGGAGCCGGTGGACTACCGGGGCGATTTCAAACCCGAGATGGTCCAACTCCTTACCCGCCTACAAGCAGACGCCGGTCAGCAAGGGGAAGGTCAACCGCTAACCAAAGAGCAGTTGGAGCAATTGCTGCAGGAAAGCGCTGAGCTGGAGATGGATGCCGAGGAAGGCGAGATCGACAGCAGCATGACCATGTTTGCTCAAAATATCATGAAAGAAGCTGGCACACCGCCTCCCAGCTCACAGCCGGGGCAGGGTTACGGTCCATTGCTTCACGACGACGACAATGGCGGGGAGCTTGAGGCCAAAGAACCGGAGACCTACGCCTACGACGAGTGGGATTTCCGTGCTGCGGACTACAAGCCGCGGTGGTGCATAGTCAAAGAAAAGATCGTTGAAGAAGGCGATATGAACTTCTACAACGACTCGCTGAAGAACTATACGGCTTTGGCGAACCACATCAAGCGCCAGTTCGAGCTAATCATGCCGGAGAGCTTCAGGAAGATTTACCGGCTGGTTGACGGCGAGGACATCGACTTGAACGCAGCCCTAGAGGCATGGTGCGATCTCAAGATGAATGTGCCTCCGGACGATAAGATTTACTGGCACCGCAACCGTGCTCAAAGGGATGTGGCGGTGGTGTTCCTCTTGGACATGAGCGCATCGACTGCCGAGGCAATCGACGAAGGACGCCAAGTGGTGGACGACCGGGACGCACCCGACGACCCGGTGGAGTACATGGTCTGGCTGCGGCGACGCAGGGAAGGGCTGGTGCGGCGCAATTACAAGCGCATCATCGACCTGGAAAAAGAAAGCACCGCGCTGCTGATTAACGCTCTGGAAGCAATCGGTGACACCTACGGTAT
The DNA here is from genome assembly GCA_002311385.1 of Dehalococcoidia bacterium UBA1141. Lineage (GTDB taxonomy): Bacteria > Chloroflexota > Dehalococcoidia > Lucifugimonadales > UBA3495 > UBA1141. The sequence goes on along the minus strand of DCAE01000109.1, from coordinate 6,735 downwards.
CTACGGCTTTTCCGGCTACGGCCGGGAGAACGTAGAGTTCTATGTCATTAAAGACATCAATGAAAGCTTTAGCGACAAGGTAAAGCGCCGCATCGACAAGATTACACCTTTGCACGCCACCCGTATGGGGGCTGCGATTCGCCACGCCATCTCCAAGCTGGATAACCAGCAAGCAACAACTAAAATCATGTTCCTAATCAGCGACGGGCGTCCTCAGGACCGTGGTTACAGCCGGGAGGGCGTGGAGAAAGAGTATGCGGTCCACGATACTCACATGGCTTTGATTGAAGCCAAGCGCAAAAACATCACGCCGTTCTGCCTAACGGTGGACAAAGCGGGCCATGATTACCTGAAGAGCATGTGCGGCGATATGGGTTATGAAGTTCTGGGAGACATCTGGGCATTGCCGGAAAGGCTGCCCATGCTCTACAGGAAGCTGACCCTCTAACATACATGGAGTTTCACGGCGGATCAAAAAGAAAGGCCCCCTGTAATAAGAGGGCCTTTCTTTTTGGGCTGCTAAACAACGACAGCTAAGAGGCGCCGCCGGATGCAACCACCAACTTCCTAAGCTCTATCAAGGCTTGGTTCGCCAGGCGGCGCTTGATTACCACTCGGCGTGGTGGCACTCTCAATTCGAATTCTTTCACAGAGTCGGACCCTACAATTGCTACGTAAGCCAGTCCCACCGGCTTGCCCTCAACCTCCGACGGCCCCAACACTCCGGCAATACCGATACCATAGTCCGCGTTTAGGCTGTCCCGAACTGCGTTGGCCATTGCGGTTGCGGTCTCTTGGCTGACAACCCCGTGATTCTCGATGGTTTCTTTTGGCACACCGTTGGAAGCCATTATTGCGTCGGAATAGGCCATGACACCGCCCTTGTAGTACTCGGCGCTGTCCGGCCGCTCGGTTATGCTGTTGGCCAGATAGCCCCCGGTGCAGGACTCCATGGTGGCCAGGGTTAATCCTCGCTCTTTCAATATAGGCCCGATGGCTTGCTCCGGCGTTTCATCATCATAGCCCCAGATGAATTCGCCCAACCGCTGGTGAATCGCCTCTTCCACAGGCTGAATCATCGTCTTGGCCGTGGCTGCGTCCCTTGACCGGGCGATAATCCTCAGGTGGATACCGTCGGCTTTGGAATATATCCCAAGGTAGGGATTTTCTTTCCCGAAGAACTCCCCGACAATCTCGTCGATGGCTCCTTCGGACATGCCCATGGTCTTGATGTTTCTGGTGATAGTAACTTCGTCGTCCGCCAGTTCCAGCAACTTGGGTTCTACCTCTTCCTCCCAGATGGGGTGCATCTCACCGGGAGGGCCGGGCATGTTGATGATGATTTTACCGTCACGTTCCGTCCACCAGCCTGGGGCCGTGCCGTTGCGGTTGGTGATGAACCGGGCTGAGGGGATGAGCAGCGCTTGCTTGATGTTGTGGGAAGGCATGACCTGGCCGCGGCCTTGAAAGTAACGCTCCAGGTTTTGGACCACCTCATCCTGCACGACCGGAGTCTCCCCCATTGCGCCAGCCACCGCCTCCCTGGTCAAGTCGTCTTGCGTGGGACCAAGGCCACCGGTGGTGATGATTAGGTCAGAGCGTTCCAACCCTCGGGCAAACGCTTCGGTCAGCATCTGCTGGTCATCGCCGATGATGGATACCCATTGAACTTGGATACCCAGAGCGGGCAGACGAGCGGCGATCCAAGACGAGTTAGTGTCGGTCAGTTCGCCCATCAATAGCTCGTGTCCGATGGAGAATATTTCCGCTTTCAAAGTGGCTCTCCGTAAAATTGAGAATAGTCAATCAGAGAACTGTGCCATAGGTTGTATCGCAGTCTCTGATCTAGGAAGGGGGGTTGGCTACAAGGTCTATGATGCGCTGCGCTCTATCAATCGGCATCAGATACAGTTCGGTTTCGCCCAACACTCGGGCGTATCGGTGCCGACGATCCTCGGTGATATTCCCGATGTGGAACTCTATGGGAGGGATGTTTGTGATGCCTACCAACACCCTCGTTTCGGGTGGTTCCAGGCCGATTTTGGCGGGTTCGATTATGTCCAACGCAATCCGTTCATCTAC
>DCAE01000109.1:0-4618 GCA_002311385.1 Dehalococcoidia bacterium UBA1141 | reverse complement strand
GTGTCGCCCCAATCCTGCTGCGACACCGGGTTACCACCTGACGCCCCAATCACCCATTCACCGATTTGCGGCATCCATATGTAAGTAATGGTCTGTCCCTCGTCACTCACCGCAATGTATTCCATTCGACCCTCATCGATCTGGAAAAGCCGCAGGAATGGTGGGTCAGTCGCCAGGAGATTAACCACCTTTCCCCAATCACGGGTCAACGTGAACAGCCCGTCATCCCCAACCAATCGGGCATATTGGTCCTGGGTGTCTGGTGTAAGGTTGCCCAAGTGAAACTCAATCACGTTCCCGCTCTTGTCGGTAACCATGACACTGGTCTGAGGCGGGTCCAAACCAAAATTCCCAGGGTCGACCAGGTTATCGGAAATCACTCTGCTCACCTTGGGGCCGCTGAGCAGCAGTGGTTTGCCGCCCCACAGGCCTTGGAAAACCAGTGTCCCTCCCGGCCCTTGAATGTACCAGTCGAAGGTGCCCGCCTTTTTGCTGTACTCGACAGTCTGCCCCTGGTGGGTCACGGATACTTGGGCTAGAGAGTCAACTTGCATCTGATAGAACCACAGCCGCGGTTCCGGGACTGGGTCTGTTCCGTTTCGCAGCGCCAAGAAAACGCCACCGACGATGAGCAGCACCGCCACCAACAATATGGACAGCTTAAGGTTCATTTCGACTTACCGCCGCACCCACCAAACAAAGGCAGCCATCAAGCCCAGCAAACCAGGCATGAACAACCACGATGAGAAGCGCACGAAATTGTACCCATTACGGTTGAGATTAAACTCCCGAAAGGTGAAGGCCTTGGGGCGAATGGACACCAAAGAGTAGTCCCCCAAAAGGTAATTTGCCGAATTCAAGAAAAGGTCGGCCCCGCTGCCGAGGTTGTAGTTGAGGTTATTGACGAAGTCCGAGTCGCCAAATACTACCATCCGAGCTATCTCAGTATCCGGTGGCTGGGATGTGGCAGCGGGAGCGCCCAGGGGCCCAAATGCCTGCACGAAGAACACCGGGGAAAACGGACCTCGCGGGTCGCTCTGTGCCCCGGTCCCCTTGTTCGGCTCGACCCGATCCAATTCAGGAATCAGATAGCTGTTGATTGAAGTGAAGGCCAATGGCGCCGAGTCCCGGTTTGGGTCTTGGTATATCTTGATGGGCGCCGCTCCCGGCATACGTACGTTGCCCAAGGACTGACCCTTAGGTGCGGTTATGCCAATGAGGGTTGCCAAGACTTGAGGGTCGATGGACCTTGTTGCCTCTGCCGTCAACTGAAGAGGGTTATTCATTTGCAACTGCAGAGTATGGGGCAAGCCCTGCACCGACCTATCTTCGTCTCGGATATAACCTTGGCCAACAAACACCCCCCAAACGGCCATGAAGGCCGAGAAGGTTTCCGGGATTTCCGGCTCGGCCAAGAACATCAAGCGGCCAGCTTCCCGGCGATCAACAAGGTTCCCGGCGGCATCCAATTCCTTGCCCAGTAGATAACGGCTGAGGGCACTGGCGTGAGCTGCGGGCAGGTTATCCTTTGGTCCGGCGATAACCAGCAAGGCGGCGCTGGGAAGGCAATCCGGGTCCTTGGAAACGCAACCATCCGCTGGCTCTCCGGGCACGGAAACATCCTCGTCCAGCAGGCTCCAACGCAGAGTCCGAACTTCATAGTTGTCTCTCTCCAGGGCCGCTCTTATATTGTCGTATCCCGACGGATCGCCAATGGAACCCGAATCGGCGGTTTCCAAGTCCCGCTCACCGTGGCCGGAAAGGAAGTAGATGGTCTTTCGTTCTTGGTTGGAGACTACCAGGATGCTGGAATAAAGGTCTTGCTCCAGTTCGCTGTAGTCTATGTCCGACGGTTGCACCACATGAATCAATGCTGAGTCCAATCCTTCAACCACGATGGTTTCTTGGATGAGAGGAGTTGGCAGTGACCCAAAGTAGTTCCGCACTATCTCGGGTTCCAGTGTCGGGTCGACGAATCGAAAACTGAATTTGCTTGACCGTGCGGCCTCGAACTCCCGTAAGGTCTCCTCCACTTGGGCACGCCGGGCTAAGAGTTCTTGGTATGACCGGTCCGGGTTAAGACCGGCATTTGGGTCTTCGACGTAAAACGCTGTTGCCCGAACCGGTTCGTCCAGTTCTTTCAGGAGTTGTCTGGTCCCTTGAGCAAGGCTGAATTGATTGGTGGCGGTCACATCGGAGCGTTTGTGGTTCTCAAAGGAGATAAAATTAATAACCACCACGATGCCGGTGAAGGCGAGAATCATGATTAATGAGTTCATCCCGTAGCGCCCCGTGCGCCCTAAGAACGCCGCCATCACCGAGCTCAGGGAGATTAGACCTACCGTCAGAATCAGCACTCCGCCAATGGTGATGTCCACGTAGCCATAGGTACTCATGGAGCCCACAAAGGCTACCACTACGATGCCCGAGATTAGCCCGATGATGCCAGCGATGACAATGGGCGTGCCGTATGAGCTAATGAAATGTAGGGCTGGGTAGAGGAAGCTCAGGACAGTGGGTGATCTCCGGATGCCGCCTGGTCTGTCAGAGGAGGCTGCAGACCCTTCACTTTCTTGGGGTTCAGGCGAAACATGACGAGAATCAGGCTGGCGGTTGCGACCTCGTTTCCTGCGCCAGTCGCCCCTGGGTTCACTGCCCGTTGGCTCACCTGATCCTTGGTCACCGGCTCCTTGGTCACCGGCTCCGCGATTGAAGAAAGCGCTCAACTTATCGCCACCTCCGCGATTCCAGGGCGCGGACGCTCATGAAGAGGAAAAAGGCGATGACACTGAGGTAGTAAACGACGTGTTTGGTGTCGATTATCCCCCGAGCGAAGTCTTCAAAGTGGCTCCTGATGCTAATCTCGCTGATGATGGTGGACGCGGTTCCTCCGATGTTGTCCGCGGCCAGGTCGGCAAAGAACATCACTAGAAGTATGCCCATGGCCACCACTGCCGCCACAATCTGGTTGCTGGTCAGCGTGGAACACAGAAGCCCGATTGCCAGCGCTGCGCCGCCGTAAAGCGCCAGACCCAAATAGCCGGCATATATGGGTCCCGGATCGGGGCTGGCGAACACGTAAAGTAGAATCGTGTAATAAAGAGTTAGAGACACAGTGGCAATTAGAAAGACGAAGCTGGCCACATATTTGCCGATTATTACCTCCCAGTCTCTCACCGGGGATGTCAGCAGCAGTTCTATGGTTCCCAGCTTCTGCTCCTCGGCCATCAAACGCATAGTCAAAGCCGGGGCAATCAGAATGAAAATTATGGTGGCGCCGTCGAAAAAATTAACCAACGAAGCCTGGGGGAAAGGGTCGTTCAGGTCGCGGGCGAAAAAGAAGCCGGACAATGCTAGAAACATCATGCCGACTATGTAGGCGGTGGGGCTGCTGAAATAAATCTGAATCTCTTTCCAGGCCACTGCCTGGGCCGTGCGCATTTTTAGAGATCCTCGTGGGTGGTCAGTTTCAGGAAAATCTCTTCCAGGCTCATACCCACCGTCTGCAAGCTGAGCAGGCTCCAGCCGCTGCTGATGACGGCCTTGGAGATTTCGTCTCGAATATCGGTTCCCGATTCAACACTCGGATCAACATGAACGGTGTATAGCTCTTTTTGAGGCAGACTTCGATGAGCGACTCGGGAAACCCCTTTGATGCGGCGAAGCGCTGGCAGCACCTCAGTCACCGGCCCGCCAATCTCGATTTCCAGACGCTCGATGCCTTCAAGCCCCTCCGCCAGGTTTTTGGGCGTGTCTTCGGCCACTATCCTGCCTTCGTTAATGATGAGGACTCTCTCGCAAATCATGCTCACTTCCGGCAGAATGTGGCTACTGAGCACAACCGTTTGCGACTTGCCTAATTCTTCAATCAGCCGTCGGGTTTCAACTACTTGAATTGGGTCGATACCGATGGTCGGCTCGTCCAGAACCAACACCTCGGGTTCGTGCATGATTGCTTGGGCTATTCCCACCCTTTGGCGAAACCCTTTGGAAAGTTTGCCGATTATGGTCTTTCGGTAGTCCTCCAGGCGGCAAACGCCAACCACGTCGTCGATGCGGGCTTTGATGGCTCTAGGCGGCATCCCCCTCAGGGTGCCCATGTACTTTAGGTAGTCGGTAACAGACATCTCCGTGTACAGAGGGACAGTCTCCGGAAGGTAGCCGATGCGGCGGCGGGCCTCCAGGGATTTTTCCACCACATCGTAACCACCTAGGGTAACCGTGCCTCTGGTCGGCGGCATATATCCGGTTAAGATTCGCATGGTGGTTGTTTTTCCGGCGCCGTTTGGCCCCAGGAAACCCAGTATCTCCCCTTTTCGAACGTCGAAGGTGACGTCCTGAATGGCGGGAAAAGGGCCGTAATAATGGGTTAGCCCGGTGGCCTGAATCATGGTTGATTTCGAACTAGATTCCAAATCGTTTCAGCCCTTCTGGCATCTCATTTTCGAGATGAAAATGGGACACTTGCTCGGTCTTACAACTCGACTCCGCTCCCATTTCCCGAATCATCGAAATCCCTAATTGCGGCGATGAAGATTGCGTTGAAAAATGCCTTAAATCATTCGTGATGATATTCTAAACAGCTAGTTTTGCCAAGGCATGGGTAGTGCGGCTAAAG
>DCAE01000011.1 GCA_002311385.1 Dehalococcoidia bacterium UBA1141 | reverse complement strand
GAGATAGAGGGACTCGAACCCTCGGCCTCGGCGTTGCGAACGCCGCGCTCTCCCAACTGAGCTATATCCCCCGGTTAGCACCCTCTCCGGAACCTGATTCCAGCTAATCTGGATCCACTACTAATCCAGAATTCTGCGGTGCCTGGGGGCCCCTTTGTCCTAATGCCGAATCTTCCGGTTTATACCGTTCGCTCCGGCCAATGGGTATCAAGCTCCGGATGTCCACTAAGAATCGTAAAACTGCCGTGCTATTACTGTCAAGTACAAGGGCAAGGGCAAGTATACGAGCAATCGGTCCGGCATGCACCCAGTTTGACGGGCATTCGCGAGGACTGCTAGAGTTGTAACAATCATCGCCCATATAGACTAATTCCAGTTGGCGCCTCTGCCAGATTTCCACAATAGAAATTCTCTCGCAAGGAGTTTGGGACATGACGACTACTCACAAAGACCCAATATTGGTGGTGGTCCAATTGACCGGCGCCAACGACTACATGAACACCATTGTCCCTTATAACAACCCAATCTACTACGACAATCGAACCACTGTGAACATTCCGGCGGACCAGGTCCTGCCCATCGACGGCGATTTCGGCTTCAATCCCGTCATGGAGCCATTGAAAGGGCTCTACGACCAAGGGAATATGGCCATCATCAACGGGATTGGCTACCCGGAGCCTAACCGTTCCCATTTCAGGTCCATGGACATCTGGCACACTGCCGAGCCCGTGAAGATTGCCACGGAAGGCTGGCTGGGAAAGGTCGTTCGGGACCTGGACCCGAAGGCCGAAAACGTATTGACTGCTGTAAATTACGGTCGTGGTCTTCCCAGAGCATTAGCTTTGACCGGCGTTCCTGTGGCCTCGGTCGGCGCTCTGGAGGGCTACGGCGTGATGTCCGGGATTGCCGACCAACAGCACCGGACCGACGCTCTGGAGGTGTTCGCTCGCATGTACTCTCCGGCGATTGGCACAGGGCCCACCATGGACTATCTGGGCCGGACCGGGCTGGACGCATTGAAGGGAGCAGACATCCTGAGAACAGCGCCGGAGAAATATCAATCGACGGTTGAGTACGCCGATACGCCCATCTCACAGAATATGAAGGGCATTGCCCAGGTGCTGCTGGCCGAACTGGGAACCCGGATTTTCTACACCCAGCAGGGCGGCTACGACACCCATTCCAATCAGGTTCCGATTCAGCCTATGCTCCTAGGCGACCTGAGCCGGGGAATCGCCGATTTTTTCGCTGACATTCAAGCCCATGACGCCTCGGATAACGTTCTGATGTTTGTGTTTACCGAGTTTGGTAGGCGGGTGTTGGATAACGGCTCAGGCACTGACCACGGCTCCGGAGGCATGGCCATGGCTTTCGGCGACCAGGTTAAGGGCGGCATGCACAGCGAGTATCCGTCATTGAAACCGGAACACTTGCTTGAAGGCGACCTGCTATTTAACATCGATTTCAGGGGCATCTACGGGACTCTAATCGAACGGTGGCTGGGCTTGGACGCAGTGCCCATCGTGGGCGGAAACTACGAACAAGTCGCTTTTGTTTAACCGAGCATCAGATTAGCTATTGGCCTCCCGGCCAATGCGTCAGGAGCGCCATGAAGATTGGAATCGGACTTCCGGCCAGCGTGCCCGGAGCCCAGAGATCAGCCATCTTAGACTGGGCGAGAAGAGCCGATGTCGGTCCTTTTTCCAGCCTGGGAATCATTGATCGCGTAGTATATCCCAACTGGGAACCCATGATTGCTCTAGCTGGAGTCGCCGCAGTGACCCAACGAATCAGGCTGATGACCAGCGTGCTAATCGCTCCTGTACGCGACACCGTCCTCTTGGCCAAACAAGCGGCCAGCTTGGATGCCCTCTCCGATGGGAGATTCACCTTGGGACTGGGCGTAGGCCGCCGAGAGGACGACTACCTAGCGGTGACCGGTGACTACCGGCGTAGAGGCCGCCGCTTCGAAGAGCAACTGGCCGAGCTTAAGAAAATCTGGAAGGGAGAAGGGCCAAAAGAAGGAGTTTCCTCGGTTGGCCCGCAACCTGTGCAAGACGGAGGACCGGAACTATTAATCGGCGGATTCGCCCCAGCGGCCATCGGTAGAGCAGGCCGGTGGGCCGATGGTTACCTGGGAGGCGGAGGCGATCCTCAAGCCGCCCAGGCGCTCTACCGTTCGGTGGAAGACGCTTGGAAGTCTGCCGGCAGGTCACAAAGACCTCGGATAGTCGCAACCAACGGCTTCGCCTTGGGCCCCGGCGCCGCTGAACGCGGGGCCGCACAAGCGCTGCACTACAATCAGTTCTTGGGGACGGAAATGGCGGAGCGAGCAGCAAAGGGCGTGCTAACCCAGCCGGAGCAGGTCCGAGACCTCATCCATGCTTTTTCCGACATGGGGGTAGACGAGATGATGTTCTTGCCCCAAGTTCACGACCCGGAACAGGTAGACCGACTGGCCGAGATTGTTGGTTAAACCGGCGTCCATCACGCCAATCAATGGGTTCTGATCGTTTTGCTAGGGACTGAGCGGGAGGAGAGAAGAATGTTCACCGTCGAAGAATTTGTGGCATCGTGCCAGGAAGCCTTGAAAGAGCACACGCCAGAACAGGCTGTCCAAGAATTGGTGGCCCAGGCTATGTCCGATCCTCTGGAACTCGAGGCTGAATTGGGCACGCCCACCGCGGCCAAATTAACCACGCTACACCACTCCTCGGAACTCACGGTGCTGAATATAATCTGGCCGCCGGGCATCGCCCTCTACCCTCATGAGCACAATATGTGGGCGGTGATTGGGTTATACGGTGGGCAAGAGGACAACACCTTCTACACTCGGAACAAGGAAGGCACGGGCCTGATTAGAACCGGCGCCCAAGAGTTGCACTCCCACGATGCCATTGCCTTGGCCAAAGACGCCATCCACGCCGTGGCCAACCCTCGTTCGGAATATACAGGAGCAATCCATGTATATGGAGGTGATTTCTTCGAGGAGCCCCGGAGCCAATGGGCTTCGGCAGAGTCGGAGGAAGCGCCCTACAACGTCGAGCAGGTGAGACGAGTATTCCAGATGGCCAACGAGCGGTGGCTAGCCCAGCAAGAATCTACCGGCTAAAACCGATTCCGAATCTGGCACAGGCCAGATGGCTTGACCAAGCAAACGTCCTGAGACGCCCTCTTGGCATTTAAGCTAAGGGTTACCTCGACTAGGCTCAAACCTTTGAGGCTTGGACGCGTACGCATCACCTATCGGCCGAAGTGTGAGGCCGACCCAGGCGCCTATCAAGCAAATCGATACCCACACAATGTAGGTATAGAAGGCAAGCTGCAACTCATCCCTGCTGACATCCGCCTTGCTCCAACTCAGCAGGCTCTGGGCAATACACCTACCAGAACCGCATCCAGAGCGCCACTGTTAGGCCTCAGAAACCCCAAAACCACTCCCAACAAGCCCAAGGACATGAATTAACAAAAACAAGGAGGAATGGCTAAATATCTGGACTCATGGTCTCCTTCCGGAGACCAAAACCGGTATCTCCGGCTCGCCAGTACAAGTGTATAGCATGGCTCGCTTAACTGAACCCCAACCTCTTTTACTTAGGTAGACCAACTACACACAACCCTCTGTTCTGCGGCTTGCTTAAATAAACCCCAGACGCTTTTTCTTAGGTAGGCAACTACACACAAACTTCTGTTCTTTGTTTTGCTTAACTGAACCCCAGACGCTTTTCATTGAGGCTTACGAACCGGCTACGGTTGCCAATCACCACATGATCCAGCAACTCCACACCCAGCAGTTTGCCGGCAGCAATCAAATCCTTGGTTATTGCAATGTCTTCCTGGCTGGGATTTGGGTCGCCCGACGGGTGATTGTGAACCACGATAATCGAAGGCGCGTTTTCCCTGACCGCCGGGCGTATCACCTCGGCTGGTCGCACCACAGAAGCGTTGACGTTTCCCACGTAGACTTCGTGGATTTTCATCAACTCATTCTTGGTGTTCAACAGCAATACCTTCAAGTGTTCTTGCTCCAAGAGGCACATTTCCGCCATCAGCAAGTTGGCCACGTCCTGAGGCGAGTTTATGGTCACCTTCTCTTCCGGTGACTGGGATACGGAGCGTCGGCCCAACTCCAAGGCCGCAAGAAACTGACAGGACTTGGCCTCGCTAAGACCACGGAGGGAACAGAGCTCACCGATGGTACTCCGGCCCAAACCAGCCAGCCCGTCGAACTGCATCAGAACCCGCGACGACAACGATAGGACGTTCTCTCCTTGCATGCCGGTGCGAAGCAGAATGGCAACCAACTCGGTGTTGCTCAGGTGTTTAGCCCCATACTCCTTCAGCCGCTCCCGTGGCCGCTCCCCTTGAGGCAGCTCACGAATCGTGGGTGAATACGCCTGTTTGGCGCCATCATTTTCCATCGTCATTTCCGTCGTAATTTCCGTCAAGCTTTTCCGCCAATATTTTCCGTCATTTTGAGTCAGAGCCAATCCGTCCACCGGATCCTAGACCAGCGCTGAATGGAATTCCTCCCGCATATTAATAAAACTCCTCCGGCCCCGCTACCGGCTGCTGACACATGGCGGGTAGAACTGTTTTGTTTGGCAAGAAGACCGTCGGTTGACCATCATCAATGGCCAGCAACTCGCCAAGCTAGACTCTCAGGCACACTTGTGAAGGTGAAATCCATGAGAACTAGGTGCGAACACCCATCGGGCGAAAGTATTGGCAGCACACGTATCAGGTGGTCTCCCCGTGTTTCCTATTATGCGGCGCTGCCTACACTGATTTAACAATCCTTTGACAATTAAACAGATATTCGAGTCGGGACACAAATGGTATGCAGCAGGAGTACCAAATGTTTTCTAACCAACGGATCCTAAAAGACCAAAGGGGAATTACCGGTCTG
>DCAE01000136.1 GCA_002311385.1 Dehalococcoidia bacterium UBA1141 | reverse complement strand
CTCTCCCCCGTCTCCACCACAAAAGCCTATAATTGGCTACAAACGAGGATCGAAATAATGAGGCCACAGCGCAGGTGCTCCCAGCGCTAGCGGGAAGATATCTGGTTCTTAACCGCAGAGAAAAGCTAAGCTATAACGTAAAGTTGTCCCGGTCCTGGAACACCATGTACGATGCCAAGGGGATAGTTCTTCGCGCCCAGCAATCCGGCTTTTTCAGTGACTGGCACATCTCGCCGCGCCGCCAGTACATCATCACCCTATCGACGAACCCCGGATCACCGCCACGGTGCATCTGGAAGGCTAACAAGTCCTCTACACCGAAATGCAGAGGGGCGTCCCGATGTAAACGGGATGCCCTTTTTGATTCCGCCAACTATGGCCTTCAGATCGCACGCAGCCGGTTTTCCTGAGACCGTAAAATAACAACATATAATAGATTCAAAGCCCTACCCGCACGGCAAGGACTGGAATGTGAGTCGACCTTGAAACCATGGATATTGATTGAAACGGCCCAAACGCCCGGACATGGAGCCGAACTCTGTCTTTACCAGAGAGACCAGGAGTTCGCGATTCAAGCGGATAACCTTGAGTTGATGAATAGCCGCAACTTTGCCTCAGAGCAGGCCTTGGCGACGCTAGCTTGCAAGAAGCTCACGGACCCGTCTGAAGCACGGGTGCTGATCGGCGGCCTGGGCATGGGCTACACCCTAAAGTCAGCCCTGGACGAGCTTGGCGAAACCGCCGAAGTTCTCGTGATGGAACTCGTGCCGGACGTGGTGCGGTGGAACCAAGGCTTGCTGGCCCACCTGGCGGGCAACCCTCTGGACGACGAGCGGGTCACGGTGCAGGTAGGCGACGTTGCCCAGATGATCAAACGGAGCCGGGGCAGCTTCAGCGCCATCCTCCTAGACGTGGACAACGGGCCTAATGCACTGACGTCCATGGACAATCATTGGCTCTACAGCATAGCCGGACTTGAGACAGCCCACGCCGCCCTTAAGCCAAACGGCATACTGGGCATCTGGTCGTCGGACCGGGATGCTGGTTTCGCCAAGAGGCTGAGCCAGGTCGGGTTCGACGTCGATGAAGTCCCAGTGCGCGAACTAGGCAAGAAGGGAGGCCATCACATCGTCTGGATCGCCGAGCGTATTTAGCCGCTTGCACGGGCTTTCTCGGAAGCCCAAGTATTTATTTTCATTACGGATTACTTCAAACCAACATGATTGATTTCCCGATTCCTCAGATTGCCCAGGAACTCAGGCTCGCCCAAGGGCAGGTGGCGGCCACCGTCAGCTAGCTGGTGGATTTATCCATGTTGGGGGTGGGCTCTAGAGCCGGGTACACCCACTTGTGCAACCATCCCCTCGGCTTACCCCAAACCGAGCAGTTACCTCTGTAACAGTCTCCTCGTTGCCATTCCTTGCCCCCAGGACGGCGTCACAAACCGCCTTAAAGTCTACGTTTCAACCGGGGCGGCCACCAGGGATGTTATACTCCTTTTTGCTCGGAATCGTCTTGATATTCATATTTTGTCCTCTAGGGCCCACCCTCCTTTGGGACTCAAAAACGGTCCGACTATATAGCCCCGTTGCAGAACTTGCCCAGAGGATTTTCAAAAAATATTTCCGGCTCCACTAAGGTTGCGCCGAAAATCGCTTAGCCCTGCCGGGGGTGCGTTACCCGCCCTATATTCCCAAACCTATAAAGCTGCCGATTGACTTAGGAAGCTTTCTCACACCTACGCTGCCCCATGGCTGAAGAGCAAGGCAATCAAGAAGAAGAAAAACTAGAATTCACCTCCGACATTATTGGGACAGAAAAGAGACTTCCGCAGTGAAAGGAGAGCGGTATGAAGTATGACGTTATAGTAATCGGAGCTGGATCCGCCGGTTGCGCTCTGGCCACACGTTTATCAGAAAACCCAAACCGATCGGTGCTGCTATTGGAGGCGGGACCCGACTACCCAGATTTGGCGCATCTCCCGGATGATTTGAAATATGGCTATAGCACATCCGCTTCCGCGGTTGGGTCCCCTTTCAATTGGTCATTCGAAGGCCAACTTACCTACCACCAAGCCAATCCATTCCCAGTGGCGCGAGGCAAGGTAGTTGGCGGCTCTAGCGCCATCAATGGGCAGGCGTTCCTCCGTGGTATCCCCGAAGACTATGATAACTGGGCTTCCTTGGGGAACGATCAGTGGGATTATCTTAAGGTCTTGCCCTACTTCAGGAAAATGGAAACCGACATGGATATCCGGGACGACTTTCACGGCTTTGACGGCCCGATTCCAATCCATCGCCACAAACGAGAGGAGGAGCAAGCCGTACAGTCCGCCTTCTATAATGCCTGTGTGGCAGCGGGTTTCCCAGAAGTCCAAGACATGAACCACCCCGAGGCGACTGGTGTGGGTTTCATGCCCAAAAACAACTTAGATGGCGTCCGAATGAGTATGGCGCTGACCCACTTAAACCCCAACCGCCACCGGCTCAACCTGACCGTTCGGGCCAACGTGCAAGCCACGCAAATCCAATTTGATCGAAAACGGGCCACAGGCGTACACGTAGAGAGCGGTGGCATGAAGTTCATAGTGGAAGGTGACGAGATTATAGTCAGTTCCGGAGCCATCGCATCGCCCCATCTGCTGATGCTGTCAGGCATCGGGCCAGCAGACCAACTCCGTCCCTTGGGAATCCCAGTATTGCAGGAATTGAATGGGGTGGGCCAAAACTTGAGAGACCACCCTGGAGCGAGCATAAGGTATAGGGTAAAAGATGATGTCGTCCTGGACCTTGAAGGACCATGGACGCACACCGTGCTGCGTTACACCGCCAGTGGTTCCAGCGCCCGCAATGACATGCAAATCAGTCAGGCATACCCCGCCGGCCCAATGTACGGAAATGTTCTTGAGGCAGAAGGTGTCCGCATAAACTGTTCATTGGAACTGCCTGTTGGTGCCGGAGAATTGCGGATCACTTCCACTGACCCCCATGTGCAACCGCACTTGGATTACCGATACCTTGTGGACTCATGGGACCGGCAGCGAATGCGTGAGGGCATACGTCTGATCGTCCAGCTAATAGAGGATGATGCGTACCGTGATGTTATCAAGGAACGTATCAACCCCAGGGACGAGGACCTGCACTCTGATGATGCTCTGGATGCCTGGTTGCTGGAGAATCTTTACACAGCGATACATATGTCTGGCACATGCAAGATGGGACCCGGATCGGACCCAATGGCTGTGGTAAATCAGCACTGCCAGGTGCATGGGCTCGAGGGGATACGGGTGGTAGACACGTCGGTGATGCCTGATGTAGTTCGAGCCAATACAAACGCAACAGCTATTTTGATTGGTGAGCGCGTTTCGGATTGGATCAGATGACCACTAACCCTTTATTCTTTGGGAATAGGTACCTGACGTTCAGCGGCTTCAATTTCCGGAACAGTGAGCAGGCTTTTAATGATTGTACCTTGGCTGCTCGAGAAGCGATGCTGCAGGCCATGGATTACTTGACCAACTTCGGCTACAGGGGAGAGCAGGCATACATTTTATTGGGCGTAGCCCCCATAGAGCTCCGTATAAGTGGGATCACGGACGTGCGAAATGCCTGTGTGACACTGTACATGCCGCTGGACATCTTTAATCAAGGAATATTGCCGCGGGAATGAGAATCCAGGAAAGACATCGTAACCGGAGTCTTGCTGACTAGTACCTATTCAGCAAGAACCGTTAGAAGCATCCGCTCCCCCTGAGCCTGTCGAAGAGCCCTTCGACAGAAGGATGGTCCGATACCTGTCTCTTAGCGTAGCCGAACGGCTCACTACAGATGGACTGGGTAACACGGATTATTAGGACGAACTATTAGTGTAATCTGAACGAATAAATTAGATAGCGAGGCGTAGTTATGGCGGCAAGTTCGAAAAGTATTGTCCAGGAAGCTATCGACGTAGCCATCGGCGAACGTGGGGAGATTGGAATTCAGGTCGCTGCCTATCTGGACAGCGAGTTGGTGATTGATTTATGGGGAGGCCTGGCGGATGAGACCACCGGCTGGGAAGTAGATGGGGACACACTCTTCCCGGTCTTCTCCAACATCAAAGCAATGACGGCAGTTGCCCTCCACATCCAGGCTGAGCGGGGGCTAGTAGACTACTACGAGCCGGTGGCGCATTACTGGCCAGAATTTGGCAAGCATGGCAAAGACAAAGGGACAGTGTTCGATACGTTGACCCATCGTATCGGTGTGCCCTTGATGCCGGTGGGGGTTACCCCAGAGTTGATGTGCGACTGGGACTGGATGGTGGAGCAGATCGCGGACATGCATCCCCTCTTTGAGCCGGGAACCAGAAGCGGATACATGGCCTATACCTTCGGTTGGGTCGTTGGTGAGGTAGTGCGCCGCACCGATCCGAAAAACAGGCCCTTCGGCAAGTTCATTCAGGAAGAAATCTGCCAGCCGCTGGGCATCGACAGCCTGTGGGCAGGAATACCACCCGAAGTCGAACCGCGGGTCGCCAAGCTTACCAACTTGCCGCCGGTCGGTCCAGGAGCGCCTGGAATACCGCCCGAATCCCTAAGGTTCCGGGCATCCCCGCCGGAGGTTGGTACCAACCAGGAAGTGTTTGGGCGTTCTGACGTGCGGCGAGCCTGCATTCCAGGAGCGCAGGGGATAATGAACGCTCGCAGTCAGGCTAGGTTCTACGCAATGCTGGCCAATCTCGGTGAGTTGGACGGGATTCGCCTGCTTTCGGAGGACAGGGTCCGAACATTCAACATACCCCGTCCCCCTTGTGATTACGATCCGGTGCACGGCGTACCTCATCATGGGACCATTGGGGGCTTGCACTTCGCTGGTAGCCCCGGCATGGGCGCCATGGGGAATAACCCTCGTGCTTTCGGGCATAACGGCGCTGGTGGCTCGCTGGGCTGGGCCGACCCCGGGAACCGGCTGGCGGTCGCTGTTCAACACAACCGCATGGTTCCCCACGGTCCACCCGAGGAAAGTCCGCTGACGCCCATAGGCACGGCGGTGCGAGAGGCTCTGGGGATACCTCATTAACGACCATAGCGGGCCTCGTTTAGCTTGTTCGGCCAGGTATTGACGTATTCAGTGCCTTCCTGCTCGGCTGGGTTCAGTTTCAACAGCTTAAACCCCATCGCTACGGGCCTCCTTGCACTATCAATATTGTCGGGCGCCGCGTTGGTTGGGTTTCCCTCGTTGGGACTGCGAAACATTGATAATATCCATTCCACATCGCGGTAACCTTCTCCACTGGGGACGAGCTATCCCGACTGCGCCAGCGACGGGAGCACATTAGCGACCTCGATGGCTTGGCTGATCGGGTGAAGACCTTCTATGCGAAAGTGGCCGGTCGCCTCCGCACGTCAGATTGGGCTACGGATAAGATG
>DCAE01000012.1:94436-94732 GCA_002311385.1 Dehalococcoidia bacterium UBA1141 | reverse complement strand
TCGTCCACCACGATGCCCAAGTGGCAAGCGCCAATCGAGTTTCGCTCTGTTGGTGAGATTTTTATTCCAACCGGGTTTAGGTATTGGACAAGCTCTACGGAGTGTTTCAGATCGCCGGTGCCCAGGTAGACGATGTGCAGCTTGGCATCGGGGTAACCCACAACCTCTGAGATTCCGGCGCCTTCCCGGATGCCGTTCATCTCTTCTTTGAGGCCCAACATATCCCGGTAGAACGCCAGCGACCGTTCCATGTCGCTCACCACAAATCCGGTGTGATTCAACCATTCCAGTTTCAT
>DCAE01000012.1:50273-94319 GCA_002311385.1 Dehalococcoidia bacterium UBA1141 | reverse complement strand
GCCTTGCCTCAAAACTGTCATTCTGAGGAGTGAAGCGACGAAGCTCCGACACCGTCGAGAGTCCTCGCCATTGTCGGGAAATCTCTTGCCTCAGGCGTAATGATTCTTCCCTTCGCTCAGAATGACAATATTACAGGGAATTTGGGGCAATGCCCCATTTCAGGGGAAGGTTAGATGCGTTCTTTACTTACGTAGCCTGAACCGCTGAATCTTCCCGGTGGCGGTCTTGGGCAGGTCATCCACGTAGTTGAACCAACGAGGGAACTTATATCGGGCTAGGGTATTTCGGCAGTGATTCAAAAGCTCTTGGGAAAGGGCTTCTTCAGAATCGGTGGCTGTGGTCAAGACGATAAAAGCCTCGGGTTTGATTAGCTGGTCATCGTCGGCCCGGCCCACGACTGCCGCTTCCAATACTTGGGGGTGCGCTATTAGACAACTTTCTATCTCCGCCGGGGAACACCAGATGCCGCCGACCTTGAGCATGTCGTCGCTTCGGCCACAATAAACGTAGTAGCCTGATTCGTCTTGGTAGTAGGTGTCGCCAGTGTTGACCCATTCTCCCAGCATGGTCTCGGCGGTTTTCTCTGGGTTGTTCCAGTAGTAACCGGCCATCGACCCGCCCTTAATCAACAACCGGCCAATCTCCCCGGTGGCCACTGCCGCGCCTGCGTCGTCGACAATTTTGGCCTGGTAGCTGGGCACCATGCGCCCGCTGCTGCCTGGCGAGTAATCGTCGGCTCGGTTGGAGATAAATATGTGCAGGGCCTCGGTGGAACCTATGCCGTCCAAGATGGTCATGCCGGTCTTCTCCTGCCAACGCCGCAGGATGTCGGCGGGTAGGGCCTCCCCGGCGGATACGCAACCCCTGATGGAAGAAAGGTCCGGCCAAGTGTTATCAGACGCCGCTTGTGAAGCCTCCCTTTCGTAAAGGGGGGTTGGGGGGATTTCATCCAGCTTCTGCAATTGGGCGGCGTAGAGCGTAGGCACGCCAAAGTAAAGGGTGGGCTTGAACCGCTGGATAATATCAAAGGTCATATCAGGGGAAGGGCGTTGGTCGCTGAGTACCGCGGTGGCTCCCACCCACAGCGGGAAGATCATGGCATTGCCCATGCCGTAGGCGAAGAACAGCTTGGCCGCAGAGAAGAAAACATCGCTCTCGTTGATTCCCAGGGTGTCTACGGCGTAGTGAACGCAGGTTTCCACCATGTCCCTATGCCGGTGCACGGCGGCCTTGGGCCGACCTGTGGAGCCCGAGGAATACAGCCAGAAGCAATCGTCGCTGGCAGAGGCTGGCGCGGCCTCCAATTCATCAGAATGCTCGGCAATAATCTCCTGTAGTGAACCCTCACCTGTGGCCTTGAGGACACAGCCCGGCTTGTGGGCAGCGGCAGCCAGCGCAGGCTCAACCTCGGTGGCGAATTCGGGTGAGTAGACCATCACGGCGGCGGACGAGTCTTCAACCATGAACTGGTAGTCGCCGGACCTGAGCAATGTATTTGCGGGGACCGGGACGAGGCCCACTTTTATGGCCCCCCAGAATAAGTAAAAGAACTCCGAACAGTCTTTAACCACCATCAGCACCCGGTCACCGCGGGCCGTCGCCAAAGAACGAATAAAGTTGCCGCACCGATTTACATTATGGACCAACTCTTGGTAGCTGATGTCCCCTTCGGTGGTCCTGATGGCTGTCTTGTTGGAGCGTCCCTCCGAGATGTGCCGGTCGATATAGGGCACGGCAACGTTAAACACCGTCGAATAAGTGATTATGGACGGACTGTCTATGCCGCCCGGAGTGTTTTTAACAGTGACCGTGTTATTTTGCATAAACGGACCTTCAGGCGATAGCAGGTTGCTCCCGCAAAGGGCGTATCTCCAGGCAATGTCAAGGTTGCGGCGGTTTCTAGATTCCGGCCTGCGCCGGAATGACTGGGCTGGGAGAGACTGTTTGCGAGATTCTAACTGAGCTTGACGTACTCAAAGTCCATGGGCATGTTGTTTATTCCCCGGGCTGGCGGCGCAATCCAACTGGCCATCTTTCCAGGCTCAATTACCCGCTTCATCAGCGACGCAACGAAGCTATGGTCATCATCGGTGGGAAGCCAATCCATCCAGCAGCGGCCCCATTCTTCCTCGTTGATAATCGAGCCTTCGGGCGTAACTCTGGACCCGCCAAAAGCGCCGATGCGCCGGTTGAATGCTTTGTGAGGAAGGGTCAACTCAAAATCGACGCCCTGCCGCTGAATCCCTTTGTTCCACCGGTCCAACCCTCGCTGCGAATCACCGATGTAATCGTCCCGCAGCCTTTCGTTGACCGCCAACAGGGCTGGCTGATTTTCAGCTACGATTCGACCTTCTTTAATCGTGCTGACCGGCCAAGTGGCGTCCGGTAGTTGGTGGTCGTCCTTGATTCGGGATTCCAGGTATCGTCCTTTCAGCCCGTTGGTAAAGAAATTGGCCCCGTTGGTGGATATCTCTCCGCCGAAAAGGTCAACGGAGACACTGTAGTGGAAATTCATGAACTTTTGTATAGTGGGCAAGTCGACGGCACCCGCCGCTCTGATAGCCTCAGGGCTGTCCGTGCCCAGCTCTTTCATCACCTCGCAGGTGCGTTGCAGCACTCGCATCACCCCCGTTTCCCCCACGAACATGTGGTGGGCCTCTTCTGTCAGCATGAACTGGCAGGTGCGGGCCAATGGATCGAACCCCGACTCGGCTAGAGCGGCAAGTTGGTACTTGCCGTCGCGGTCGGTGAAGTAGGTGAACATGAAGAAGGACAACCAGTGGGGCGTGCGCTCATTGAATGCCTGGAGAATTCTTGGCTTGTTCGGGTCGCCGGAGTGGCGTTCCAGCAAGGCTTCCGCTTCTTCCCTTCCGTCCCGGCCAAAATAGGCCTGTAGCAGGTAAACCATTGCCCAAAGGTGTCGGGCTTCTTCAACGTTTACCTGGTACAGGTTCCTTAGGTCATACATGGAAGGACAGGTCAGGCCCAGTTGTTTTTGCTGCTCAACAGAGGCTGGTTCGGTGTCGCCTTGGGTGACAATCAAGCGGCGCAGGGTGCTGCGGTGTTCGCCCGGCACCTCTTGCCATACCGGTTGACCCTTGTGCTCACCGAAAGCAATCTTCCGGTCCGCTTCCGGCTTGGCCAAGAAAACCCCCCAGCGGTAGTCGGGCATCTTGACGTAGCCGAAGTTAGCCCAACCGCGGGCCTCGACGCTCACCGCGGTGCGTAGGTACACATCAACTTCCTCGGTGCCTTCCGGCCCCAGTTCCTGCCACCAGCCAAGGAAGCTGGGCTGCCAGGACTCCAACGCCCGTTGCAGCCGGCGGTCTCCGGATAGGTCCACGTTGTTGGGAATGCGCTCGCTATAGTTGATCGACATTTCCCTCTACCTCTCTTTCCAAAACCTAGCTTACCGACTAGGAGCGACTGGTGGATTTTTATATACGGTGTCTATCAAAAACGGTCTTTTTGCCGCTGCCGTAGAGCTTTAGAGCGCCTTCGTCTCCGGATGCGTTGGGACGCAGGAAAATCCAATTTTGCCAAGCGCTGAGTCGAGCAAAGATTTTGCTCTCCATTGTCTCCGGCCCGGCGAACCTGAGACTGGCTTCCATGCCGGTGAGGGCATCCGGCGAAAAACTGGCTCGCTCTTCAATAGCCAAACGCACCTCGTCTTCCCAGTCGATGTCGTCGGGAATGAATGTCACCAGACCGGCTTCTTCGGCTTCGGATGCGTCGAAACTTCGGTCCTCCCGGTTTTTTAATTTCTCCACCGTCTCTGGTGTTGTTAGGAACCGGCTCTCCAGCCTGCTCAGCCCGTTGACCATTGGCAGAGCGCCGAAGTTCAGCGGCGACAATCGGACAGACGCTTCCGGGATCTCGGTACCCTCAAAAGTGCCATCCAGCATGAATGTGCGGTCCGAGGCCAGCGCCATCTCCAGCAACGTGCCGGAGAAGCAACTGCCCGGCTCAATCAATGCTATCAGGCTCCGAGAACTCACATCCAAGCGCTTGAGGGTGCGCTTGAGGTACAGAATAATCTCACGGACCAGCCAATCGTCAGCGTTTTCGTGGAGGAACTCGTCCATCGCTTCCACCAGTTCGTTGTCCCCCAAGGTACGAAACACCCAGGTGCCGATTTCATCCTCGTTAAGCCGCAGGTGGAGGATGGCATCGTCCAATTCCCTGGCCAGAGCCAGCGGCCAGAATGAAGCTCGTAATCCGACTGGGCTGCTGGGAGGGGCTTCTTTGGGCCCGTGAATAGTGATATAGGCTGCCGAGGACGAGGGTTCTAACTCTATACTCAGGTGGTCGTAGGTGATGCGGTTGGTCTCAAATCGCCGGTTCAGGGGAGTAAGCTCGACGCCAATAGCATCGGATGGCCGATCCGAGTATTCCGCTAATGACTGGGCTCGTTTGATTACATCTTGGTCGAAGCTGGACGCAGCCACCAATTCGTCCACCAAGAGCCAGTCCAAAGCACGACGGCCCCGGATGCCCTCGGAGGTGGTGCAGAAGAAGTCGGCTTGGTCATGGCGAACGCCCCGTTTGTCCACCAGCCTGGTCAGACCCCCGGTTCCCGGCAACACGGCCAATTGAGGTAATTCGGGTAGAGACACTGCTGTTGACCCGTCGTCGACCAACATGATGTGCTGGCAGGCTAAGGCCAACTCATAGCCGCCACCGGCGGCGGTGCCGTTGATGGCGCAGATGTAGGTCTGCCCTGAGTTCGCTGTGGCGTCTTCGATGCTATTTCGGGTCTCGTTGGTAAATTTGCAGAAATTCACCTTCAGTGCGTGGTTGGACTGGCCCAGCATCTGGATGTTGGCCCCGGCGCAGAAAACCCGTGGTTTGTCGGAAGCGATGATTACTGCCGCCACTTCCGGGTGCTCGAAACGAAGCCGCTGTACTGCGTCATAAAGTTCAATATCCACGCCTAGGTCGTAGGAGTTGAGCTTTAGTTCATAACCGGGCAAGAGCCCCGCCGACTCGTCCACGTCCAACGCAAGCCGGGCCACACGGCCATCCACGGAGAGTTTCCAGTGCTTGTAGGAGCCTGGCTCTGTAGCGAAATTTATGCGGTCTTGATTCATATACAAAGGCTCAATGTTTGTGTGCAGTACCGGGGAAGCAACAGGGCAACGCCGTCAGAAACCGAGAATCAGGCCTTGCACGTAGTTAATATTATCACCGATGGTTGGAGGTGGCGCCATTATGTCGCGGGACGGTGGCGGCATACAATCACTAGCCTGAATGATACCGCGAGCTAACGCCTGTTACAATTTTAGCAATAATAATTTAGCGGCAAAAAATCAGGCCAATCAGGCCATCGATATTAACGCTGAATCAATCGAAATTAACGCTGAATCAAATGGACCGAAAGGAGTGCCGGAATGGATTGTCCCAAGTGTAGTTCTACTTTGAAAATTACCAAATACAAGGGAATAGAAGTCGACAAGTGCGATAGCTGCGAGGGTATGTGGCTGGACTACCCGGAATTGGACGAACTGGAAGACACCGTGTTGGATGCCGATGAGCAGAAGGGTTCCACGATTACCCGTCCCGGCGAGAGTGAATTCAAATGTCCCAGGTGCTCGGGGCCGATGCAGCAGTTCCGATATCGCTACAATGAGATTTGGCTGGAGGTTTGCGCCGAAGAGCACGGCTTCTGGCTGGACAAGGGTGAAGAGAAACGGGTGTTGGAGACCATGTCACAGCGTATTAAAGACCTGAAACGCTCGACCAATGCCGAGCAAGACATGGACCGTCTGCTGGGCAGGATTCGCAGCAAGTCATTCCTGCACAAGATAAAGGACGCCATCAAGGGATAGCCAAAGCCGCCAAAACACCCTATTTCTTCAACTGGGGAAGCAACTATGCAATACGGTTTCACCATTCCCGGCAGCGGACGGCTCACCGAGCCTCAGAACATGTCGGCTATCGCAAAGAAGGGCGAGGACCTGGGCTACCACTTGGTGGTGGTGCCCGACCACGTGATATTCCCCCTTGAAAACGACTCGGTCTATCCCTACGACGAACATGGGGTGCATCCCGGCACCAGCGCAGGGGCATGTCTTGAACAACTAACGGTATTGGCCTTCCTGGCTGGACAAACCAGCAAAATACGCCTGGGCACCAGCGTGATGATTGTGCCCCACCGCAACCCCATCGTCGCCGCCAAGGCTCTGGCCACGCTGGATGTGCTGTCAAACGGACGGGTCAATGTGGGAGTTGGAGCAGGCTGGCTGAAAGAGGAGTTTGAGACTCTGGGTCTGCCGCCCTTCGAAGAACGGGGCGCTGTGACCGATGAGTACATCATGGCCTTCAAAGAACTGTGGACCAGCGACAAACCCAGCTTCCAAGGCAAATACTGCCAGTTCGATAACATAAGTTTTCTTCCCAAGCCGGTTCAGAAGCCTCACCCGCCCATTTGGGTTGGCGGGGAAAGCAATCGGGCGCTACGACGGGCCGCACGCATGGGTGATGTTTGGCATCCGGTGAATACAAACCTCTCATTTCCATTGGGCACGCCGGAGCAATTGGAAGTGGCCATCGGCAAGCTGGCGGTCAGAGCGGAAAGGGAAGGCAGGAGCCCTTCGGAAATCAAGGTGGCATTTCGCACCCAGGTTCATCAAATCTCGAGCAATGGCAGCAGCAGCGAGGCCCGTGCGCCCTTCAGCGGCTCTGCGGACCAGATTGCTTCGGATATCCGCCGCTACGAAGACTTGGGCGTGAGTTCCTTGGTGGTGGATTTTGGCGGAGTGGCCAGTTCCGGAATCAGCGATCCAAATCAAGTGATGCAACGCATGGAAGAGTTCGCTACCGGCGTTTGGCCCAAGGTTTAAGGTGGGTTGGTTGGATTAGCCGGTTTAGCTGAGTAAACCGGATTACGGCCCTCGCGGTAGGCATTCATCGCCTCATCGTGGTCCGGAGAGGCCACTGCGATAGCTTGGCGGCGCAGGTACTCCTCGAGAAACTCATCATAGGGCAGGTCTTTGTGGACTCCCAGCAGGGTCTTGCTCTGGAGTGAGCCTGCGGAGCTTAGTCCCAAGTAGCGCTCTACCAACTCCTCAACTTCTTGGTCCATGGAATCCGATTTAACCAGGTGGTCCACCAAGCCGAACTCGTGACCCCGCCGACCGTCTATGTTCTCTCCGGAGAGCACCATCCACTTGGCTCTCCCCAAGCCCACGTAGCGGGGCAGGCGATATGTTCCAAGCCCCGGAACGAACGACTCCGGAGCCGCCGGCAGACCCATCAGGCAGTCTTCGGTGGCGATGCGAATGTCACAAGCCAAGGGTAGCTGCAACCCGCCTCCCAAAGCGTATCCGTGCATGACGCACAGGATTATCTTCTCCGCCTGTTCAAATATGCGCAAGGCTTCTTCCCAGACCTGAAAATAGTCTTGTGGAGTGCCTCCTGCGGATAGCTCTTTCAGGTCAATCCCGGTGCAAAACGCCCGGCCCTCTCCTCGAATCAGGACGATACGCAGGTCCGGGTCGTCGGAAATCCCTTGGGCCGCCTGTTTCAACTCAAGGGCTCCCTGGTAGTTGACCGCATTTAGTAAGTGAGGACGGTTCAGGGTCAATCGGCCCACGTAACCGTCCTTCTCGAATTTCATTGTTTCCAGGGGCGTGGTTTCCAAGGGCGTGGTTTCCAATGGCATGGTTACCCTCCTGGGCGTCTTGATTATCTGGCGCGCTGGCTCCGATTTAGATAATACGGTTGTCGATTACCCTAATCGCCTTGCCATCACTCCTCTGGATTTGCTGAGGGCCGACCAAACGGACTGCGCAGGAAATGCCCAGAGCGCTGTTCAACTCCTGGGCCAAGTCGGTTTGAAGCTGACCGCGCCTGTCCGAGTCGCCAACCGTCGACTGAGGGGCTTCCACAACCACCGTCAAGTAATCCAGATGATTGTCGCCCCGGTCCACCAGGATCTGGTATTGGGGCTCCGTCCCCGCCGAGCGCAGTAGGACTGTTTCAATCTGTGAAGGGAATACGTTTACTCCACGAATGATTAGCATGTCGTCGGTGCGCCCCAATATGCGGTCCATCCGGACCATAGTGCGTCCACAGGCGCACTCTTCCCTTATTAACCGAGTTCGGTCCCTGGTGCGGTAGCGAATCAAGGGCAGCGCCTCCTTGGTGACGCAGGAAAAGACCAACTCGCCGACTTGTCCGTCGGGCAGCGATTCACCAGTGTCCGGATCGATAATCTCCGGAATGAAATGGTCCTCAAATATATGCATGCCGACCTGCTGAGGGCACTCCATGGCCACGCCTGGTCCGATAACTTCGGAAAGCCCATAGATGTTCAATGCCGGTATACCCAATCGGTCCTGAATCTGATGTCGAATCTCCTCGGACCACGGCTCGGCCCCGAATATTCCGACCTTTAGAGGCAATGTAGCTGGGTCGATTCCTTCGCTGGCCAGAGCCTCGGCAATCACCAGGGCATATGAGGGAGTGCAACATAAGACGGTGCTGCTCAAATCCTGGATGAGCATTATCTGGCGCTGGGTGTTGCCTCCGGAAACCGGAACGATGGTCGCGCCGATTTTTTCCGCACCATAATGGATGCCCAATCCTCCGGTGAACAGACCGTAGCCGTAAGCGTTCTGGACCACGTCCTCACTTGTAACCCCAGCTGCGGCCAAAGCCCGGGCCACAAGATTCGACCAAAGTTCGATATCATTTTGGGTATAACCGACCACGGTGGGCTTGCCGGTGGTGCCGCTGGAGGCATGCAACCGCACCAACTCGCTGGCGGGTTTTGCGAATAACCCGAAAGGATAATTGTCACGCAGGTCGCTCTTGTAGGTGAAGGGCAGCCGGGCCAGGTCATCAATCGACCCTAAATCGCCAGGGGTGATGCCAGCGTTGGCAAGCTTGTCCCGGTAGAATGGGACAGACTTCGCTACCCGTGTGAGACAAGACTGGAGCCTTTCCAGTTGTAGTTTCCGCATCTCATTTCGGGGAAGCCTTTCAGCTTCGTCCCAGATGTAACCGGTTATTTGTTTGACGCCCATATATCGAACCTTTTTGGATTGAACCGTAAATGCTGGCCGAAGTTTCTGGCCGGACATGTCGGTAAAAGGCCATGGTTAGTTTAACCCAACACTTGCGGTTTCTCACCCGTAAGGGCTGACCCTGCAGACCGTTCTCTCCAGTGCAATTAGGCCCTAAATTTGGCCCCCTTAGACAGGAGCCCCCGTCGCATAAAGAAAGTTGAAGCCTAGGGTTTGACCTTGGTTATGAAACACGAATAGAATTGCCCCATTCCAACCAACAGTGACGTAATTATGCCCGTTTCAGTGGCGAACTCTCGGATAATTTATGAAGCCTTGAAATCCATCAACGTTGGTCTAATATCGGCGTTGCCCGAAACCTGGCTGGTACACCTCACCAGCATGGCCGATGAAGACCCGGACATGATATTGGTCCGGTTGAACAAGGAAGAAGAAGGTGTGGGTATTTCCGCTGGCGCTCACTTTGCTGGCCGCAAGTCGGTCATGATGATGCAGAACCACGGATTTCTCACTTCCATCAATGGCATCGTCTCTCTTTCCCAACTCTACAAGATTCCCTTGTTGATGATGATTAGCTACCGGGGCGAGATGGGAGAACGGGATCCTTGGCAGACTCAAGGAGGGATTTCCACCGAGCCAGTGCTTCAGGCCTTGGGAATACCCTATAACAAGCTCTCCAACCCCGACACGGTGTTGAAAGAACTGGCCGCCGCCCAGACGCTGGCGGAGAGCAGCCAGAGGCCGGTGGCCCTGCTCTTAACTCGAGACCTCATGTGGGAGGAATAATGCAGCGCCTAGAAGCCCTGAATACAATCTACCCGCTGCTGAAAGACCACATCGTGGTGACAAATATGGGAGCGGTTGCCGTGGAGCTCTACTCCTTGGGCCACCAACCCAATTTTTTCTACCTGGAGCATTCCATGGGCTTGGCTTCGTCTGTGGGGCTGGGGCTGGCTTTGTGTCTTCCCGGACAACAGGTGACGGTATTGGACGGCGACGCCTCGGTGTTGATGAACTTGGGGACGCTTAGCACATTGGCCCGCTACCATCCAGCCAACCTGATTCACTTGATCTTCGACAACGAAAGCCTGCTGTCAGTTGGAGGGTTCCCTTCGGCAACTGCAACCGGGACAGACCTGGCTGGAGTAGCAAAATCTTCCGGAGTGGAGCACGTTGCTGCCGCCGACACGCTGGAGGACCTAGACCAAGCTTTTACCGCCGCAGTGGACCGTGAAGCCCTGTCTGTCCTAGTTTCCAAAGTGGAAGCGGTCGGCCCGGCCTCTTTTGCCATGGATATCGGTTTGTTGGAGAACCGAATCCAGTTTGGCCGTTTCCTGCAGGGCATTTCAAGTAAATCTTGAACGCCGACTAGTTCGTATCCCCTGCCAACCCGACGATCCGGGATTATCATGTGGGAGAGTCAATCATGACCACCAGATCCGGGGACCCAACTGGCGTATTCGGCAAATTGGGTGTAACCCCTATCATTCACGCTTCAGGGTCGGTCACCCGTTACGGCGGGACTAGGACAAGGCCCGAGGTCTTGGAAGTGATGTCCGAGGCGGCCAGGGTTCTGGTGGATATGGAGGAACTGAACAACAAGGCTGGCGAGGTTATAGCCCGGCTTACTGGGGCTGAAGCAGGCTTTGTGTGCAGCGGCGCCGCTGGAGGGTTGGTACTTCAAGCAGCGGCCTGCATAGCTGGCAGCGATCAGTTCAAGATGCACCGGTTGCCAGACTCCGAAGGTATGAAGAACGAAGTCATCATCCAGAACAACCACCGTTTCCATTACGACCAAGCTTACCGGGCTGCAGGTGGCAAGCTAATCGGCATCGGCCACGGGAAAGGTTGTAGCGCCTGGGAACTGGAGGGCGCAATCAATGAACACACGGCGGCGGTCGCGTATCTAATCGCGCCGTTTACCAACCGCAGGGCTCTATCCTTGGAGGAAGTTTGCCGAATCGCTCACAAGCACGATGTGCCGGTGATAGTCGATGGCGCTTCCACCTTGCCTCCGAGGCGCAACCTGCGTCGATTCCTGGAAGGCGGAGCCGATATGGTGGTCTTTAGTGGCGGTAAGGGCGTTCGTGGGCCTCAGGGAGCAGGAATACTCTGCGGTCGAAAAGACCTGATTGAGGCTGCGGCTTTTAACGCCAGTCCAAACCAAGCCTTGGGTCGACCCATGAAGGTGTCGAAGGAAGAGATCGTTGGGCTGATAACCGCCCTAGAACGTTTCGTGGAAGAAGACGAAGAGCAGGAAATGGCCGATTACCGTGGGAAGGCCCAGCATGTGGTAGATGCCTTGGCTGAAGTTCCCGGCCTGGAAATTTCCTTGGAACACGACGATTTTGACTATTTGATTCCCACCGCTGTGATGCGTTTTGGCAGGGACTGGCGCGGCCCACCCAGAGACCAGATTGCCCAGGCGATGGAAAAAGGCACTCCGCCCATATATCTGCATCAAATGGGCGAACCGGACGAATTGGCGGTGGACCCCCTGAACCTACTCGATGACGAGGTGGAGATTGTCATTCGCCGACTCAGAGAAGAACTACTTCGACCTTAAATTAACCGAATATTGCTTAACTATCCAAAAATGATACTGTAGTTACATTTCAAATCTAAGATTCTTATAATATGCTTGGCTCGAGAGCCCTAGAGGCTTTATCAAGCAAGATTATTCGGCCTTAGTTCATTGTCGCCGTAGTCTGTCTATTGAGGGCAAATGAATTAGGGAACGCCTAAATAAGATTTTATGCGACGAGGCCGGGCCTCGTTGTTTGGGGGGCCTCCCATGGATCGACTCAGGCCATTGGGTGGGAGAAAACACGTCGTGGTCGTTGGCGCTGGCATCATCGGCGCCTCAATCGCATTTCAACTATCCCGCCGGTCCATACCCGTGACTGTACTGGATGATGGCGAACCAGGCTACGGAGCCAGCAGCCACTCTTTTGCCTGGATCAACGCCACCGGCAAAAGCCCTGATTATTACCATTACTTCAACCGCCGCTCCATGGATATGTGGGCCAGATTTGCCAGGGAATTAGATGCCGACATCGGTCTGACTTGGGGCGGCTATTTGCAATGGGAGTCCACGCAAGATGGCGCAGATAGACTTAGGGCTCAATTAGCTGAACTGCATTTTTGGGGCTACCCTTGCCGGTTCATAAATGAGAGGGAGATTCAAGACCTGGAACCGGGAATCGTTACCGGCCCCGTTTTGGCCGCCGCAATAAACGATGTAGAGGGGCATGTCGACACCCAAAAAATTGTTGACGCCTGCCTTCTTCGCGCCAGTGAGGCTGGCGCTATCGTTCGTACCAACTCCGGAGCCACAGGCTTCAAAATGACACAGAATGCCAACGGGGAGACTGTTGTTGAGGGGGTCGAAACCGAAATGGGCGAGATTCCCTGCGATACGGTGGTGTTGGCTGCTGGGGTTGCCACTACTGCTCTAGCGGCCATGGTTGGTGTTGATTTGCCGCAACAGTATAGCCCCGGCGTGGTTGTGAGGACGGACCCACAACCTCCCCTATTGCAAAAGGTGTCGGTCCTATACGCTCCTCAGATAGAGCCCGGCCATTCGGAAATCCACTTGCGGCAGATGGCTAACGGTGTGGTCCAAATTGGGGAAGGAAGCCAAGAGAGCCTAAACCGGGACGATTCTCAAGGCCATGCCAACGATTTATTAGACCGGGCGACCAAATACTTGCCGGCCCTTTCCGGGGCCAAGGTATCTCCTGTGCCGGTGGGATTCCGGCCCATGCCGAGGGACGGATTTCCCGCCATAGGATTCTGCGGCTCTGCGCCGAATGTGTACATGGCATTGATGCACAGCGGAGTTACTTTGGCGCCGCTGGCGGCCGAGCTGGCTACCATGGAAATCGTCGACGGCATTCGGGTGGACGCATTATTGCCTTTTAGACCCGACCGTTTTTCTTCAAAGGGTAGTTGACCCGCTCGGTTTTGCCGGTAATTCCCGTTATTCGGAGGCCAAATCTCCAGCGGCTTTGGCCCGTATGAGGATAGCGTTACTAGGCAGGTAGGTCAGGGGCACTTCGTCCAGTTCTACAATCTCCATTGAGTTGGGATTGGCCCCGGCGTCAACAGCCCTTCCGATAGCTTCATCCTTGGCAGAATCTAGGGCAGTCTGGCGGCTCATTCCGTCCAGGGAAAACACCTTTTCTACCTGTCCGCCCACTTGGGCCATGGCCGCCCCAATAGCATTGGCCACCTCAGCATGTTCCGGTCGCAACACCTCCGAAGCGCCACTTAATGAATCTTGCACCAGGATGCTACCGCCGCCGACCAATATCACTGGAACCGGACCGGCGGTAGTTTTGACCTTGTCCACCGTCTCTTCCACCCGTGCTTGGATATCCTGAATCACCCAGTTAACCAAGGAGCTATCCAGCCCCTTGACCAAATCCAGGTTTCCCGCTTGTGCCAGTCCCCCAGCGATCGCTATATCGGTAGTGGTTAGTGTGGCGCCCCCGAAGGCTTGGCCTTCATCTATGAGTCGGTAGCCGGTGCTATCCGGCCCGATCGTCACTTCAACACCATTTTCAGCATCGGCGCCTTTTGGATTTTGCCTTATGATGCTGCCTCCGCCCAAGGCGATGGACAGAACATCGGGCATGCGGAAATTAGTGCGCACCCCGGCCAGGTTTACGGCCACTGACGCTTCTCTGGGGAAGCCGTTGACCAATGCGCCCACGTCAGTGGAGCTGCCACCTATGTCCACCACGATGCCGTCCCGCACGCCGGAAAGAAAAGCTGCGCCCCTCATGCTGTTGGTGGGTCCGGAGGCAATGGTGAATACCGGGAACCGGGCGGCAAAATCGGCATCCATCAACGTGCCGTCATTTTGGCTGAGGTAAAGCCGTGCGTCCAAACCCAACTGGCTGAGGGCCAAGCGTATGCCCGCAATTGTGTGCTTGGCCACATTCGACAAGCAAGCATTTAGAGTTGAAGCATTCTCCCGTTCCAGAATTCCAATGCGCCCGTTCTGGTGGGAAAGAGTTAGCTGAATCTCAGGCATCTCACTTTGGAGAATGGCTGCCGCTTCCTGTTCGTGAGCCGGGTCTACCGGGGAGAAAACACCGCAGATGGCGGCTGCTTCCACCCCTTGCTTGCGCATCTGCTTTGCTACCTCCCTTATCTCCGCCGGGTCCACGGATGCAATCTCCCGGCCATCGAATTCGTGGCCGCCGTGGACCATATAGGTGAAGCCGCCGATTGCTTGCTTTAGCTCTTGGGGCCAGTCCACCAGCGGCGGAAGCAGGGTCGTGGCTGGCAGGGCCAGTCGCAGGACCGCAGTGGGTGTGAGATCTTTGCGTTCCAGCAATGCGTTGGTGAAGTGGGTGGTGCCCAGCATCACGCCGGTAATTTTGGACGTCTTGGGCTTCTGGCGCAGCACTTCTTCCAGGGACGCCACAATGCCTGACGTGACGTCCCCGGTGGTCGGCAACTTGGCTTGCGCCACTAGGTCACGACCGTCCATCAGAACAGCGTCGGTATTAGTCCCGCCTACGTCAACGCCTATTCGCATCCAATCACCGTTTCAACCGCAGAGACGCAGAGTGCGCAGAGATAAAACAATTCTTTCCCTATGCCCATTCTGCGTGTCTGCGGTAAATTAATTTCTAATCAGGACAAGACCAAAGGAGAAAAGTCCACGTCATAACCAAAAGCTCTGGGCCCAGCCACCGCCAATGCCTTGTCGCTGGTCCAAAGTTGGGGAGCGGGAAATCCCAATACCGTCACTCGGAACCCATAACGCATCAGCTCGGTGGTTATCGGCTCACCACGGTCAGTGTCGACTACGCAGATGAGGTCTGGGACGGTGCAGGTAATTTCGCTGTCATGGCGTGCTATCAGGTTCTCGTTTTGGAATTCTAGGACCATGCGGCTTCCAGCGTTGCTGCCCAATCCGTCAATCGTGACGCTGCCTCGGGCAAACCCTGCGGCGGTGCGCCGGTCCAAGTCCACAACCTTGCCGGTGAACAGAACCTTGCCTGGGCAAGCCGCCAAGATGGCGCCAATGGCGTCTTCCTGCCTTTCCCTGGCGTCAAGCACCGCTTGGCCGACGTTGTAGGCCAATGACAACGTTCCCAGGACGGCGGTGGTCTTTACCTGCTGGGCCGTCATGGGGGCTAGGGCATAGCAGGCCACACACCCCATCTGGACAGTAACCGACCGGGCGATGCGTTCTACCCACTGGGCGCTTATCGCTTCAGGGATTATGACCGTGTTGCCCTTTTCATCACACAAGGCCATGGGGCACCAAGGCACGCCGTACACGAAAAATGTTTTCAGGTGATACTCGGGAAAGGCCCGGCCCATGCCGTCGGCGTCCACCACCGGCAGGCCGGTCATGGCCGCAGGAATCATCGGCTCCACCGAGTTGCTGCCGCCTATCTCGTTGGATATTAACGCCGTTGCTTTCTTGCCCGTGTATTCCTCAATGGCGCGCAGGGCGTGATACGACTGGATGTCCCGCACTTTTTCGATTCCCACGGTAGGGGCGCCTATGCCGCCCACGCAAATCACCTGAGAGTTCTCTGGAAGCTCTTCCGGCGATAGCACGGTTACCGGTCCATGCTCTTTGATTGCCTGCTTAGCTCTGAGTTGGCCTATGTACGGGTTTCCACCGCCGCCTGTGCCCAGGATTCCGGCTCCGATGGCGATGGCTTCCAAGTTGCTTTCGTCTACCTGCCACATGGACGCGACTATAGTGACCAGACATAGCCGTGTCAAACCGAAAATTGGATATAATTTATAATCGCTGACTCAGGGCCAAAGGGGTTGGCAATTCCGATGTTTGAAAGATTATTGGGGAGTAAGAGATGAAGCGAAGCGAAGGACGTATCCTGACCACCCACGCCGGTAGCCTGCCAAGGCCGCAGCCGCTAGTGGACCTAATGGCCGCTCGCAGCCGGGGCGAGACGGTAGACCAGGATGCGGTGAATCCCTTGGTTGAAGCATCGACCATGGAGGTTATCAACAAGCAAGCCGAGGCCGGAGTGGACATCGGCAACAGTGGAGAACAGGCTAGGGTGAGCTTCTCAACCTACGTTACCAGCCGCATGAGCGGGTTTGGCGGCAGTTGGGCTCGTAGAGGGCACCGGGATTACGCCGAACTCATGGGCGATAGAATCATCAGGCCCGTGGATATTTTGGGCAACGCCCCGGTTTGCATCGGTCCCGTTGGTTACGAGGAGCTGGACGAAGCAACGAAGGAATGCGATGACCTGATTCGTCACGCCAGCGCCACCAGCGCAAAGTTCCAAGACCTCTTCATGACTGCTGCGTCTCCCGGTATTATCGGCACGACCATTCGCAATGACTATTACGCCACCTACGAAGAGTTTGTGATGAGCGTGGCCGAGGAGATGCGGAAGGAGTACGAGCTAATCGTCTCCAAAGGCCTGACATTGCAACTCGATTGCCCCGACTTGGCCATGGAGCGTCACGGCGCTTACCAAGACGAGCCCCTCAGCGTGTTCCAAGAGGTGGTCCGATTACACATCCGGGCAATCAATCATGCCGTCAGAAACATACCTGCGGAAAATATCCGGCTCCACGTTTGTTGGGGGAATACCGAATCCCCTCACATCTACGATGTTGCTCTGGAGGACATTCTGCCCCTGTTATACGAGGCCAAAGTTGGGGCGTTGGTGATGGAGATGGCCAACCCGCGGCATGCCCACGAGCATAAGGTGTACCAAAAATATCCCTTGCCCAAGGACATGCTGCTGGTGGCCGGGGTTATCGACAGCAAGACCAACTATGTTGAGCACCCCGAGGTCGTGGCTGACCGCTTGGAACAGGCGGTGAAGGCTGTCGGGAACGATCCAACCAGGGTAATCGCCTGCACCGACTGCGGATTTGGCACTTCAGCCGGGATGGTCCGGGTGCAACCGATGGTAGTTTGGGAGAAACTCAAAACCATGCGGGAAGGCGCGGAGCTGGCCAGCCGGACGCTTGGTTGGTGAGCCACTGTTGGTGAGTCAATGGGGAGAATCCCCCCTATGCCCGCTGTGCGGCCTTGCCTGAAAACTGTAATTGCCTCAAACCTGTCATTCTGAGCGAAGCGAAGAATCTGTAAAGCCAAGAGATTCTTCGTCGCTTCACCCCTCAGAATGACAGGTTTTTGGAGACGTTCGGACCAAGCCCCCATTTACGAAAAGGGCGGTGAGAGATTACTTACTCAATAGAATTGAGCATAGGCCGGTCACTTCCCTTCTTTTATCCAGTCGGCGACGCGCTCGGCAATCATTATGGTGGTGGCGTTGGTGTTGGCCCGGATTACGTCCGGCATCACGGATGCGTCTACCACCCGCAAGTTTTCCATGCCTTGGACGTGGCAATACTGGTCTACCACGGCCATGTTGTCCGAGGCCTGTCCCATCTTGCAGGTGCCTGAAGAATGGTGCTGCGTGCAGACGTTCAGCAGCAACCATTTGTCCAATGCCTCGTCGGTAGCCACTTCCTCGTCGGTGGGGTTCACCCTTTCGATCACCCAATCGCTGAAAGGTGGTTGTTCCGAGATGCGAATAGCCGTGTGGATTGCTTGGCGCATCCGTTTGCGATCGTAGGGGTCGGCTAAGTAGTTGTAGTCCAAGTCCGGCTGCACCGTTGGGTCGGTGGAAGCAAGTTTGATGCGACCAGCGCTGACGGCGTTTTGCAAGGCCGAACTGATGCCGAAATGGAATTCAGGGCTGTCTATGGACACGCTGGCGGGCCGGTGCTCGCTGGACATAAGAATCGGGCTTATCTGCAGGTCGGCCTTGGTGGGGGAATCGCCATGACTGAAGCGCATGCCAATCTGGATAGCGGGAGCCAGGTCGTCCGGGGCCTCGCCTTTGCCTTTCAACAGGATGAACGCAGCCGGATGGTCTCTGAGATTTTCGCCCACGCCGGGCATCTCATGCACTATTGGAATGCCCATTTCCCGCAGGTGGTCGGCAGGTCCCACGCCCGAGAGCATCAATATCTGGGGTGAGCCGATGGCCCCGCTGCTCAAGATAATCTCGTCTCCCTCCACCGAGAAAACCTCTCCTCCGCTCTCAGCTTCCACGCCCACGGCTCGCTTGCCCTCAAACAGTATCTTCCGCACGGTGATGCTGCCTCGGATGGTGATGTTTAACCGGTGGCGGGCTTGGCTGAGGTAGGTCAGCGCCATGCTCATGCGCACGCCGTCGATATTGTTCAGTGGTCGTGTTCCCACACCGTTGGAATCGGGGTGGTTCATATCCGGGTCTGCCGGAAAGCCCATGTTTACGCAGGCGTCATAAAAGGCGCCGAAGTAAGGGAGCCAGTCTTCCCGCTTGTACCGTCTGACCGGTATCGGTCCCTCGTTACCATGAAAGTCGCCGCCGGGGAAATCCAGGTCGTTCTCCATCTTGCGGAAATAGGGGAGCACCTTGGTGAAGCCCCACTCATCATTACCCCATTCGGCCCAGTTGTCGTAGTCTTCTGGAATGCCCCGAAACAGCACCTGGCCGTTGATTGCGCTGGAGCCTCCCATGACCTTGCCTCGTGGGATAACCACCGGGTCGGGTTGCAAGTCGGACCCCTTGGCTCGGAAGTCCCAACTGTGGGGGCCATAGGCTGAGAGCCACATGTTGTTGCCACCCTTTACGTCTTGGGGTAGGTGTTCGAAATCCGGGTAATCCGGGCCGGCTTCCAGCAGCAGAATGGACTTGTCCGGGTCTTCGGAAAGCCTTGTCGCCAAGACGCATCCGGCGGACCCGCCTCCAATAACAATGTAGTCGTATTTCATATCTCTTCCCTCTGTACCAAATGTACCAGCAGTCCTCCCAGACTTGCTGGATGGATAAAACCAATCTGTGCTCGTCGACTGCCTGGACGACCGGCGTTGTCAATCAATGAGTGGCCGGCTTTGGCTAGGTTGGCCAGCAGACCGTCTATGTCGCTGACCTTGAGGGCAATGTGATGCAGGCCCGGCCCCCTGGAATCAATGTATCGGGAGATTACGCTTTGGTCTTGCTGGGTGCTTCCCGCTTGCTCTTTCTGAATTTGGGAGCTCGCTGGACGTTGCGAACTCTCCTCTTTGGATTCTTGATTCAATTCCTGCAAGAACTCGATCTCGCAATCGCCTATGGTGATAAACGCCACCCGGAGGGCACCCGCAATTCGGGACTGACGAGTGTGATGGGTGACGCCGTATTTATCCGAGGTGAAGGTTTCTACCGTGGTGGTCATCTCGGCATCGGTCTGGGTGCTTTCCACGGGCCAGCCAAGCCGCCGGGAGAAAACTTCCATAGCCAATTGGTTGTCCGAGCTAGCCACCCCGATGTGGTCGATGCGTTGCACGGTGCCCGAAGCTGATGATGTGGCGCTTGCTGGCAGTTTCAAAGGCTCGGACAGGTAAGTGATGACGCCGCCGGTTGCCGCCGGGTCCAAGAGCAAACGAGACGCGCCGCCCAAACCTGCTTGTATGGAGCCCAAATGCGATGGCACCCCGTTCTCGGCTGCTTGGACGCTGGCCTTGGCCGGGTCGTCCACCGACACCGCTAGGTGATGCACCCCGGTTTTTTCAGCGCCTCCGACGAATGGGTCGCCCAACTCGAAGAGGGCCAAGGCGGTTTGTCCCACGGGAAAAACAGGAGCGGTGATTTGAGAATCCCCGACCGCGCAATCCCACCTCGCCATCTGAAAATCCCGCTCCAGCGTACGCGCCACCTCCGTGACGTTGCGCACCGCCACTGCGACGTAGGCTAGCCCATCACCAATCATTGTTTTGGGCCGTAGGGAGGAATTATAAACGGCGCCAAGGCTAGGCTGTCACGGTGGATAAGCTTTCTAGCAAGCTGCCGAAGCCCGTGACGGTTTCTGTAATATTTAGGTTCTTGTATGTGGCCCAGATGCTTGCCTGATTGGAAGAAACCACTGGTTTGCCGGTCAGTTGTTCAAGTTGGTCAATGGCTTCCAACGAGCGCCAAGCGGTGCAGGAGCAGAGCAGAGCGTCGGCATCGTCGCGACATATCTTTGCGGCGAACTCGACCACACTTTCTGGGTCTTGGTTGTTGATGCCTTGGTTGCCCGATGCGGCGGCCACCGGTTCTCCTTCCAAGTTCAGCACCTCAAAGCCCATGGCTTCCAGATACGACAGTAGTTTCTGGTTGTTGTAGTCAGGATAGGGCGTTGCCACGGAGATTCTCTTGGCGCCAAAGAAGCGCAGGGCTTGGACCACCGACGGGCTGGTGGCAGCGGCGGGAACGCCAGACGCTTTTTCAATCATCTTCATCATTTCTTCGTCCCAACCCGGCCCTTTATAGAAGCTGCCGGTGGTGCAACCGTAAGAGATTGCGTCAACGTTGGCGGTCGCAAGATACTGAGCCGCCGATTCGATCTCGCTGTTCATCCGGTCGAAATCCGTATCCCCGCCGGAATCGTTGGTCAGCCATAATCGGGAGCCGTGGATGCTGACGTTCTTGGAGGCCACCAATTGGAAATCCGCTTCACAGGTGGTGTTTGTCGAGGGGACCATCACTCCGATTCGAATTCTATTCGTCATGCTGTCTCCTTATGTAGCCATTCCGTTACTGAAGCAGGGCTTCTTTTATCCGAGCCCAAATTAACGGGCAGCCCAGACAGGTCCAGATTTCGGGTTAACAATATCAGCCTTCGCCCGCTAACTCAACTGGCTAACTGATGCGGACTTGTTTAGCGGGCTTGCTTAGCGAACTTTTTTAACGCACTTGTTTAATTAATAGGGTTCGATTGGCAGCTCTAACCGCGTAACAACTTGTTTACAAATTAGCAACACCGCCGTTACAACATGGCAACACCTCCGTAATAAGCCCCTCTTAAACTATCCGTAATTAGTCCTGTCAACCAATTCGAAAACTCCTCGGAGGTAGTTTCATGTCTCGAAGAACTTTGACCATCATCTTTGCTGCGTTGGTGGCGGCGGGAGTCTTGGCTGGCTACAACGTGGCCTTTGCCCAAGATATCACTGCGGATGCGGTCAATCTGGACCAAAGCACCAACCTCATCTGGATGCTTGGCGCATTCTTGGTATTTTTCATGCAGGCCGGGTTCGCCTTTCTTGGTGCCGGTTTGATACGGGCGAAAAATACCACCAACTATATGACCAAGAGCTTCATGGATTTTGCCATCGCTTCCCTGTCATTCTGGGCCTTTGGGTTCGCCTTGATGTGGGGAACTTCAGCCTTGGGAGTCGCTGGCCATACCAACTTCTTCTTAACTGATGATGGCGGCGGTCAGACCTACGTTGACTTCGTGTTCCAGATGGTATTTGCCGGTACCGCCGCAACGATAGTTGCCGGAGCGGTGGCGGAACGGACAAAAACCCAGTCTTACTTGGCGTATAGCTTCATCATCGGAGCAATCATCTACCCCCTCTACGGGCACTGGGTCTGGGGAGGCGGATGGTTGGGCGCATTGGACAAAATCGACCTGCCGGCGGCGGCGGATTATGCGGGTTCCGGCGTGGTGCATGCGGTGGGCGGTTTCATCGCCTTGGCCGGAGCCGCAGTGGTTGGGCCGCGCATCGGCAAGTACAACGCTGACGGGTCTTCAAACATACTGTCGGGCCACAACGTGCCCTACGTTGTGATTGGGACGTTCATCCTGTTCTTCGGATGGTTTGGTTTCAACATCAACACCGGGGACTCGATCGGGCTAAATGCCATCAATACCTTGATGGCCGGAGCCACCGGCTCAGTAGTGGCTCTGTACATCCAGATGATGCGCACCGGTAGGATGGACATCCTCATGGCATGTAACGGCGCACTGGCCGGTCTGGTGGGAATCACCGCAGGGGCGGCCTTCGTAGAGCCTTGGTCCGCCGTGGCGATAGGAGCTATAGCTGCGCCAATCATGATGGCATCGGTCGTATTCGTGGACCGTGTGCTAAAGATAGATGACCCAGTGAGCGCCATCTCGGTGCACGGCACCACTGGCCTCTGGGGCTTACTGGCCGTGGGAATATTTGCCAACGGCAATGGAGGCGTGGAAGGGCTGGTAGTGGGAGAAGGGCTACAGATACTCTCCCAGTTGATTAGCGTGGCCGTGGTCTTGGCATGGGCATTGGTTACCGGCTTTGCTTTGTTCCTTACACTCAAGTTCACCATGGGTGTGCGGGCAAGCAGGGAAGAAGAATTGGAAGGATTGGACCTGTCCGAGCACAATATACCGGCCTACGGTGAAATCAATTTGCCTGAGCCCAGTGGAGCCGACGACTAAGCTGAGCCTTTGAGTTAATCATGGCTTAGCTTAGTAATGCTCCAAGTTACAGATGGCCGCTCGCCCCCCGCGGGTGGCCGTCCGTATTTTCGCAAACGGGAACCCGTGAATTGAAACCGGAAACCCGGAAATTGAAAAATGTAACAAAGATTTAACAATTTCGAAAACTCCATGTAACACATATATGTGAAAGTAGTCACAAGGAACACAACTGGAGGGTGGAAATGGAAATCATCATCGCAGGCGCCGCTTTCGTAGGATTGTTTGGATTATGGGTGGTGTTGCCGAGGAAGTTCCTTCGCAAGTAGGTATAACAGTTTCAATATCATAGATTTTTTATCGGTATATGCTTATCAACTCTGATGGCATGGACTGTTTTCGTTGATGATTTAAACCCGGACGAGCCAAACCTAATATCTTCTAGTGGCGGCGCTGGTGCGCCAAGGGCCGCTGGTCCAGGGATAATCAAATACAACCGAAAACCAAATAAATCCGAACACCAAAAAAATCCAGGGAAAATTAATTTGAGAAAAAACGGGGGGCTTTTCTGATGATTGATACTGGGGATACAGCTTTCATGTTGCTGGCGTCGGCATTAGTTCTGCTAATGACTCCGGGGCTGGCACTTTTTTACGGTGGTCTGGCCCGAGGGAAGAATGCCGGGTCGACCATCATGTACAGCTTCGCCACAATCGGAATTGTGGGAGTAGTCTGGGTCCTTTGGGGCTATACATTGGCCTTCGGCACGGACATCGGCGGGTTCATTGGGAACTTCGAGTTCTTCGGCCTTAACGGCGTCAGCGCCTCTGAGGGCGCCAAACCCGACGACACCATCACCCATCAGACTTTCATGATATTCCAAGGCATGTTCGCCATCATCACCCCGGCGCTGATTACGGGAGCCTTCGCCGAGCGGATGAAGTTTAGCGCATTCGCTATATTCACAGTCCTGTGGGTCACCATCGTTTACACCCCCGTAGCCCACTGGGTCTGGGCCGAGGGCGGTTGGTTGCTGGACTTGGGAGCATTGGACTTCGCCGGTGGCACGGTGGTTCACATAAACTCCGGTATCGCAGCCTTGGCCGCAGCCATAATCATCGGCCCCCGACTAGGACTGGGGCGACAGTCAATGGAGCCTCACAACATACCCTTGATTGTCCTGGGAGCAGGATTGCTGTGGTTCGGGTGGTTTGGCTTCAACGCAGGCAGCGCTCTAACTGCAGGTGGTGATGCGGTCAACGCCTTCGTAGTCACCAACACCGCGGCCGCAGCCGGAATCTTGGGCTGGGTAGCCATGTCCTGGATATTTGGCAAGAAGCCCAGTGTGGTTGGCGCAGCATCGGGAGCAGTGGCCGGGTTGGTGGCAATAACGCCAGCAGCGGGATTCGTCGGGCCCATGCCTTCCATAGTGATTGGTGTGCTAGCTGGAGTGTTTTGCTACGGTGCCATTCTATTGCTGGTAAAATTGAAAGTGGACGATGCGTTATCGGTATGGGGCGTCCACGGCATAGGCGGTACATGGGGTGCTTTGGCCACAGGCCTGTTTGTTGGCATAGGCTTCTCCGGTCTGGCCGACGGGGTTTCCCGAGGCGAGCAGATTTTGTACCAACTGATAGCCATCGGCGCTACTTGGGCCTGGTCTTTCGGAGTCACCGCAGTGATTCTGGTCGCAATCAAGTTCACAATCGGTTTGAGAACATCGGACGACGCCGAGGAAGCAGGGTTGGACATTAGTGAGCACGGTGAGCCAGCTTATAGACTCTAATCCGGCCCACATAAAACTGATTTCCGTTCGGTGAATGGAGGACTAGAATTCGCGCGTTGATAAAACTCTGGAGCTAAGCCACCAATCAAGGAGGTGAACCGATGGAAAAAGTGGAGGCGATAATTCGCCCTGAAAGAGTAATTGCGGTTAAAGACGCTCTGGCTGACGCCGGTTTCGTTGGGTTGAACACTGTTTCGGTCACCGGCCGGGGTGCCCAAAAGGGAATCGTCCACCAAGGCAGAGGCGGTGGGTCCCTAACGATAGACATGCTTCCCAAAGCCAAGATGGAACTGGTGCTCAGAGATGAGAACGTGGAAAAAGTCTGCGACATCATCATATAGGCTGCCCGCACCGGAGAGATTGGAGACGGAAAAATCTTCATCAGCAACATAGAACAGGTGATTCGCGTCCGTACCGTAGAAAAAGGCGAAGACTCGCTGTAGTTTTGGGCACCGACTGCCCTAGGCAAAAAACGTTAGCCGTTTTATGAACCAACCAATTTTCAGGGGCGTCCCAAATTAATCGGGGCGCCCCTGATTGTTCCTAGTAGACCCGATTGTCACTAGTTGACCTGGATGTTCCTAGTAGACCTGAAACCGGGAAAGAATTTTGTTGGCCAAAATGGCCTAGGCATCGAAACCGTAGAGGTTTCTGGCTTCCCTGCGCAGTTCCGATTGAAGGTCCGGGTGGGCCACGGCTATCAACTCGCCCATGCGCTGTTTGGTGGTTTTTCCTCTAAGGGTTGCGATGCCGTTTTCGGTCACCACGTAGTCCACCAAGGTTCGGGGAACGGTCACCACGGCTGCTTCCGGCAGAGCCGGCACAATCCTGGAGACCCGTTCGCCGTTTATCATGTGGCTGGAAGGCAAGACCGTCACCGAGCGGCCACCATCTGAGTAGTTGGCGGCGATGGCAAACGCAGTTTGCCCGCCCACGCCGGTCCAAACCAGTGGGCCAATGGTTTCGGAAGCCACCTGTCCCGTCAGGTCCACCATCAGGGCGTTGTTGATGGCAACCAAGTTGTCGTTCTGAACCAACGTGCGAACGTCGTCTATGTAGCCGAATTCATAAAATTCGTAAGACGGGTTGCCGTCGATTAGCGGCCATTCCTCTATGGGGATCAGAGCGGCGCTGGCGACGACCTTGCCAGGATGTAAGGTTTTATACTTGCCGGTGAACACCCCCTGCTCGACCAGATCGGCGATGCCTCCGGTGATAATCTCCGTGTGCAGGCCCAAGTCCGCCTTGTCCCCCAAGAATGCGCCCATTGCGGAGGCGACGGTGCCTATGCCCAACTGAAGAGTGTCTCCGTCGTTGACTAACTCGGTGGCCACCAAGGTCCCAATAACCTCGGTCACCAGGTTCTCTTCTTCGGTGTTTGGTTGAACAGGGAAAGTGCCGGTAGCTTGAACGGCCTCGCACATACGATCAATTTGGGAGATGTGGACGTAATTCTCGCCACCGGTGCGGATGAAATTCTCATGCACCTCGGCAATGACGGTCTTCGAGCGCTTGCAATAGGTTGGCGAGAAGAATACGCCCGGACCAAAGCTGCAAAATCCGTGACGGTCAGGAGGCGATACCGGAAGCATATAAACGTCCGGGTCTTGGAGGAAGCCGTCTGGAATGGCTCCCTTGCGCCAGCGTGCCGTGGGCAGGTAGTTCACCTGTCCGGAATTGACCATCTCCCTGTCCATGACCGTGGCGTAAAGGTCCCAGAGGTCAAACGGGCCCTCTTCGCCGGGTTTGATCCACGGAAATAAAGGAGCCGGATGGTCAATGCGGACGTTTTCCAGTTGGCTGCCTCTGTCATACAATGCCTGACATAGCGTAAAGGGCGTGACGTTTACAAACCCCACCGACACTTTATCGCCGGATTTGACTTCTTTGACCGCATCCTGAGGGCTCATGAGTTTGTCGCCCACCATCTGACGCCAATCCATTTAAGACTCCTTGCGGGCCGATTCGTCCCGGTATTCTATAATACTTTTCATAGTTTAAAAAATACTCCTGATAACGCAATAAATACGCCTTTTTCGATGTGATTAACCTACCGTATTGGCAACTATCATCACTTCTCGAAAATGCGAGCGAATTGAGCTTCTTTGCATCGGGCGAGCGGAATATCACATAGTCGCTGTATATGACCCGGATCCTGTTTTATTTTCGCCGAGTCAGCATCTATACTTATGCAACTTGCCGCCCATCGCTTAAGAAACCAACTTCTTAAAGTTTTTCAGGAGGATATCTATGGCTTCGGAGAGAGCCGCATTCCAGTCCAAACAATTCGGACCTCTGCAAGGGGTGCGGATTATATCCAGCGGAACAATCATCGCCCAACCTTTCGCAGCGGCCATGGCTGCCGAAATGGGCGCGGAAGTGATTCAGATAGAAAGGCCGGGTGTTGGGGACATCTGGCGAGACCTGGAATTTCCCATCGCCAAAGACCCCGGCACGGATGGTGGCAGCAATGGGAGCGTAGCCGCTGGGTGGGTCCAAGACCGGCGCAACACTCATCACATCACTTTGGACCTGAGCAAGCTGGAAGGTAAAGAACTGTTTCTCCGCTTGGTGGCTGATGCCGACATTTGGATGGAAGCATCCATACCGGGAGCTTACGCTGGTTGGGGACTGGATGATGAAACAGTGTTCAAGGCCAACCCAAAGTTGGTCATTTCTCACGTATCCGGCTACGGCCAAGATGGGGACCCCGATTATTTGCGCCGGGCGTCCTACGATTTTATCGGCCAAGCATTTGGCGGCATGATGCACCTGACCGGCTTTGAAGAACCGGAACCCCCAGTGCGGGCAGCGCCTTGGATCGGTGACCGAATTACCTCCCTTTTCTGCCTTTGGTCATCTTTGGCCGGGTACATAAACGCCCAACGCACCGGGGAAGGACAGGTAATCGACCTTTCCCAATTCGAGGCGGTTCACCACATCCTGGCCGGGACAACGGTGGCCTATTATGAGTTGGGCTTGGAAAGGGGGCGCTCGGGCAACAAGGCCGGATTGTTCCAACCCTACGACGTGTTTCAAGCTAGCGATGGTTGGGTCATCGTGGCGGCGGTAGGTACCGTTTTCGACCGGGTATGTGGAGTTTTGGGCCTAGATACCACGGAATGGGCCAACGCACGGACCGATGTGGATTCGGTAGAGGGCGTAGAATTTGACGCCATCTTGCGGGGTTGGGTGGAAGAGCACACAGTGACTCAGGTGGTTGAGATTATGAACGCTGCGCAGGTGGCCTCTTGCCGCATCATGACGCCAAAAGACGTTGCCGAAGACCCTCATTACAAGGCGCGAAACGTCCATATCGAATGGGACGACGTGAACCTGGGACGAAAAGTTAAAGGGAACGGAATCACTCCCAAGTTCTCCAAAACCCCAGGAGAGATTTGGCGGGGGTCTGTGCCATTGGGCCACGATAACGAGACCATTTATAACGGATTGTTGGGCTTGGACCCGCAGGAAGTGACT
Organism: Dehalococcoidia bacterium UBA1141; assembly: GCA_002311385.1. GTDB lineage: Bacteria > Chloroflexota > Dehalococcoidia > Lucifugimonadales > UBA3495 > UBA1141. The sequence continues at coordinate 66,805 of DCAE01000012.1, read as the reverse complement.
AGGCTCCAAGACATGGGCGTTATATAACGCAAGCCTGAGATTGCAATGGAGAGATGGCCGGTGCCACCATTTACATCATTGTCCTCAACCTCTAAGATGTACTTACGCTAAAAATAGCGTGGAGGAACGGATATGACCACGGTAGACCGCCCTTCTGATGGTTCTCGTGTCATCCACACCGAAGATGACAGCATTTACCTTCGTTATCATGACGTAGCGGCCCCAGACCTTCACCGCCTCTACGAAAACGCCAAACGGGACCAATGGAACGTAACCACGGACATCGATTGGGAACAGCCGGTCAACCTGGACGAAGGGTTTGTGGCCGATGAACTCATAGATATTTACTCTTCGTCGTTCTGGAACAAGATGAATAGCAAGGAAAAAGCCGAAATGAACCGGTTGTTTTCCGCCTGGCGCTTGAGCCAACTCCTCCACGGTGAGCACGGCGCCGTCTTGGTTTGTGGCCAGTTGGCCAATGTTTTGCCAGATGCCGACACCAAGTTCTTCATGGCCACACAGGTGATGGATGAAGCCCGGCACAACGAATTCTTCCAACGTTATCTCACCGAGCGGGTGGGCCAGACCTACGACCAAGCAGACACCGGCAGGGAACTATTCGACTTCATCCTGGCCGATTCCCGCTGGTACATCAAGACCATCGGCCTGCAACTCATCGGTGAGACATTCGCAGTCGCTCTGTTCAAGATGCTGGCGGATACTGCCAAAGACGAACTGCTGCGTGAGGGTTGCAAGCTCATTTTGAGGGACGAAGCCCGACACATGGGATTCGGCATGCTCAGCCTGCCGGAACAAGTGGCCCAGATGAGCGCCCAAGAATTGGCGGAGGTGGAAGAGTTCACCGTCTATTTCCTGCGAAACACCCTCACCGGTGGTTTCCCAAAGGAAGCCTACTTGGATATGGGTTTCAACAAGACTGAGATTCAAGAAATCCGGGACCTGCGCAAACAGAAAGCTCAAGGCAATGATTTCACCATGTTCCGGCAACTGTTCAAGCGGGATATGCACCACACCTTGGTGAACAACCTGTACCGCTGCGGCATTCTAAGCGAGAACATGAAGGGCAGACTTGAAGAGGAACTCCGCGTCAACGTTGCGGAACACTTAGCGGCCGATTAGCTCAGCCACTCCCGTTCCCAAAGCAATAAAAAGCCCCCCTTTGTTCTGCGCCAGCGGTATGCAAAGGGGGGCTTTAGAATTTAGGCAATACATTTTGTTGGCTACAGAACCAACTGAGGTAAGCAGATGCACGTAGGTATGTCCACGGTTTTTCAGAACCCTCAGCGGAAGAAGGCCGACTTTGAAGTCTATCGCGACGAGCTCCGCATGGCCGACATGGCCGAACCACTGGGTTTTCAATCCATATGGGGCGTGGAACACCATTTCACCGACTACACCATGTGCCCCGATGTGATTCAGTTCCTGACCTACATGGCAGGGCGCACCGAGAAGGCTCTGCTCGGCACCATGGTGGTGGTGCTTCCCTGGCACGACCCAGTGCGAGTGGCCGAGGAAGTGTCCATGTTGGACAACATCAGCGAGGGCCGGACGATACTGGGAATCGGCCGGGGTATCGCTAAGGTAGAATTTGACGGGTTTAGGCTGGACATGTCCCAGTCCCGTGCTCGCTTTACCGAGGCGGCTGAAATGGTCTTGGACGCACTGGAGACGGGGTACTGCGAGTATGACGGGGAGATTATCAAGCAACCTCGGCGGGACATCCGTCCTGAGCCTTTCAAGAGCTTCAAAGGCCGCACCTACGCTGCTGCGGTTTCCCCGGAGTCGTCCCAAATTATCGCCAAGTTGGGCGTAGGAGCATTGATAATACCCCAGAAGCCTTGGGAAGAAGCCGCCAAGGAACTGAAAGTTTACCAAGAAACGTTCCAGCAGGTAAACGGTGAGGAAGCTCCGCCCCCAGTGGTAGTTGGCTGGGTCTTCTGCGACGAGGACGAGGACCGAGCCCACGAAATGGCCCGCCGATACATTGGTGGCTACTGGCAGTCGGTGATGGACCATTATGAGTTCAAAGCCGATCACCACAAGGATGTCAAAGGCTACGAGTACTACGGCAAGTTCTCCGAGAAGATAGCGGAGTATGGCGACGAAGCAGTCATCGATTTCTTCCTGAGCCTGCAGGTTTGGGGAACGCCCGACCAGTGCTACGAAAAAATCATGTCGATTCACGAATGGACCGGAAACGACGCCTTCGTTGGCGTTTTCAGCTACGCAGGCATGCCAGCGGAAGACGCCCAAGCAAACATGCGCCTGTTTTCGGAGAAGGTGATGCCCCGGCTCAAGGAATTCAAACCTGCCGGGGGTCTTAACAGAGAATTTGGCATAGGGCGAACTGGGATTGTAGCTAAAGCCTAGCCATCAGCAGCTCTCGTAAATCTAGCGCATGCCAACGCCCGATAGATAAAGAGTAGGCTATGCCCGAGGCACCCGATCTGGAAGTAATCAAGGAGTTCTTGGATGCCAACGTCTTGGGACGTAGCGTCGCATCCATCTCCGTCCTGAAATCCACCGTCATGCGCTCCCTTACGAATGACTTGTCTGGGGATTTACCTGGCCGGACCTTGGATAGAGTCCACCGCCGGGGGAAATTCCTTTTATTGGAGTTCTCCGGAGACCGGTGGCTGGCAATCAACCCCATGCTCACTGGTGCGCTACAGTATTGCCAAAACAACCAGAGGACGTTGAAGAAGACCTGTTTCGTGCTGGATATCGGGGAAGGACAAGAACTCCGGTACCTGGATGACAAGCAGATGGGGAAGGTCTATTACGTAACGGAGGAGCAGCTGGAACAGGTGCCTGTTCTGTGTGAGCAAGGCCCCGACGTGTTGTCCGGCGCTTCCTTCGAAGATTTCGGCCAGCGCCTGAAAAAGTTCCACGGAGAGATCAAAGGAGTGCTCACAAGAGGAGCTTTCGTCTCGGGCGTCGGCAATGCCTACTCGGATGAGATTCTGTTCGCTGCCGGGCTGTCTCCTTTTCGAAAATCCAGGTCATTGAGTGAATCCGAATTGCGCCGTTTGTACGAGTCTTGCTCCCAGGTGGTTCTTGAAGCCATGGATGTTCTGAGAGAGCGGGTCGGCGGAGACATCCACGTTAAGATCCGGGATTTCCTGAAGGTTCACAATAAAGGCGGACAACCTTGCCCCGACTGCGGAGGAAACATCACCCAGCTAACCGCCAACCAGCGGATAACCAGCTACTGCCGCCACTGCCAACCGGGAATGCTCATCCGCAACTAGACGGGATTTCCACTGCAGAGACACGGAGTAGCAGAGGTTTTGTTCTGCTATTCTTTGTGCTCTCCGTGCCTCTGCAGTGAATCAATAGAGAGAATCAATGGAATTTGGCATTCAGTTTTTCCCTGATGTAGACCCTGAGGACCAATCCGGGGCCGATTATTGGGCAGAGGCGCTACATCTTGTTGGGCTTTGCGACGAGTTAGGTTATGCTTCGGTGCGCACTGTCGAGCACTATTTCCAACCCTACGGTGGCTACAGTCCTAGCCCCATCGTGTTCCTTGCCGCAGCAGCTATGAAGACAGCCAAGGCAAAGATGATTACCGGCGCTTTGCTGCCCGTGTTCAACCACCCACTGAAAATCGCCGGTGAGTTGGGCATGTTGGATGCCATCGCCGGTGGCCGACTGGAAGTTGGCTTCGGCAGAGCCTTCCTTCCCCACGAATTCTCCCACTTTGGGGTGAGCTTGGATGAGAGCCGAGCCCGTTTTGAAGAAGGAATGGAGCAAGTGCGGCTGCTCCTCGAAGAGGAAAATGTGACCTCGCAAGGGCGGTTTCACTCCTTCGAGAATGTTACATCCTTGCCCCGGCCAACACAGAAGCCTCGGCCTCCGTTCTGGGTCGCTTCACTCGCTTCTCCCGAGTCGTTCATCAAAGCGGGCCGCGCCGGATACGGCATGATGGCCATACCTTTGAGCGGAGGACAGATGGATGACCTGTTGGGCCAATACCGGGAGGCTTGGAAATCCGCCGGGCACCCGGGCCAGGGGCAGGTGATGCTGGCTTTTCATATGTTCTGCCACCAAGACAGCGCCAAAGCCGTTGAAATCGCCCGCGACCCGTTGAACCGGTATCTAGAAACACTGGGCCAAGCAGCTTCTGGTTGGCTCCAAGGCGCTTCCTCGACGGACTACCCCGGGTATCAGAGGAGGATTGAGGGTCTGGCTAAGGAAACCTTTGAGACCCAGAAGGAAAGAGGCGCTGCCTGGGTCGGCAACCCTCGGGAGATAACCGAGCAAATCAAACGTTACCAAGAAGCCGTTGGGGGTTTCGACAGTGCCTCGCTCCAGGTAAACTTCAATACCATATCGGTGGAGGACGCCGAGGAGTCAATGCGTTTATTTGCGGCGGAAGTCATGCCCAACTTTCAGAGTTGATGCTTGGGGCGAATGCTGAGTCTCAACCGACAGTCGGATTTTTGAATATCGAAAACGAAATAGGAGAAAAAGATGGCCAGTCCTGAGCTAGATACAGTGATGAAAATGATTCAAGCCCGATCGGCGGAAGTGCGCCATACCATCGAGGACCACCGGCTTTCCTACGAGCGAATCATGGCCGATCTGCCCATTGATGACGACATAACCACTGAAAGGCTGGCCGCAGGCGGAGTAGCCGCCGAGTGGATCGACGCCCCAAACGCTGACGAGAACACCGTGCTTCTGTATTTACACGGTGGCGGTTATGCGTTCGGCTCCATGCGGACCCACCGGGTCATGCTGGCCCACGTTTCCAGGGCGGCGGAAGCCAGGGTGTTGGGCTTGGACTACCGTTTGGCCCCGGAATTCCCCTTTCCGGCTCCCATCGACGACTCCGTGGCTGCCTATCGGTGGTTGCTCAGTCAGGGGGTGAACCCCAAGAAAATCGTCATCGGCGGCGACTCGGCTGGCGGTGGACTGATGGTGGCGGTGCTGGTGGCGCTGAAATACCTGGGGGAGCAAATGCCGGCGGCGGGAGTTGGCATCTCAAGTTGGACCGACATGGAGGCCACGGGCCAGTCTTTCGTGACCAACGCTGAGGTTGACCCGTCGGTCAACCGGGACCGAATTCTCACCATTGCCAAACTCTACATGGCCGATAAGGACCACAGCGCGCCGTTGGCGTCACCCATCCACGCTGATTTGACCGGATTGCCCCCTCTGTTGTTGCAGGTTGGATCGATCGAAACGCTGCTGGATGATACCAACGTGTTGGCCCAACGGGCCAAGGCCGCCGGCGTAGAGGTGGAGGTGGACGTGTGGGATGACATGCCCCACGTGTGGCATCACTTCGCCCCAATCTTGCCGGAAGCCCGCCAGGCGATTGAGCGCATCGGCCAGTTCATAAAGAAGCACACGGGATTGTAGTACCTACTCCACCGATACTTTGATGCACGCCCCGGAGTGGGGCGACGCCCGCTGCCCCACTCCGCATCAAAAATGTCTATTTGCCAGCACATGCGGACACATGCTTCAACCTTCCGGCTCTATTGTTATGTTCAGTTCAAGGATGCCTGGCTGGTTGGTATTGGAGTCGGTGATGAAGAATGTAATCAAATCCTGTTCTCCGTCACGATCACCAGTCCGGTCTAGAAGTAAACGGAATTGGGCCAATGGATATGAATCGTTCAAGGACCGCTGGACGGCCTCGGCAAGTTCGCATCGGTAAGGACCATCTGCTGAGGTGGCAAATTCACAGTTGGCGTCTCTAGCCAGGGGCTCTAGATTTCATAGAGACCTAGAGGAGACCTAGAGAATTCTGAATAGCGTTCTTCCTCCGCCCGTAATGGACCCAAATCTTTCAACGGCATTCTACGAACAGAGGCATGCTCTGAACTGAGCAAAGCAGACACTACTTTCCCGGATGGCACGGCGTTTAAATCAAAGGTCAAAAAAAGCTGTACCTCGTCACCGTTAGGAAAACTCGGGTTTAGATTCTCCCCAGCGAACAACCCTACCCCCATTCCAGAGAAACCTCGTGGAGTATTTCCTTCCATTCTGCCGCCCTGATTCGGTAACAAAATGACCTTATTCAAAGGCGACCCGTCTTTGAAATCGCCCGGCTGGCCAGGAGAACCTGGATCTTGGCTGCCGTCATCTGAGATTGCTATTGCCTCTATTGCTACGGTGGGTTCCGAGTCGACAGGCGGTTTCGAAGAAATAGTCGGGGAGCCTCCCCCGCAGCTAAGCAGCAAAAGCAAGAAAATAGCCAAGGCTGCTATGGTCGCCCGACCAGTATTTCCCGACTTATGTGCCTGGCTCAACCTATCTGCTTCAGGGCCAGAAGTATTGCTTTTCTGGGTGCTTTAGCTACCCATTTGGCGCACCGAACACGCCTCCAATCTCAACTCTGACTAGGGATCTATGGTGGACCATATTGCCACTGGAGAAAATATGTTAGTCCAATCTTTGCTACGCTTCTTTGACGTGGGCAAATTGGAGTAGACAATTACTGATTGGAACTTCAAAAATGAGCCTGAAATCATGGTCTGTGACATGATTGATTGTTAACCATAGACTCGATACTAAATGTTGCGTTAAAAACTAGATAAAATACGCTATTAATACTATGACAATGACCAATTATCGTAACAACTGTGACGATAATTGGCGTATGTTGACACGATAATCCCGAATGACTAGACTGGAGTTGCTTAATCCTTGGGGAGCGTACTAATTGCAAGGTACTAAATTGCAAGGAGATGACTTATGGCTGACTATGACATCATCATCAAAGGCGGGATGGTCGTTGACGGTATGCGCACGCCGCGCTATATAACCGATATTGGCATCAAAGATGGAATAATCGTCAAGGTTGGCGGATTAAATGGCGGCACCGCAGACAAGGTGTTGGATGCCAAGGGCCGTATCGTGGCGCCTGGTTTCATCGACTTACATACTCACTACGATGCTCAGATATTTTGGGACCCGTACTGCACTCTGTCAGGCTGGCACGGTGTAACGTCTGTGGCATTGGGCAACTGCGGTTTCGGTTTTGCACCCTCCAGGGAGGAGGACCAAGATCGGGCCATGTTGAGTATGACTCGCAACGAGGCCATTCCCTATGACGCTATGAAAGAGGGAATGCCCTGGGACTGGGTGACCTTCCCTGACTTTATGGACAGCCTGAACCGCACTCCCAAGGGAGTGAACTGCCTCACCTATGTGCCGCTGACTCCTCTTTACGCCTGGGTTATGGGATGGGAGGGGGCCAAGGAGCGGCGCCCAACCGAAGAAGAGCTACAGGAAATGGTACGGCTCATCCATGAAGCAATGGATGCTGGAGCTTGCGGCTGGTCGGCCCAAGTGCTGGGCATAAACTCGGTGCAGCGAGACTACGACGGCTCCCCCATGATTACCGACACGCTCTCCGAGCACGAGATTCTCACCTTCGCCAAGATCCTGGCTGATCGCGACGAAGGATTCATCGAGTTGGCCTACCAGGAAACCGGAGAGGACGGTCGGCCTCTGGGAGAGGAGACCAGGGTATTCTTCGAAAGGGTTGCGGAGACGGCCAAGAGGCCCGTCCTTTATCAAGCTGTAACGCCCAACGCGATCCATCCCGAGCAGCACCGAGAGCGTATTCGCTGGCTGGAGAGTTGCGCCGAGCGAGGCCTGCGTGTGTACGGTCAAGGAGCAACCCGCCGGGGCGGTTTCGATCTCACCTTTGAGGACTGGAACCTGTTTGACGATACCGCCGCCTGGCGCGATGTCACCTTAGGCACCAAGGAAGAGCGGAAAGCAAAGATGCAGGACCCGGACATGCGGCGTCGCCTCAAGGAAGAGTGGGACTCCGGCATCAAGCCTGTCCAGGTTAGCCCCGGTTCAGTGGGGGCGTTGGTCCTGACGAGCCAGAACGTTAAGATTGATATTGGCCCAGTGTCGTCCTTTGATAAGCTGCCGGCCCCCGTGGAAGTGGGCGGTGCATCCTACATGCTGATGAAGGGTAGAGACGGCTACAAGCTGCTATCCACCCTCTGCCCTCACCAGGGCGGCAACATAGAAATCGGCGAGGATTCCTTCGTTTGCGATGGCCACGGTTATACCTTCGACGCAGACGGCGGCAGGTGTATAACCAACCCTCAGCTTCGAATGAAGTCCTATGCGGTGATCGAGACGGATGGGCAGCTGGCGGCCTTGTTGCCCGACGGCGCAAACGGCTCCAGTGATGCTGGACAGACCGTTCAGCAGATAGCGGATAAACAAGGCAAGCACATCATCGACGCACTGCTGGATATGGTCGTTGAAGGCGACATGGCCACGGAGTTCTACGCCGACACCCAGGGCCGTGACGTTGCTCAGTACACTGCGGAAGTGCTGGATTCGAACCACATCGTAGCAGGGGTATCCGACGGTGGGGCCCACGTCAAGTTCCTGACAGCAGGGATTTACCCCACGGATATGCTCTCTTGGCTGGTTCGGGACGAGAAGGTCATAACCTTGGAAGATGCTCACTATAAGCTGAGTTATCTACCCGCCCACTTTGGCGGGTTCAAGGACCGGGGCGCCATCCGAGAAGGTTCCCCAGCCGACATCGTCGTGTATGACCTGGATAAGCTGGAGGCCCTGCCTTCAGAGATCGCCGAGGACCTACCTGGTGGTGAGTGGCGGCGAATCCAGAAGTCCAAGGGATATAACTGGATCATGGTGAACGGAGAGGTGACCTTTGAAGACGGTGAGCCGACGGGCGCATTACCCGGCAAGCTCTTGCGCAATGGCAGAGGCTAATCTCGCTGGCTAACTATCCTTGGTTGGATCCGGTAAATTAAACCGGTAAATCAAAAAGGAGCGTCAGACTTGTCTGACGCTCCTTTTTTGTGGCTATTAGATACCCGTTTGCGGCGACAGCCCTAGCTCTCGAAATGGGGCAGCAGGTGTTGGGCGGCGCGGTCCATGGCTTCGATCGTCTCTTTGTGGCCCAGGCCGCCGAAATTGAAGTACATGATTACCTCGGAAATTCCCGCTTCCTCGCACTCCTTCAAAACGCCAAGGCATTGCTCCGGGTCACCGGTGATGATGCTGCGGCTTCCCAAGTCCTCCGGCTTCATGTTTTTCAGCCGGTTGGCGATGTCTATGAAGTAGCTGATGTGTGGCGGCGTGGATGCCGGGTCCGAAGGGAATGCCGGGAGGATGGCGCTGAAGTATTTCAGCAGCCGCTCTTTGGTCTTCGACGTTTCGGCTTCGCTGAACGTGACATCGGTAAAATACGAGCACATGGCCTCCCGGCCCGTGTATCCCGCGACTTCGGATTCCCGCCGGAACTCGGCCACTGCGTTTTGAATACTGCCGAACATCATGGCTGCGGCAAAAGGGGCAAAAATCACGTTGAAACCGGCCCGGGCGGCCCGTCGCAGCGTGGGCTCGCTAAAACAAGCGACGTAGATGGGAGGATGTGGGTCTTGGACCGGACGGGGGGTGATTGTGCACTCGGGGAACTGATAAAAGGCACCGTCGTGGGAGAAACTATCTTGGGTCCAGGCTTTCTGGACGATGTCTAGACCCTCAAAGAAAATCTCCAGGCTGTCGGAAAAATCCACACCGAAGGCGGTGTACTCCCGGGCGTCGTAACCTCGGCCTGCGGACAACACGGCCCGGCCATCGCTAAGTAGGTCCAGCAGAGCGAATTCTTCGGCGACTCGTAGCGGATGATTAAGGGGCAAGACGACCGTTGCGGGGGCCAGCTTTATCTTCTTGGTCTTTGCCGCAACGTAGGACAGGAATGTTGGTGGAGAAGGAAGCACGCCAAACAGCCCGAAATGGTGCTCGGGCACCCAAGCCGAATTTAGTCCAATCTCTTCGGCGTAGATACATTCCGTTACCAAGTCTTGAATCAAACGGTTCGGGTCTTTTCGAGCTTCGCCGTATCCTGGCGGGTTATCGGTTAGGGTGAAGTAACCAAGCTTCATTTTCTTGACCTTTGATTGATAATCGCAGTTTTAGGCAGCCTCAGGCCGCCTCACTAAAACCTGCCCATTGTCTTTCTGAGTGAAGCGAAGAATGACAATGGGTGAGCCTGAAATGACAACGTGTGAGCCTGAATGCAACCCATCCTGGTGGGTGCTCGCTGATGACCGATCGGCGGTCTAAAAAGCGACGGGCAGGGAGTTTACGCCTCGCAATATAGGATTGTCGCGCCAGACTAAATCCGCGGATTCCAGTCTTAGCTCCGGCATGCGCTCTACCATGGCTCCGATGGCCAATTGGCTTTCCATCCGAGCCAACGCGGCTCCCAAGCAAAAATGGATTCCGAATCCGAATCCCACGTGTCGGTTCTCCCCTCGAGTAATGTCCATCCGGTCCGGGTCCGGAAATTGGGCGGGATCCCGGTTGGCTGCGCCCAATGTAAGTGAGATGCGGTCGCCCTTGGCTATCTGCTTGCCACCAATCTCCAACGGCTCCAGGGCGGTTCTGGTGGTGGTTTGGACCGGGCCGTCGTAGCGGATAATCTCCTCTATGGCGGGCACAATCAAAGAGGGGTTCTGCCGTAATTTAGCTAATTCGCTTGGATTGTTTAGCAGAGCCAGAATACCGTTGCCAATCAGATTGGTGGTGGTCTCATGCCCAGCGAAGATTAGGAGCACGCACATGGAGAAGAGTTCTTCTTGGGTGAAGCTGTCCCCTTGGTCCTCGGCCATTACTAGGGCGCTAATCAAATCGTCTTTTGGTTCTTTGCGCCGTTGCGCTACTAGTTCCCGTAAATAATCGATTAGTTCGGCCACGCTTTTCATGGCGCTTTCGTAGGTCTCGGAGACGATGCGGATGTTGCCGAGAAAGGCGGCCAGATCGTCCGACCACTTCTTGAACTGGTCCCGGTCTTTTGGCTCCGCGCCCAACATCTCGGCAATCACGATGGCTGGCAAAGGGTAGGCCAGGTCGGTGATTACATCAATTTTTCCCGGTTCTCGGTCTCCGTCCGGTTGGACGCCGTCTAAGAGGCCTTTGACGATTCCCTGGATATGAGAGCGTATCTGCTCCACGACCCTGGGCGTAAAAGCTTTGTTGGCCAGTGATCGCAATCTGGTGTGGTCGGGTGGGTCGGAGAATAGCATCATCTTCAAGAAAGTCCGCTCAAACTGCCGGGCCGACTCGCCACCCGATTCGCCAATCAATCCGGTTAACGCGGTTATCCTCTCGGCAGAGAGTCTATCATACCGGAGTGCTGCGCTAACGTCGGAATAACGGGTCAGGATCCACGCGCTTACCCCCTTTGTTCCACCGCACCGGGTCTTCGGCCCGGAGTTGATGATACCGGGGATAGGGGTCGGCAATGGTCCTGGGATCCAGCCGGGTTGGCTGCTGACTTATGTCTTCTCCGATTTACCGGTTGCTTGAGGCGGTATTATTCAGGAATTGCTCGGCTCAAGTCTTGTTGAAATGTTAAGCCTTGGTGAAATGCAGTTTTGCCGTTTCTTGGGCCTCGTTCCCCGCCAGGTCCACCATTTTTCCATCCTTGATGACGGCGGTCAGGTGACGACCGCCTTGGAGCACACGTATATCGGCCAAGGGGTCTTGGTCTAGAATGATGATGTCGGCAAGCATGCCTGAGTCTATGACGCCAACCTGGTCCTCCAGGCCTACCGCAAAGGCGTTTTCCCGGGTGCAGGCTTGGATGGCCTCCATGGGCGTGTATCCACCGTGGCGCACGAAGATGTCGGCCTCGTTGCCATGGAGCTCACCATAGGGCATCAGTGGGGAGTTGCCGGTGTCGGTGCCAGCCATGACCTTGACGCCCAGGTTGCGGGCCGTTTGTAGCATTTCGGCTGCACCCTCCAAGTTTCGTTTTATCAGGTCCATCTCGGCGGTGCCTCTCCCGTAGTCCCCGCCTATTTTCGCAGCGTGCTCCAAGAAGGTCATGGTGGGCATGATGCGGACCCCTTGCTCCGCCACCGCATAGAGATCGGCTTCAGTCGCCAGGTCAGCATGCATTATCCAGTCAACGCCAGCGTGGGCTGCCGCCATGGTGGACTCGGAGCCACGGGAATGAATGGCTATTCGAGCGTTGCGCCGGTGTGCTTCATCCACCACTGCCGTCAGCTCTTCTTCGGAGATGGTCTGGTTGTCGCCCCAGGTGCTGTCGGCCATCTTGATGAAATCCACACCGTGCTTGGTCTGGCGGCGTACCTCGGTTATCATCTCCGGCACGCTGTTGGCCAGGGTCCCCAGCGTGTGCTCCGGGGTACCCACCCATGAAGGTTCGTAGTCGCCGATGCTCCCGTAAGTGACGATGAACCGGCCAGCGCAGTAGATGCGAGGGCCTTCGATCAACCCGGCGTTTATGGCCTCCCTTAGAGCAACATCGGTGAACCAGGTGCCACCGGGGATAGAAAGGCTGGTAACTCCGGCCCGCAGCACCGTCTGAGCGTTTATGGCAGCCCGAATGGTGTTGAATTCGGGGCTGGTTGATCCCTTGGCGATGCTCAGACCCGGCATGTCGGGCTGGCCGAATGACAGGTGGCAGTGACCGTCTATCAGGCCCGGCATTATCCATTGGCCCGAGGCGTCGATAACTCGAACCTTCTCAGTGTCCTCCAGGTTCATGCCTCCGGGCACCGGTCCAACGCTGGTTATGCGGTTGCCCTCAACCACGATGGCGTCATTTTCAACCGGTGGGCCACCCTTGCTGTCGATCAAGGTGCCGTTTCGGATGACTAGGGATTGTTTACCGTTGGCGCTCATAACATCCTCCCAAAACATTGAATCAAAGTTTATGGCCGATTTTTGCCAAGTCTGGTTTGTTTCTGCATTAACGCAACCGGGGCAAAAGCTCCTCGGAGATTAGCTGTAGGTATTCCAAACGCGCGGCAAGGCCCTTGGGCATGTTCAGGCAAGCGAAGCCGATATAGTCCAAGCCGAATTCTTCGTGCTGCCGGAGTATGGTCTCGGCGCAGTCCTCAGGACTGCCCGCGATGGCCCAATCGCCCAATTCTCTGGAACTGCCTAGACCTAAGTCCACGGTGGTGGATTCTTGCATATTGAAAGATGAATACATGCCCGCTTTGGCCTCGCCCGCTGCTCTAGCCTCGGTGATGGCGGTCTCACGGTCTCGGGCTACGGCCAAGGAGCGGTTCGCTGCCAGGAATCCACTACTGCCGTTTCCTAGCTTAGCTACTTCTTCTCGATAGCTTTTGGCTAGAAACCGAAAATCTTCCCAACTGGGTTGAGGGCCGATGAGGCAAGCATCACCCAGGGATGCCGCACGGCGTATTGCTCCGGTGCTCTGGGCGGCCATCCAGATTGGCGGATGTGGTTTTTGAACGGGAGTGAAGGCCATCTTGGCTTGGTTCACCTGCCAGTGTTTGCCATTAAAGGTGACTTCTTCCCCCGACCAAAGCCGTTTCATGATGGTGATGGACTCTTCGAATCGGCCCACCCTGTCCCGGCGGTTGGTGCCGAAAGCCTCAAGCTCTTTTTCCCGGTAGCCGATGCCCACGCCCAAGGTGAAACGACCGTTGCTGATGTGGTCCAAGGTGGCCGTCTGCTCTGCGATGTCCACAGGGCTGAAGTAGGGTAGGAGCAAGATGCCGGTAATCAGCCTTAGGCCATCGGCGTCGGGGGCCAGCCTGGCCAGGGTTTGCATGGGTTGTAGCCAGACGGTGGGATGGGCGATGAAGTGTTGAGGTGCGTAGATTGCGGAGAAACCCAATGACTTGGCCTTTCGGCAAATCTGTCCTGCGTCTTCAAGCTGCTCGTATAGAGGCCGGTTGGGGTCGTCCAGGTAGTCTCGGATGTATAGACCTACTTCCAAGATTTGCTCCTTGGTGTGTCTATCGCTTGAGGCCCACAGTATAACAAAAGCGATAGCCCCGTTCCGAGATTCACATCGACCGATCGCATACACCGAAATCCCACTCTTGGGCAGGGAGATATGCTCTTATTTTGGCGACTCATTCTTTTTCATATCTATGGCCGATTCTATGGCCGGTGCAGTCGAGCGGCATCCCTGGTGAAAGTAGGTCGGCCATGCTTGAAGCCATATAGCGGAGCCGCAAGCTCGGCTACTGCTGAGGCCCGGTTTTGAGCCTGTAGCACCACCAAGTCGGCCCAGTTGCCAACTTCCACGCCGTAACCAGACAGTCGCAAAAGGCTGGCCGAACGCCGGGTAATCATTTCAAAGCAGTCTTCCGTCTCCTCAGGTGTGCCCACATGGCAAACGTTGGCGTATAGATTGGCCATTCGCACCAATGAGCAGTCTCCGAAGGGCGTGAAGGGATTTAGCACGTTGTTGCTGGATAACGAGCAGTTGACACCGAAATTCAATAGCCGGTGGGCTGACGTCACTCCCCGTACTTGGTTGTGGTCTCGACCGCGGCCCATTAGGAACAGGTCGGTGGCTGGCAGCACCGTGAGCGCTACGCCTGCAGAACCCATGCGGCGGCCGATTTCTTCAAAACGGGCTGCCGGTACCGCAGAGAGTTTGGTCATGTGCCCCACGGCAACCCGGCCACCGTAACCAAATCGCTCGGTCTGCTGGCAGACGTATTCGACGTCCATTTCCGCCGGCATGTCCGCCGGGTCGCCCCCAAAGTCAAGATGCATGTCGATGTCTACGTCGAACTCCTGGGCCATATCGAACACCCGGTCTATCTGACCGTGGGGGTCGGTATCGGTATATGGCGCTGCGCCCACCGTGCGGGCGCCCATCCGCAAACCTTCCACCATCAATTCATCCGTGCCTGGATTGTTAAGCAGACCCTCTTGCGGAAACACGCACACCTCCAAGTCCACTGCCCACTCGTACTCCTTGACCAAGGCGAGCACGGCATTCAAACTTTGAAGCCCAATGACCGGGTCCACTTCCACGTGGGTACGTATGTGGGTGGTGCCCTGCAGGATGCATTTGTCCAATGTGCGCCTTGCTCGTTCCGCTACGTCCTCTTCACTAAAGCCCTTCTTGGCGGCGGCGACTTGGGTTATGGCCTCCTCCAAGGTCCCTTCTTGAGAACGGCAGCGATCCAATATGCAGGACTTGTCCAAGTGGATGTGAGTCTCGACGAACCCTGGAGCAACCAAGTTGCCGCCAAGGTCAATCTCCCGCTCAGCCACGGGTAGGCCAGGCTGGATAGCCGCTATGCGCCCTTGGTCTATTCCGATGTCGGTTGAACCAGCGCCTTCCTGAGCGGCGATTGTGGCGTTTCTAAGGATGATATCCATGAGGCGCTCCTTGATAAATCTTGAACTCGCCCAGATACTGGGCTAATCTATTTTGTCTATCTACTGGCCGAATTATAAAGAAGGCCTTCGTTGATGCCACTGGGTGGCCTGTTCATAGACGTGGGCTGTCCTGAGTAGAGTCTCTTCCGCAAATGGGCGAGCGCCCAGTTGCAGACCGATGGGCATCCCCTCGGCGGAGAAGCCGCAAGGCACGGATATTGCGGGGAAGCCGCTCAGGTTATAGGGTCGGGTGTACTGGGTCAGGGCCGCCCTTGGCGTCATCGTGGTTGACCCAACAGTGACCTCGGTGGCTCCAATCTTGTGGGCGGTGATGGGCGTCATAGGCCCTGCCAACACGTCCACGTCTTGGAGCAATTCCAGGGTTTGATTGACAAAGAGTGTTCTGGCTTGATGAGCACGGTTTAGCTGAGGAGCGGAAAGGAAAAATCCCGCCTCCAGCAACAGCCGCACCGGTTTAGCGTATTCCCCGCCACGGCTGCGCACCAAGTCTGCATGATAGGAAGTTGCCTCGGCCATCTGGATAACGGTGGCGATTGGAGCGGCGTAGGTGTACATGGGCCAGGAGATTTCTTTAACAACAGCGCCCATCTGTTCCAATAAATTTATGGCCTGGCGCACTGCCCGTTCCACCTCCGAGTCCAGCGGGGCCTCGAAAAACTCCTTGGGAACGCCCACCCTCAAGCCCTTCACACCCCCGGTTAATGCGCGCGTGTAGTCGGGAACGGAATTTTGGCTGGTGGCCGGGTCTTTGGGGTCGTAGCCCGCCGTGGCATTCATCAGCATGGCGCAGTCGGCCACGGTGCGGGCCATTGGCCCCGGGTGGTCTTGGCTCCATGACAAGGCCGTCAATCCATATCTGCTGAGACGGCCATAGGTGGGTTTGAGCCCCACCAACCCGCAGAGGGAACTGGGCACGCGGATTGAGCCGCCGGTGTCGCTGCCCATGGTCAGAGTTGATTGGCCCGAAGCCACCGACGAAACGGAGCCTCCGCTGGAACCGCCGGTGATGCGCTGCGGGTTCCACGGGTTGTGCATGTCGCCGTAGTCCGGGTTCTCTCCGGTAATACCGTAGGCGAACTGGTGGGTATTTGTCTTGCCCAGAATCACAGTCCCGGCGTTTTTTAGTTTGGAAGTAATGGTGGAGTCAAAATCGGGCACGAAATCATGGAAAATCTTGGAGCCTGATGTGTTCCTAACCCCCTTGAGGTAGTACAAGTCCTTGAGAGTTATGGGGATGCCGTGGAGCGGCCCCCGGTAATTGCCCGACTGTATCTCGCTCTCAGCGGTTTTGGCATCCGCCAGTGCTTGGTCCGGAAGGAGGGTGATGAAGGAGTTCA
>DCAE01000012.1:44000-50166 GCA_002311385.1 Dehalococcoidia bacterium UBA1141 | reverse complement strand
AGTTCGGTTGCGGGTAGATAGCAGATTTCCAGGCTTTCCCTGTTACTGGACATCTTTACGTTCCCGGTTGGGCGGGTTCTTGAGAGATTATGGATTGAGGCGGGAAATAGACCATGGCCGGGTCGACTCCGCTGAGGTCCAATTCGTCGACGGCTTGTAGGCCCGGCAGCACCACTCGAATGTAATCGTACAGCTCTTGCATGTGAGGGTCGTCAACGTCTAATCCGGCACCTTGAGCCACGCTTAAAAAGCCTTCCCAATTGCCTTCCGGGCTCAGGAATTTTTTTCTGGAACGTTCTGATGACATAGATTGGCATCTCCCTTCCCGCCAACGGGTGATCGTAGCTGGTTCTCCGGCACCAGAATTGTAGTAACGTCCTACTAGAAGGTCAATCACGAAGGTTTATCAGGAAGATGGCGGGAAGATGGCAGGAATATGGCAAGAAGTTGGATCCTAGCAGTGAGTCTTTGGGGCATGGCTACATGTTCGACTTGACCCGTGTCCCAGTATTGGAAATAATGCTGGCTAATCGACTTGATTTTCTTGGAGAGGCGCAATGACCATCGATATGCATGCCCACTTGGTGCCGCCCATTGTCTTGGAGGACTTGGAGAAAGAGCCATCCCGGTATGGCGTTCACCTGGAACAGGCGGCGGGCGGCACGTGCGTGTGTTACGACCATGGTCTGAAGATTCGGCCATTTTTTGACCGGTTGCTGGACCTGGAACAGCGGTGGGAAGAGATGGGAAAGCAGGGCATAGACCGGCAGATTCTCTCCGTTTGGGCCGACCTTTTTGGGTACAGCATGCCTGCGGATAAGGGCGCAGGATGGAACCGCCTGCTCAACGAAAGGCTGAGTCAGGTGGTTCAAAGATATCCGGAGCGCTTGTCTATGCTTGCTTGCATGCCCCTTCAGAACGCCACATTGGCGGCCAAGGAACTGGAATATGGAGTTAAGCAGTGTGGCGCCGTTGGGGGCGTTATCGCCGCCAGCGTTGATGACGTAAACCTAGGTGATGCGGACTTGGACGAATTCTGGGCGGCGGCGGTTGATTTAGATGTCCCATTGTTCATGCACCCAACCCAACCCACGCCAGCCGCCCGCACCACCAAGTACGGGTTGAACGTGATTGTCCAGTACATCTATGATTCTACGGTGAGCGCAGGGTCTCTGGTGATGAGCGGCGTCTTGGACCGGTTTCCTGAATTGAGGATAATCCTGCCCCACGGCGGCGGCTATTTCCCCTACCAGATTGGGCGCTTCGACCGAATCTACCGCAATCAGGAGATTCCAAGATCGCCTTCTCAACCCCCCTCGGCCTATCTGGGCCGTTTTTGGTACGACACCATCCTTCACTCCGCCCAAGCGTTGTCCTACCTGCTGGGTCTGGTGGGAAGCGAAAGAGTCCTCTTGGGGACGGACTATCCTTTCCCAGTGGACGACCCGTCGCCTATGCAATCATTGGCGGACGCAGGTTGTTCTCAAGCGGAGATAGAGCAGATTTCCCAAGGCAACACCCGAGCTCTTTTTAAGCTGTAGGTTTGGCTGTAGTGCTGGCGAGCTCTTAGCCTTTCGCGGCTTCGGTGCTCGCCCCGATTTGCGCCTTTTTCCGGTGAGGACCGCCAGAATCGGGCGCCCTCTTTTTACTAACCTTCTTTACCCAGGATCGAACACACCTTGAGATTATTTTGGTCGATTATTTGATAAATTCTTAAAAATCGTCAAAAATTGATTCCAGATTCATTGACATAATAGCCCTTGAAAAGCTAAGTTTTAGCTACGAGTATTGTGCGAGTGGGTGCGTGCGGTCAACTCCACAGTTTTATATCTTTTCTAATCAATGTTCAGCATTTGATTCAGGCCGCAGGCATGCACCAGGCAATAGGCGAGATAGCGGTGGGAGAATCGACACCGCCGTTGCAGAGTTTGGAATGCGGGAGGTATCGAAATGATAGTGCATGAGGAGGCTCCACAAGTTGCTAGTGAGGTCCCATCAACTCCAACTTGCTGTCATTACTGGATCATAGAAACGGCACACGGCCCCATCAGCCGCGGCGAATGCCAGGTCTGCCATGAAGTGCGCGACTTTAAGAATTCGGTTTTTGACATGTTGCGGGAATCCAGGGACAGTCGCTCTAGGAAAGGAACTCAGCCAGACGAGAATAACCAACAACCAGCGGTGTCTCAGGCGCCCCCAGAAGTCGGCCAGGAAATTAGCAAAGAGCTTAGCCAAGAACTGGGCGTCGAAGAACTGGATGTCGCGGTGGATGAAACTCTCAATGGTGGAGAGTCAGAGACTCCTGAAGTCGAGCTTGAAGCTAAATTCGAAGCTGAGTCCGAAGAGGCTGAAACAGTAATTGAGGAACCGGAATTTGCCGGAATCTCCGAGGACTAAATCTGGACTAATTTTTTTATTCTTTCACCAGTGTCTATCCCGGTATCAATATTACCGGTATCAGTATCAGTAAATATCGTAAATAGTGGGCAACGATTGCCCGGTTAGCCATGGGAAGGGTTAGGAAAGGAATCGAGAAAAGGGGAGGCTACTAAAAATGCGAGTTCTTTGGATTGGATTCGGACAAGCGGGCGGCAAGATTGTAAACAGCTTGATGGGAATGAACCGTAAACTTTACGATGCCATTGCCATCAACACCGAGGAGGCAGACCTAGACGGTCTTCGCAACATACCGGAAACGGTGCTGATTGGCCGGTATGCACTGAAAGGCCGAGGAGTGGGAGCAAACATTGAACTGGCGGCCAGTATCGCCGAGAAAGCCCTCTCCCAGATGATGGACCAAATCGATATTCGCGTGCGTAAGTTCGACCCCGAAGCCTTCTGGATTGCTGCCGGGCTGGGTGGCGGTTCCGGTGCTGGCGGGTCATACGTGTTGGCCAACGAATTGAACCGGGTCTATCGGGGTATCCCCGTTTACGGCTTGGGTGTGGTTCCTTCAACGACCGGCATGCCCACGGATAAAGAGTCCCTGAGTCTGTCGAATTGTCTAAAGAGCTTTGAGCTGTGGAGCCACTATTTCAACAACATCTTGCTGGTGGACAACCAGCAATTTGAGCAGAACAATGTGACTCGTGAATCGGTGGAGCAAATGTACAACCGGGCCAACGAGAAGCTGGCTATGATGCTTACAACGTTGTTGGAGGCTGGGGAGATTCGCCCTTCGCCTCAGGAAGTGTTCAGTTCCTCCGAAATCAAAGCTACTCTGGGCATGATTGGGGACATCTCTACCATCGGCTATTGTTCCGAGACGATTAAGCTCAGGTCCCAGCCTTGGCGGAAGGGCATCGACCCTGGAACTCATGAATTGGAGAGCATCATAGAGCGTAGCGTGTCCGAAAGCGCATTGACCTTCCCTTGCGACGTTACCGGCGCCCGGTCCGCTTCCCTGGTTGTCCATGGAAGACCGGAGCACCTGTATACCCAGGCGATTTCTAGGGGCCGAACCAGGCTGGAGCAACTGGCCTCGGTGAGCAAGGTCAGATATGGGGACTATCCGGACCGCAAGACCAACCAACTGGCCGCAATCACTCTAATTTCGGGTATCCAAGACATGAGCAGATTGGACCGGATGAGAACCAGGGTGGAAGAGCTCGCTTGGGAGCCGGCAGTTGCTTCCGAGCCTTATGCGGACGGAGTCCCGGAAGTATCGCCCGTGTAATTAGCAGCCTCCGTAAATTACCGGACCGGTTGTCCGACTGTAAAATAAAAAGCCCCCGGCATTTGCCGGGGGCTTTTTATTTTTGGGCTATTGCCGCTGTTAACCCGAAGGATACTCTCGAGTACAGCTACGGATAATCGCAACGAATTCAGATACGGGAAGGCACTACAGCATGTTCCGGAGATACACCCAGGCTTTTCAGTGGCAGCACTTCTAAGAAAGGTGTAATTCCTTTTTAGAGACGGGGTTGTAACTCTTTTGAATGGGAACGTGCGCATGTAATCTCTGATAGTGGACTCTAATATATTCAGCGGCTCAGACCGCAAATCTGCCAGGCCCGTTGGGCTGGCATCTCGTAAACTGCGGTCCAAACCGGAGCCACTTCTGGGGACAGCACGTTTGGCCCACCGTTCCTTGGGCTTCGGCTCATACGGTGATGGGCGCCAACTCATTTACGAAGTCCAAGGCGAGACCTACTTATTGGTTAGCGCCGGATACGCAGGTTTCAGGCTAGAAAAAATTTCTGTTCCATCGTCAATCCGGTGATGTCCGAAGCGGCCCATTGCCGAGGATAGTTTCTGCGACACGGGTATGGTTCGAAATTACCTCTGTGGAAATATCGCAGGTTGGCAACAACCTTTAAGAGGCGAGGCACTAAGTTTGAAGACAAGTGCGGCTGGTAGGACTTTAGCAGAGGTGGAACCCAAGTGTGAGCTTCGTGCCGTCGGCGGGACCGGTCGCAGTCTGGCTGAGTATTCCTGTGCCGCCTTGGATTGGCGCCACTTCGAAGCAAAGAAAATTATGGGAGCGGATTGTACATGAAAGAAGAGTGGGTAAACCCTTTCCTAACCCCGGCGAAGCACGTTTGGGAAATGGAGCTTCAAGATGAACTCCATGTAGCGGGAACGGATTTGGTGTCCAACCAGTTCACCACGGATGATGTGACAGCAATTATCGGGGTGAGCGGGAGTCTTGAAGGCAACGTACTTTACGGATTCAGCGGAGGCACCGCCGTTGCCGTGGTGAGTCGTATGATGGGGGAGGAAGTAACGACCGTCAGCGACGAGATTGGCCTTTTGGCCCTTGGCGAGATTGCCAACATGATTACCGGTACTGCCGCAACCAGGCTCTCTCAGATCGGCTACCCCTGCGACATCAGCCCTCCCGTTATCATCGAGCCGTCCGGGAGCCGGTTCACCACTGTGGGAGGACCGCAGATTCGAGTGTCCTTTTCCAGCTCTCTCGGCTTTTTTACCGTCCGCATAGTGCTATTTGAGAAGGCGGCTAAAGACTAAGCCATGGCGCCTGTGCCCAAGGTACGTGACAGATTGACGCAGTTCTTGGTTGGACTGCGGGACAAAGAGCAAAAAAGGTAGGCCACCGGCCTACCCTTTTTTAGTTCCGATTCTTTGTTCCGATTGAAACCATCGCTATTACCTCAGGAAACCCGAGACATGACGTCTTTCACGAAGAAGTCCATCGACCTCATGACTTGCTGGTGGGTTAGGTTCCCCCAAGCGAATATGGAGCTAAAGTAGTTGATGCCTGTTTCATCGACCGCTCGTTGCACTTGCTCTCGGACGCTTTCGGGTGAACCGGCGATAATCACCCCCTGGTCCAGCAGAGCGTCGAAATCCCTAACGAAGCTCAAGGCATCGGAGCCTGCTTGGTCCCAAAGATAGTTGATGTTGTAAAACCAGACATTGAATGCTTCTCGGCTCTCTGCTATCGCCTGTTGGTTGGTGGCAGCGATGTACACATGACGGGTCAGGCCCAGCAACGGCTCATTCACTCCGGAATTGAGCCGGTTATCATCACCCCGGTGCTCCTCCCAGATTTGCTTATACAGGTCGTAGTGGGCTTTGGCGGCGCTGGAGGGTGCAAACACATGACTGGTGTTGATGCCGTGTTGTGCTATCCAAGGCACTGTCTCAATATTGTTGCTGGCATACCAAATCGGGGGATGAGGTTGCTGGTAAGGTCGAATCCAAATCTTCAGGTCTTTGTAGCTGTAGTACTCGCCTTCGTAGTTAAGTACCTCTTGGGTGAATCCCGCCATCAAGACCGCCAATGATTCGTGGAAAGTCTCCCAGCTCTTGTCCAAGTCCACACCGAAAGGCTCAGCCTCCATGGGCACGATGCCCCTACCCAACCCCAAGTCCAAGCGACCGTGACTCAATTGGTCCAGCATGCATATTTCGTGCAGTAACCTCAGAGGATTGTAGAAAGGCAGCAGATAGACCAATGGCCCCAAGCGGATAGTCTTGGTGCGCTGGCAGGCTGCGGATAGAAATATGCCGGGCGAGGGCGCCAGGCTAAGCGGTGTCAGGTGGTGCTCCGCCAATTGGTAGGAATAAAAGCCGTGCTGGTCGGCGTACTCCAGCATCCGGAGCCGTTCTCCGTATATGTCGCTGGCCGGACTACCGTCTAGTTCGATCCAATCGAAAATGCCGAATCGGAGCTTGCCTCTGGTGTTTTCATTCAATTCAG
>DCAE01000012.1:0-43929 GCA_002311385.1 Dehalococcoidia bacterium UBA1141 | reverse complement strand
CAATTCAGTGTCTCCTGGCAAATCAGGCTCTCCTGGCCGTGGTATGGCGAGGTAGATTCGGTTTCCACCGGCCGTCGATTGGAAATTAGCAGTAGAATATGCCCAACTGGCGGACCACGCAACCTCGGGAATTTCCGGCGGGTTCTGCCCTGCGATTGCCGGGATTTCTCCGGGTGAAGGATCTCAAAAAGTACATCAAATCGAGCATGAGCATGCTCAATCAAACTAGCCGCAAGGTATGTTCAGGAGTACAATTGGCGGCATCCAAAAAACCAGTTTAGTCAACTCAAGCAATCGAAACAACTTGTTTTCCATCGCCCCTCGGAGGGGCTGCCCCAAAAGTCTCCAAAATACTGTCATTCTGAATGGAGCGAAGAATCTTTACGTCTGGGCAATGAGATTCTTCGTCGCTTCGCTCCTCAGAATGACAGGTTTGAGGCAACGCCGCCCTACGGGTATAGAGATAGGACAGGAGAAGGCCATGACCATGGAACCGGATATGCTCATCGATATGTACCGTCGGATGGTCACCATCCGCACATTCGACCGCCGGGCTGTGGAAGAATTTCACGCCGGGAACATTCCGGGGGTGGTTCATGCCTACATCGGGGAAGAGGCGGTGGCGGTCGGGGTCTGTAGCAACCTGCGCATCGACGACAAAATCACCAGCACTCACCGAGGCCATGGCCACACCATCGCCAAAGGCGCGGATGTGAAACTGATGATGGCCGAGCTCTTTGGGCGCAGCAACGGCTACTGCAAGGGCAAAGGCGGCTCGATGCACATCGCCGACTTTAGCATCGGCATGTTGGGCGCCAACGGCATCGTGGGAGCCGGCTTGCCCATCGCCACCGGGGCCGCATTGGCCGCTCAGATGGATGGCAATGGCGGAGTTGCTGTTTGCTTCTTTGGCGATGGTGCGTCCAACGAGGGAACCTTTCATAGCTCATTGAACCTGGCCTCCGTTTGGAAGCTGCCGGTGATATTCGTTTGTGAAAACAACGGCTGGGCCGTATCGGTGCCTGCGTCCCAAGGTCTTTCCGTGGCTGACGTGGCCGTCCGAAGCGCCAGTTACGACATCCCGGGGGTTATTGCCGACGGAATTGATGTGCTGGCGGTGTACGAATCGACCCAAGAGGCTGTACGGAGAGCCAGGGCCGGTGAGGGCCCAACCCTGCTGGAATTTAAGACCCACCGCTGGCGAATCCACTCTGAGCAGAAGGGGAACCCCGATGACCCCAGACCCCAAGAAGCCAGAGACTCGGGCCCCCAGCACGATCCTATCGCCGAGTTTGCCCGGCGGCTAACCGAGCAAGGTCTAATGTCCCCCTCCCTCCTGCAGCAGATACACCAGGAGGTGGAGGACCTGATGAGCGAGGCTGTTGATTTTGCCAAGAGCAGCCCAGTACCCAGACCCGAAGATGCCTTGTTAGACGTGTTCGCCCCGTAGACTCAGCGCTGGACTCAGCGGCGGACTCAGCCGTAGAACCGCGTGATTGACAAACAACCGGAAGAATTGACCCGAAGAATTAACGGTAAAAATCAACGGGTAAAATCAACAGGAAGAGTAAGCATGAGAGAGATTACCTATTCCCAGGCGTTGATGGAAGCATTTACCCAGGAGATGCGCCGGGATGAGAAAGTGTTCCACCTTTGCGGCGGCCTGGGGCCGTTGGCCGGGCTGATCCCCGAGTTTGGTGAGAGCCGAGTGCGGGTTTGCCCAATATCGGAAGACGCATACGTGGGAGCCAGCATAGGCGCGGCAGGGAGCGGCTTTCGGCCCATCGTCAGCCCGGGAATGATGACCTTCGCTTTCACCGCCATGGACCAAATCGTGAATCAGATGGCCAAAATTCACTACATGTTTGGCGGCCAATCGCCTTTCCCCATAGTCTTTCGGGCCTCTACAGGCGGTGGAAGGTCCGCCGCCGCCCAACATTCCCAAAGCCCCCACCCCATGTTCATGAACCTAGCGGGACTGAAACTAATCATGCCAGCGACTGCTTATGACGCCAAAGGGTTGATGATTAGCGCCATCCGGGACAACAACCCCGTCGTGTTCTTCGAGGACCAGATTCTGGCGGCCAGTCAGGAGACCAGTGATGTGCCCGAAGGAGATTACACCGTTCCCATCGGCGTTGCCGACGTGAAACGCCAAGGCACGGATGTGACGGTGGTAGCCATCTCCAAGATGGTCCATGAAGCCCTGGCCGCTGCCGAAGTAATGCAAGGGGAAGGAGTGTCGGTGGAGGTGGTTGACCCCAGGACGCTGGTGCCCATGGACAAAGGAACAATCAGGTCGTCGGTGCAAAAAACCGGCAGAGTGGTGATTGTAGACGAGGCCTGCATCACCTGTAGCGCGGCTGCCGAAATATCGGCCTTAATCACCGAAGACCCGGCGACGTTTCGTACGCTCAAGTCACCACCCAAACGGGTGTGCGCGCCCGACGTTCCCATACCCTACAGCCCGGTGATGGAGCGATTCTGCATCCCGGACAAAGAAAACGTGATTCAGGGTATACGAGAGGTGCTGGGTTAGCCTTTCTTAACGACCGTCCTGGATTCTACGACTACCCTGGCGAACACAGTCATGTAGCCATGGCACGGCTAAATCAGCGCCATGGCTATTTTTTTATCTGGTTTCCATTGGCAGAATCAGTGAGGTGCCTTGAACTAGAGTAGGACTCCGAACTAGATTAATAGCCCCAAGGGTATAATGGACTGAAACGTAAGCAAACTTCGACATACGGATTACATAAAAACGACGTAGCCTAATTAATAAACGCCTAGGAAAGATAATCTAGATGTGAAGCAGCTAAAATTTTTCGGGCTTTTGATATTGTTGATGACTATCACTGCCGCATGCATCATGAATGGAGAGCCAGAAAATACTCCGGTTCCAGAAACCTCAGTCCCAGGTACGCCCAACATCCCAATTGATCCCGCTCCAGGCCTTGGTACACCGGCAGTCGTGGTGAGCGCAACCGGCCAACCCACCGCCCCAGCTACTACCGAGCCTGGCGCCACGGTGCCAGGGGGCATAACACCGCAGATAAATCCGGGTTCTCAGCCTAGGCAGCTAACCGACAGTCCGGGAGAAGACCTTGACCCTGCCTGGGACCCCAACAGTCCGATGATTGCTTACATGACCACCAAGCCGGGCGCATTGGGCCGCCCTTACGACATCGGAGCCGTAAACTCGGACGGGAGCGACCAGCGAATTTTGGCCAGCGGGCCTAACCAAGACATCGGCATAGCCGGAGAGCTTTCTTGGGTGGGCAAGACAGGCCAGCTAATGACCAACGACCGGATATCCATCCACGAATACATGACCTTTGACACCTCAAAAGCGCCATTTGACCGAGCTAGCACTAACGGGAATGATGCCGCATTCACCCAAAGCTTGGTAATCGCTGGCGGTATGGGCGGCGACGGACTATCGGTGTCGAGAGACGGGCTCACGGCAATGTGGATGATACGCACCTCCCATGACCCGTCGAGCTGGGTGGTAACGGTGCGCACCGCAGCCGTATCGGACCTAAGCGGCCAGTCGGCTAGCGAGTTTGGCAGAGTCCTCCTGACGGAAGGCCGAGACTTCAACCGAGGATTCAGCATGGCCCCAGACGCCAGTTTCTTCGTGTTCAGCGTGAAATCCGGTGATGGATATGACCTGTCGTTAAGGGACATTTTCACCAGGGAAGAGATTCAACGGCTGACGACGACCGGCGCTTCCAACGGCGCATTGAACATGTACCCGGACGTGTCTCCCGACGGTCTATTGGTGGCCTTTTCGTCAAGGCAACGCCGAGGCTAATGGCGACCTCTACGTCATTCGGATAGACGGCACCGGCATGGCAAAGGTCACAAGCTCACCCGATTCCAGCGAACTCAGGCCGTCTTGGTCACCCGACGGCAACAGGCTGGCTTTCCAAAGCAAGAACGATGCCAGCGGCATTCCAAATTGGGATATCTACGTAACGGATGTATTTAGTGACGGTTCTTCTACCGTGCAGGGTCCCCAGACCCTGCCTCCTAGCACCACTGCGGTTCCAACCGCTGTCCCGGTCACGATTTGCGACACCACTCCATCCGGCGAGAGCCGGCGTCTGGCTAATCCAGCCAGCGCCACCGGAGCTTACGCCGGTTGTCGTACTTCCGGGGATGGGACCACCGCTACCCTGAACCTGACCCTGATTGAATTCCCTCCGAACCCTCTTGCGCGTTCCAACGAGGTCCAGGGTGATTTGGTTGTCGATCAACCACATGAGGGGAGCGGGAGTCTGGAACTCAGCACGATTAATCATGAAGAAAGGGTTCTGAATTTCATGGTCATCACCCAAATCGACGGGGTCAAAAATCGCTGCGTGTATAGCGGCGATGTATTTCCCAACAGAATCTCTCAGGGCCTCTACCACTGCACCATAACCACCGGCGGAGGTGCTACTCTGACTGTGGAAAGTGGCAACTGGGCAGCAGACCGGGTTGGTAATTAACCCGGCACCGCGGTTCACCTAGCAAAAAGAGCCTCCGATTTCGGGGGCTCTTTTCATTTCCGCTTGCTGAATTGCTAATCCGTTTTAGCGTTGGCCAGTTCTTCGGTCTGCCTCATAATCTCGATGATTTGCAGCATTAAAGGGCCGTACCGGTCAGCGTCATCAATGCCGTAGCCTTTGTGATAGGCCGAGCGGAAGGAAGACAGGGCGCTGCTTCCCCCGGTCACCGAGGCGTCGTTCTCGTCCCACTTACCACCGTGAATCAGGTCCGGCATGGTTTTTGAGTTACGAAAGACGTTCATGGGCTCGCCGCCGTCCTCAACCAATAGCATCTGCTCTTCAAACTGTTGCCGCATGAATATTATCGAAACGTCCGTCCGCCCCAAGTGCTCCCTGGTCCGGTCGGTCACCGGGCCCTGGGAGATCCAAGCATGGGCATCCTGTGCGAGAACAAAATCCAGCAGAGGCTTGCCTTTATCATCGAACAACGGCACTTCGTACCACGGAATAACGTCTTGTTGGGGCGCTTTTATTTGGTCTGGGGCGATGTAGCACCCGTAGTTAATGTGGTAGGTATTCGTGTCGTCGATGGGCACCCGAATCTGAAACTCCTGGCGCACCTGCCCCGGCCCCCCGGTCTGGGTGTAGAAGGGAAAAATCACCGTGGAATGCCTGGACTGATAATCCCTTTCGGCGCCCAAGGCTTTGGAGTAGTTGATGCCCTTCTCCATGCCGTGGGATGTGGGATTAGCCCACAGGGACTCGATGCCCTTCTCCAGCTTAATACGACCGTACAGGGTATGCATCGGGTTGTCGGCGGCCCGGTTGTTAAGCCGGCTTTCTTTCTCCAGGATGTACTTGAAATAGTGGCCGTGCAGGTAGGCGCTATGGGTCGGGTCCCCGGTGTTTTCGTGGCACTGCAGCCAGTTGCAGGGCAGTTCCGCAATACCGATTTGCCGGATGGAGTTGGGTATGACGAAAAGATCCCAAGGAGGTAAGAGAGGCACCGGCTTGGGGCCCATGTAAGCCCAAACAAGCCCTCCCATCTCCTTTACCGGGTAGGCCTTGACGCGGATTCTGTCTTTGAAGGTGCTGTCTTGGGCTTCCATTGGAGTGTCGATGCACTGCCCTTCAGTATCGAACATCCAGCCGTGGTAGCAGCAGCGGAGACCGAAATCGTCGGGGTAACCGTATTTTAGTTGGGTCATGCGGTGAGGACAGAATTCGCCCACCAAGCCCAAGTCTGCGTTTCGCGTCCTGAACAAGACCAGGTTTTCACCCAAGATTCGGACCGCCATCACTTCTTCGTCAATCAGTTGGGCCACGGGCCGGATTGGTATCCAGTACCGGCGCATCAATTCCCCCATAGGCGTCCCGGCTCCCACCTGGGTTATTCGCTGATTGGCTTCGGCGGTGAGCATTAAGGCCCTCCTTGGGTTGGCCAGAAATCACATGGATAATCCCATATCACGGTCACCATTTTAACGCCAAACTGCTCCGACACAAAATGGGTGGCCGATTCGAACTATCTCCTCAGCCAACACAATGCGTATTTCCTGTGAACAGACGTAGTAGCGGATTCGAGGCTAAACCCCCTCGGTCCCCTTACGAAAGGGGGAAGGGTAGATGTTCGACCGGGTAATGCGCTGATGAATCTCGCCTTCCTGGTGTGGGATTCTCCCCCTTTCGTAAAGGGGGATACAGGGGGATTTCCTTGTAATTCTCTTTCTTGTCTTTGCCGTTTTCAGAATTCTCTCCTTAGTGCAACCCGTCCTTGCTATAATCTGGACGTTGCCTAGTATTTGCGATTCCAGAGGTTTGCGCATATGAACTACTGCCCCAGGTGTGGTAGCGAACTAGTCATGAGGTTAGACGGTGGCCGGGATAGACCGGCATGCCCCAAAGATGAATGCGGATTCGTTCATTTCGGACATCATTCGATTGGGTGCGGGGGCGTGGTGATTCGCGACAGCAAAGCTTTGTTGGTTCAGCGAGGCATCAACCCAAATCGCGGCGCTTGGCAGATTCCAGGCGGCTACGTTGAGAGCGACGAGGAAATCGTGCCTGCGGTGGAAAGAGAAGTCCTGGAAGAAGCCGGGGTTGTGGCCAAGGTATCCGACGTTATAGGCGTGAGGCACACCGTGGGCGCCCCCACAGCCAATGTTTATGTAGTATTTCGCTTGGACCTAATCTCCGGAGAGCCGCGGTTCGACGGGGTGGAATCCATCGGCGCGGGTTACTTTGGATTGGATGAGATAGAGGAGATGGAAGGTGTGCAGGGTTTTTCCAAGTGGTCAATCAGGAGAGCTCTGGAGTTGCCTTCCGGTTCCGGATTTACTCTGGAAACTGGAGACATCAACATCGGCAGGCCTGGATGGTCGTTGTTTGGCAAGGAACCGGTATGACGGAACCAAGCAACACGGAACCAAGTAACATTGAACGGTCGGTGGAGGCTAATCTAAAGGATTTGGGCATCTCTTATGAGTTGGTGCAGATCGACCCGGACTTTGCCGACACCGCCGAATTTTGCCGGGAATACGGCTACTCCCTCGACATATGCGGAAACACCATAGTGGTGGCATCCAAGAAGGGAGAGAAGCAGTACGCCGCCTGCATAGTCCTGGGCTCGGACCGTTTGGATGTGAACAAGACTGTGCGTTCGATCATGGGCGTGTCCAGGCTTTCATTTGCCTCTGCGGAAGAAACCGAGGCTCTGACCGGCATGACCGTCGGGGGGGTGACCCCCTTTGCTCTGCCTGCTGACCTCCAGGTTTATGCCGACGAGAAGGTATTGTCGGTGGATCGATTGATCCTGGGGTCGGGAAGCAGGTCGTCGAAGATACTGGTTGCACCCGAAGATCTGAGGAAGTTGCCGAAGGTGCAATTTGTGGACGGGCTTTCGATCAACAGGGAATGAAAAAACCGGAACTGAGGTTGAGTCGTTCTGCGTTCCTCGAATCCCGGTTGTGCCTGGCGAAAATCCCCCTAAATCCCCCTTTTAGAAAGGGGGACTTTTGAGTTGCTCTCTGAAGGCGTTTTTCTACTTTAGGTGTTTACCATAAAAGGCGAGGACCTTTTGCCAGCCGTCTACCGCTGATTCTTGGTGGTAGCTGGGACGGTCCACCGCAAAGAATCCGTGCCCGGCACCAGGATACATGTGGAACTCATAGTTCTTATTGTGCTTCTTCAATTCCTCTTCGGTTTCCGCCACATCCGCTGGTGAAGGTCTACCGTCTTCTTCGCCAAACAGACCCAGCAACGGGCAACTGAGATCGGCGGTGAAGGTAACGGGCCATGCGGGCATGCGCTCGGTTAGGGCGTCGTTGCCCTGGGTTACGCCGCCGCCCCAGCAGTCCACAGCGGCATCCACGCCGGTGAGGGTGCAAGCAGCCAGGTAAACCTGTCTTCCGCCGGAGCAGAAGCCTATTATTCCCACCTTTCCGTTGCTGTATGACAAAGACCTTAGATAGTTGATCGAAGCTTGCACGTCGCCCATGGTCCGCACGTCGGGCATTCCGCCAGCCTCGCGGACGCTGGAGCTGTTGTCTTGGGGCGTGGATTTGCCCTCTCGGAAATGCAGGTTGGGGGATATGGTCGCATAGCCGTTGTAGGCCAGTTTGCGTGCCATCTCTTTGGAAGCCTCGTCCCAGCCGGGCATGTGGTGAATCAGCACCACTGTGGGGAATGGGCCTGAGCCCAAAGGACGGGCCAGGTAGGCGTCGATTTGGTCGCCGTTGTGACCGTTTATCAGGACTGTCTCGGCTAGCATGCCTTCATATGCCATGATTGTTGACTCCTCTCTTTATTTTCTGACAGGTTCACGCCCAATATCGGGCGAATCGTCGGCCCGATACCAGGCATTACTGGAAAGACCGTAGATTACTACCAGAGCGCTACAGCGTCAATCGGCTTTGCGCTCTCTTTGCTTCTCAGGTAGTCTTTGGTGAACGCTGATTGGGGAACTAGATTCAGGAAGTAGTAAATGGACATGCAAGTAGATATTCGAGTGCCTGTGGGACTGCCTGTTTTGGAAACCGCTCAGTTCATTGCTGAATGCGAAACCGCTGGTTTTTCCGGCGTGGGCATCCACGACCACCAACACAGCGGACGGGACGTCTACCTGACCCTGGCGCTGGCGGCAGAACGCACGTCCAAGCTAAACCTGTTCCCGGCCACGTCCAACCCAGTGACCAGACATCCCATGGTTCTAGCGTCTTTGGCTCACACCCTGGAAGAAATCGCACCAGGCAGAATCCGGTTGACCGTGGGGCCTGGATTCCTCTCCGTGGGGACGATAGGCCAACCGCGGGCGTCCCTGGAGACGATGAGGCAGGCCATAACGACCATTCGCCGGTTATTGCGGGGCGAGCGGCTGAGTTTTAACGGCGTAGACACTCGCTTGGGGAATGTTAGCGAGCAGCCGACCCCCGTCTACATGACTGCGGCCGGTCCTCGCATGGTGGAATTGGCGGGCGAGGTGGCCGATGGAGCGATGTTGTTGGTGGGGCTGCACCCCCTAGCGGTTGGGGCGGCCAGAAAGAGACTGGAAATCGGGGCCGCGCGCTCTGGGAGAGACTTAAAGGACTTCCAGAGTGTGTTTATCACACCTACCACGGTGGGAGAAGACGGTGATAAAGCCCGGCGTTGGCCGCAGGAATTATTCCAACCCGGCCAGTCATATCTTACTTATCCCAGTAAATCAAACCTGTTTTGGCTGAGAGAAGCGGGGATTGATTTGCCTGACGACGTGATGCCCGACCAAATCTCCGACGAAATGGCCGAGCGTATTTGTGATGCCTTTGGCCTATTCGGCACGCCCCGGCAGTGTCTGGACCAGCTAAAACGGGCGGCGACGGAATCGGGGGTTGACCATGTGTTCATTTTCCCCACCCACACACGGGAGGGAGGCTACGATCTGCCCCAACCGGAGGTGGAGGGATTCAGAGATGTGATACTCCCCGGCCTGGCGGTATAGGCCCAGTCAGGCCCATGTTATTTTCTCATTCAAAACTGTCATTCTGAGGAGTGAAGCGACGAAGAATCCTTTGGTTCAGGCGCAAAGATTCTTCGCTCCGCTCAGAATGACAGTATTAGCAAGGCTTTTGGGGAAAAGCGGAAAAGAGGGAATTAGGCATATCCTGCTACTAGCCAATCCAACCTAGCCCGATACCACCTCTTTGAACTGCTGGATGGCGTCAATGTGGGCTTGAGGGCTGGTTAACCCGGCCCGCATGGTGTTCACCGAGATGTGGGTAGCTTCCATCTCCTTCCATGCGTTGGCCGTATCTTGCCAGTACTCCGGATTTCCGTCAGAGAAGTTGATTCGCGGCTCAATGCCGATGCTGTCCGGGTTACGACCCGCTTCCTTGGCGAACTCCCGCAGCTTGGCAATTGTGGCCCGGCCATCCTCGTCGGGTTGAAATTGAGGGAAATAGCCATCGGAGATACGGGCGACACGGCGCAACACGCGGTCGGTGGGATACGGTGTGGCTCGGCCACCGGCGCCCATCCACACTGGTATGGGACGCTGCACCGGGAGGGGGCTGATACCGGCATGGGTTACTTGGTGATATTTGCCGTGAAAGTCCACCACGTCCTGGGTCCATAGCGCCCGAAGCAACTCTACTTGTTCCTCATAGCGCTTGCCCCGGTCATGGAAGTTCTCACCCAAAGCTTCGTATTCGACGTGGTTCCAGCCGACGCCGATGCCCAACCGCAGGCGGCCACCGGAGAGCACATCCACCTCAGCCGCTTGTTTGGCCACCAATACTGTCTGGCGCTGCCCCAGGATGAGCACGGCCGTTACCATTTCCAGCTTGGTGGTTACTCCAGCCAGGTAGCCGAAGAGGACAAAGGGTTCGTGGAACATGCTCTCGGAGGTGTAGGAACCAACCCAGTTTTGGTGGTGGTTGGTGTCGGCCCCCAAGACGTGGTCGTAGACTATCAGGTGGGAGTAACCCAGTTCTTCGGCTGCTTGAGCGTAGTCCTTCACCGCCACCGGGTCGGAACCTATCTCGGTCTGTGGGAAAACCACGCCTACGTTCATTCTTTTCTCCTGATTGTTAACACAATAATTCGATTTGTCATTCTGAGGGAGCGAAGCTATTGAAGAATCTGGGGAGGTGTCACACCCACGATGGCAGATTCTTCGCTTCACTCAGAATGACATGGCCTTCGTAATGACACCGGTAATTATTGCCATACGGCTAGCAAATCAAGTTTGATCTGACTATCTAGCTAGTCGTTGCCTGCTGCTGCGGCCCCTGCCTAGGACTTTTCCTTCTCTTTGAAGTGGGGAATCACGTACTTGCCAAACAACCTGATGGTGTTCATCACCTCTTCATGGGTGGCCGGGCCGATGGCGCTCAGCAAGAAAACCTGCTCAATCCCCATCGCCTCGTATTCTTCAAAGAACCTGATGCAGTTATCGGGGGTGCCGAAGCAAAAATTGGTGCCCTTTTTCAATACTTGGGCGGCTGTTGGGTCTTCTGGATAGGGACCGTTGGCCAGCTTTAGGTCCCTATCGTAGTATCCCTGATAGTCCGGCGGTACCGTGGAAGGGTCTACACCCTGCCATACCAATTGGGCTCTAGCCCGCTGCTGGTCCAGATACCAAGCCAAAAGCTCGGTGCCCCGGTCGTCAATCACCCCTTGGCTTTCGTCACAGAATCCGGCGGTCATTAAAGCGTTCTGATTGTTGACCATCCCGGCGGAAGGTTTAGCATTTTTGAGGTACTTCTGATAAAGCTCCAAAACGCTGGCTACCTTGTCCGGGCCGCCTTCGCTTCCCACCAATGCGCCCAGTCCCATTTCCCCAGCCAGCTTTGTGGTTTCCTCGCTGGCGCATGCCGACCACAGGGGAGGATGGGGCTTTTGCAAGGGTTTGGGTAGCACCTCTCTGGGCGGCACTTGGTAGTAGCGCCCTTCATGGGAGAAAACTTCGTCGGTCCAGATTTTGGGCAACACTTGGGCGAATTCTTCCCACATTCCCCGGGTGTCTTCTAAGGCTGAGCCATAGGGAGTCAATTGATAGGGGTAGCCGGTGCGGCCGATGCCAACATCCACCCTCCCTTTGCTGAGGATGTCCAAGGTGGCCATGCGTACGGCGGTGTGCAACGGATGGTGAATCGGAGCCAGTACCACACCTACTCCAAGGCGGATGCGCGAGGTTCTCTGGGACACTGCCGCCAGTGTCAGGTCGGGTGCGCTGTTGTGGGACCACTCGGGGCGGAAATGGTGCTCCGAGAACCATACGCTGTCGTAGCCCATTTCCTCGGCGTAAGCAATCTGGTCCAAGGCCTCCCATATTCGCTTGGCTTCGCTGTCCTCCGACCAGGGTTTGGGTACTTGAATCTGGTAGAAAAGACCGAATTTCATAATGTCCTTCATTACTGGGACACGTGAAGTTATTTAGATGTGGCTGGGAAACGGAGCCGCATCCAACTAAATGCCCATGCGTACTGACCGCCATTATAGGGTGTAGACAGGAAGCGTCAATGGTTGGCCTATAGGTATACCGGGATTGGAATGGGCCAACCTGTCGCTATCCGTGAAAGGTGAATCTAGCCGGATCCGGTTACAGCGCCTGAAGGAGGCGTTCCTTCACCGACTGGATTCGGCGGGGGCTGTGATTGGTCAGGCTGGCGATATCCCGTGTGGTGCTGCCAGCAGATAGTTGTTCGATAATCTCCCGATTGCTGGACTGCCACCGGACTTCACTGGCCTGGGTGGCTTGGATGGACGCATTGATACTCCAGGTTTTACGAGGGTATATCGCCTCCGGAAACTGCTGCGCCTTGGGGTAGTAGTAGGTCCCGCATTGCAAGCAACGCCACTCATCCCCTTGATGAACTAGGTCCCCTTTGCATTTTTGACAACTGGCGAGATTTAATAGCATATCGTCACTGGTCCTGCTCAGATGAATTTCAAAAACTTGATTGGTATCACTCAGTTACTATTTTGCCTTAGCCGATAAAGCTCAACATCACCCAAAGGTGGTATCTATGGGGTGATATTAGTACTAGTACTAGTACCTACCCTAGGGTTTTCCCTCACTACACGCTCCCAAAGTGAAATTAGCCGCCAAACCGTTACAATTTAGGGCATGAGAAGACGACTTTGGTGGTTATCTGCTGGCACGCTACTGTTGTTCTCCCTGGCGTGCGGCCAAAGCCCATTGCCTTCTCCATCCTCTCTGATCCCAACAACCGAGGGTCAATCTGGGATCGGATCTGGCGCACCCGCGTCCGTCACTGCCTCCCCCAAGCCCGGTGCTTCACCCACGGCGGCCAATGCATCTGCGCCTGGTTCCATCGCTCCAATGCCAAATGTCTCACGTTCGGCGAGCAGGGCTTCCAAGCCGCCCACAGATGCCGCTCCGACCAAGGGTCCCCGAATTGCGCCCACAGTGGATGAACCCGCAGTGGATATTCAATCGACTCCTGAACCGGATGGCCGATTGGCCAATTCCCTAGCCAGCCTCCCCGTTTGTAGCGACGAAACCCGGCTGTCTCTTTCGCCGCTAGCGGTTGACGACTACTTGAAGATAATTCCGCTGGGTCTATTAGACCCGCCTCAGCATGTTCTGCCCACTGAGCACATCTTTTATCGTTTGAAAGGCCAAAACGCGGACGATGGGGTAAATCCGGCCACCAACCCAGCTGCAGTGGTCAATGTTCGCGCTCCGGGGAACGTCCGAATCTTGGAGATTGATTACACCCTGGGTATTGGCGAAATCGCATCCAGCTATTCCGATTACGACCTGATGTTCGCGCCTTGCCGGGACCAAATTTACAAACTGATTCACGTTACTACTATCAACGACCAGCTAATTCAGCTTCTACAGGAAACTGAGCCGCTACGGTGCAACGAATATCCAGTGGGCGAAAGATACTACCGGTATTGTGTTTCCTCGGTGGAGTTTGACGTGCCAGTGGGTACGATTTTAGGGACTGCGGGAGGCAGCATAATCGCCGCCTTGGACCTGGAAGCCTACGACTTTTCCACTCCGTCTCTGGCCTATGCGAACCCGGACCGCTACCGTTCCGACTCAAAAAAGAGGATGCACATACTTTGCCCGTTAGACGGCTTTACTCCGGAGGCCAGAGAAGAGCAACTTGTGAAGGTTGAGGGGTACCAAGACCGTGATGTCACTGTCGGACCAATCTGCGGCGTGGCGATGCAAGACCGGCTCGGCACGGCTCAAGGGAATTGGTTTGTAAACCGGGAGGTCGGTGGATTTAGCGACATCAGCAAAGAACTGGCATTGGCGCATCACCACGTTGACCGCAACAGCGGGGCTATCTCCGTGGGCGGAACGATTATGGAGATGGGAGTGTGGGTTTTTACGGAGGAGCAGCAAGGACTGGTTAACCGGGAGTTCGACCAAGTGGTATCCGGCGGCCAAATCTACTGCTACCAAGGGGCGATTTCATCTGATAGCGGACAAGGACCATCGATGTTTCCGGGCCGGTTGTTCATCTCACTAACCAGCGAGTCGGAGATTCTGGTGGAACGGCAGGACGGTGATTGCGCAAGCGCATCGGACTTCGTAGATCCTACTACCTACTACCGTTAGGTTGGCTAGGGCTATCCTCTCCGCTCAGTCATGCAGGCGAAAGGGAAGTTATTTGCTGTTGGTGAATGAGATGCTTCTTCGCTCCGCTCCTCAGAATGACAGGGATTGAGCAAGACAGTTCATGGGAATCCGGGGCGCACTGGCTAACACCTTCAGACCCGCGGAATCACCCGGTTGGCGAAATCCTCCATGTCGGTGAGCATCTCTTCGGTGCTGTTGGCCACGTGGCCCACCGGAACGAAGCTAGCAACGATATGCCCTACACCCATTTCTTCGTAGCGGCGGATATCCGAAGCTATATCATCGGCCGTCCCGTTAAAGACTGGGCGGTCTCGACCCTCTGCGCCCGAAGACCGGCCGTCCTCGGATTTAAGATTGTAGCCAGGCATGCGGCAGACTATCTCCACCGAGCCGGGGGGCCGGCCAGCCCTCTCAGTGTATCTTCCCAGCCTACTTATACCTTCCGCCAGTTGCTCTGGAGTGGTTAACGGAGAACTGGAACTGGTGGCTATGGGTTGCCAGGCATCGCCCAACTCGGCGGCCCTGCGTATCGCCTGGCGGCTTTCCCCGCCAACCCAGATGGGTGGATGAGGCTTTTGCACCGGTTTGGGCAGAAAGTTTATGTTGGAAAATTGACAATACTTCCCTTGAAAACTGGGCTCGTCTTTAGTCCAAAGTTCCTTGAAGGCGAGGATGTACTCGTCGGTAATCGCACCCCTCTCCTCGAAGGGTGGTGTTTGTAGTGCCTCGAACTCTTCTTTCAGCCAGCCCACGCCTACACCCACATTCATTCGGCCCTGGGATAGAATGTCAATTGTTGAGAGTATCTTGGCGGTGAGTACCGGAGGACGATGTGGGACAATCATTACGCTGGTGACCAATCGGATGGACTTGGTCTGTCCCGCCAAGAACGCCAGGGTTGTTAGCTGCTCCATTGTTTCATTGTTGTCCGTGCCCGGAAAAATGCCGGACTCGCTGTAGGGGTATTGGGAGTCGGTCTGCTTGGGCATGACGATATGATCCGGGAACATCAGCACGTGATACCCCAACTCTTCAGCCCGTTTGGCGATGGCGGACAAGCTTTCGGGCCCGGCTAAGGGACCTCGGGACGGCAGCATGAGCCCGTATTTCATTGGAAATCCTCGCTGGATAAATCCTTGCCGGGTAAATCCTTGCTTGCGAATCCTTATTGATTATTGCGAACACGAGTGGTTCTTAGTTGTCTTGGTTGGCTCGCCATTCCGCTATGTATTCCAGGATATCCGCCAAGGGCAAAACGTCGGCGTACTTCTGATGCATGTCGAAGAGATTAATGGCGTGGGCAGCCTCGTGACGATCGAAAACACATTCTTCGGCCACAATCATGCGGTAGCGGTTGGTGCAACCGTCCACCACACTGGCCCGAACGCAACCGCTGGTAGTCTCGCCGCAAGCGATTATCGTATCCACATTGTGGAAGTTGAGGTGGCCCATCAGAGGTGTGCCCCAGAAGGCGCTGGGAGAGTCTTTGCGCATCACCGGCTCACCCGTTATAGGTGTTACTTCGTCGATGATTTCCCAGCGGCGGCTTCGTTTCTCCATAGCTTCAGCGTCCCGGTTGTCTGAGCCGTATATCTCCCGTCCTACGCTCCAAGTAGCCAGGCCGTCTTCTTCTCTACCGGTGGCATGGACCACGGGAATCCCTGCGTCCCTGGCGGCCTTGAGCAGGGTTTGGATGTGGGGAATGGCCTCCCACGCCGCAAAGCCGCAACTGCTGGGCCAGGTTTCTATGGCATCCACGATGGGCTGAGGCTCGTCACCGAAGACCCATCGGTATAGATCAATCAGAAGCAAAGCCGGCTTGTTTCCGAAACCCACCGAAGTGGGTGCGCTTTTAGCCAGATGCGCCTTGTCCTGTGGTGTTAGATATTGTTCCCACACGCGTTCGGCCATTTTGTCCCCCCTCTTTACGGTTAAGGTTCTTGCCTTCGCTCATAAATCAGAATCGGTGCGAAATCGCAGATGAAATTCCCATAAATCCCCCTTTCAAAAAGGGGGACCGAGGGGAATTTTGTTCGAGCTTAGGTTAAGGCTCGGCCAGCTTGTCCAACAAGGGTAATGTTTTTTCCCGGTCTTCCGACGGCAAGGTGAACAGCACACGGTCAACACCGGCCTGCTCCAAACGTTCCATGTCGGCGGGGTCGGAACTAGTGCCGAAGATACTCACCGGAAGGTAATCCCGGCCAGCTTCGTCTCCTTGGCGGCGCAACATGGCGATTTTCTCTCCCAGAGGCCCCGGCTCAATCCCGCGGCCAGTGGGCATCCAGCCATCGCAAAACTCCACGACCCGGTCAAATGTGGTGGGGCCGTCGCCGCCCATGATGATGGGAGGGTGAGGCCGCTGCAGGGGTTTGGGGTAGGACCACATCTTGTCGAAATTCACGAAATCCCCGTGGAATTCTGCTTCTTCTTGGGTCCAGATTTCCTTCATAGCCAGAATATTTTCCCGCAGGTGGCGGAAGCGGGTGCGGAAGTTGGTCCCATGGTTTTCCATCTCCTCTGCGTTCCATCCGCCACCGATGCCAAATATGAACCGGCCATTGGACAACCGGTCGACGCTGGCCACGGATTTGGCGGTCACGATGGGGTCCCGTTCAATAACTAAGCATATGCCGGTACCCAGCAACAACTTTTTGGTGGCGGCGGCAGCGGCGGTGATGGCGATAAATGGGTCGTAGGTATGCCAATATTCCCTGGGCAGGTCGGGCCCGCCTGGCCACTGGCTGACCCGCTCGGCGGGGATGTGGGTGTGCTCGGGAAACCATAGTGAGCCAAATCCGCGGGCCTCTACCTCTCTGGCTAGGTCATCGGGCGGGATTGAGTAATCCGTTGGGAACATATAAACGCCGGTTTCCATTTTCGTCTCCTTGAGATATTTATGGTTTCGGGTTGGCGGTCGCTGGATTTACTGGGCTAGCACAACAAAAGAGATTCTTCGCTTCACTCAGAATGACATCAAAGTTCAAAATGACACTGGTGTATTGGGGCAACATTAGTTATGAGATGAGCTTGGCGCACTCGTCTATTAAGGGCAAAACAGTGTCCTTTTCCTCTGACGGTAGGGAGAATATGACCCGGTCCACGCCCGCCGCTTCCATGCGCTGGATGACGTCGGGGTCGGGCCGGGTGCCGAATGTTGTTATGGAGATGGACGCCGGGTCTCGTCCGGCTTCTTCGGCCTGGCGCTTTAGCAGAGCGATTTTTTCAGGCAGGCTTGGCCCCTGAGCCGCCCTGCCGCCGATGGGCATCCAGCCGTCGCAAAACTCAATCACCCGGTCGAAGGTCGTAGGGCCGTCGCCTCCCATGATGATGGGCGGATGGGGCTTTTGGACCGGTTTGGGATAGGACCAGAGCTTGTCGAAGTTGACGAATTCGCCGTGGAATTCGGCTTCGTCCTGTGTCCAAATCTCCTTCATGGCTAATATGCGCTCCCGGAGCAGACGCCACCGGCTTCTGTAGCGGGTGCCGTGGTTGGCCATTTCCTCAGCGTTCCAACCACCGCCGATTCCGAAGATGAACCGGCCGCCGGAAATCATGTCCACGCTGGCCACCTCTTTTGCCAAGATGATGGGGTCGCGCTCAATGACCAGACTGATGCCGGTTCCGAGTTTCAGCGTGGTGGTGGCGACCGCCGCTGCGGTCAGTGCCACGAAGGGGTCGTAGGTGTGCCAGTACATCTTGGGCAGTTCGGCGCCCCCGGGAAACGGGGTCTGCCTGCTGGCTGGGATATGGGTATGCTCGGGCACCCACATGGACTCGAAGCCGCGGTCTTCTAACAGCCGGGCCAATTCGTCCGGGGGCATGGAATAGTCGGTGGAGAACATGTAAGCGCCGAACTGCATCAATTCCCTCCAGTTTGTTTACCTATTTGATTCTGCCCAATCGTTTCAGGGAGTAAAAGTTGGGTAATTATAGCATTGCCAAACATGGAGTCGGGACTTCGTCCGGACAATGAAAGTTTCCCGTCTTGGGCACGGGTCAGCCTTGTGACCCGAATCCTGGTGCTGTAAACTGGGCTGCCTGCGCTCAGGCCCTGTAACTAGTCGAGAGCCGTCGCAATTTTATCCCCACCAACTCTAGGGTTGGCTGGCCACGGACTACTTGATGCCGGACTATCTAATACGTGAGTTTAGCCGGAATCGTAATTTTAGCCGGGTCGTAACCCCTTGGGGCTAGCAATCATATTCGCTTTGCTGGCAGCAATTGGATTCGGCTGCGGTAACGTTTTCGTCCGGCTTGGCATCGAACGGGTCTCGACACGCGCCGCAACATTCTGGACCGTGCTGTCTGGGGCGGTGCTGCTAACTGTGCTGGCCTTGGCTTTGAACTTCTCCGAGATTAAATCCCTGAAGCTTTCGACAATCGGTTGGATTGCTGTGATGGGCGTCATTGCCTATCCACTGGCCCGCGTTTTACATAACACTGCCATAAACATGATAGGAGCCTCAAGATCAGTACCGATGTCCTCCATCCAGCCACTAGTGGCTTTTAGCCTTGGCATGTTGCTGCTGGGAGAACGGCCCAATGCCTTGGTCAGTGCAGGAACTCCTGTCATTGTTGGCGGCCTGTTGATGGTGGTACTGGCGGGAAACATTGGGCCAACAGAGCGTTTACTCACCACCAAAAACATCGGCTACTTGTTGGCCATCGGTGGAGCGGCAGCCTTCGCCAGCAGGGACGTCATCAGCCGCCACATCGTCACCGGCACCGCTCCTCCCTTGGTGGCTGCGGCATTTGCTCTCGCCATAGGCGGAATAATGCTGTTTGCACTGTTTCACCGGGATGTTGCCCAGAGCCTGAGGCAGGCGCCCGGTCGCTACTTGGGGTTGTGTGCGATAGCGGGTATCTTTCAAGGCTTGGCCGTGGCGGCTGTGTTTCAGGCATTGAGCCGTGCGCCGGTTACTGTGGTTAGCCCCATCTACGCCAGTCAACCGTTGGTAACGTTGCTCTTGGTACATATTTTCTTGAAGAGACTAGAGACTGTCAGCCCACTGCTGGCACTGGGGACGGTAATCAGCATCTCAGGGGTATCACTGG
Organism: Dehalococcoidia bacterium UBA1141; assembly: GCA_002311385.1. Lineage (GTDB taxonomy): Bacteria > Chloroflexota > Dehalococcoidia > Lucifugimonadales > UBA3495 > UBA1141. The sequence goes on along the minus strand of DCAE01000012.1, from coordinate 24,783 downwards.
TTATCATAGGCGCCGCCGCAAGCTGATCCACTATGACCAACCGGGCTTGAGTCTCGGCCTGGTATTACTTGGGCCTGGTTTTACTGTAATAGGCGCAAGCGAAATTGCGACCTACTGACTAACAGATTCAGAGATAAGTTCTGAGAAATCAAACGAGTTGAGCGGCTCTCTACGAAATAATTGCAGCAGCCAAGAAAAATTCCAAAGGACTGCCCCGAAGCCGTAGGTGACGACCCTATGGGACAACGTATTGGCGTATAAAGGAGAGGGTTAATTCGACATTTACGGCTTAACCCGCAGTCGCGTTATTCTTCCTGGGGCAGATATGCGTTAGGCACTATGGCGCTGCCCTTGCCCACCCCTGTGGTGTCCCCGTTCTGATTCTGGGCCTGGATGTCCACCGTGACCCTGCTTCCGTTAGCTTCTTTGCTCATATCGGAAACCTTCCCGGTGAATGTGATGGTGTCGCCTGGGCGCACCGGCCTGAGGAACCTCAGGTCCACCACGCCACTGTGATTAAAAACGTCGCTGCCGAAATATCTTCGCAGCATTTCAATGGCGAACGTCAGAGACATCCTCCCAGACGCCACGGTGCCGGAAGTGCCCAACGTCTCCCTGGCGGCAACCTCGTCGGTGAACTGGGAAGGCCCTTCCTGTCCGGCGCTGCCCTCGAACAGGTTGATGGCGTCTTGGGTCATCGCCTTCATCAAGGAAGGGACTACATCATCAATCTGAATGTTTCTTAATGGTCCAACCATCAGCCCCCCCATTTCTTGCCCACTTCAGAAGGCTGCTTGAGTTCGTGAGTGATAACCCGGTCAATCAGACGACCATCTTCATCCACCGACACCGCCTCGGTTACGATGTAGTTCTTGCCTCTGCGCAGGTATTTGTCGGCAATCCAGGCGGTGACCGTCAGTTTCTTTCCAGCAATGGGTGGGTTGTAGCAATGGAAGGCGCAGCGAGCGTTGACCGAACCAGCGTCGGAGTATTTGGCGTTGTACTGACGCACGTCCACCTTGTGAGCGATGGTCGGGAAACTGGCATCCGGGTCCATCACTCCTTTCCTGTAGCCGTCAATCATCTCTTGGGTTAAGACATACTGGAATTTGTCGAAAGTCTCGCCGACCTCCAGAGCGTCCCAGTCCAGAGGAATTTTGTTATCTGTTCCTGGCATCTGACCTCCATCCTAGCCTTCCCCCGTAAAGGGGCTTTGCCCTAAAAGCCTCTGTGATACTGTCATTCTGAGTGAAGCGAAGAATCTTTACGCCTGAACCAAGAGATTTCCCGACTCTGTCGGGGACTCTCGACGGAGTCGGAACTTCGTCGCTTCACTCCTCAGAATGACAGATTTGGGGCAAGACCCCGGAAACGGGGAAGGGACTTGTTGCCCTTCGGTTTAGGCGGTTTTAACCGTGGTTGCTTGGCCATCTTGGGCGGATTTGCGCATGGCGTCTATGAATTCGTGCAACTCTACGGCGGTGTCAAAATCCGGATATGCTGGGCTGCTACCGTTTATTCCCTGTCCGAACAAATAGTAAAGCTGGCCCACATTAAACGGTTCCGCATGGGGCATACCCTCCAGAACGTTGGTGTGACGGGCCGGTATTTCGATGTCTTCAAGGGTGTCGCTGTTTTGCGCTCCCTGAAGCCGAACGTCGCCTAACTGGGGGGAATCCTCGGAAGTGGCCACCAAAGTGCCGGTCCGGCCATAAATCTCCATGATGTAACCTGCGCCAGCCCAAGGGATACTGCCCACGTGGGCCGAGGCCACGGCTCCATTGGCCAGCACGCCGCTAATCACGATGTTGTCCGGCGATGTAACGTCCACCATTTTCTGGGTGTCGGACTCGTACCACTGCTCAACTTGGGTTGTTATAACCGAGGATACTTGGCTGAAATCACCGGCGACGAAGCGCATAGCGTCAATCGAATGGCCGGTGGCGATGGTGAGGGTATTGGCGCCCAAACTGATGTCCCTCTGCCAAGTGCGCCCGGAAACTCTTTCCAACACTCCGCCCCGCATCAATTTCATGTTGCAGGATATGATTTCGCCGACGTAACCCCCTTCCACCATTTCCTTCATGTGAATCATGGCCGGATTCGCCCGAGCTTGCAGCCCAACAACAGCCTTAAGACCTTTGGCCCGCGCCAAGTCGGCCAGTTCTTTAGCTTCCGAGGTGTCTTTGCCCAGCGGCCATTCGGTGAAAACGTGCTTGCCTGCGTTCAGGGCGTCCTTGGTTATCTGGTAGTGGGTGGGCACGCGCAAGACCACGGCCACAGCGTCTATGTCTGGATGGGCCAGCATCTCGTGGTAGTCGTCGAAGGCCATCTTGGCCCCGTATATTCGTTTGGCTTCTTCGGCGGTTTCCTTCCGTGTGGTGCATACGCCGGTGAGCTCAAATTCAGGGCTGGCGACAATGGCGGGCAGGTGGGACCGGTGGGCCCAGCCGACCGTGGGGCTGGCGCCGATTATTCCCAAGCGGATGGGGTCAGGCATGGTATTCCTCCAGTTAAAACCGACTACCAGTATTCTGACGGATGCTAATAGTCCGGCTAGCAGATTCAAGAAGTATTCTAAGGGACAGATTAGGGCGTGGCTAGAGTTTACTCCGAGTAAACTCCAACCGGAGGAGTTTGTTATGGATTGCGTTTATGGGTGGGTTCAACCTGGGGTGGCGATGGCCATGGGAAATCCCCCTCAGTCCCCCTTTACAAAGGGGGAAGATCGAACCTGCCGATCACGAAGGAGAGGGCATTAAGTCCCCCTTTCGTAAAGGGGGGTTGGGGGGATTTCCTAGTCGTTTTACCAGTTTTTGTCTCTCACCTAGCCGGAAGTCGAACCAAAAGTTTAGGCAAGTTGACCTTTCTGATACGATGTCTGCGCCTGATAATTGAAATTAATCTACCGGAGAGGTTCCGGATTTAATTTACGCGAGGTGTTTTTATGATTACGAATTTTGGCGCTCTATATGCGGGCCATGTGGATCTGGGAGACATCGGGCTGGAGGCGACGGCGCTGAATGACCGAAACTTTTCCGATGAGCATCTGGCCACGATTTTCGACCGAACCACGGCCATCGCACAGTTGATGGACCGGGTGGGGTTCGACAGCTTCTGGATGGCCGAGCACCACTTCCAGACAGAGGGCAATGAGTGTATCGGAAACCTGCTGATGCTTTACCTCCATCTGGCCCACATCACGGAGAACCTCAAGTTCGGCTGCGGTTTCAACATCAACCCCATGTGGCACCCGCTGCGACTGGCTGAGGACTTCGCCACTGCTGACCGCTTGACCAATGGCCGGGTGATTTTCGGCGTTGGACGGGGTTATCACAGCCGGGAGGTGGACACCTTCGGCGCACCCAGCACCAATACCGACTCGGACGCCAACCGGGAGTTGTTTGAAGAGCAGGTGGAGATCATCATGAAGGCCTTCAACAACCGTTCCTTCTCTCACCACGGAAAGAACTACCAGATACCTCCTCCGGTGGCCTATCGTGGTTACCAATTAGAAGAGATTACCTTGGTGCCGAGGCCACGGACCCTCCCTGTCGAGTGCTGGCAGCCCATTGTGAGCGCCGGACAGCGGGCCATGGACTTTATGGCCAAGCACGGGATAAAAGGCATCATCGGCGGCGGAGCAGTGACTGGCGGAGCATCAGAAGAGGTGGTCACCCGCTGGCGAGACACATTGATTGCCCATGGACAGGAAGCTGAAATGGGCACCGACCTCACGGTTGGCATCGTCACCTACATCTGTGATAGCGAAGCCCAGGGCATTAAAGAGTGCAAGAAGTACTTTGAGGAGGACATGAAAATGTTTGCTCCGCTGGGCTTCTTCCGGGGTATGACGGACCAGCAACTGTCGGACCTAGGCGACCCCAAGCGTGCCCCATCCGCTGGCCTGCCAATCATTGACGATGCGGTAAAGGCTGGTTCTTGGCTGTGTGGGCCGCCCGAACTGATTACCGAGCGGCTGATGGAATTGCAGGACAAGTATCCCGGTCTGGAGCGAGTCCATGTAGGCTGCACCCGCATGGGCACTCCCCTTGAGGTGATACTGGAGCAACTGGAGCGGTTCGGTAAAGAGGTCATGCCCAAGTTCAAGAGCCAGAAGGCTTAAGCGGTGGATACTCGGATGCCTTCCCCCTCTATGTGGCGCTGCCCCCAAAGTCTCAGAATGACAGTTTTAAGGCAAAGACCCACAAAGGCAATCCGAAGCCGCATGGGATGACGCTATTCCTCCATCAGGAATTCACGTATGCGTTCGGTCATCGGCTCCTTGTCGTATATGGTGTTGAGCACGATGGAGTTTTGCTGAATGTTGCCTCCGAAATAACGCTCGTACAAGACCTGGCGGGAGCCGAAAGCGCTGCAACTGGTATCCCAAGCCAGACGGAATAGCCGCACCCGCTCCTCGGCGGAGGCGGTGTCGGTCTCCAGGTATTTTTTAATCTCGGTTGCCAAGGGGCCGTTCATATCGGCCTCGGTGGGCAAAGCCATGAGGCTGCTGGAGCCCAGCAAGTGCAGTATCTCTGCCATCCTAGGGTAGCTACGGATGAAGGCGTTTCTGGCCACCAGTAACGGGAACCTAGCGGGACACAACACTCCCCATTGGTCAATCTCGGCATCGGCTTCAGCAGCGCGCAGGCAGGCTTTGGTCACTTCCAGACTTTCGATAATCTCGGCCATCATCTGCTGAACGTGTGGAAGCTGGCTGGACCCCAAGGTCTGCACCATCATGTTTGCCAGGCCCAGGATGAATTCTCCCTTCACCACTTGCTTGGTCACCACTTGGTGGCCGGAGTGAATGATGCGATTGGTGGCAAAGGGCATGTTGTTGCACAACTCCACATCTCCCAGCAAAAAGACCCGCTCCCAAGGGACTAGGACGTCGTCGAAGAAGACCAAGGCGTCCATTTCCTCGAACCGAGATCCCAATGGGTGATCGTAGTGGGAGCGTTGCAGGTCAAAGCTCTCCCGGCACAAAAAACTCAGTCCAGGAGTGTTGCAGGGGATAGCGAATGCGAAGGAGTAAGCACCCTGTGCGTCCAAGGGCAGTTGGTGATTGCGGGCGGGATAGATGGCAATCTCGTCGGCCAATGGGCCCAGGGTGGCCAGTACCCTCGGCCCCCGCACGATAATTCCGGCGTCGGTTTCTTTGACCACGGATAGAGCCACGTCGGTACTGTCTTGAAGTGGCGCAGGCATGGGCGACCGGTCCCGCTGCAGGTTGACCAGTGTGTGGGTCAAGACCAAGTCGTTTTCCCGGATGTACTCGAAGTAGTTTTGGATATTGGATTTGAACTCGGGCCGATTCTGGGTGAAGTATTCTCCCGCCGCCGCCATGGCCATCATGGTTACGTTCATGAAATCCGGAGTGCGTCCCATCATGCCGCAGGTTGACTGGGCCCAGCGCCTCATCATATTGCGTCGTTGCGCCAGGTCGTCGGGCGTCGTTGGAGTGACGAAAGATAGACCGACAGAGTCTCCCGACGTAGGAGAATCAAAGGTCATTTGACTCCCGGCGGCGCCGTCGTGTTGCAGGTCATAGAGTTTGGCGATGCTTTCGACGCCATTGCTCATGCCAGGGTGGGTAGTCACGTCTTTAACACGCTCACCGCTGACGTAGACCTCAACAGCCCTATCTCTGAGCCCGGCGATGTATTGTGCCCCGGTCCTGGCTGGCATAGCCTAGCCTCCTAAATGTTCCGAGTCATGCGGCTGAATAAGACGGTCAATCAATCAGCGCGATGATTTTACTCAGCGGCCCTTCCACACTGGCGGCCGCTTTTCGGCGAACGCCGCTGGGCCTTCTTTATAATCTTCTGTCTGGGTGAGGCTGGAAAACAGTATGTTCTCGAAACGGAGTGCGTCTTCCAGAGCGTGGCCTAGGTTGCGCAGCATGGATTCTTTGGCCGAGCGTACTCCCAGCGGGCTGTTACTGGCAATGGTTCGGGCGTACCGCTCCGCAGTGGGAATCAAGTCCGGCAGTGCGGTGACCTCGCTGACTAATCCGATGCGCAGAGCCTCGGCGGCATCTATGGGCTCACCGGTTAGTTGCAATTTGAGGGCATTTCCCAAGCCGACAATCAGCGGCAGTCTCACCGTGCCACCGTCGCAATGATGAAAGCCTCGGCGGACTTCGGAGCAGCCGAATTGAGCGTTGTCCGAGGCTATCCGAATATCGCAGGCCAGGGCTAATTCCAGTCCCCCGGCCAAAGCATAGCCGTTAACGGCGGCGATGATGGGCTTCCAGATTTCCAATCCCCGGGTGATGCCGCCGAAGCCCACACGGTTGGCATCCTGCCTGACTTCATAGCTGCTACGCTCACCAAGCAGTGGCGTATAAGTCTTTAAGTCCGCTCCGGCGCAGAAGGCCCTGTCTCCCTGCCCCGTTACTATTGCCACTAAGGCTTCAGGGTCGTCCCGGAAGTCCTGCCAGACTTGGATGATTTCTTGCTGCTGTGCCGGGCCAAGGGCATTCATTGATTGAGGCCGGTCTATGGTGATGTAGGCGATATTATCCCGCGTTTCGTAAATTATGTCAGGCATAACTCCTCCTGAAGTAGTTTACTTAACGCCGTATTTTCGCAAATATTTCCAGATTCGGGTAGATTCGGACCATGGTCCGTTCCGTTACCTTCCGGCCACCCTTCCGGCCACCCTTCGACAATCATTATGGCTGCCGCATGGGTGTTGGCCCGGGGCACTTGGGGCATAACCGCAGAGTCGGCGACCCACAATCCCTGTACACCCTTCACCCGGCAATGTTGGTAGACGGAGGCGAAGGGGTCCGAGTCGGGGCCCATCTTGGCAGTCCCGGAAACGTGCCTGGCGGTGCCGACTACAGTTCGCTTACCATACTCGGGTGTGACAAGTTAGATATCCGATACCAACACCAGGGTAAACAACCGTCATTCCGGCGAAGGCCGGATTCCAGCTATCCTAGTTCGTAATACAAGTCCCGCCATTGCCATGGTGGTTTTCCGGTGTCTGTCAGCCATAGAAAGCGAAGAAACCTTATATTCAGGCCTTACGATTCTCCGTCGCTATGCTCCTTAGAATGACATTTTGAGCCGTTGCATCTTGGTCGTCGGCGTGCATCAACTTGAAGCAATCCAATCGGCGATGCGCTCACCAATCATGATTGTTGTTAGGTTGGTGTTGGCGCGGATGCAGTCGGGCATGATGGACGCATCGGCTACCCGCAGACCGTCGATACCGTGGACTTTGCCGAATTGATCGACCACGGCCATGCCGTCGCTGCTGGGGCCCATCTTGCAAGTGCCAGATAGGTGCTGCCCGATCCACACGCTTCTCAGCATCCAGTTGTCCAAGGCGTCGTCGGAGACTAGGTCTGCTGGGGTCGGGTCAATCAATTCGTCCAGAATGTCCTTGAATGCTTCGTGGTCCATCAGCTTGACGCCGATGCGTATGGCTTCGCGCAAGCGTTCCTTGTCCCTGGGATGCTCCAAGTGGTGGCAGTTGATATACGGCTGCACAGTGGGGTCGTTTTCCTGCAGCGTTATCTCCCCTGCGCCCTCGGCTAGCTCAAGCATGCAGGTAAACCGGATTCCCTCTTGGGCGAATGGGTCTCCACCCAAAGGAGTGGAGAAGGACGACGGGAATATCTGTATGTCGTTGCGGTGGGGGGAACCGGTGGCGGTGTAACGCAGCAATGTCTGCATCCGAGGCGCATCCGGGTCCAGAAGGAAATCGTCTTTGACACTGGCTCTTAAAGCGACCAGAGGATGATCCCGCAAGTTCTGGCCCACACCTGGAATGTCTTTCACCACCGGAATTCTGTGGCTGCGCAGGTGATCGGCCGGTCCCACGCCGGACAGCATCAGCAGTTGAGGCGAAGCTATGGCGCCAGCGGATAGCACAATCAGGTCGGAATCCACGGTGAATACCTCACCGCCGCTTTCGGCCTCCACCCCGATCGCTCTGTTGCCCTCGAATATGATTCGGCGCACCATCACGTTGCCGCGGATGGTCAGATTGAGGCGGTGACGGCTGTCGGCGATGTAAGTGAGGGATGTGCTCATCCTGACGCCGTTGGGGTTGTTCATTGGGAAGGGTCCCACGCCAACAGAGTCGGGGTTGTTGTGGTCGTAGACTTCCGGATAGCCAGCGTCCTCAGCCGCATCCTGGAAGGCGTTTTGTAAGGGGAGCCAGTCCTCCCTTTTGTGCCGGCGAACGGGGATGGGGCCGGTATTGCCGTGAAAGTCGTCGACGATGTCGGTGTCGGTTTCCAGCTTTCGGAAATATGGCAGCACTTTGACGAAGCTCCATTCATCGTTGCCCCACGACGCCCAGTTGTCGTAGTCTTCGGGCACTCCTCGCAGAAACACCTGGCCGTTGATGGCGCTGGTTCCGCCCACAATCTTGCCCCTGGGCACTGCTATGGGTGGTTGCTCGGGAGTGCTGATTCCGGTGAATGACCAGTTGTGTTGTGCCCCCATCTCCGATGCCACGGGAGCGTAACCGAACTTGACGTCATCCGGGTAATGTTCGAATTCCGGATAATCCGGACCGGCTTCCAGAACCAGCACCGAGCGGTTAGGATCTTCGGCCAACCTGGAAGCAACTGTGCCTCCGGCAGAACCGGCTCCGATGACAATAACGTCGTACTTCATTTTTCGTCCTTTCCAAACACATTAAATTTTTGCTGGTAAATTTTAAGCTGTGAACCTAGCGGCTAATGAATCTTTGGGGGTTAATGAATTTCTGGTCAGGCTAGATGGCTTTAAGTAATTCTTGTGTGGTCATTACCGTTCCTTGGCGCGGATAGACTTTTTCTGTGAGCACACGGTGCACCTCAGGGTCGGCGTCGGAACAGGCGTCGGATACAACCACGATCTTATAGTTCACGTCGACGGCCCAACGCACCGATGAAAGCACACAGCCGCTGGTGGCCACGCCCATGATTATCAGGGTGTCTTTTCCCATCTCCCTTAATGTCACGTCCAATGCCGTGGTTGAGAAAGGGCCGGGCTTAGACTTGGTGATTACTAGTTCGCCCTCGGCTGGAAGCACGCCTTGGTGTAGTTCCACGTCGGGGGCGTATTCTTTAAACGGTCCTCCACGGTGGACCACGTATATCACGGGAATACCTGCGTTCCGCGCTCCGGCCAAGACAGCCGATGCGTTTTTCACCACGGCTTCGGGTTCGCCAGCGAAGTTGTTGATGATTCGCTGTTGGAAATCCATGATCAAAACCGCTGCTGTCTCTCGGTTTATCGATGTTTGTTGGGTCATAAGAATCCTTCCTTCGTTTTCAAGCGTATTAGTCGATAGCTGGGACTAGGGGTAATTGGTCATCTTACCCTCGATCCTGGCTCATTTACCGGCTAGTATGACTTATCAACTTCCTTGGCGTCACTTCCGTTCTTTCGTGGCTTCCCTTCTTTCATTACTTCTCTGCCTTTGTTACTTCCCTTCTTTCGTTACTTCCCTGCCTTAATAAAGTCGGCCACCCTCTCCGCAATCATGATAGTTGTGGCATTGGTGTTGGCGCGAATCACGTCCGGCATCACCGAAGCGTCAACCACCCGCAACCCTTCGACGCCCCTGAGCCGGCACTGTTGGTCCACCACCGCCATGGGGTCGTAGTCGGTGCCCATCTTGCAGGTTCCGGAGATGTGCTGGGTGGTGGTCACGTTGCGCTTCATCCATAAATCCAGGGTGTCGTCGCTGACCAAATCCGGTGCTTCCGGGGTGATGACTCGCTTAACCATCTTCTTGTAGGAGTCGTGTTCCAGCAGCTTCAGGCACAATCGCACTGCATCCCGTAATCTTTGCCGGTCCCACGGGTCTTGTAGGTATTGGTAATCCAAGAAAGGTTGCTCCGCCGGATCTGTGCTCTTGAGTTTCAACTCGCCTTGGCCGTTGGCCAATTCAAGGATGCAGGTGAAGCGTATGCCTTCGGCATCTAAGGGGTCTCCCGAGATTGGCGATGAGAAAGACGATGCCATGATTTGAATGTCATTTCGCGTTGAGGAGCCTTCGGCGGTGTAACGCAAGGCCAGTTGGCTCCGGGGCGCGCTGGGGTCCAGTTCCACATCGTCGTTCACTTCCATGGGCACCCGCACGTTGGGGTGGTCCCTGAGGTTCTGACCAACGCCAGGAAGGTCCAGGACAACCTTGATGCCCATTTCTCTCAGGTGGTCGCTTGGGCCGATGCCGGACAGCAATAGAATCTGTGGGGAGGCTATGGCGCCTCCGCTCAAGATTATCTCTTCGCCGTCGATATTGAAGACTTCATTTTCGCTTTGGGCCTCCACGCCGACGGCCCGGTGGTCCACAACCCGAATCTTGTTGACTTGAACGTTGCCCCTCACCGTCAGGTTCAAGCGGTGGCGCACTGGGTTTAGGTAGGTCAGGGATGTGCTCATGCGAACACCCTCAGGGTTGTTCATGGGGATGGGCCCCACTCCCTGAGATTCCGGATGGTTCATGTCCGGGTCAAAGGGAAAACCCGACACTGTGCAGGCGTCATGAAAGGCTTGCTGAGCAGGGAGCCAGGTGTTTCGGGGGTGTCGCCGCACCGGTATGGGGCCGTCGAAGCCGTGAAAATCATCCCGGATGTCCGCGTCGGTCTCCATTTTTCGGAAATAGGGGAGCACGTTCAAGAATCCCCAGGCATCGTTGCCCATCTCGGCCCATGCGTCGTAGTCCTCCGGCAGGCCCCGCAGCAACACTTGGCCATTGACGGATGAAGATCCGCCCACGACTCTGCCCCGAGGAACGGGCATGACCTCACCTTGCTCCTCGGTGGGTTTGCCGGTGAACGACCAGTTGTGGGGAGCGTTCACTGCCGATGCTGTTTGGTCGTAGCCGAATTTCAGGTCATCGGGGTAGTGCTCAAAGTCGGGGTAGTCGGGCCCCGCCTCCAATAGCAATATGGATTTTGCCGGGTCTTCCGCCAGTCGGGTAGCCATGACGCAACCAGCGGACCCGGCTCCGATGACGATATAGTCGTATTTCATAGCACTCCTTTGTTGCCAAGGTTCGAACGACAATAGTGCAAACGGATTCTATGAACTGGTCTAGTTTTCTCCGATTGTTTGGGTAATTTGGATTGGCGTGAATGACGGCCAGCCCCCATCCTAGCCTTCCCCCGAGATGGGGGAAGGGACTGGAACTCTGCCCGAGATGGGCGTGGGCAGTTAGGGCGGCTAGGGTGGCTAGATTCCAGACTTTATATAATCGGCTATTTTCTCGGCAATCATGATGGTCGTGGCATTGGTGTTGGCCCGGATGCAGTCCGGCATCACAGAGGCGTCCGCCACCCGGAGACCCTGCAGTCCGTGGACATGCCCGTGCTGGTCCACCACGGCCATGGGGTCGCTGGAAAGACCCATCTTGCAGGTCCCGGAAATGTGGTGGGAGGTGCCGGTATATTTCAGCAGCCAAGCGTCCAAGGCGTCATCCGTGGCCAATTCTTCATCGGTTGGGGTGATGCGCTCCACCATCATCTCTTTCAGCGCGGGGTGCTCTCCCAGTTCGACGATGTATCGGATGGCGGTCCTCATTCTTTCCCGGTCGAAGGGTTCGGTCAAGTACCGGTAATCCAGTTTCGGTTGGTCGTTGGGGTCGGTGGAAGCCAATTTTAGCTCTCCCGATCCAAGAGCCAACTGAATTGCGGCGCTGAGACCCAGATAATTGTCATCGTCGTCTATCTCAATCTGAACAGGCCGGTGCTCGCTGGTCAACAGGGTGGGGCTGATAATCATGTCGCTCTTAAGGTGGGAGCCCGGCGCAGTGTAGCGAGTGCATACTTGAATCACCGGCGCCTGAACGTCCGGTCGCTCGCCCTTGGCCCGGTACAGGACTGTTGCGATGGGATGGTCTCTGAGATTTTGACCCACGCCGGGAGCATCGTGGATTACCGGAATCCCCATCTCCCGCAGATGCGCTGCAGGACCAACCCCCGACAACATCAGCAGTTTTGGTGAGACCACAGCGCCGCTGCTCAAGACGATTTCTTCGCCTTCGACGATGAAGGTTTCGCCGCCGCTATCGATTTCCATGCCCACGGCCCGGTCGCCCTCGAAGATGATTCGCCTGGCGGCAGCCCCTGATTTTATCGTGAGGTTCAGCCGATGTCGGGCCAAGTCAAGGTAGGCTATCGCCATGCTGATGCGGACGCCCTCCACGTGGTTCCGGGGCCTGGGTCCCACGCCTGCGGATTCGGGGTGGTTTTGGTCCAAGTCTTCAGGGAAGCCAGCATCGACACAGGCCTGATAAAAGGCCTTGGAATGGGGCTCCCACTGGTCTCTGGTGTCTCTCTTTATGGGGATGGGGCCATCGCTTCCGTGGAAGTCGCCGCTGAAATCACGGTCTGTTTCCATCTTTCGGAAGTAGGGCAGCACGTCGGTAAATGCCCACTCGTCGTTCCCCATAGCCGCCCAACCGTCGTAGTCATCGGGAATACCCCGGTAGAATACCTGGCCGTTGACGGCGCTGGAGCCGCCGGTGGCCTTGCCTCGGGGAATTTCCAGGGCTGGCTGGTCGGGCGATACTCGAGCGTTGAATCCCCAGTTGTGGGGCCCGTAGGCGGAGAGGTACACGTTGTTGCCCAGTTTCAGGTCGTCGGGCAAGTGTTCAAAGATCGGGTAATCCGGTCCAGCTTCCAGAAGCAATACCGAACGGGCCGGGTCTTCGGATAAACGGGTTGCCAACACGCAACCGGCTGATCCTGCGCCTACAATTATCGTGTCGTACTTCACTTGGGGCCTCTCTTAAAACAATGTGTTGAAATACCAGTCCCGGAGGTTGGGACAATTTGCCGGAGATAAACCGGGAACCAGCTTAGCCGTTGCCAGTTTACCCGCTGAATGAGAGTTGTCAAATAACCAACCTTAATATTTCAGGATAAGCCCGAAGGTAAGCAAGGTCTTTGTCACTAGCTTTCGGTGATTTGCACCGAACTTAATGCACGCCCAATAGATTGCGGAAAAGTGGATGGCCCAGACAGACCACCCGGTAATTGCCGAGCCATGCGGGGGATTACCCTTTGGTCGGCCAGTTTCGGAAGGTGGATTCATGGGGTCTACCCAGAGCCGCCGGCAGGGAAATATTGATTGTTGTGCCTTGCCCCAATTTAGACTGGCAGCTTATGGAGCCACCGTGAGCCTGAATGATTCCATATATGGTGGAAAGTCCCAAGCCAGTGCCTTGACCCACCTCTTTGGTGGTGTAGAGTAGCTCGAAAACCTTGTTGAGTCGGTTCGGCTGAATCCTTCTGCCCGTGTCGGCAAATGATATCCAGACTGTGGAGCGATTCAGGTCCGCGCCAAAACCAATGATGATTCTAGCGTCTCCGTGCTCATCCGATAGGGCGTCGATGGAATTTCGGAACAGATTTATGAAGACCTGTTCCAGCTGGCTGGCCTTGCCTTCTACCTCCGGGACCGCTGCTTCTACGTTTCGTTCTAATGCGATATTCCGTATCGGGAAGAGTTCTCCCAAAAGCTCGAGTGTATTGTCTAGAACGGCCTCGATGTCCACGGGGTACATTTCTGTACCGTCGCTGCTGCCAAATGTTCTCAGATAGTCAACGATACGGGTGATTCTTTCGACTTGCCGGTAGGATTCCTTCAAACGGCGCTAGATGGTGATATCGTCCCATCTGTTGTGCTCCATCTCTTCTTGCGTGGCCTCAATCATGGTGTTGATGTAGGTAAGGGGTTGGTTTATTTCGTGGGTGATGCCGGTGGCAACCTCACCAAGTGTGGCCAACTTGGATTGGGCCAGCGCCGAAACCTCCAATCGACGCCGTTCTTGGTCGAGCCTGATGTTGGGATTTCAATGACCAGCACCCCCCAATGCCGTACCCGTCCACCATTGGGATCGCGTGTGTGCAAAAAATGCCAGATTTCCCTGGAAGTTGATGGGCGGAAGACAAGGCCGTTTCAACCGTAGCGGTGATCTGAAAGATTTCCTTGAAATGGAACCGTCAAAGATGACCATAGGATGCTTTGTGACTAATAAAAGTTTCATCATCCGGAATTTGATCTACCGAGGAGTCGATCTTAGAAAGTGATTGAAAATTGGCGACACTATGATGTGATTGAGGTCTACCCATTATCCCCAAAGATCTTGATCTTTGGGGATAAAATACTACGCAAGTCCGCACCGGAGGGTCTGCCCTTTTTGCGAGAGCGGTTTACAGCATTGATTGGCGGTTTGGAGGATGTTTCCGGGGGCCTCACTGCGAGCGCTTGCAATGCGGCTATGAACGCTTACACTGGATTTCTGCACAAAAAGAAAACACCGACGTTATCGGAGACTTAGAAGAAAGTACCGTGGTGATACCAAAACTGCCCAGTTAACTAACTATGCTTCTGACTCGCCTGGGCTTTCACGCACCGCTGCTCCATTATCACCGGCCCATTCCCATGATCCTCTACCTTCCTTTGGTTTCCTCAATCTTTTTCGATTCGCCGGAACCCAACTCGGTGGACAATCTACCTAACTGTCAGTAACATTCTTCCCGTTGGTTCCTCCTTGCCCCTTTTCTTGCGCAAGCACCCGGCTACCTTGAACGCTTTTTCTACCCAGAATCGAGGAGATAAGCCATGACCCAGGTTCTCCCAACAGCCAAAGCACCCACAAACAGGGTGTTGGACGGTGTGCGCATATTGGAGCTCGCACGCTGGCAGGCGGCCCCTAGAGGGTCTCTTATTCTCAGGGACATGGGAGCCGAGGTAATCAAGCTGGAGTGGAGCAAAGACAGCGACCTTCGAAACGCAGGTCCCTTCGTCGGCGACATGAGTGTTCAGTTTGCTGCCTACAACCGGGGAAAAAAGAGCATTACATTGAACACTCGTCATTCCCAGGGGAAGGAACTGTTTTTCCGACTCTTGGAAGTTTCGGATGTTGTGCTCGAGAACTTTAGGCCGGGTACCATTGACCGTATGGGATTCAGCTATGAAGAACTTTGCAAGGTGAATCCTGGAATTATTCTGGCGTCGGTGACCGGTTTTGGGCAATATGGGCCCTACCGCGACCGCCAATGTTTTGACCCGATTATTCAAGCCATGAGCGGCATTGGTGACCAGACGGGCAGGGGTTTCGACCAGCCCATCATGTCCGAGGGACCGATAATGGACCGGACGGCGGCGCTACATGCCGCCATCGGCATTCTTGGGGCGCTGCGCCACCGGGATCGCACCGGCGAGGGTCAGTGGCTTGAAGTGGCCATGCTGGACGGTGGAATAACCCTTGAAGAAGTTGCGCTGGCTATGTGTTACGAGACAGGGACCAACGATTTCAAAAGAAGCGGCAGTTTTCTCAAATGCAATGATGGCTGGGTGACTACAGGGGCTGCCCGCGCCGGTATGTGGGAGCGCATGCTTAATGTTATGGGCTACGATGAATTGTCCGATGACCCGGATTACGCATCTCCCATGTTCGCAACGGACAAAGGGGAGATTCGCATGGAGTTGCTACATCTTTGGTGCGAAGAAAGGTCGGTGTCTGAGGTGGAGGATGCCTTAGTTGCCGCCGACATCCCGGTGGGGCGGGCGATGACCATACCTCAGGTTCTACAGGACAAACACATCTGGGAGCGGGAGGTCATGATCGAGGCGGAAATTGACCATCCTCAGGGGAAGAAGATGCTCGTGCCTGGGCCCAGTATCATCAAGTTTTCCAAAACTCCCACCACGGCCGGCCCTATACCTAAATACGGGGAGCACAATCAAGAGATTTACGGGGAACTTCTGGGGCTGAACGAAAGCCAATTGGCAAGCCTGGTTGCCGAAGGCGTCATCACTTAACTACCCCAACCGCCCATGCTGACAAGGCGGTTAAGACCCTCCGCTGGAACCGCCCAGTCCGGTGATTGTGACCCTGTATCCGGGATCGTTTTCACCGGCAGGCTCCAAAAGCACATTGGCTTTTTCCAGCATTCCGTGGCAGCTTTGGCTCAGGTTCAAGAGGAATAAGCGCTTCCCCGCCCGGTCGTAACGCTGGGCTAGATCCACGATGGCCTCCATGGCCGAATGGTCCCACACCCGTGAGTTCTGAAAGTCGATGATAACTTCGTCGGGGTCGGACGCCGGCCTGAATAACTCCTTGAAGGAACTGACGGAAGCGAAGCATAGCTGACCCTGAAGCGAATAGACGCGGCGAAATTCGGTTGTGCCTTCTGCCACCACCAATGAGAGGTGCAGCGCAGTTTTCCAGGCAAACACCAGCGCGGACACGATTACTCCTACGACGACAGCGGTCGCCAGATCAGTGGCCACAGTTACCGCAGACACTAGGACCATCACAAAGGCGTCTGAGATTGGAACTTTCTGGATTATGCGTAGACTCGACCAGGAGAAGGTTCCAATAACCACTACGAACATTACGCCTACCAAAGCGGCAATGGGTATCCGCTCAATCAACGACGAAGCGAACAATATAAAGAGCAACAAGAATAGGGCCGCCAAAACCCCGGCCAGCCGCCACCGTGCGCCAGCCTTGATGTTAATCATGCTCTGGCCAATCATGGCGCAACCGCCCATCCCGCCGAAGAAACCGGTCACCACATTTGCCACCCCTTGCGCCACACATTCACGGTTCTTCTGACCCGTGGTATCTGTCAATCCGTCTATCAAAGAAAGCGTGAGCAGGGATTCAATGAGTCCTACTCCAGCTAGAATGAATGCGAAGGGTAGAATGATTTTCGCGGTTTCGAAACTGAAGGGCACATCCGGCACGGCGAACACAGGGAGGTTTCCGGCGATACTTGAGAGATCACCCACCGTTGGTGTATTGATGTCCGCCAGGATTACCAGCGCTGAGACTACCACTATCCCTGCCAGAGCGGATGGAAACCGCTTGGTGAGCTTTGGCAACGCATAGATAACCAACATCGTCAGAGCCACCAAGCCCAGCATAATCGCTAAATCAATCAGAGGTAGCCAGGTTTTGACCCCTCCTTCACCCTCTATCTTGAAGCTCTCCAGTTGGGCCAAGAATATGATGATGGCCAGACCGTTCACAAACCCGAGCATGACTGGGAAAGGAACCATGCGAATCAGGGTTCCCAGTTTAAACACGCCCACGACAATCTGAATGATTCCCATCAATACCACGGTGATGAACAGGAATTCAACACCGTGGTCACTCACCAAGGAGACCATCACCACCGCAAGGGCACCGGTGGCGCCGGATATCATTCCGGGCCGTCCTCCCACCAGGGACGTGACGAATCCAATGATGAAGGCGGCGTACATGCCCACCAAAGGATCCACTCCCGCCACGAAAGCAAATGCCACAGCCTCCGGTACAAGGGCCAAGGACACCGTCAACGCGGCCAAGGTCTCTGTCCGAATCTGGGATATATTTGAGAGTGCTTTCATGTACGGTCCGAGCGCTCGCATGTACGGTCCAAGTGCTTGAATGTTAGGTCCGGTGGAAATAGAAAGATTTAGCGGAAGGCGAAAGATTCTAGCGCAAAACCAAACGAGCAGAAGAATTTTGCTGCGCGGTCATCCACAAGCGCGACGGGACATGGTAAGCAACGTTGGCGAATGCGCCCAATTTGTCGGGCCGGGGGAATGGTCTGTTCATTCTTTCCGAAACACGGCTGAATCGCTTGTCTCGGGCAGCTTGACACTAATTTCTAGCAAACAATCGCCCGTGCATTGCGGATCAACCAAGCATGAATAGAAGAACGCCAGACCAGGGTGTCGCCGGACTCGACGTGTTTTGTGGATATTTGTCGCTGCCCCTTATCGGCTGCCCCTTATCGAAAGAAAACGGAACATGAGGCACCATCTCGAAAGGGTGGACTCAATCCGCCATAAAGCGTTCACGGTGCCCGAGACTTATCTCTTCTGTAAAGAACCAGAGATGCCAATAAGCACATCTGGACTCTTCGCTCGATAACTAGACGTGACTAAACTGAGTGGTTGAATTCCTGACTCACTGGGTAATAAACGGCAGGTTCCCAGCCTGCATATTATGCCAATCTCGGCTGGAGATTTCGAATCATTCTCGTTAGTTGCGGCGTGGGGATTCAGACCAACAATCTCCGCCTGGAAAAGGTCAGGCCACGGGAAGATTGTATACCGCAAGGAACGTATTTAGAACCCCCGTCGTAACTCACGAATTAACTCCTAAGTACTCAACCCAAGGTGACGCTGGCCCACCCGAGACCCGTTGCCTGAATCATGCCTTGGTCTGCTCAGGCTGATTGGGAGATACGGCCGGAACATTACAAATCACCCATCCCCGCTTCGTCCCAATTAGACAATGCTATACTCGTGCAGCGTAAAACCACCCTTGGCGTTTTGCCAAAATTAATTTGAAAGATTGGGGTAGAAGATATGGCGCGACTACCGGTTGTGGTCCGGGAAATGGTACCGGAAGAGTTTCGAGACGCATTCGATGAAGTAACGGCAGCCACGGGAGGCACCATCACAGGTGGCCCAGGGTCAATCACCATCAACACGCCGGAGATGGCCCGCCGCCGAAACCATCTCACTAGTTATCTGAGGTACGAGACCGCGTTCCCGAAGAGAATCCAAGAATTGGCGATCCTGACTACCGCAAGGGCCATGGACTGCCAGTACATCTGGAATGCCCACGCACCGGCGGCCCGCAGCGAAGGTGTAAGCGATGCGTTGGTCGATGCCATAAGGGATAAACAACCATTGCCGGCCATGGCCGCTGATGAGACTGCTATCGTAAATTTTGGCAGTGAGTTTTTCGAAAACCATAAGGTTGATGGGAAGACTTTTCAGGCGGCCTTGGACCAATTCGGCAGTCAATATCTGGTCGAATTGACGGCCTTGATGGGCCACTACGCCCAGACGGCCTTTTTCCTAAACGCATTTGAGGTGGAACTGCCAGCGGACCGTACCGAAAAGGTGTTGCCGGTGTAGCCCATCCTCCGCGTAGCCCCTGATTAATGTTGTGTAAATAAATTGACTGGCGGCGGGGGTATTACTATAATTAGTCGCCGCAGGCACAGAGAGCCTAGGTAAGAGATAAATGGTGGAGCGGTACACGAATTCCGTCTCCAATACCCATCGCCACTAATCCGGCGTTTACGTTACGGTTAAAACCAGGCCTAAATTTCGGCCTAGCATTTAGGGAGGTACAACAAATGGTCAGTCAACAAGCTGCGCTTCTTAAGCCGGAAACCCTCATCGAGGAGTTTAAGAAGAACGGCGTTACTCACATCGTTACAATACCGGACAGTGAAACCAACTACCTCTATGAGTTGATGAAAGAGCAGGCCTGGCTAGAAGTTGTCCCGGCTTCCAGGGAAGGCGAGACCTTCGCCATCGCTTTGGGCTTGATCGTAGGCGGCAAGGTCCCCGTATGCTTGATTCAAAACACGGGCATGATGGAGTCGGGCGACTCAATACGGGGGATGGCTTTGGACTCCGGCTTTCCATTGGTCATGTTGATAGGTTACCGAGGTTGGAACCGCCATGGGGTGATTACCGACTCGGCGGCCCGCTACACGGAGCCTTTCCTAAATGCTATGGGCATCAACTACTACTTGGTGGAACAGGACGAGGACGCACCGAGAATCTCGGTCGCTTTTGAGGAAGCCCGGAAGAACAATCGTCCCGTGGCGGTCTTGGTGGGCGACGAATACCACGGTTTTAATCGCTAAGGAGCCTGCAATCAGGCTAAAAGATCATCCTATAAGATAGTCATGATGGAGGAGAATTTTGTTTCACCCAGATGATATGTTCCAGGCATTCGAGCCCCACCGAGGGGATTCGGTTGTGATTGTTACCGGGACGGCAGGACGACGCTGGCGGGATATTAGCAACAACGAAAAGAGGGATCTTAACGTCCATGGCGCCATGGGCCAGACCTCGTCGGCCGCCATGGGGTTCGCCCTAGCCCAACCCGACGAAAAGGTGGTGTTTTTCGACTCCGAGGGCGCCCTTCTCATGAACCTAGGCATCTTGGCCACAACCGCTGGCATGAAGCCCAAGAATTTCTTCCATTTCCTGATGGACAACGAATGCTACGCCACCACCGGTGGACAGCCGGTCCCCAACGCTGAGAACATCTCCTACGCCGGTATGGCCCGCGGCGCTGGCTATGTGGCCGCCTACGAGTACGAGGATCTTGAGGATTTTTCCAGCAACGTGGAAGGTATCCTCAGCCGGCCCGGGCCTGTCTTCATTGCCATGAAGATCACGCCCGAGATCGAGAACGAGCCTATAGGCAGGCGGTCCCGTACGGCTGCGCGGCCTCGGGCTCAGATTATCAAAGACCTGCGAGGGGAGCTGGGCGTCGCCGTATAGGCCGGCAGGCCGTGACGCCCGACCGCTAGGCCAGCAGACCCGCTGCGCCTTGGGCGGGGGTACGTTGCCTGCGCCCCAGCTAACGCCTTCTAAATGATTCCTTCGCTAGAAGCTATTCGCGCCATCCATCGGCACCGCCAGCAGTCGCTCGTCGTGGCAACCATGACGGGCCTCGAGGAGTGGGACTCCGTCTCAGTAGACCGTTCCCTTGACCTCCCATTGATAGGGTGCATGGGCAAGGCCTCTTCGGTGGGCCTGGGCCTGGCGCTGGCACAGCCTGAGCGCAGGGTTATGGTCATAGACGGGGACGGCAGTCTGCTGATGAACCTCGGCTCCCTGGCAACAATAGCCAACAAGGAGCCCAAAAACTACTTCCACTTCGTCATGCAGGACGGCGGTTACACCACCAGCGACAGCCAACCCCTGCCCGCCGCTGACAAGCTCTCCTTCTCACTCATGGCCAAGGCAGCGGGGTACAGAGCCGCCTATGAGTTCGATGATCTGGAAGAGTTCGTCACACAGGTAGAAGATATCCTGCAGCAGGAAGGCCCGGTGCTCATCAGCCTCAAGGTGGAGCACGGTGAGATACCGCCGTCCGTCCCGCGCACCATCCAGGATGCGGTAGAGGAGCTGCGCGTGATTCTATCCCGGCCGTCATAATCCAGGCTCAATTGTACGGGCGTATGGCCGCTCCTAATCAGGAGACCGCCAGCTATAGGTCCCTTCTAGGCATCACAGTCACCCTGCGCTGATTGCCCTCTCCCGCGCTCTCCGTGGTTACGCTCGGGTGATCGGCCAGAGACATGTGGACTATCCGCCGTTCCGCCGGTGACATCGGCTCCATCTCTATGGCTCGTCCATTAGCTACGACTCTCGCCGCCA
Source organism: Dehalococcoidia bacterium UBA1141 (assembly GCA_002311385.1). Lineage (GTDB taxonomy): Bacteria > Chloroflexota > Dehalococcoidia > Lucifugimonadales > UBA3495 > UBA1141. Next base: position 3,616 of record DCAE01000012.1, on the reverse strand, counting down.
CGCGGCTGGCCATCGACTCCAGCGAGCGAGCACGCCGTTCCTTGTAACCCTCAACGTCCACAACAATGAGTGGGTGGTTCCGCTGCACGGAGTTGAGCAGCAAGTTCACCAGAAACTGTAGCGATCCCAGTGTCTCCCCTCGCTTGCCTATGAGCAGGCCGGAATCCTCGCCCTGAATGTCCACGGACGGACCTATCTCCTCATCGCCGGGGGACCGCACGGTTGCCATGACCGATACACCCATAGCCGAGATCAGGTGATTGACTACATCTATCGCCTGCCCTGCCAACCCTTCCTGCTGAGTGAGGCGCGTGACCCGGACCCTGGGCTGCTCTCCACCTATGCCGAATATTCCGGCCCGCCCCTCTCTAATGACCTCTACGGCGACCTCCTCGAGTTCGGCGTCTAGCTCCTTTAGGGCGAGCTCGATTGCCTCTTCTATCGTCTTGGCGCTGATCTCCATCCTGTTCGTCATCTGCACTCTCCTCCGATGAAGGATCTCCATCTTGATGTGCTTCTTCCCCACCGTCAGGCGCCTGTTGCGCCGGCGATGGTATCAGGCCACCCCAACCTGCTATGCGGTACTGGATAACCGCGCCGATCACGTTGGAGACGAACCAATACAGCGGCAGTCCGCTGGGCATTCTCAGCGTGAAAAAGGCGAACATGAATGGCAACATCCACTGCATAATGCGCTGGGTGGACTGCTGGCTGGGGTCCGCCGTCGGCATGGTGCTCATCTTCTGCAACACCCACATGGAAACGCCCACAAGAACGGGCAGTACCGGAGAAGGGCTTTCCACCGCCAGGTCCAGCCACAGGAAGTGGCTATTGAGTGGAATCAGTTGGTCTATATTTACAAAAGGCAACCATGTATACAGGTGAGAGGAAAGACCTGCCAGCTTCTCCGGGGTGGAAGGCAACGCCTGCATGATGGACAGGTATAGCCCGATCCAGATAGGAAACTGTATGACCAGAGGCCCCAGACAGCCCACCGGATTGACACCCGCCTCTTTGTAAAGACGCATGGTCTCCTGGGAAATACGGGCCCGGTCCTTGGCGTAACGGCGCTGGATTGCCTTGATCCTGGGCTGTAGCTCCGCCATTTTCTTGGTGGACTGCATCTGACGCATGGTCAGCGGCATCGTGGCAAGTCTCACCAGTATGGTGAATATGATGATTGTCAGACCAAAGTTGCGGCCCAGCAGGCTGTACAGCGATATCAGCCCGTTCAGCATCGGGTTGAGGATCAGGCCGTTCCATATGGATGTGATAATCGCCATATCTGTCAGGTCTAGCGGCTACATTCGCCTGTCTCTGTGTCGTACTCCCAGAGCTTGTCCTGTATCGTTCTACCCACCCTCAGCGCCGTCACCTTGCGGTCCAGGGCGTGGATGTACACAATCCCGTCCTTCGTCTCAAGAGGCGCCCGGACCTTCGCTTTGACGTCTATGAAGGGTGGTTGTTGAATGCTGGCAGCCGGTGAAATGACATACACCAGACCGCCATCTGACGCAACGACAAGCAGGCCGTCTATCATGACAGGGGTGGATATGATCGGATTCTCCAAGTCGAACTCCCACTGCTTCACACCTGTGTCGATGTCCAGGGCATGCAGCATGCCGTTCATATCTCCTATGTATATGGCCCTCCGCTCAATGTCCACCACAGGGCTGCTCCAGAACCAGGCATCCCCCTGGAAACTCCACACCTGAGTGCCGCTCCTGGTGTCCACAGCGTAAAAGTTGCGGTCAAAGGAACCGAAGTACACCCTGCCTCCGACTACCAGCGGAGACGAAACGATACTTCCGTCGGTCTGGAAGGGGCTTGGCCATCTGGGGCTGCCATCCGCAACTGAGATAGCGTAGAGCCCATGGTCCAGGGACCCGAAATAGACAGTATCGCTGTCCACCGTAGGAGTGGACCAGATCTTGTCGTTGGTCTTGAACGGAGACCAAGCCAACTGACCGGTGGCTATGTTGATAGCATAAATGTAGCCGTCTGAAGAACCGAATATGACCTTGCCATCGGCTACCACGGAGCCCGCCACTACCTGGCGGATGTCAGTCTCATCATCCCCTGGCCCTGGGTAGGTCCAGAAAGGGTCTGAGTTCAGGTCTGAGGCATTGAGAGCATATAGCTTGCTCTTAACCTTATTATCGCCATAGCTACCAACGAACAGAGTCATAGCCTCTAACGAGGGTGTGCCGTAGATGCCCATAAGAGGGTCATCCTGCTCCTGAGGAAAGGATCCAAACACAGGGGTACAGGACTGCGCGTTCAGGGCTACCACTCTGCCATCCTGTGAACTGACGTACACCAGGTTCTCTGAAAGCACCGGGCCTGCCCAGCCGGATTCGGGGCGAGCAGTTCCGGGCGTGCAAGCGGCCAGCAGTAGAAATATCAGCGCCAGAAAAATAGCGATTACGGGCGTCTTCATTAGAGTTGTGCCTGGTGCCAGATCTGCTCGCCGCTCAGGGCAGGGTCGCCAGCCATCGAAGGGAGGTGAGGAACTGGATCGTAACCGGACCCGCCCAGCGGGCGACAGCGCCCCAGCCGCCGAAGCGCTAGGTGCACACCTGTCCAGGCGCCATGAAGACGTATGGCCTCATGGCCATAGTGAGAACAGGTGGGTTCAAACCGGCAGGTACCGGGCCAGTAGGGAGATATCGCCTTCTGATATAGCCTGATCAGGCCAAGCAACAGGTAGTTCATTCCGGTTGCTTACCCACCTCGGGTGGCTGCACCACACCCGCTTTCCTGAGAAGCTCATGCGCCGCTTCCCTCAGAGCTGAAAAGCGTACCTGAACCACCGGAGCCCTGGTTATGAACACTATGTCCCACCCTTCACAAAGGCAGACTTCACGGATTGATGTCCGCAGCCGTCGCTTCACCCTGTTGCGCACCACCGCGTTGCCAATCCTCCGGCTCACGGAAAACCCTACCCTGCTGACACCTTCATCCTTGGGACGTGCCCTCAGGACAAGAAGTCGATTGGTCCAGCTACGCCCTTCACGATAGACAGCCTGAAAGTCCGCACTCTTCCTGAGACGCCTGTCCCTGGAGTGGATGGGCTGGTGAATAGAATGCTGTTTGGGTAGCAGCAGACTAGACCGTCAGCTTGACACGGCCTTTGAAGCGACGACGACGTAGCACCTCTCTGCCACCTCGGGTGCTCATCCTCGTGCGAAAGCCGTGCACGCGTAGTCTGCGACGCTTTTTAGGCTGGTAGGTACGCTTTGGCATAACGAAACACTAAGGGAAATATCAATTACAGATTATAAGTTCAGCTCAATTGCAGTGTCAAACCGATCGCCACCCCAGATAGCTGCTTTCACCTCTACTGTTGCGGCTTTGGCCAACGGCATGAAGGTGTCCCAACCCATCTGGATCGGGAGGCCAAATGAGTATCCCAGCTTGGCACAATAACCAGATGGCCCCCAGGAACGTGTCTCGCCCTGTCGGGACCAGGGAGTTTGAGGTCCGAGGATGCTCTCCCCTCACTCCGATTTGTCGGAGCCTGTCCTGTTAGGAAGTGCCCAGAGAGGCCACCCCTCTGGCAAGGTGGACTGGGGGATGTGCCCCCAGAGTAAAACTTTTCAGGGCGGGTTGGTGG
>DCAE01000049.1 GCA_002311385.1 Dehalococcoidia bacterium UBA1141 | reverse complement strand
GGGCGCGACCCCAGCTTTCACGGCCAGAGTCCAACATTCTGCCATTGCCATGTCGGTGCAAAAGACAGCAGTGTTGTGAGTAATCTTGCAGATGCAGCCAGCACCAATTCCGCCAGCGTGGTATACCCTCTCTCCAATCGCTTCCAAAAGCGGCCGGCACTTTTGAAACACAGCTTCCTCGCCGCCAACTACCACCAGAAGATCCCGTATTATTGCTCCCTCGCGGCCGCCGCTGACTGGAGCGTCTAGCATTTCGGCGCCGCGTTCTTTCAATAGCTCATGGACGCGCTGTACAAGCGCCGGCGAGTTGGTAGTTTGATCAATATAAACAGAGCCCTCGCGAATTCCTTCGAGGATACCAAGCGGCCCAAGAGCGACTGACTCCATCTCGATGGGACCAGGCAGGCAAGAGCAGATAATGTCACACTTAGCGGCCACCTCGGCAGGCGAATTGCCCCATTGAGCGCCTTGCTCCAGCAAACGCTGTGCGTTCCCTTCAGCGATGTCATAGACAACCAATTGAAAGCCCGCCGCCAGTATGCTAGCGGCCATGGGTTCACCAATGTTTCCGGTTCCGATGTAACCAATCTGCATATTTTCCTCCGATAGCACCAAGATACCGCTGGTTAGCGGTTCCGGGAGAGACCTATTGTTCGTTAAGTACAGAAGGGAATAGGGGCTAAATACCGTACAACCGCTTTGGGTTTTCCCAAAGAATTTTATTTTTGCTGGAATCGCTCAACGGTAGGTCCATAAACGTGTCCATTGCATTGGGGAACTTGGCATCTCCATGAGGGTAATCACTGGTTGTAACTATCCGGTCGTCCCCTACCGCTTCCACTACATGGGAGACAAATTTCTCATCGACTTCGACCGCTACGTACCCTTGGCGGTTAAAATACTCCGAAGGTTTCAATTTAAGGTGTTGCATGTCACCCAGAGGATAGCGCCACTCGTAGTGCTCGTCCATGCGGTCCAACCAGAACGGCAACCAGCCGCACTGGCCTTCCAAGAATGCAAATTGAAGTGCGGGAAACCGCTCCATGACGCCACCCATCACGATGTCCATGCAAGCCATCATTTGCTCGATGGAGTGAGTGGCGATGTGAGCGATTCCCAGGTCGTCGGGAAAGCGGTCCGCACCGGTGGCGGGCATCCGAGAGCCAGTAGTCTCATGGAACCCGATGGGCACGTTCAGATCTTGGGCAGTAGCCCAAAGCGGATCGTAGTAGGAGTCGTGCCACGCTCGGCCATTGAACATGTTGGGACGCAGAAAAAGGGCTTTGAACCCTAGCTTTTCCACGGATCGGCGAGCTTCAACGACCGCCGTCTCGACGTCGTGGGGAGATATCGCGGCGGCACCAAATAATCGGGTAGGATCGGCCTCCTGAATGTAGTCGAAGAGCCATTCGTTGTAGGCCCGACACGCTGCCTCAGCAAAACGCGGGTCCATGCCGTTCTTGGCAGTGATAAACATGGCTGAAGTGGGGTAGAGCACCGCCAAGTCCAGTCCTTCTTTGTCCATCGCTGACAACTGAGATGCAGGGTCGAAATTGGCCGCTATTTCGTCGGCGTAGCGGTCGGCTAAAGCATTTTCCTCCGCGGGATTCATTGCCGGAAAGTTGTAGTCGGTCATGCTGGCCATTACCTCGCCCTCTACCATGGTGCGGATGTCCCACTTTTTCTCGCTCATTCTCCTGGGAGCCCGGCTTTTGAATTCGGCGTCGATATAGCGATCCCAAAGATCAACAGGCTCCATAACATGCAACTCTGCGTCAATCATCTTGAATCCGTTCTTAGCCACGGTGTCACCTCTTGATGGCAATTCTTGACTAGTTTCTGGTAGAGATTCTAAGCTTTCGACTTATCCTGCGCAATTGTGGTGGCTTAATCCTCAACCAATGGCTGATCCATTTCTACTAAAGGTTCTATGGATACCCAGCTACTGATACCAACTACACTGGTTTTAGATGTTTGGGGGCAGGATCATATGGTGCTACGATAACCGAATCGCTCTGGACAAATAGTGCACACAATATTGATGTGCGAAATAGGTCTGATGTGGAGTTCATGCCAGGGAAAACAGTCCGAATGCTCTTCATCGGTAATAGTTTCACGACGAAGAACGACTTACCCGGTTTGCTGAGCCTGATCGCTGACGCAGGAAAAGGCATCACAATCGAATACAAGGTCATCTCGGCGGGTGGAGCATCTTTGCGTCGTCATTGGAATGGCGGTGCTGCTGATGCGATCACAAATGGGAAATGGGACTACGTCGTGTTCCAAGAGCAGAGCACCCTGCCAGTCAAGAACGTCAATCGTTTCCATGAGAATGTGCGCGAATTCATGCCCGCCATGAAAGAGAGCGGCGCGAATATGGTCTTGTACATGACCTGGGCACGGAAAAAGGAACCGGAGAACCAGAGATTGTTGACCGATAGTTACAACAAAATTGGAAGGGAGCTGGGCGCCACGGTAGTGCCCGTTGGGACTGTTTGGCAAGAACTGCTCGCCAAACATAACGAACCAGCGTTACACGCTGAAGATGGCAGTCATCCAACCGTCGCCGGGTCATACCTAGCAGCCTATATTTTTTACAGAACTCTTTTTGGCGGCGATCCTACGGAGTTGGGAACTAATTTCGGCAATCTGACTGATGAAGAACACGAATTGCTGCAGCGAATAGCCAAGACCACCTGAAAAATGTATTTCTTACGACTATGATTCAAACTTTGCTTGGAAATCTTATTTGTGTGATTGTTCACAGCAGAACTAGTTGCCAAACGGATGCCCTGGAAGTCGAATCCATTTCAAGTTATAGGTTTACCAGGAGCTTACATAGTCGTATGCGGTGACTACCATAGGATCTCGCACAGTCATGCGGAGAAGTTCTTTTAACCTTTCAGGGGGAAGTTTAAGCAGACCACTTTACATCACCAGCCGTGGGAATCCTCATAGGGAACATTATGCTCACCTTCAACGCTTGAGAGATATCACTCAAGTATGGCCCGAACTCGAGATACGCTGGGAGAGCGACGAGGATCAAAAACTGTATTCGGAAAGGGAATCGACCTGGATACGTGAGGTCAATGTAGGTAGGCTGTGTAAGACCTGTACCCGTCGATGGGGGGTACTAGCCGGACACGGGGAGTGATTTCAGTAGCCTTATAGCCCGCACAGCATATAAGTGTGTTGGGGCGGGCCGCCTTTGGGATGATCTGCGTGATGATCCTGAGTTTGGTCCAAAGTTTGGT
>DCAE01000025.1 GCA_002311385.1 Dehalococcoidia bacterium UBA1141 | reverse complement strand
CTACAACCGCCTGCTCCGGGAGTCCCAGAACACGGCCATTTCCCCCTGATCTCTCCTTAACAAAAGTGTCCCACTTTTGCTGGTTGCCAACACTGAGAGGGTAGAGTCATTGTGATCAAAACTAATAGTGAAACTTGCCACTCCCAAGAACCCTGGGTCTCACGATCCAACTCGTCCCTACTAAGTCCGCCAGTCCGTGTTGCTGGTATCACTCGACTCTGGTTCGTATCCACGACAAAAGCTTATAATTGGCTGGTTCTAAACCGTAGAGAAAATCAAAGCTGTAATGTAAATTTGTCCCGCTTCAAGAAGAGGGACTTTACAAAACATAGGCGTAATTAAGGGCGTCCCACACTAGTTAGGACACCTCTTAGGCAAAAGGATACTAGATTTACTAGCCGAATTGATTTAGAACGTAATGACGCTGCGGGCTACGTGGCCCTCTTTCATGTCGGCGAAGGCTTCGTTTACCTGGTCCAGCTTCATTCTTTGGGTGACCAGTTCGTCTAGCATTAGGCGTCCTTGCTTGTAGAACTCGATGTACCTAGGCATGTCCGTCCGGAAGCGGTTGGAGCCCATGCTGCTGCCTTGAATCCTCTTCTCCCTCAGGAAGGAAGGCCCGTCTAACTCAATCTTGGTGCCTTGAGGAATCATCCCGACGATAGTCGCAGTGCCCCCGGCTCGAAGCATGGCGAATGATTGCTCCGCCGTTTCTTTCTTGCCGATGGCCTCGAAGGAGTAATCAACGCCACCGTCGGTGAGGTCCCTAACCTTCTTGTCCACGTCACCGCCGGAAGCGTCTACCACATCCGTGGCGCCGAACTCCATGGCCATGGACAGCTTGGTTTCCACGGCGTCAATGGCGATAATCCGTAGCGCTCCCGCCAATCTCGCGCCTTGAATGATGTTAAGGCCCACGCCGCCGCAGCCGATTACCGCCACCGTGCTTCCCGGCTCTACCTTTGCAGTGTTTAGAGCCGCGCCTAAACCGGTGGTCACTCCGCAGCCAATCAGGGCAAGTTGCTCGAAGGGCAGGTCGTCATTGACCTTGACCAACGAGTGTTCATGAACCAGCATCTGCTCGGCGAAGGAACCCAAATTTGCCATCTGGGTGAAAGGAGTGTCACCCTGGCTTAGTCGAGGAGGGTCCTTGGGACTGCGCACAACGCCGAGGCGAGAGCAGAGCACGGGACGACCGCCCAGGCACCTTTCGCAGTGGCCGCAGAAGACGGACAAGCACAGTATCACCCGGTCGCCAGGCTTCACGTAGGTGACCAATTCTCCCACCGCCTCCACTGTCCCAGCGGCTTCATGGCCCAAGATGGCAGGCATGACCATATCGTAAAGGCCTTCTACAAAATGCAGGTCGCTGTGGCAAACACCGGATGCGCCGGTGCGGACCAAGACTTCCGTGGCGCCGGGCTTGTCAATCCCGACCTCCTCAACTTCTAAAGGCTGGTTAACCTCACGCAATACTGCTGCTTTCATGATTTACCTCTCTGATTAAAGTGCCCTCATTTAACAGCTATCGGGGACCGGTGTCAAAATACGCTCGGATTTAGCTAAGTAGTGGAGGCGAACCAGCGTTCGTTGGCCAGAACCACGGAGACTTCCCTTTGGAGTGGAGGCACCGTCCAGTATTTGATTAACAGCGGGTCTTTGTATTTTGCGTCCACTAATTGGAACCCCCGGTTTTGGTAGAAACGCAACGCCCAAGACGCGTCGGCCCAAGTGCCTATGAGCGTCGGCCTGTTGGTCTGTTCAGACATATAGGCCAGCAATCGACCGCCGATTCCGCGGTTCTGGTGGGAAGTGCGCACGTAGGCATGGCGAATCAGAGCCACGTCTTGCACATCTTGCACTCCCATCACGCCCACCAACTGACCGTCTTCTTCGTAGCCCAAGAATCGCACTCCGGCGGCTATTTCTTCAATTAGTTCGGCTTGCGGCATGTAGGGTTCAGTCCAACAGTCGGCTGGAATCACCCCTTTGTAAGCTTGGGCACCATCATTGATAATTTGGCCGATAATCTCCGACTCGTTATCCCGGCAATCCCGAATCATCACCCACTCCTCCGAGACTGGATGTCCATGAGCCTAACCCCGTGTTACCCTTGCCCGACGGTGAAACGGCTTTGGTGACTCTTTATTATATAGGGTCGTGGAAACGGGGAAAATTTACAAATGCTGGATATGGGCTGATTAAATGGCTGATTTTGAGATATTCGAGTTGGGCAATCCGGTGCTTCAATCGGGGGCGACCCTGCGTGGGGCCAAGCTCGCCTACAAGACCTACGGCACTCTGAACCGCGCTAAGGACAATGCCATCGTTCTTCCCACCTTCTTCGGCGGCCAGCACACCGCCAACGAAGGGATAATCGGTGAGGGCCAGGCCTTGGATCCCAGCAAGTATTTCATCGTGGCTCCCAACATGCTGGGCAACGGCCTGTCATCGTCGCCCAGCAACACCCCGCCGCCCTACGGCCAAGCCAGGTTTCCCGGCGTTACCGTTCACGACAACGTGATGCTGCAACACCGGCTGATGACCGAGAAATTGGGCGTGGAGAAAATTGCCATGGTCACCGGCTGGTCCATGGGCGCTCAGCAGACCTTTCAGTGGGGTTGCCTCTACCCCGACATTGTGGAACGCATATTGCCCATCTGCGGCTCAGCAAAAACGTCCCGCCACAATTATGTTTTCCTGGAGGGCGTTAAATTCGCCCTCACCGCCGATGATGCTTGGCAAGACGGCTGGTACGACAAGCCGCCAACCAAAGGGTTGCGGGCCATGGGCCGGGTCTACGCCGGGTGGGCTGTGTCCCAGGCTTTCTATAGGGAAGAAATCTACCTCAAGATAGGCTACTCTTCCCTTGAAGATTATCTGGTGTCCTTCTGGGAAGGACGCCGGGTTCTCAGCGACGCCAACAACTTCCTGGCCATGATTTGGACCTGGCAGAATGCCGACCTCAGCGACAACCCGCTGTACGGCGGCGATTATGAAAAAGCATTGGGAGGCATCAAAGCCAAAGCAATAGTGATGCCCTGCGTCACGGACCTCTACTTCACGCCCGAAGACAGTCAGATTGAGGTTGGCTTCATGCCCAATGCGGAATATCGGCCAATCCAGTCCATCTGGGGGCACCTGGCAGGCGGTCCGGGCTTTAATCCCGAAGACGCAAAGTTCGTGGACGATGCTATGAAGGAACTTCTAGCCAGCTAAAGTCGAAAGGTCACTGACGAAATTAGACCGTGACGCCGGTGAAGTTGAAGCTGGCCAGTTTTAACGCAGGGACTCTGGTGGCGAAACCCACCTCGCTGAGAATCAACTTCGTGTTGCGGCTAATCCCTTCTACACCCGCCAGTGCCTCCACGTAGGATTGGGTGAAACGCAGGTTCTTGACCGGATGGCTAATACGTCCGTCCTCTATCAAGAAGGTGCCGTCGCGGGTCATGCCGGTCATCACACAACCTTTGTTGTGGGACAAGCGGGTGTAGTGAAAGCGGGTGATGTAGAGGCCGCGCTTGGTGGAGGCTATGAGCTCGTCCACGGTCTGGTCTCCAGGTTTCATGAAAAGGTTGGTGGCGTAGGGCGCGCCGGTGAAATTGACTTGGTGGCCGGTGGAGGTTCTGCCTTCTTTTCCGGCGGTGTAGGAATTGTGCACCGGGCCGCCAATGACGCCATCCAGGACTATGGCCGCTTTCTGACGGGGTACACCTTCAGCGTCGAAGGGCACCGGCCACCCGGAAGGGTCTTGGCCGTCGTCCCAGATGGAAACGCTGGGACTCATGGCACCTTCCCTCTCCAGTCCGTTCATCCAACTGCGGCGTTCTTGGACCGCTTGGGCACCCATGCCGTAGAGGCTCAGAGCCCCCAGAATGTCGTCTACGGCGTAGTGGTCAAGCACAACCGCGTACTCTCCGGGCTCGATGTCGTGAGGGTTCTCGCCTCTTAGCGCCTTGTCCGTGGCTTCTTCGGCGAGCGCTTGAGGGTTCAGGTCGGCTATCCGCCAAGAACCGCCCTTGGACCATCCGGAGGAGGAGTCGCTCATCACCGTAGTCAACAGTCCAGCGAAGGTCGCTACGTGGTAGTTCTTGGCGCCGCGGGTGCTGGCAACAGCAATCTCCTGCGTCCCGGTTCGGCAGGCGCCGTAGGCTTTCAGACCGCTGCTGGCAGCTTTGCTACACACGATGCCAACAGCTTGGGCCCGCTCTTCCGGAGAGTAGGAAGCTGTGGGCGGGTCGTGGGAATCGGTGTTGTTTGTTGGAGCAGCTTGGTCAGCGGGGTCGGGAAGACCCTGGAAGTCCGGGTCTTCGGGCATAAGCGAAGCATTGTGCTCGGCTTGCCCCACCGCTTTGGCGATTCCAGCGTCGCTGAGGTCGTTGGTCACGGCCCGGCCTAATCTCCTGCCGGACACCGCCCGTATGTGAAGCTGGGCGTCGCTGTGGGAGACGTTCTGGTGGATGGAATTGCCAGCGAACCGGGTTAGCCCCTGCTCCTGGCTGCTCAGATAAAAGTCGGCATCCAGAGCGTTGGACACTCTCAGGGCTTTGTCCAGGATGTCCTGGCACATCTCTTTCCCAATCATCTTGTCAGCCTCTAGATTATGAAACCAAACGAAAATCCGAGCGTGTTAGCGCATCACCCCAACGCGAACGCCTCGAAAGCGGGCCGGAGAGGCCCCGTGACCGGTATGTGCAATCTGACCCGGCTGGCCTTTGCCGCATTGGGGCGTGCCCCACATCTCCCAGTGGTCACGATTGCAGACAGCGTCGCACGAATTCCAAAACTCAGGTGTTATGCCCGTGTAGGTGCAATTTTTGAGGAGCCGCCCTCGTTTGCCATTCTTGATTTCATAGCCCATCTCGGTGCCGAACTGAAAATTGTAGCGGTGATCGTCTATGGACCAAGACTTGTTGGTGTCCACGTAGATGCCGTCGTCGGTGTCGGCTATCAGGTTGTCCAGCGTCCAATCCCCCGGCTCCAGGCTGACGTTGGTCATGCGTATCAGCGGGATGCGGTTCCAAGAAGAGGCCCTCATACAACCGTTGGACTCCATCCCCAGAGTGGCGGCAGACTCCCGGGACATCAGGTAGCCGACGAACCGGCCGTTCTTGACTATTGTCGTCGATTGGGAAGGAACACCCTCGTCGTCCCAACCGTAGGTGCCCATGCCGGGAGCGCTGAGACTGTCGGCGGTCATATTCACGTGCTCGGAGCCGTAGCTAAAATCGTTCAGCTTGTCGGTGGTCAGAAACGATGTTCCGGCAAAGGCTGCTTCCGAGCCCAGCACCCGGTCCAGTTCGATGGCATGGCCGCATGATTCGTGCACCTGCAGAGCAAGCTGGCACCCGCCAATTATCAGCGTGGTGGTGATGTCGCTGGGGCACTGGTCGGCGGTGAGCAGAGTCACGGCTTCGCTGGCGATGCGTTCTGCATTGCCGGGCAGGTCCATGCGTGTGATGTACTCCCAACCGGCACAGCCCTGCATACGACCGTGGGACTCGGGATATGATCGTCTTTGGACCTCGCCGGAGCCCACGGCGGTGGCCTGCATGCCTCCGCCGGATTCGTAGATAGTCTGCTCCACATGAGCCCTTTGAGAGTTGGCGAAGGTCTTTTGCTCTTTGATGAAGACCAGATTGCATTGGCGGGCGGAGATGCCAGCAACCGATCCCATGCCCCGGTCCACCTCTAGGAGCAAAGCCAGTTTGGTCTCCGGAGAAATGGTGAAGGGGTCAACGCTGATTGGCGTTGTGTAAGAGCCCACACTTGTCACCGGGCTGCCCAGGTTTGCTGGCTCTAGGCCGACCAACCTCGAAGCCTTGGCCACCTGTATGGCCAATCCGGCAATCCGGTCAACCTCGCTTGCCGAAAAGTCTCGGCTGGAGGCGAAGCCCCAAACGCCGTCCACCAACACCCGAACCCCGAAGCCCATGGACTGGTCCATGCTGAGGGTATCAACGGCGCCATTGCGCACAACGTAGCGTTCCTGCTCGGTCTGCACCACCCGCACGTCGGCATAGCCCGCTCCTTTCAGGCGGGCAGTTTCCAAAGCGCGGGCGATTAGTTCGTCGATGTTTGTGCCTCCGAGTTTAGGGGAACCCTTTCTTGCAAGAAAGGGTTCCCCAGACTCTTCCCCAAGAACTCTATGCTCTTATGTTAAACTTCCTCCATGAGACTAG
>DCAE01000152.1:4013-5392 GCA_002311385.1 Dehalococcoidia bacterium UBA1141 | reverse complement strand
GCGAAAGTTGGCCAGGCATCCGGTCGAGGCTCCATTTCAAATAAGATGACCCAACCCGACACTAAGCCCAGTGCTGCGACCCGAGTGCTAGGGCTGTTTTATGGCTGGAAATTAGTCGGTCTTACGGTATTGGTGACTGCGATGGCCGGCGGGCCCGTGTGGAACGGAGTGGGTGTGTGGGTTAAGGCCTTGGAAATGCACTTTGGTTGGAGCCGTACCCAACTAACGGGCGCCTTTTCCATGGCTCAGCTTGAAGGCAGCTTGATCGGTCCTCTCATGGGCTACTTGATCGACAAGCTAGGCCCCCGACGGATGGTATTCATCGGGTTTTCGATTACCGGTTTGGGGTTCATCCTATTCAGCCAAACGACCCATATAGTTACCTTCTACGTCTCATACTCGTTCATCATGCTCGGGACGGCGGCGGGCACCTGGCTGCCCATGATGGCTGTAATAAACCGTTGGTTTAACCGCAAGAAGGGCCAAGCCATGGCGGTGGCAGGCGAAGGCTCATTTCTGGGCGGACTGCTGTTGGTTCCCGCGTTAGCTTGGGCGGTGAACCCTGCTCAGCACGGGTGGAGCGCCACGGCGATGTGGATTGGAATCGTGTTTCTCGCCGCGGGATGGCCTCTATCTCGGTTAATACGCGAGCGCCCAGAAAACTACGGTGAACGGCCAGATGGGGCTCTTCCATCGAAAGCCCCGGAACTCCTTGAGGAAGGAGCCTCAATTGATTCGGACAGTTTGGACGACGGGCCAGAGTTCACCGCACGGCAGGCTATACGCACCAGCGCTTTCTGGTTCATAACCTTCGGCCACGCCCTGTCGTCGATGCTCATCGCCACCTTGACGGTCCACATGGTGCCCATGCTGACCGACCAAGGGCTGTCCCTACAAACTGCAGCCTACGTCTGGTCTGTGCTGATGGCGGTGGGCGCGGTTTTCCAGCTAATTGGAGGTTACGTTGGTGACCGGGTGCCCAAGAACCTGGCCATCTTCGGTTTCACGACCTTGCAGGCGGTTGGGTTCCTTATGGCGGCCTTTGTTGACAACCTGACCATGGCCGTGCTGTTCGCAGTCGTCTACGGCGCGGGCTTTGGCGGGCGGGTCCCGTTAACCACAGCCATAAGGGGAGACTACTTTGGTAAGGGTGCCTACGCCACCATCACGGGGATTTCCATGGCGCCGCTTTACATGTTCATGCTGATAGCACCGCTTTTCGCCGCCGCCATGTTCGACGCCCGTGGAAACTATACGCTGGCATTCCTCATTCTCGGGGGAATCGGGTCTTTAAGCGGGGTACTTTTCTTGTTCGCCAAAAAGCCGCAGTTCTCACCGTCCTACCGACAGGCGCCCCCGGAATCCCGCCAAGATTAGCA
>DCAE01000152.1:3311-3821 GCA_002311385.1 Dehalococcoidia bacterium UBA1141 | reverse complement strand
GTTATCAAGAATTTGCATTCAGCGCCCCGTGGATCAAAGCCCCTTACCCAGTATGTTGTCCTATAGCACCAGATACGTTTTTAGAACTTATCGTCCGGCCAATTTCTGGCTGTTTATGCCTGTAGTACTAACGGGCGTTGCCACGCGGTAAGAAGTTTGGCAATAAGATCTTGGGCCATTCTAATAACTGCCAGGGAGGGCTAGTTCTTCAGGTCCTGGGATTTGGTCCAGTCCATAATACTGATGTTCGATCCTGTTCTGAGAAATCTTGATTATCCTAAATCCTGACGGGTCGTCGCCCAATGGATACCCTACCGGCCCCGTGGTAACCATCTGGATGTCTTTATGATTTAGGTAGTGGCACTTGTGCCAATGACCGGAAAACACTGCTGAGACTCGGTGGGTCTCAAATAAATCAAGCAATACCGAGCGTTTGTTCAGGGGAATGACCGCCCAACTGTCTTCTTCACCAGGGTCATAACTGTACAGTGGGTGGTGGAGAAATATGAC
>DCAE01000152.1:2767-3246 GCA_002311385.1 Dehalococcoidia bacterium UBA1141 | reverse complement strand
GAAATATGACGATGTGGGCGCTATCGTTATCGTGGGCCTGAACCAGAGATGCACGGAGAAAGTCGATCTGTCGGTCCCACTCGCAGGGAGCCCGGGAGTCGTCGTAGCCCACGCAACTGTTGAGGACGATGAAGCTCGNNCCCGCCATACTGGAAGGAGTAATAATCAGCGCCGAAATTGTCCCGGTATTGTTCCAGAGTATGGGGGGTGGGGGTAATGCCTACATCCCAATTTCCAGGCACCCAGTGGGCCGGGATATGTGGGTGTAGCTTGGCGGTTATGCGGCGTAACTCGGCCAATTGATTCGGGTCGTTCTGGTCCTCCACCATGTCTCCGGATATGACAACAAATGCCGGGTTGAGACGGTTGGCTGCCTCGATGGCCTTTTCGTAAAGTGCCGTCTCTTGGGCGAATCCCACAGTTTTGGCAGTGGGAATAATGTTCCACCCGCGACTCCGGTGAAGCTCCGCGATACGATC
>DCAE01000152.1:2345-2467 GCA_002311385.1 Dehalococcoidia bacterium UBA1141 | reverse complement strand
CTGGCACGCTTGCAAACCCGTTTTCCGGCCGACCGTGCCTGCATAGGCCAATTACCTGCTCATTTTAGTTGCTTAAGAGTAGCTTCGGATGTAGTATCCCCGAAATATCTGCCAACAGTTGG
>DCAE01000152.1:1541-2078 GCA_002311385.1 Dehalococcoidia bacterium UBA1141 | reverse complement strand
CGCTTCGGCAAGCTGGATATTCTTATCAATAACGCAGGTATATTCCGCACCAGTCCGGTGGAGGAAACCAGTTCCACCGAATGGGATCAGGTGATGGACATCAACGCTAAGGGGGTTTTTCTGGGTGCCAAAGCCGCCATACCAGCCATGCGCGAAGCGGGTGGCGGTTCCATCATCAATCTCTCATCTGTCGCAGGACTAGTCGGAGCAGCCTACTCATCCGCCTATAGTGCATCCAAGGGAGCGGTGCGGCTTTTCACCAAATCCACCGCAATCCAATACGCCACCGATGGCGTCAGGTGTAACTCAATTCATCCTGGAGTCATCCAGACTGATATGACGAAGGAAGCCATCGCCGACTCTCAGTTCAAGGCTCAGCGATTGGACCCGACGCCGCTTGCCAGGTTGGGGCAGCCTGAGGATGTTGCTTACGGCGCGCTTTATCTGGCCTCTGATGAATCTTCTTTCGTTACCGGCGCGGAGCTGGTCATCGACGGCGGGTGGACCGCCCAATAGCTGCGCAACTAGCGGCACTGT
>DCAE01000152.1:0-1455 GCA_002311385.1 Dehalococcoidia bacterium UBA1141 | reverse complement strand
TTTTTTGCCCAATAGGAGATCTGGATACAATATCCTCAAACATTCGACCACCGGTGATTATTCCGGCTGTCCTAATAAACCCGGCACCGGACGTTAGTTCCTAAGAAAATGCGTAGTAGCATTCCCAGCAGCATCAACACAGCGAGGTAATCGGATGGTGAACCGAGAAGATCTGATTCGCCGGGCCGCTGACTTGGTCCCCGTACTGCGCGAACGTGCGGAGTTGACCGAGGAACTGCGCCAAATTCCACAAGCGACATTAGATGACTTTCACTCTTCAGGAATCTTGCGCGCCGCTCAGCCTACTCGTTTCGGTGGATATGACATCGATTACCCCGTGGTACTGGACATTGCTGCCGAACTGGGGCGGGGCTGTGGCTCTACAGCTTGGTGCTACGGGATCTGGGCTGCCCACAACTGGGCTGCGGGTATGTTCCCAGAAAAAGCTCAGGAGGAGTATTGGTCTGACTCAGTGGATGTGTTGTCGTCCACTTCCTTGGACCCATCCCGCGCCGAGGTGACTTCAATCAAGGGCGGCTATCAGCTCAGCGGACGCTGGAGCTTTTCCAGTGGATGTGACGCCTCAACCTGGGCGATATTGGCAGGGATGGGACCGGGCGGGTTGATCTGGCTCCTGGTACACCAATCTGATTACACAATCGAAGACAACTGGTTCGTCTCGGGACTGAAGGGTACAGGTAGTAAAGATGTCTTGGTTCACGAGGTCTTCGTCCCTGAATACCGTGTCGTCTCCGTAGCTGACCTCCGGAGAGGGCAATCCCCAGGCCGCACCATTCACAAAACGCTCAATTTCCGGATTCCTCTACAAACCATGTTTGCTTACTCTTTGGCAGCTCCTATCGTGGGCATGGCACAAGGAGCCTTGGAAGCCTTTGAAGAACTTATGGGAAGCCGGGTAGCCTATACCACCGGCGAGAAGATGATTGAAAACCCTCTTGTTCACATCAGGCTTTCTGAAGCGGAAGCGGAGGTCAATTCCGCTCGTTTGATTATGGCAGACGATGGCAGGGAAGTTGTCGCCAAGGCCAAAATCAAAGAGACTCTGTCGCTAATGGAGCGGGCTCGCGTCCGTCGCAATCAGGCTTACGTGGCCAAACTATCTGTCCGGGCAGTGGACCGGCTTTTTGAGGCCAGTGGTGGGCACGCCCTCTTTGACTCCAGTCCGATGCAACGGTTCCATCGTGATGCTCACGCCGCCTCTCACCACTTCGGCCTCGCCTGGGAAGGGGCGGCTGAGGAATATGGCCGGATTAGACTTGGCTTGGAGCCCAAGAATCCCGCCCGGTTGTAATAATATAAAGTGGTCCTTATTTCTTAATCTTGTTTGTGCTGTGGCCATAGATGTCCAGGGGTGTTCTCAGGCGTAATTCCAATAATGCCTCCCCTGGGTTGAATCATGGCCAGACATCTCGGGCCGCCGATGCGGTGCTGCCC
>DCAE01000018.1 GCA_002311385.1 Dehalococcoidia bacterium UBA1141 | reverse complement strand
AGTCGTGGATGCGTAAGTTGGCCGATGTGGCCTAGTGGACGGAGAGACGAGGGAGAGTGAAACGATACCTGAAACATGGGCTGGCCGTGCTGGTGACGATCAATTCGGCAGGTATGACCACTAATATGTGGGCCCATAGATCCCAGCACAGCAGCATAACAACGTAATCAGGTGAACCTACGGCCCTGTTTGTTTTCCTGCTGGGACAGCACGCGCTCCATCAAAGACAGCATATTCAAATCGCCTGAGATGGCCAGTGTTTCCGCCAATGGCGTGTCGGCTTCGGCCCAGAGTTCTAGCTGGTCTCTAACCGGCTGGCCGGCGCCCACGACACGGACGAAGTTTGGCCCTGATTCTCAATGAATCGCCAGTGGGGCTTTCTAGCCCTCACCTGGCTACTCAGAAGGGGCAACACCAGATCTGCCTCATCCAGGAGGGTATTCACTCCTAGTCCAGGGAAGTGGTTATGATATCCCCTTCTTTGATAACCCCTTCACTTAATATCTCACAGCTGATGCCGCCGTTGTCCCAGAGCTCCTTGTATAACCCCGGTTGATCCAAGAGCTTCTCCAGATACGGACACGGCTGGGTGATCCGGTGGGCCCGCAATCGTACCCGTCCCACATAGAATTCGGTGCCGATAAGATCGTTGATTTCAATGCCCCGAGTCAGGATGTTCCGGCGGGACTCTTCCGGCTTTACGGTTATTTCGAAATTGTCCTTGAGCGACTCCAACACTTCACTTTTGATCAAAGTGACCTGCCGACCAGGCTCCGGCTTTTTCGAGTAAGTCCCGGTGCCTAGAAAATAACGATCGCCTTCTATGCCTCTTCCGGCTAATGCATTCATTTGTTTTACCTTTTTCATCGGAGCAGTCCTGCGGTCCACTGTGAAGAGCCCAACGACTCTACCGGATTCAATCATGAAGTTAACCCTCAAAAAAAATTCGGCCTATTTACCCTAACGGAAATCGGGAAAAAGATTGGGAGAGTTGCCAGCATTATGCTACGGTACAGTTCTTCAGAAAATTCAGCCCGCTCTTCTTTGGCAGCAGCCCGCCAGTCCTTAGCCAAATCCCGCTAGATAATTTAAGCCTGCCCCGTGGCTATGCTGTGAATCGGATCGGGGTGTCGATGTCCACCACCTAGGTCGGGATCGTCCACCGCCTTTAAAGGTTTTAGTCCCTCAGCTGGGTACTCTGACTATGGGAGTTCCATCAAATGATGGCCGATGCTCTGTCGGTTGATTTATACCCCTATTTCTGGCATATAGTACTGCGATCCAGTATAAAGGAGAAAGACATCGCAATACTTGCGATGTTTGATGTAGAAGCCGCCACCGGAGCGAAATACGATGAGGTCATCCGGTGAGTATTCAATTCGGACGGAGTTTCTGAATGAAGTACGACGTGATAATAGTCGGCGCAGGTAACGCCGGTTGCGTCCTAGCCGCCCGCCTTTCCGAAGACCCGCAAAGATCGGTGTTGCTCCTAGAAGCGGGCCCCGAATATCCTCATTTCTCGCTCCTTCCAAATGACTTGAAATACAGCTACAACCCATTAGCCTCAGCGGTGGACGCTCCACATAACTGGTCATTCGAAGGCAGACCGACTCGCCAGCAGACCGAGCCCACTCCCGTGCCGAGGGGCAAGGCCATGGGCGGTGGCAGCTCCATCAACGGCGCCCAGTTCTTCCGCGGCTCACCGGAGGACTTTGACGATTGGGCGGCCCGAGGCAACGACCAATGGTCCTTCCTTAAAGTATTGCCCTATTGGAGGAAGATGGAAACCGACTGGGACTTCCAGGACGATTTCCACGGCACCGACGGACCGGTCCCAGTCCGGCGTTACAAGCGGGAAGAGTTCTTGCCGTTCCAGGAGGCTTTTTACCGATCCTGCCTTGGAGTGGGGTTCCAGGAATCCACGGACATCAACCACCCAGAGTCCACTGGTGTGAGTCCAGTGCCGGTAAATAATCTCGACGGCGTACGCATGAGCACCGCCTTGACCTATATCGACCCCAACCGATACCGGCTAAATCTGACTATCAAGGCCAACGTGATGGTCACCAGAATCCTGTTCTCAGGCAAGGCAGCCACCGGAGTGGAAGTTGAGAGCGGCGAAGAAACATTCGTCGTGGAAGGGCGGGAGATCGTGCTCAGCGCCGGAGCGATCAAATCGCCCCACTTGCTGATGTTGTCGGGTGTAGGACCAGCCGGCCAGCTGAACGAATTCAACATACCGGTGGTCTGCGAATTGCCCGGAGTGGGCCAGAACATGCGGGACCACCCGCAAGTTTCGATGCTACTTCAGGCGAAAGACGGTGTTCAGATGGACCCCGATGCCCCCAAGAGGGAGTGCCTGCTTCACTACACCGCTACAGGGTCCAGCGTCCGAAACGACATGCTGATAACCCCCAGTTCGTTTGCGACCCAGATGGGAGGTGACCCAAACGAGTCCATTGGGATGTCCTTCTCGGCCAGCCTTTACAAGCCGGCCGGGACTGGCGAAGTTAGACTGGCCTCGCCCGATCCCCACGCCCAGCCTTACCTGGACTACCAATACCTTGAAGACCCGTGGGACCGCCAACGGATGCGCGAGGCCGTGCGCCTGTGCGTACGATTGCTGGAGAACGACTCCTACCAGGACATCATCGCTATGCGACTCTCCCCCACGGACGAGGAATTGTCCACGGATGAGACCCTAGATCGCTGGATAGACGATAGTCTCAGATTCAGCTCGACTCAGCATATGTCTGGCACCTGCAAGATGGGACCAGCCTCCGACCCAACCGCCGTGGTCGACCAGTATTGCCGAGTCCATGGTCTGGATGGGCTAAGGGTAGTAGACACCTCCGTCATGCCCGACATAGTTTGTACGGGAACCAGTGGCACAGCTATGATGATCGGTGAGCGGGTGGCCGACTTGATGAAGGAACAATCGTAGAGTGGGAAGGGCTTTGGTCTGGGCGCGCCGATATTCACCGATCGGCTTTGGACGTTTCGCCGATGGAGAATCTCGGTGTTAGCTGATCACCCCTACTCCTCGGCAACCACATAGTTTCGGAGGGTGCCGATGTCACTGATTT
>DCAE01000150.1:885-4548 GCA_002311385.1 Dehalococcoidia bacterium UBA1141 | reverse complement strand
TAATGCTCGGCGGAGAAGGCGTCCAACGCTATCGTGGGCTTGATCCCATACTTTTGAAGGACGTCCAACACGCGAAAAATCCCAACCCGGTGGCCGTAATCACGGTGTGAGAGGCGCATGTAATCCGGGAACCGTGGCGGTGGAACTCCTCCCGACAACGCAGCCACTTGGAAGCTTCCTTCGGGAGCCTGCCACTCGAATCGTTCCAGATTTACGATCACGCAGAGGGCGACCCGAGCGCCTTCCGGCCAACGCAACACACCTCTCTTGGTGAACGGGGACCAGTCATAGTGGTTGTGGTCCATCCCAAAACTACGTTCCGCTGGCATCCTGTGCCTCCAATCGCTCCGATAACTGTCTGCCCGCTGCCACTGGGTTAACTACTTGTTAAATTGCTCCGCATGCGCTACCGACTGGTCATAATAGTTGGCAATGTAGTGTTCGGCTATGTCGTCAGCGGTGGTCTGCCAAACGCCGTCGTGAGACATGATGTAGCCGAGGGCCTCGTCCAAGTATTTGATCCGATGGGGTTGGCCCAGCAGATAAGGGTGGATGGCGATACACATTACGCGGCCGCTCTCGGCTCCTTCTTCGTAGAGTTGGTCGAACTGCGCTTTACAAATCTCGAGGAAGTAGTCACCCTCGAAGTGTTGTCTGAACAACAGGCCGTCGTTTATTTCGATCGAATAAGGTACAGAGACCATCTTTCCGTTTTTCACTTTTATGGGTACCGGTTGGTCGTCGTGCATCCAGTCGCTGTGATAAATTAGCCCGGCTTCTGCCATAAGGTCCGGGCTATTCTCGGAACTGAAGCCAGCGGGGCCAAACATCCCCTTTAGCTGTTTCCCTGTGTGGCGTCGCAAGGTATCGATGGAGTCCTGATACCACGCTCTCTCCCGCTGCTCCGACCAAGTATTTATGAACTCGGTATTGTATATCCCGTGGCTCATGAAGTCCCAGTCCCGCGCGACCATGGCTTCGGCGACCTCGGGAAAATGCTCAAGGACGGCCAGGTTTAGCGATACGCAACACCGAATGCTGTGTGCGTCAAGCACCTCAAGCATGCGCCAGAAGCCCACTCTATTTCCATAGTCGCGGTATGAATACTGCTGGGTATCGGGATGAGGAGTGCGGGGCCATGGGTTCGTTTGGCCATCAAGGGCGGGTAAATACTCATAGTGCTCCACATTGGGAGCTACCCAAAGAGCGACGCGGGCATCGTTGGGCCACTTAATAGGCGGGCGGTCTATGATGGGGCTATAGTCCACTCGGTAGGGCGGTAATGCCATGGTGGGCACCCCCTGTGCATTCAGTATTGAATCACATTGAGTTTCGATTCCACCCTTCAGGACGCAACACTAGCCGCAATCTCTGGGGGTGATTGAATCACGTAACGTCTGGGAGGAGCCGAATCAATTGTAGATAGGCCGCGATGGAGCGTCAAGGTAGCCGCTAACGGAGGCATAGAAATGTTTCCGGTCCTGCCGAAATGGACTACTCCAGAGGCCTCACGCCAACTGGAGATTACTTTACTAGCCGCATCGGGACTGCCTATAGACCAGTTTGATACGAGAGCCACACCCCAAGGGATTCTAAATCTACTTGTACTGGGGCGAACAGGGCGTCAGTTCGGTTTCGCCGAACCAACAAGGCTGAAAACTATGAACCGGTGACACTAACACTATCGGCGAATAGTGGACTTTGATGAGACGTGAAAGGGATGCGGTCAGTAAATGTAACCGATTACTAGAGATAACCAATCCCTTGACGGCGAGCCTTAGTTTCAGCTTCTACAGTCACTGTCTGGGCGAAGGTCGGTCCATTGCTTACGGTGGTTTTATGGTAAAGGTTCCGGATTCAGTAAAAGAGTGCGATGAAATCGTTTATATTTCTCGGCCTTCCGTAAAGGTGATAATATCTCCCCATACCGTCTGTAGCTCTGAAAAGGGCTGCCACCGATTCCCCCCACTATTAATGAGCTTCCGTCTTCTCGTGGACGCGAGCGCGGAACACCGAAGGTGAAACGTGTCGCGAATTCTGACCTGCACTTGGGCTTATAACTCCATGGGTCGTCCTCAATTAGTTAAAGGACAGGACGGCTCTGTGAACACCGATTACGTCGACCGGCACGGCAGGGAGCTGTACGAACCAATGCTAGCGCGGGTCCAAAGCGCCGAAGAGATGGGCATAGATTATATTCTGGTCGCACAGCGCTGGTGGGGCACCGGACAGGAAATGGAAGCCTCCTCCTACGATTGCCTGGCCATGACTGGCTTTTACGCTGCTCATTTCCATCGCATCAATTTCATAACCGCGATTCACCCAGGCTTCTTGTCACCGGCGCCCATAGCGAAGTGGGGCGCCACCATCGACCGCCTGACCGGCGGCCGCTGGAAACTCCATGTGACGTCGGGCTGGCACGAAGCCGAGTTCGGCATGTACGGTGCCGAGCTTTTGGAGCACGACGAGCGTTACGCTCGTTCCACCGAGTTCATCCAGGTCATGAGGGGTGCTTGGGAGCAGCCTCAGTTCAGTTTTGAGGGACGGTTCTATAATGTCGAGGGTCTACGACTGGAGCCCCGGCCAGTGCAACCCAGGCTGGAGGTGTTCCAAGGGGGCCAATCGCATGCAGCCATGGACATGGCGGCTCGCAATTCCGACTGGATGTTCCTGAATGGAGGAACTCCGAGCAAAATAAAGGAAATTATCGAATCGGTTCGCCAGCGCACGGCTGTAACAGGGCGAAGGGTCCGTTTCGTGATGAATGCCACCCCATTGTGCCGGTCCACCGACGAACAGGCCGAAGCGGAGCTGGCCTCGATGCTCGACTCTGTGGACCCGGGGTTGTTGGAACGCAGGAAGCTCAAAGTGAGGGGAGCAGAGGGCATGTGGTCTTCGCCCGAAGAGAAGATCACCATGTTGGACACCAACGAGGGATACGCCAGCCGGCTAATTGGCAGTCCGGACACGATTCGAGAAAGAATGTTGGAGTTTCACCTTATCGGCGTAGACTGCTTCCTTCTCAATCTTCAAGACGACCGCTTCAACCGTGAGGTGTTGCCGCCCATATCGTCCAACAGTCATCAACACGATGCCCATACATCCATCGGTTCGGCCTAAGTCCGTTGAAGGCGATTCAGAGGCACCCGTAAATGGTTTCAACTCAACATGAGCAGACTGGCGAGCGATTTATAACGGTCGCTGCATGTATGGCGCTAAGGGCAGGTCCGAGGAAGGATCGAATAGATTGGCTGACTGACACTATTGTTTCATAGTGTTCGAAGGCTACGAATCAGCTATGGGCCACGCCTAGAATCATCGCTAAGTTTTGGTAATCGGACTCTTCTTCCAAACCAGCTTTGATCCGCAACAACCTTTCGAAAGTCTTTCCGCTCAAGTCTGCTACCCAGGCATACAAGTGTCGTCCCTGTAGGTTCTTTGATGTCTGCGACAAACGGGTCGGGCCTTAAAGTGGGACTCGACTTACCACTTTCCCTGTAAGGGCCCTATGGCTTCCCGGTGTGGGTGTCGCTTTGAGTAATTGGTAACAATCCAACTCAGTCCATCTTCTCGTCCACTAGGCCACCTCGGCCAACTTCTCCACCCAAGACCGGATTCCCGAAACAGTGATACCTGAAGGTAGCAAAAGTAGGGTATCGGGAG
>DCAE01000150.1:0-752 GCA_002311385.1 Dehalococcoidia bacterium UBA1141 | reverse complement strand
TTGCCTGGTTGAAAAGAGCGGTTTAGGTGTTGAGCCTCGACGATTACTAAGCCCTATCAAACAAGTCTGACCCCGGCATATCAGGGTGTAGCACAGTGACTAGTGCGCTTCTACGGAAACACTCGGGCTTGATTTCTGCGGCAGCGGGCACTCTGTATCAGTTTAGCTGCAGTATGCCAGCCAAAAGAGAATGTCGACACGCAGCCGGAAAACCCTTCATGACTGCCGCCGCCAAACGCATGGTAACCCTTGGCTGGCCTTCCGCATTACTTAAACGCGGGGATTACCTTGTCGATGATGCACCGCAGGGTATCCATTACGACTTCGCGGGGGAGTGATGACGTCCAGTTGCACTCGAACATTATCTCGTCTGTGTTAAAGGCCTCCCGAAACTCATGAATCTTGTCGACCACTTCTTCCGGCGTCCCAAACAGGTTTGCCTCCGCAGTCGCATAGGGGCCGGCACTGCCCGCGTCGGTGCTCCCGATGCCCACCCTTCCGGCATAATATATTCTGGCGAGATTCATGAGGTCCTCAGTCCGCCGCGTGGCTCCGCCTGCGTGTCTGCCACCAGGGTGGGTACGCGGACCACGGTAGTCGGGTCTCCGGGGTGCCCCGCGTCCATCCAGGCCTTCCGATAGCTTTTCACGTCTTCCCTTAGAACTGCGGACCCCCTCAGGTTGTGAGGGGTGCTTCCTGCTCCAATAGCGATTCGATAGCCCTCGGCACCCATGGGCACGAAGCTCTCCTGG
>DCAE01000046.1 GCA_002311385.1 Dehalococcoidia bacterium UBA1141 | reverse complement strand
CCGAACCCGAACCCGAATCCGGTCCATGTACCCTCTACCGAGTGTGATTCGCCCCTTTTCATCCTGGGGCGGTATGGAAATCACCTCCGAAGTCGATGTCGAAATTATCGTTGTGCACGAATTTGGTGATGTACCAGGCCGCACCCAAGTTGGGGTCGTAGCGGTCAATCCGGGCAATGCCGTAGTGATGGTAGGCCCAATCTCTGGCGGACTTGATATTCAACTCGGGATTCACGCCAGATATAAGGCCATGTATGTGCGGCGTCCCTCGCCACTTGTGCAGCTCGAAGCAGCGAACCCACCTTCCGCAGGGTGGATCGCTCATTATGAAATCTGCAAATTGAGCCCATGCTTTCTTCGCCTGGCCCCAGCCTGGCTTCGTCCAATTACTCCCATGCCTGGGGGTGGGATCTCTAAATGTTATGGTTACAAACCATTCCCAATCTGCCAGACCGGATATCCACTGGCCCCATGCATCATTAATCTCAGCAGTGGTCACGCTAGTTTCAAACATTTTGGTTCTACCTACCTCTCTATTGGGGCGGGATCTCACGAATGATCCCGCCCCTGCTCAGTTAGCCTTTGGCGGAAGGCAAATTGCGCCCATTCAAGCCACTCCAAGCTACGTTTGAAACTACACTTGCTGGAGCCGCCGGACTGAAGTGCCGGGAAGAGACTTCAGACCCTACCGGTCAAACTAGAAGAAATTTCCCACGGCGTTGCGAAAAGTGCTGGTCGTGCTAATGCTGGTGAGTGGATTTCCTGCACAGGATGATGGCCGAGGCTACTCGCTGCCTTGGCCCAACAGGCGGTCGATAGCCTGCTTCGGGCAGACCAAACGCTTTCCCAATCTGAGGACTGGTAAGTCGCCCCTTCTGGCCAACTCGTAGGCAAGGTTGCGGTTGATGCCCAGGATCTTGGCCACCTGGGGAACTGTGTAAACGGATTTCTCGTAGCTCTTCTGATCCATTTCAGACCTCCCTTGACAATCTTCATAAAGTTACGGTAATATAGATATTATTCCGTAACTCATGAACCCATTCTAGCCTTTGGTGGTTACGGTGTCAATCATGTAAGCACGTAACGGTAGGTTGCAGCATGAATGAATCTCCAGGCGCGATGTCATTTTTGAGGGAGCTGGGCGGCCGGTGGCCGTCTCCGGACTATGTGGAGGGCTCACTTCAGAAGGTGCCAGCGGCCCAGCCGCTGGAAGTTTTCGGAAATTGGCCGATACGCCAAAGTTACGATATGGACGGCGGAGAGATCGTCGGCACGGGGCCGGTGAACAGCCATTCTTTTCCGGCGGAATCACCCGAAGTTCTACAGGAGTTCTTCAGGCTGTTTTCTGCTTTCGACACCCCGAGCGAAACCGGCGCCATCCTTTCTTTCTGTGAACGGTGGGGTGGCTTGGGATATTCCGAACTCCGGCGGGCAGAAGGCATTAAGTCGGGCTCTACGGCACGTACCAGCGAATCCAGGGAGCGAGTGGCTGATCCGGTAACGTGGGTCAAAGCCCACGTTGTCGCTGCATATCTTGCCTCAACTCTTCTAGCGGTGGTAAAAAACGAACCCGACGCCAACCTGATTGATGCATTGGCCCAGATCCCCAGGCCGTTGGTCTTCCCGGCAGGAAGTGATTACTTCTCTTGGCATTATCTGGATGACCCTCAGTTGGGGCCGGAGGGGACCAGAAAGTTGCTACTTTCCGCCGCAACCCAACTCATCGGACCAAACGTGGCTGGCATCCACATAGTTCCTCAGGTGGATGACGAGGCCATGCAAGTTGGTACTACCTTGAGGTTCACAGCACTGATCGAAGTAATTTGGTGGCACGTGCTGAAGCTGGCAGAAAGTCCAAAACTTAGGGTCTGCCAGGAATGCCGCAGCGTCTTTGCGCCAAAACGCACAAACCAAGTTTATTGCCCTCCACCCGCCTATTCACGCGGGGAAGAGAGCCTGTGTGCAGTCCGCCAACGGATGCGGTCTTACAGAAATAAAAAGTCAGGAGTGGAATCCAAATGAACGGAAGCGTCCGTCGACGAAGTAAAAACAGCTGGGAATTGACCATTGACCTAGGCCGGGACTCAGACGGTACCCGGAACCGCAAATACGTCAGCGTGAAAGGGACCAAATCTCAGGCCCAGCAGAAGCTTCGTGAGTTAGTTTCCGCGTGGGACAAAGGGGTTCCCCTAGACCCTAGCAACGTGACGGTAGGAGAGTTCTTAGGGAATTGGCTTAGTGATTACGCCGACATCAACACAGGCCCCAGGACTGCAGAGGGGTATCGGCAGAAGATTGAACTTCACATAACACCTAACATCGGCACAATCCGGCTGAAGAAACTTGCCCCTCAACACGTCCAGAACCTCTATTCCCAATTGACCAACAAAGGGCTTTCAGCCAGGAGTGTCACTCATTGTCACAGGGTGTTGAAGGAAGCCCTGAAGTATGCCGTGAAATGGGGGCTGTTGGCGTGGAATGTATGCGATGCGGTAAGCCCTCCTAGAGCCGTTAGAAAAGAAATGAAGGCTATGACATTTGAGGAAGCTCAGTTGTTCCTGACCACTGCTGCCAAATCCCCATATGGGGTTTTCTTCTTCGTCAGTACCTACACTGGAATGAGAAGAAGCGAGCTCCTGGGTCTCCGTTGGTCTTCCATAGACCTAGATAGAGGGACCATATCCATACATGAAACGCTACAACGAGTAACTGGCCAGGGACTAAAGACCTTACCCACGAAGACCGCCAGTGCTAGAAGGATGATACCCGTTCCTAAGGACGTGGTTACCCTTTTAACCGGCTTCCGAATCAAACAGCAACAAGACTGTGAAGCCATCGGGGTTCCTTGGGAGCAATCTGACCTCGTCTTTAGGCATCCTGACTTAAGACCGTTCCACCCGGACACTCTAACCCATGCCTTCGCCGACGTAGTGAAGAAAGCCGGGATATCTGGTGTAAGGCTGCATGACCTACGACACACCCATGCTTCACTGATGCTGAGGGAGCACGTCGACCCAAAGACCATCAGCGCCAGACTAGGGCACTCTAGCGTAGTGATAACCCTGGACACCTACAGCCACCTGTTGCCAGGTATGCAAGAAGAAGCCATTGAAAGGTTTTCTCAAGGCATGGATGAAGCCCGCGGAGAAGACCCCGCAACTATCTTTTAGAAATTTGGTCGGCAAATGGTCGGCAAAAACCCAGTAGCACACAAAAGAACGGCCCCCATATTTTCCGTCTGAGGGCCGTTTTCATGCCTATAATGCGTGGTGCCGAAGGTCAGAGTCGAACTGACACGGGGTCACCCCCACCGGTTTTTGAGACCGG
>DCAE01000115.1:70855-71446 GCA_002311385.1 Dehalococcoidia bacterium UBA1141 | reverse complement strand
TCCAACGCCGACGGAACAGCCTACCCCGAAACCTACACTTACTCCGGAACCTACACTTACTCCGGAACCCACGCCAACTGCGGAGCCTACACCGACTCAGGAACCCACACTCGCGCCGCCCAACACGCCGCCCACTGTTGTCATCGCCAGCCCATCAACCGGCATGTCGTTCCAGACCACGGATAGAATCTCTTTCACCGGTTCGGCCACTGACCCCGAAGACGGTGACCTTACCGGAGCCTTATTTGTGTGGACCTCTGACATCGATGGGCAACTAGGCACCGGCGGGTCAATCAGTACTACCCTGAGCGCGGGTACCCACAACATCGTCCTCACGGCCTCGGACAGCCATCAGAACCAGGGCAGTTCTTCGCTCAGTGTCATAGTTATAGCGCCGATACCGGTTGGCCCAGTGGCATTGCCGGCTGTGATCATTAACGCTGTACCCCACGTATTTGTGGGAACGGCCACGATTGGGGGACAGCCCGCGCCGGATGGCACCGAGGTTAGCGTGTGGGTATCGGATTACGACGCTCCCGTAGGTATCGAAACGGTCTCAGGAGGGAATTATTCGGTGACAGTCTTAAAGTA
>DCAE01000115.1:66981-70669 GCA_002311385.1 Dehalococcoidia bacterium UBA1141 | reverse complement strand
CAGCTAAAGGCCATAGAGATGCTGCCAGTCCGTGGCTTTGGTGGGTAACCACAGCATCTAGACATATGCGATGGAATGTGACAACTAGCTTGATGCAACCATTAAGGAATTGAAAGACGCATTAGGCCCGTGGTGTTTTGCCGGCATTTTGCCGACATACTGGATATGATGACGACGACTACGATGAAGATAATAAGAAAGACAAGGCAGGCAGGGGATAGGCGTGGTACATAAATGGAGTGGCCGGACAGGGTTGCTTCGGATGAAGTTGCTGTTAAATTTTCTACAGATTGAGCCGAGAAGTTAGGCATCTACTGGCTCACAATCTGTTTACCCCGGCGATAGGTACGCTTGACACGAAAATCGTATAATCATACACTCAAATCGTTGCCGAGACCTTTTGGGCCCGGTGGCGAAGTTGGCCCGGTGGTGTAGCGGTTAACATATTGGCCTGTCAAGCCAAAGATCGTCGGTTCGAATCCGATCCGGGTCGCCATTTCCCCCCCTCTTCAATCGTTTCGGTTCATCTGTTTTGCATGATATTATGCCATGAACCTATGACTGTAAGGTTCATGTGCCAGTCCACCAAGTAAGCGTCAATATGGTTTGTCCGGCGAAAACGGTTAATCCAATCAGTCGTTTCAACCCACTGGCTGCCCTTCGGAATGAAGGGTCTTTTTTTGAACCAAACATGGCCCGTGATGAGTAAAAACAGGAATAAATTACGGCCTAAGTTATAAAAAGCCGGATTTTTAAGGGATAGGAAGCAATCATGGAACCGGAAATATTAAAATCCGGCGACGACTCTGGCAACAAGATGGTGCTCAAGTACACTTTCCCGGACGGTGTGGTTATCCACGCTATTGGCGTGCCTCAAGCCTGGGAAACTCCCCTTGGTCCCACCTGGAGCTATGTAATCGAAGGCGACCATCTGACCCTGGTTGATACGGGATGCAACGGCACCGTGCAGCACTTGGAAGAAGGACTGAAGGTGGTGGGCTACCCTCTCAGCGCTGTGGACCGCATAGTTATTACCCATGGTCATTTGGACCACGACGGGAACTGTTTGGAGGTGGTAAACCGCAGCGGAGCCGAACTATGGGCTCATGAGGTTTACAGCGAGTTGCTGGGAATCAACCGTTGGGAAATGGAGATGGAGTGGCGCCAGCAGACCAAGGGTTTCCCCAAGGCCGAAGAGGAAGAATTCATCAAGCGAATCTACGACCACCATCGAATGTCCACCCAGCTTAACGTAAACAACGCAATCCAGGATGGTATGGTCGCAGATGGTCTTACTTTCCACTATACCCCCGGCCACTCACCCGATGAGATTTGCATTCAATTTGAAAAAATTTTGTTCTCCGGCGACCATATCCTGCCTCTGATTACTCCCCATCCTAGTGTCAGCCTCAGCTACGAAAAATTCCAAGATATCCTGCCCGAAGAGTACCGGACCGAGAACAAATACTATGGCCTCAAGGTGTTTTTCCAGTCCCTGAAAAAGGTTGAAGGATTAGGGGACGATATAACTGTGTTGCCAGCACACAGGGCGGTCCACCGGGGCAAGTTCAACCCTATCGGACTGGACAGAGTGGGAGAGCTTCTGGAGCACCACAGGGATAGGTGCTACCGCCTCTTGGAACTGGTCAAAGACGAGCCTATCAACATGAATGACATAACCCACAATCTTTTTGCCGGAAATAGGCTAGATGAGGTCAACTTTTACCTCGCCTACAGCGAGGTGATTAGCCACATCGAGTTTCTGGAGGAATGCGGAGACGTAGAAATGGTCGGAGAAAAAAACAGGCTGGTAAAGAGCCACGGCACCGATAAGTTCTCGGCTGCCATGGACCGGATGTAGACACTCGTTCAGCCGCGCGCCTGTGTCCATTAGTTCCAAGATGAAACTCGCTCTCCGCTCAACTTTGCGGCTCCCCTTGACCGCCGATTCCGGGGAACTTAGCATGTAATCCAACCAACACATAATATAGCGTTGGCTCATGCGTTTAATTTGAGACCACGGAGGCGTTTGGTGACCACGGATAAGGCAAGGCCCGAGCTCCTGTTCGACTGGTTTATACCCATCGACGGTGACGGCGACAGAGCGGGCACTCAGGTTGCCCAGCGCCCACCTGACTTCGACTACCTGCGCCGCGTGGCGGAGACGGCCGAGGATTGTGGTTTTTATTCGTTGCTGGTTCCCACACGGTTCAGTAACGGCCTCTTCGCCGAAGACCAACCGCTGGCGGAAACCTGGACCACCGCCACTGCCTTGGCGGCGGTAACAAAGCGAATCCGCTTTCTCGTGGCGGTGCGGCCCGGTTTCATCTCTTTGGGCCTCTTTGCTCAGATGGCCGCCGCTCTCCACCAAATATCCAATGGCCGCTTGAACATCAATATAGTCCCCGGTGGGATCCAGAACGACTTGGAAAGGCTGGGCGACTCCAGCGATCATTACACTCGGTACGAAAGAGCCCAAGAATTCATAGACGCTTGCCGGAAACTTTGGCAAGGGACCGGTCCGGTGACCTACCACGGCGAACACTACCGGCTGGATGAGGCTTTCTGCTCTCCGGCTCCAGGGGAAAATCCTCCCCTGTTTTACCTGGGCGGAGTCTCAGAGCAGGCCATGGCATTATCGGTGCAACAAGCCGACGTTCACTTGGGCTGGATCGAACCGCTGGAGAATACAGCCAAGCGCTTGGACGACCTGCGTAGCCACTACCGGGCTGCTGGCCGCACACCTTCATTTGGGTTGCGGACTCACTTGGTTGTGGGAGACACAGAGGAACAGGCATGGCATGCTGCCGAAGAGTTGATTAAGTACGCCGACCCGGCGGTCAAGGCACAGCGTCAAGGCGTCATAAAGGGCACCCAAATGGCCGGTCAGCAGGCGCAAGCCAGGGAAGCGCCCAACCACCGCCTAGGCCCCCACCTGTGGAATGGCTTGTCGGAAGTGCGGGTCAACTGCGGAACCGCCATCGTAGGCACCCCCGAGCAGATTGCCGATGAGTTATTGGCCTATTGGAAGCTGGGCATCGACGAATTCATACTCTCCGGCTTCCCCCACGTTGAGGAATGCACCCGGGTGGCCCGAGACGTGCTGCCATTAGTGCGGAAATTAGTGGCTGACGCCGCTTCCGCCTAATCTGCTGCCCCGCTGCTTACCCTGCCGCACCCAATAATTTCGCCCTAATAATTTCTCCAAGGAATCCTGTTCGCCTTATGACCTTCATCAAGCCTTCTCGCCCGCATACCTCTTAGAATCTCCATTTAGTCATAAGTGCCTGACCATGCACCCAACCTGGGATACACGCATCAAAGAATTCCAGAACACTGATGCTTAGTTCCGGCTAATTCTTGTTTGGACTTGGCTTGTTTGGACTTTGACTGAAGTGAACGCGGGGTTCAATCTCCCTAGAACGCCGACTAAAACTTAAATTAGTGAATGGAGGACTAGCATGGCTTTCGTGCAAGGAATGGATCTGGACAAGTTGGAAGCTTTTCGGACTTCGTTGAAGGAAAACCCAGTGATTTTGGGCTTGGAATCAAGGTCCGTATGGGAAGGCCACTCGGGCCGGAACACCACCCATATCGGCCCCTACTCGCTGGCAGGTAATCGAATCGACCGTGACACTCGCCACTACACCTTCTCCTATGGAGCCTGGAAAGAGGTGGAAGAGGCCAT
>DCAE01000115.1:36826-66896 GCA_002311385.1 Dehalococcoidia bacterium UBA1141 | reverse complement strand
ATGGGCGCATGCTTGAGCAACAGCATCGGACTAAACGCTCCTCGCAATGGAATAAACCTGGAAGGGATGGAAATTATCATCCGGGCGGATGTTGACCCGAGCGTCCTCTTTGAGGTCAAAGGGCCGGACCAACACGCATCATGTATTCCAAATATTACTTGCGAAGTAAAAGTAAAAGGGAATCTCACCGACGACCAACTGCGCACCATTGAGCGTTTGATTGAGTATTCTCCCGTTCATGGTATGGTTTCCCATGCCAACAGCATCACTTCAAAAGTCAGCAAGAGTTAGCCTGTAGGCAAGAGTTAGCCTGTAGGCAAAGGCTAAATTCGCAGCCAAAGTCCGGCTCGCTTTGTGTAAATAAGGCGGGCCGGAAAAGCTGAGGACCCATTTGATAAACGTAATGATTCTCTATGGTCGGCCCGTAGAATCAGACGCCTTCGACACCTACTTCACCGACATTCATCAGCCCCTGCTCTTGGGGATTCCAAACGTTGAGCAAATGGCGACAAACTTCGTCGCAGGGGCGGCCCAAGGTGAGCCGCCGTATTATCTGATAGTGGAATTGCAGTTCGACTCCGAAGACGCCATGCAAGAAGGGCTCAACTCGGAAATGGGACAAGCAATGGCGCGCGATTTGTCGCAATTCGCATCGGGTGGGGCCACCATACTTTTTACCCATGCTACCAAGCAGATGCTTAAGGCCAACTCCAACGCCAACTCCTAAAAACCGCACGCTTACTATTGTTCCCCGCATTTGCTGGATCCCCAGCAGCCATCATTCGCCCCTGACAAGAACGAAGGTGTGAGTAGTTGATTCCCGGTTTTTTTAACTGCTGGTCCCGCGACAGCTTCCTCTTTTTCCCACGTCCGATTTGATGTATCTTGGAGCAGAATCCAAAATCTATTTCGTCTGCCTTAACGGCAGTGTAGTCTTATGGGACTCATGAAACCCGCTTGACCGCCCAAAGGGCGAAATCTCCGAGCCATTTGGCGCCTTCATGTCAGAACCGCATATCAAGGGGATCTTTCCATGAATGCTATCAATTCTCAGTCTCCCTCAGAGTTTCTGGACGCCCTTCCACCAGATAGACGAGCAGCTCTAGAAGTGGGTGCGAAAGGCGATATTGGACAACCTGCCCGACGGGTACCAAGAGATTGTGGATTTTGGGATGCTAGCCTACGTGATTCCTTTGGAAACCTACCCCAAGACCTATAACGGCCATCCCTTCATGTATGCGGCTTTGGCTTCCCAAAAGCGCCACATGGCCGTGTATCTCATGAATATTTACGGCAATACGGAGACCGAGCAATGGTTCACGGAAGCGTACCGGGCCAGCGGCAAGAGGCTAGACATGGGCAAATCCTGCGTCCGGTTCAAGTCGCTGGACGACCTGCCGGTAGAACTCGTCGGCCAGGCGATTGCCAAGACTTCCCCAGCCGAGTACATCCAAATTTACGAGGATTCCCGCAAACGGTTTAAAAGCTGACGCAGTATATCCTCGAAACAGCGTCAAAAACCGCCAATCATCATTCCGGCGGACATCAAAATAACTTCATTCTAGGTAACATAAATCTAGTTGGCCTAACTCTACGAAGGTAAACATAGGAGGCGAATCATGCCGGATGTTACTAGCCACGCTCCTGGGACACCATCATGGTTCGAACTTTCCACCACCGACGACGAAGGAGCGCTCGCTTTCTACGGCGCACTGTTCGGGTGGGTGGATGACCCTCAGCAGATTGGTGAGAACCAGTACTACCATATGCAGAAACTAAATGGATTGGAAGCGGCGTCAATCTATAAGCAGTCCGAGGAAGAAAAGAATCAGGGAGTGTCGCCACACTGGAATACGTATTTCACCGTTTCCAATGTGGACCAGATTGTAGCCATGGCGATAGAAGCCAAGGGGACATTGTTGTTTGGCCCCATGGACGTGTTTACGGCGGGCCGAATGGCGATGCTGCAAGACCGCCAAGGCGCAGCGTTTGCAATCTGGCAACCCCAAGACCATATCGGCTGTCGAGTCAAGGGAGAACCGGGAGCCATAGCCTGGAACGAATTAGCTACCACTGACCCGGATGACGCCATAGAATTTTACAAAAGCCTGTTGGGCGTCGAAAGCGCCGCTATGCAAGGCCCGATGGAATATACGATGCTGAAGGCCGCCAGAACCGATGTTGCCGGAGTCATGCGTATCACCCCGGAGATGGGTCCTGTCTCGCCAAACTGGGCAGTGTACTTCAGCGTTGCCGACGTTGATGCCACGGCCAGTCAGGCTGCATCGTTGGGGGGAACGGTTTTGGTGCCCGGGACGGACATCCCAGAGATTGGCCGGTTTGCCACGATTCAGGACCCACAAGGAGCCGTTTTCAGCGTATTCGCCAGCGCCTAGCTTCTACTACCCCCTTGGCATCATCGGCTAGTCCACCAATAATCGCCCGTAAAGAAATACAGAGGGTATCTGACGGCTGATGCCCTTGAAAAGATGCACTAAGATTCTCCCGGTAAAGGGAATTGCCCGCCCTTTTCGGCACCGACTATTTCCTGTATCTTGGACAAATATCCCTGTTAGACAATTTTACTTTTAGATAATCTGCCCATAGGGCAGTGACGATGAGCGCAAACAACAAATCCCTTCTGGACCGGCTCAATCAGGGCGACCTGCTTATCTCCGACGGAGCTACAGGGACTTACCTCCAAGATCACGGCTTGGAGTCCGGAGGCTGCCCCGAAGAGTTCAATGCGACGCAGCCAGAGGTCGTTCGAGGGATGGCGAGGGATTACTTTGACGCCGGTTCGGACATGGTTCTAACCAATTCATTCGGGGCCAACCGCTTCATGTTGGAAAAGTACGGTTTTGGTCAAAGAGTGGCTGAGTTTAACTGTTTGGCCGCCCAGCACTCCCGCAGCCAGGCTCCTCCCGGAAGATATGTTCTGGGCTCCATGGGACCCACTGGGGAATTCCTGGAGCCCTTGGGCCCTGTCAGCGAAGCCGAGATGCTGGATGCCTTCGCCCAGCAGGCAGTGGCTTTGGAGGAAGGCGGCGCAGACGGTGTGGTGATTGAGACTATGACCGCTCTGGAAGAGGCTACCCTGGCTATCAAGGCCACCAAAGACAACACCAAGCTCATAGTCATGTGCACCATGACCTTCGACCCCGGCCCCCGTGGCTTTTTTACTATGATGGGTGTAACACCCCAACAGGCGGCTGAAGGGTTGACTAGCGCCGGTGCCGATGTGGTAGGAGCCAATTGCGGCAATGGCATTGAGGTCATGGTTCAGGTGGCAAAGGAGATGCGCCAGGCAACGGAAGGTCACCTGTTGCTCCACTCCAACGCTGGCATCCCCCAGTTCAAAGACGGAGAAATTGTATACCCGGAATCTCCCGAGTTTATGGCCGAACACTTCAGAACCTTGGCTGGTCTGGGCGTAAAAATACTGGGGGGTTGCTGCGGCACCGGACCGGACCACATTCGAGCACTGGCCAAGGCATTAAAAGGATAGGAACCGCCATGTCGCTATCCGAACCAGCCGGCGAATCATCCGCTGGCAACACAACCAGAACAGTGCCGCAAGTGGCGGACATCCTTCAGCGCTACGGCAGCTGCCTGGAGCTGATTCCCGCAGACCCTTACTTCGAGGACATCTCGGTTGGTCTCTACGTGAAAGACGGTATCTACACCGTGTGGTCTTTTAGCAACAAGGCTGGAGTGGAAGCGAGATTGACGCAGATACGGGACCAAACTATCGCTCTTGGCGGATTGGAGGCGGTTGCATCCAGTCCCATCCAGGTGAGAATGTCCTGCGGAGACCCTCACCTTCGGCCATTGAAATTCTTGATGGCCCAAGCTGTGGGCAAGAGCCCGGATTACACTGCGCCACAAGGCAGCATGTCAATCAAAGACACCCGCTCGAGCCTGATTCTAAGCCTATCGGGCGAAGTACAAAGCGACCGGTATGTTTATCATGTTTCCGGAGAGGGAGAGGCCGCGAATGGGCCATTGCGCCTCAAAGCAGTGGTGGCTGGTTTCGTGCGTTACGGCGAGATGGAAAAAGTGGGCGAAACCGAGGTATCCTTTTCATGCGGCCAACGCCACGACGGCTTGATGCGAATATTGCTGCCCTACTCGAGAAACGTTTCGGCCGTAGAGAATATGGCGGAAGAGGAAGCATTGCGCGGCCAGATGACCACCAGTACCCTGGGTTTCTCCCAAACCTGATTGGCCGGGACATTTTCCAGTCTGAGCAGGTCTTCCAGCCTAAGTAGATCTTCCAAGAGAGGTAAAGTTATGGCGCTAATTCAAGGCGGAAATGAAACCATGACGCCCAAGGAACGGGTGATGAACGCCCTGGCAGGGAAGCCGGTTGACCGGACACCGGTGGCAAACCCCACCAACGTGTCGACGGTTGAATTGATGGATTTGGCCGACGCTCCCTTCCCCGCCGCTTGCCGGGAGCCGGAATTGGCGGCGCGGCTGGCGGCCACGGGATATACCGAGTTGGGCTTCGATTCGGTGATGCCCTACTTCAGCATCATTCAAGAATCTTCGGCCCTTGGCTGCGATATGCAGTGGGAGGAGAAGGACAACTGGCCCACGGTGCGCATGGCCAATCCCATCTGGAAGGGTCCAGACGACATCAAGATACCCAGCGGGTTCCTGGAGCATCCCGATAATCAGGCTATCATACGGTCCATCAGTCTATTGAAAGAAGAGTTTGGCGACGAGGTGGCGATAATCGGCAAGACCATGGGGCCGTGGACCCTGGCCTACCATGTTTTTGGGGTGGAGAACTTCCTGCTTATGACGGTTGACGACCCGGACATGGTGATGCGCTGCTTGGACCGCCTGAAGGAGATATCCGTGCTGTTCGGTCAGGCCCAGATTGACGCTGGCGCCGATGTCTTGACCTTCCCCGACCATGCCACCGGAGACTTGGTCAGCGGGGAGTATTACAAACGTTTCCTACTGGATATCCATCAGGAAATGGCCCAGCGTTTGGACGTTCCATTGATTCTGCATATCTGCGGCAACACCTTGGATCGCATGGACTACATCGCCCAGTCAGGAATGGCTTGCTTCCACTTTGATTCCAAGAACGATCCCCAACAGGCGATGGACATTGTAGACGGTCGCATCCGCATGGTCGGCAACATTAACAACCCGGATACCCTGTACGCCCGAGGCCCTGAAGAGGTGCGGCAGGAAGTTTACCGTTGTTTGGATGCCGGAGTTGACCTGATTGCCCCCGAATGCGCCGTGCCATTGGCGACCAAGTTGGAGAACCTGATTGAGATTCCCAAAGCCGTTAAAGACTGGTGTAGAGAACACGCAGCGAGCGATAACAATGCCCCTAACTAATGATGGATTGATCCAAGAGTTGGAACACGTGGCCAATCCTGGCGAGAAAAAGCACATCGGAGGCCTATTCGAGCAAGCGGACCCATTGATGCAAGAAATCTCCTACAGCCTTATCGTAGGGGACAATAATCAGGTGGACTCGCTAACCAAAGAAGCCTTGGACCAGGGCTTCACAGCCAACACCATCTTGGATGACGGCCTCATTGCCGGCATGGCCTTGGTGGGTGTCAAGTTCCGGGATAACATAATTTTCGTACCAGAAGTGCTGGTGGCAGCCCGGGCTATGAAGGCCGGGATGGCCCACATCGAGCCCATATTGTCGGCCTCGGGCATTCCACCTAAGGGAACAATCATAATGGGCACGGTGAAAGGCGACCTGCACGACATCGGCAAGAATCTATGCATCATGATGCTCCGCGGCTCCGGCTTCGTGGTTCATGACCTGGGAGTGGATACCAAGGCTGAAGCATATATCGACGCTGCCATGGAACATGGAGCCCAAGTGGTGGGAATGTCGGCTTTGCTTACTACGACTATGCCAAACATGGGCAAGACTATCCAGGCTTTTGAGGATGCGGGTATGAGGGACATGGTCAAATTGATGGTTGGCGGAGCGCCCCTCAACCAAGAGTTTGCCGACGACATGGGCGCCGACGGTTACGGCGGCGATGCCATGGCCTGTGTGGAACTGGCGAAGACGTTGGTGGAGGAGCAGGCGGTAAGGGAAGGAGCATCAACCGGTTCGTAGGTCGATTGGCCAACATGGTCGTCCTGAGAAGAGTAGCGACGAAGAATCTGTAAGCCTAATCATGAACGAAAAAGTAGACAAAGAACGTTATCAGGCCAGCATTGCCCGGCTGGAAGAGATATTCAGGGGCATCTCGGACACCACCAACCAGGTGTCTACCTGGCGCTGCCCCTATAAGAATGCCCAAGACCGGTGCACCGCCGGATTCCGCTGCCGCAATCAGTCAAAATTCGACATCAAAGACAATCTTTCTCTTTGCACCGGCAGCGACAACCTGGACTACCGGGCCGCCTGGGAAGTCTGACCTCACAAAGTTTCCTCTCGCCCCAATCTTTACACCTTTCCCATAATCGTGTTAATAACAATGTCATTCTGAGTGAAGCGAAGAATCATTACGTCTGCGGCAGAAGATTCTTCGTCGCTACGCTCCTCAGAATGACAGTTGTGGGGCAACGCTTGTTCTCGCTGAACTTGCGCCTGCTAAAATAGCTCCATGTCTCCCCTTCATTACCAAGGCCATCAGCTTGAACTTGCGGCTGGCAAAACCTTGTTCGAATATGCTGACCAGCTCAAAGTACGTGTTCCCACTTCCTGCCGGCGGAACGGCGAATGCCACGAGTGCATCGTAGATGTCCGCCGGGGAATGGAAGGGTTGTCGGACAAAACCCCTTCCGAAAGGTTCTTGCGAGACTCCTACCGCCTGGCCTGCCAAGCTGCGGTCACCACTCCTGACCAAGACATAGAATTTGCGATCTTGCGGCGGCAGCCCCGAATCCTCACCCATTCGGTGCGCCGCTCCGTGCCGTTGCAACCACTGACCTATCGCAAGGGCGATAACGTGTATTTTCAGCCACTGGAGGATTGCCAAGAAAGGCGCATAGACAAATATAGAGGGAGCATATTTGGACTGGCCGTCGATGCAGGCACCACCACTGTGGTGATGAACTTGGTTGACCTGGAGACAGGAGATATACAGGACACTGCGTCATTTGAGAACCCACAGCGGTTTGGCGGCAGCGACATCATGAACCGCATCGCCTACGACGGTGGGGAATTCCACGGTGAACTGCAGCAAGTCATGGTTTCCTCGGTGAATTTTGAGATAGGCGAGATGGCGAGGCGGTTGCGATTTCACCGCCGATTGATTTATGAGGTGGTGGTGGTGGGAAACTCGACCATGAGGGATATTTTCTTCGGCGTGGATGTCCAACCCATCGGCGAAAAACCCTATATGTCGGTGACAGAGTTGGAAACCCTGTCCGGCCTGCGCAATGCCACCAGTCTGAACGTAAGCGCAAAGGCCCTGGGGATAAGGGTGTTCCCGGCGGCTAATGTCTACGGAGGGCCGCTGATAGGCTGTCACGTCGGTGCCGATACTGCTGCGGGTCTGTTGGCAGTGGCCATGGATGAGGTGGGTGTGGATGATGAAGATGAATTCGCCATGTTGGTCGATGTGGGCACCAACACAGAGGTGGTGGTAGGCAACGTGCACCGGATGATGGCCGCCTCTTGCCCCGCAGGCCCGGCTTTTGAAGGCGGGCAGATATCTCATGGCATGCCTGGCTACGACGGGGCAATCGAGTCGTTGACCATACAGGAAGGACAAGCTCAATACGAGACCATCGGCGGCGGTGAGCCCGAGGGCATCTGCGGCTCCGGCTTGGTGGACCTTTTGGCCGAATTGAGGCTTGCGGGAATGATGAACCCGCTGGGAGTGTTCCAAGACGGGAGCAGCGAGTTCTGCTTTGCGCCGGAGATGAACATGGCTCTCTCCCGAGCCGACATCAGCGCCCTTGCTCAAGCCAAAGCGGCCAATTATTCCGGGCAGTACATCGCTTTGCGGCGCTATGGTGTGGCGATTGGCCGGCTGAGCAAACTCTATTTGGCTGGAGGATTCGCCAACTATGTCAACGTCTCCAGCGCGTTGGAGATTGGATTTATCGCCAATGTCCCCGAGGATAAGATAGTGAAGGTGGGCAACGCTGCTCTTGAGGGCGCCACACTGATGCTGACTTCAGGAGATATGAGGCGGAAGGCCGAAGCGATGGCTCCCAAGATTGAGCACATCGAACTGGAGACTACGCCAGACTTCTTTGATATCTTCGTCGAGGGCTGTATGTTCAAGCCCATGGACTTGGACTTGAGCTAGGGAATAGTGTCAGATTCCCAAACTCTTTAGCCTTGTTAGGCTCAGGCTCTGTTAAATTTTGCCCACCAAGCTACTCAACAGCCTCTTTGTCCGGTCGATAGATTCATCGCTCTCTCCATCCACTGGCAGAACTGATGCAATAAACTCAGTCGCTCCTGCGCTGGCGAAAGCTCTGAGTTGCTGTTCCACCTGGGATTCGTTGCCAATCACCGCCACTTCGGAAGGCCCCTCTACGCCTTCGATGTCCAAAAGCCTGCGGTAGTTGATTAGTTGGCCATAACGTTCAAACACATGAGCAGCGGCGTCCCGTGCCCCATTGGGATCGTCGGTCACCGCAACCGGCAGTCCAACAACCACTCGCGGGTCAGTTCTGCCGACTGACTGGGCGGCGGAATTTATCCGGGGAGCGATGTGGTCGCCTATTGTTCTCACTCCAGCCATCCACGTTGCTGTGCCGTCAGCAATCTCGCCCGCCATCCGCAACATTCTAGGCGCTAAAGCGGCAATCACAATGGGCACCGGTAATGCTCCATTAATTGTGAGGTCAGCCTTGACCTGAAATTCTTGTCCCTGAAAATCGACTGTATGGTCATCAATTAGAGACCTGGTGACCTCCAGGTACTCCCGCATGTGTCGTGCTGGGTTATCGTATGAGAGTCCCATGACATCTTCGATCATGGGCTTGTGAGATAAGCCAAGCCCCAAGGTAAACCTGCCACCACAGGCCGCCTGAGTCGTCAGAGCTTGCTTGGCCATTGTAAGCGGATGGGTTGGGAATGTCGGGAGGACGGCGGTCCCGAGCTGGATTCGCTCCGTTTGGGCTCCGGCAAGCGCAATCACCGTTAAAGCATCGGGGCCGAACGTAGGGAGTTGAGGGAACCAAACAGAGTCGAATCCATCAGATTCTGCTCTTACAGCCAGTTCCACGGCTTCACCCAAGGTGAACGGTTCACGTCTAGCGCCGTGCATCAATCCAATTCGCATCGATTATCTCCTCATGGCAAACAGAAGTTGAATTCGACGACCGAAACTCGGCATCGAACCAATTGGTGGAGATTGCCTGACAGGCTATTCCAGCTCAATCAGCGGGTCGTCGGCTTTGACCGGGTCCATGGGCTGCACGAAAATCGTTTTCACCACACCGTCCCGGTGAGCGCGAATGCTCTGCTCCATCTTCATTGCTTCTACAACGCAGACTTCGTCGCCGGCGGAGACACTATCCCCAGGACGGACCAAGATAGAAATGACCCGGCCGGGCATGGGCGAACGGAGTATATCGTCGGAGTAATTTGCTGCCGAGGACTGGCTCTGAGCGGTGGGAGCTTCTATCTGGGTCTGGCGGGAGCGGGAGCGGCCCCGGCGAGTGGGGGCTGGTGGTGGGGATAGCCCCTCTACCTCCACCTCGAAGGTTTCTCCCTCAACGGTAACTTGGACTGGTGATTGGGTGAGGTCGCCAATTTGGACGGTGTACCAGTTGTCACCGACCTTTATCCGCAGGTTTGTTAGCGCCAACCTCTATTCCCCATAGAGCGGGATAGAAGTTGTTCTCTGCGACCATAAATTCGCCAAGGGCTGACGAGGGGGGCAGCAGAACCCGAGTTCTGAGTTGCCTGCAGCGCAAAGGCCATGGCAACCCCGATGGCTGCAGCCTTTTCTTTATCCGATTTGCGTTGGCCGTTGGTTGAGTGAACGCCGTTGTTAGAGGCACCGTTTGCGGACTTGCCGTTGGCCGACCATTGGTTGTGCCTTTGTTTTCGCTCTTCCAACCACAGAGGCACTGAGCCGGTATGGTAAACGCTGCCGGTGTACTCTTTGGTGGCTAATATATCCCGCATCAAGGGTATATTACACTTTACGCCCTCTAAACGAAAAGCCAGCAGGACCCGGGACATTCGCTTTATCGCTTCTTCCCGGTTCTCACCCCAAACCATCACCTTGGCCAATAGCGGCTCGTACTCTAAGGCTACCTGATAGCCTTGGTACAGTGCGCTGTCGATGCGGATATGCTCTCCAGTGGGTTGGTTAAGCTCGGTGACAGTCCCAGCGTCTGGCAAAAAGGTCTCAGGGTCTTCCGGGTAAATTCGGACCTCTATGGCGTGACCCCGGGGGTGTATATCCTTCTGCTCGACGGGGAGACGTTCTCCGGCCGCTATCCTCAGTTGCAACTCCACTACATCAACGCCGGTCGTTAGCTCTGTTACACCGTGCTCTACCTGTAGCCGCGTGTTCATTTCCAGGAAGTAGACCTGTCCGTCGGCGGATACCAGAAATTCGACGGTGCCAGCGTTGGTGTAGCCGATTTTACGCCCTAATTTCACAGCCAGATTGCACAATCGTTTTCGTAGCTTGGGGGTTAGCTTGACGGCTGGGGATTCCTCTATGAGTTTTTGATTCCTTCGTTGGACGGAGCAGTCCCGTTCGAAAAGATGGATCAAGTTTCCGTGCTCATCGCCCATAAGTTGCACTTCTATGTGGCTAGCATTCTTTAGGTAGCGCTCGAAGTAAAGTTTGCTGCTACCGAAGGCGTGGCTGGCCATCTTGCGAGTGCGCTCGATGATGGGGACCAGTTCTTCGATGGATTCGATAATGTGGATGCCGATTCCGCCGCCGCCTTCCGCAGCTTTGACCATGAGAGGGAATCCAAGTTTCCAGGCTCGGTCAATGGCTTGGTCGTCTTGTACGGCATCGTCGGTTCCGGGCAATATAGGCAGACCTGCTTTCCGCGCCAGACAGCGTGC
The DNA here is from genome assembly GCA_002311385.1 of Dehalococcoidia bacterium UBA1141. Classification (GTDB taxonomy): domain Bacteria; phylum Chloroflexota; class Dehalococcoidia; order Lucifugimonadales; family UBA3495; genus UBA1141. The sequence goes on along the minus strand of DCAE01000115.1, from coordinate 55,897 downwards.
CCGAAGTTTGTCGCCCATGTTTTCTATAACTTCGGGGGTTGGGCCGATAAACTTTATGCCAGCATCCTGATACTGCCGAGCGCAGTCGGGGTTTTCCGAGAGAAACCCGTAGCCTGGATGGACAGCATCGGCGCCGCTCTTCTTGGCCACGTCCAGAATTTTGGAGCAGCTTAGGTAACTTTCTTGAGGGTCTGACTCGCCCAAAAAGTAGGCTTCATCGGCCATCTTGACGTGCAGAGCGTTTTTATCTGCCGTGGAGTAAACGGCTACGGTCTTGATTCCCATCCGTTGACAGGTGCGAATAATCCGGCAGGCGATTTCGCCCCGGTTGGCTATCAATACTTTGCTAAACAAGTGTTCCTCTTTCGTGTTTGAACGAGCGGTAAACCGCAAGATGATTGCTTAAATAAAGGGACTCTAATCTGAGAAATATGCATTAGAGTGACGTATTAGAGTCGCGGTAATGCCAACTAATTCCGGCATCAAGTATATACCTGTCCGCGGGTTTCGCGCTGCATCTGATCCAAAAACGATTTTGAGCGAATTTCGCGTTCTAGCCAGTAGCTCACAATCCCGCCGGTTAGAGATTTCAGCTCCTCCGCTAGGTGGTCGTCTACATTTAGCGGCATAAGTTCGGCAATCGGTCCCCGGTGGATAAGGCGCAGCACTTTAAGCGCCGGCAATGACAGTGGCCTGATGTAGGTATTTTCCGGGAGACAATTCGAGCATAGGGTGCCGCCCAGTGACGGGCTGAACCGGTGCTCCCCAGGAGATAGGTCCTGATTGCATTCGACGCACCGGTAAAGCTCGGGCATCAAACCGGATACGGCCAAAAGATGTATCTCAAAGAATCTCAACGGCCATTCCGATTCAGGAGAATTCTGAATCGCTTGTAGCGTGTCCACCGCCAGGTTGAACAAAGCCGGGTTTGCGTTGGCCTCTGCCCCGAATCCGTCCACCAATTCCGCCACATAAAGCCCTTTGGTTACACCCGCCAAGTCGGACTTGATTTCGGAAAAGCTGTTGATGATTTGAACCTGGTTGATGTAATCCAGGCTTTTACCCGTGGACATGGAAAATCGGCCTTGGGTCAAAGGCTCAAGGTGACCGACCAACTTGCTTGTGGACCGGCGGGCGCCTTTGGCCACTGCCCTGACTTTTCCTTGCTCCTTGGTGAAAAAAGTGATTAGGAGGTCGGCTTCACCCAGGGTCGATTTCCTCAATGTCAGCCCTTCGCAGCGGTAGGTCCTAGGGGCTGGCATGTCAGAGCTCCAGCCAATTACTGAATGCGTGGTTCGCAATCATGTCAGAGTTCCTGCCTGCCTTGGAACGCACGGCTCAAAGTCATGTCGTCGGTGTACTCCAGAGAGCCGCCAACGGGCAATCCTCTCGCCAAGTGAGTAACCTTGATTGTGTTATTGGGTAGGTGTCTTCGGATGTACATGGCAGTAGCTTCGCCTTCCAGCGTTGGGTTTGTGGCGATGACCATCTCGGAAAAATCGTTCTCCGAAAGCCGGGCAAAAAGTTCCTTGAGTTTTAGCTGGTCGGGTCCGATACCGTTTATGGGCGAAATAGCGCCGTGGAGCACGTGGTATAGGCCCCTGAAACAACGAGTGCGCTCCAAAGCCAGTACGTCCAACGGGTCTTCCACCACGCATAAGGAGTCTTGGTTTCGTCTGGGGTCGGCGCAGATGGAGCAGGGAGTGGCGTCGGAGAGGTTCTGGCAACCGTTGCAGAAGATGATATTGTGTTTTACGGCATTGACCGCGTCCGCCAAGGCGAAGGCCTCTTCCTTGGGAAGGCGAATGATGTAGTAGGCGAGCCGCTGGGCGCTTTTGGGGCCGATGCCTGGAAGCTTGTTCAACTCCTGGATCAAGCGGGCAAGGGAAGGCGCGGCTGAAGGTAGCGGGTCGTTAGTCATGCTCACGCTGGTGATTCAGCCGAATCCCTAAAACCCGAGGCCCTTGAGGCCGCCGGTGAGGGGGCCCATTTTTTCGGCAGCCACTTCTTGTGCCTTGGTGAAGGCATCGTTTATGGCAACAGCCACCAAGTCTTGGAGCATGTCTATGTCTTCAGCGGCTTCAGGGTCGATGGTAACCGAGTCGACCACTTGTTTGCCGGACATTGTTATCTTCACCACACCGCCTCCGGCGGTGCCCTCTACTATGAGGGTCTCCAGTTCCTCTTGTATTTTCTGGAGCTGGGCAAGCTGCTTTTGAGCCTGACGCATCATGTTTCGGTTCATTCTGGAACCTCCTCTAGGATTCTGGCGCCCATTCCCATTGCCGCCCGCACTAAGGGGCTCGTTTGTGACGCCTTGGGGTTGGCTCCACTCGATCCATTGTCCTCGGCCAAAGTTATCTTCAGGTCGTATGATTGGCCGAAGCACTCGCTTATCACCTGAGTGACTAGCCCTCTCGCTGTGGGGTCGTCCATCTCTTCTTGCATACGTTCCATGTTGGTCACGTGGGTGAACGGCAGCACCAATGTGTTGGCATCCAGGGAAATACTTTCGGCTTTGCAACCCCTGAGCAGGGCACCCAGGTTGTATTTCTTCCCTTTGTGGCGCGATAGGGTCTTTACGGTGGCCGCCCAAGCAACCGCATACTCGCTGGCAGTCGATGGGGCAGGTTCGGCCTCGACCGGAACCGGGGCGGGATCGCGGATTGGCACGGACGCAGGATCGGAGGATGGCGCCTCAGCCCAGTCAGGCGTGCCACTCTCCGATTGGTCAGGAATCGATTGCTCAGAAATCGCTGGCTCAGGCTTGGAAATCTCAGGAGCGATGTCGGCCGGTTCGATTTCAGTCACAGGCGGGGTTGCAGCCGGGGCGGTGGGTACAGGCGGCGACTTCGGCGGATTCTCTCTGGTAGCCGGTTTCGACTGGGCAGCCGGTTTCGCCTGAGGAATTGGCGGAGTTGCTGGCTGCGCTGTCTGCGTAGCGGCTACAGGCGCAGTTTGTCCTTGATCTTCACAAATCTCCACCACAGCCAATTCCAATGGCAACGTGGACGGGAAATCGTAGCGCATGTTCACTTCGCCCCAGCGCTTCACCGCCTTTACGACTCGCCAAGAGGGCAGGTGGGTCACCAGTTCCTGTAGCTGACTGGCGACGTGTTCGGGAATGTCCAAGGTTTGGCCGGAATCCCACTGAATCAGCAACACTGCCCGCAGCAACTCCAGTGTCTGCCTGTGAAGCTGTCGCAAATCGGTGCCGTCCCAGGATGCCTGGTTGACCGCAGCCAACGAGGCTGAAGTGTTGCCCATCAGCAAGTACTTGACCAACTCCAGCCACTGGTCTCCGTGGCCCAAGCCCAGCATGTCTTCAACGTGATGCAAGGCCACGCCGTCGCCATAAGATACCGTCAACTGTTCCAGCAGGTTCTGAGCATCCCGAAGGCTGCCCGCAGCGTAGCGGGAGATTAAGCGCAGAGCTTCCGGCTCCACCGTGTCGCCTTCGGCGTCCACAATCTCGGAGAGCTGTTGGTATATCAAATCCGACGGTATACGCCGGAAATCGAATCTCTGGCAACGGGAAATTATCGTCGGCAGAATCTTATGTGATTCCGTGGTGCAGAGCACGAATATCACGTGGGGCGGGGGTTCTTCCAGTGTCTTGAGGAAGGCATTGGAAGCTGCGTCGGTGAGCATGTGGGCTTCGTCTATGATGTACACTTTGCGCCCACCCTGCACCGGGGCGAAATTCACTTTCTCGCGTATGTCCCTGATTTCGTCTATGCCCCGGTTGCTGGCAGCATCCAACTCGATGATATCCATGAAGCGGCCTTCGTTGGACTGCACGCAGTTGACACAGGCATTGCAGGGGTCGCCGTCCTGGAGGTCCAGGCAGTTGACTGCTTTGGCGATAATCCGGGCCGTGGTGGTCTTGCCCGTTCCCCGGGGGCCGCAGAACAGGTATGAATGAGAAACCCGTCCTTGTTTCACAGATTGGCGCAGGGTTGTGGCGATGTGCTCTTGCCCCACCAACTCGGCGAAGCTACCCGGTCGCCATTTGCGGTAGTAGACCTGATTGGTCATTTGCTCAACGTCCTTGGCTGGGTGCTGCCATCCAGATGGGCGGTTGGCGAAGCTGAAGTTTTCGAAGAAGAAGATGTCGAAAAAGATGTTGATTCAGTGATTGAATCGCCTATTTCCAGTCTGGGAATCATCTTCAAGGCGGCCTGTTCTTTGGACTGCATAGTAGCCGCTTCGGCAGCTTCAATATGGCCATTTCCCGCAAGGTGCAAGACACCGTGAACAATCAGCAATGCCATCTCCAAGTCCAATGGCTGCTTGCGCTGCGCGGCTTGTCGCCGGGCTTGAGGAAAAGAGATAATCACGTCGCCCAGTTGGCTCGTTTCTCCAGGTGGATACACGAAGTCCGGTTCCTCTCCATCTTCTATGTAATGGGTGCCCGGCTCAAGTTGGTCCGGGTCATGGTGTTCCAAGCCCTCCGGGAAATGAGGAGCCTCACCTTCCCATTGCCCCGAGTGTACGGGTGAAAAAGACAGAACGTCGGTCACTTCATCCAGCCCGCGGTAGTCCCGGTTCAATCCTCGTACTGCTTCGTCGCCGGTCACGGCCAAGCTCAACTCAAATTCCTCTCCATCAGGGAATGCTACCTCTAAAGCGGCGCTAAGTGCACCACGCAGCCATGGCTCCGGCAACTGCTGCCGGAATTCCGGGTCGACATGGATGTCTATTTCACCGGCTATCTGGAATCTCCACTAATCCTCGGTTAAGACTCAGTTAAGCCTCGGCGCCACAGGAATCTCTTCGGCCAGAATCGGCTTTTCCAGGCCCAATTCTCCGCCTTTGGAGACTGAGCCAATTATACTCGGCGCCGGGAGCGCCAGCAAGGAGCGCTGGGCACCAGCGGAGTGTGGTCCAGACTGATCGACCTTAACATAATGTAGCTTCGGATTGCCAGGCAGAAATAGATCCCGGAAGCATTTGCCGAATCAGTATAAAATTGTTGCTTGGTTCAAAGTTTAAGGAGATTCGGGATGGGGCTAACAATCTATCGGAAAAGAAGTCAGTTCGTCAATGATTGACCTGAGGCCATCCATTCCCGGCATTTGGATGTCAGTGATTAAGATATTTGGAGGATTAACGCAGAAGAGGTCGAATCCAGTCAACCCATCGACGGCTTCGGTAACGTCATAGCCCAATTGGACCAAATAATTCGACACCATATTGCGAACGAGGTCACTGTCTTCGACTATCAAGATATTAGTCACATATTGAGGTTGCACGTATGCAGACTTGGTCTCAAGACAATGAGCCGGAAGATGTCTGAATCAGGACCTCAAACTATCTTCTGGATACCCATTCTCTTCTCGGAACTCCCCCTGTGGGGAGCGTGGACATATCTCTGGCGCCAGCAAAAGCGCATATTGGGAGCCTATGGAAGGTTCATTACCGCTTCTGACCAGTCTCGGTAATAGTTGGGATACCCGGAACATATCTACACACCGAGGTGGCTTCTAAAACCTGGTCGGTTCTCGGTCCTATAACCAATGTTAAGAGAATCATTGCTACGACTAAGGCCATTCGAGATACTTAGAGGAGCTAGAGAGCGAGAGGAAACTGAAGCCCACGGCGAAGTTGTCGTACCGTGGGATTGGGTGGGTAGCGGGTAATTACCGTCGCAAAAAGGACGAGTGGAGCAGCCTTGAGTCCCAAACAATACTCGGAAAATAATTGCCAACAAAATCAACACGCCAACCGCAACGACGCCCACAACCACAGTTCTACGTTTAATGCGGAATCGTTTGGAATGTTTAGGGTTACGCAGAACTTCCCTGTCTTCGAATCTGCCAGTCTTCGAGAATCTAAATTGTTCTTGGCCAGGAGAGCCCTCGAAGTCCCCAACCGGACAGAAAGAAACGACGACCGTGTAGCTGCCCTCGTCCTCGCTATCGCTAAGAACTTCAAACAACATTTTCCTGCGCAGAATCCAGCGCCCACGTGTAGGAGTCGCCTGAGCAGTCCTAACAGCCATCACCCTCGCTCGAGAGAGCGAGAAATTACCGATCCCCGAACCCCCACGAGTGAAGTCCGTTGTTGCATATTGGTTTTCTTGGAGATCAGCCATTAAAAAGCTTCGTCATTTGTCGTCTGAAAAGATGCTAACACATTCGCATTTGTTCTAGTGACCTCGATAAACACCATACTGAGGCCTAGGAGGTCTGTGGACCAAACATGGTGAACCGCTATGCTCCTCGAAAGCTCATCTTCCGCCGTGACCTCATTACCGCTTCTCCCCAGAACCGGTAATGGCCGCCGAACAGCCGGAGCACTAACTGCAGCATCCTGTGGATTGCCGCAAAACTATAAATGCCCAAGATGTGCTGAAATCACCACCTAGAGTTAGTTATCAAGTCTGAGATTATCAGTAGTGGTAGTCTCAGACGGGCTAACTACAACGATCCGGATTATATCTGGAAGCCGCCGAGGCCAGATTGGGACGGTGGAATCAGAATCATTTATCCGATAAGGACTCCAAAGAAAAGTCCCAGCGTTAACGCCGGGACTTTTCTTTCTGTAGCTATTTTTGGTACCCCGGAAGGGCTTCGATCCCTTGATCTCCACCTTGAAAGGGTGGCGTCCTAACCTGGCTAGACGACCGGGGCACGCTAGAATATGTTACTACAACCGCGTTGGGTACTGCCAGAGCTATTTTGCCCTTGCGGCGGTATTCGCCGCAGATATACAAAATCTACATTGATCGCCTTGGTTTGTGTCTACGCCGCCCGCAATGCCAGAGAAGGCTAGGGGTACACCGCCAAGGCCTCCAGCGACTCGGTTTCAGGAAAACCGCACATCAGGTTCATATTCTGCACGGCCTGACCCGCTGCGCCCTTCACCAAATTGTCCAGGCAGCTAATCACTATCAGCCGGCCTGTGCGCAGGTCCACAGTAGGATGAATCAAGCAGAGGTTATTGCCCAAAGTCTGCTTGGTCTGGGGCGGCTGGGGCGTCACTCTCACGAAGGGATCGTCGGCATAATATTCTTCGTAAATCTCGCGGATGCGCTGGATTGGATCAGTCCCGTTGTCCAAGAAGCTGGGTTTAAACTTTGCGTAACATGAACTGAGAATACCCCTGGTCATGGGAATCAAGTGTGTCAGAAAAGTGATGCTGGGCGCGTCACTGGTCAACGCCGACAGTTCCTGAGTGATTTCTGGCAGGTGGCGGTGACCCTGTAGCGCATAAGCGAAAACGTTCTCGTTCACCTCGGAAAAATGATTGGTCATGTTTAAGCTGCGGCCTCCCCCGGAAACGCCCGACTTGCTGTCCACGATGACATCTGACTCTATGAGACTCTGCTCGATAACCGGGGCCAAGGCCAGGATGGCGCTGGTTGGGTAGCAGCCGGGGTTGGCCACCAGCCGCGCAGTTTTTACTTCCTCCCGGTGTAGCTCGGTCAGCCCGTAGACCGCTTCTTCCAAATAGTTGGGGTCCTGATGTTGCACGCCGTACCACTCCTGGTACTCGTCGGCGCTCTTCAGCCGGAAGTCCGCGCTGATATCCACAACCTTTAGACCCTGCTCTAAGGCCGGTATCACCGCTTCGGCGCTGGCCTTGTGGGGCAGGGCCGAAAAGGCCAGGTCCAGGTTGCCATCCAATTGCTCTGTGATGGTCAGGTCCAACGCTGCCAGATGTGGGAAAACATCGCCCAGCTTCTGACCGGCGGCGCTGCGCCCGGTAACCGAGGCTAATTCTACTTCGGGGTGCCGGTACAGGATGCGTGCCAGCTCACACCCCGAGTAACCGGTTACGTTTATTATTCCTACTTTCACGACTTGGTCTCCTAATAGTTGATTGACTGTTATTTCTTAGTCGCCGCAGTTATAGAATGGGGCGCCCGAATCATTTTTCGCTTCTGAGGAAGCTGGCCCGGCGCCTTCGTTCGCTGTCTGTTGCTAGCGATTCGGCCATTATCTCGGCCATTATTTATGGAAGCGGCAAACGATTCCGAAAAAGATTCCCTTGAAGGGCAGTCGGTTGAGACCACGCACTCGCCGCACTTAGGCCGCTGGGCCTTACATATTTGTCGGCCCAGGGTTATGAACCCTGCGTGGAAGGAGTAGACCTTCTCCGGCTCGACAGCCGCTTCCAGAATCTCGTGGGCCTTATCCACGTTGGTCTTGGGTCCGATGAGCCCCAAACGCTGGCTGACCCTGTATATGTGGGTGTCTATGGCCATGGCAGGAAGGCCCAAGGAGAAGCTGAGAACTATTCCGGCAGATTTGGGACCGATTCCCGGCAATTGCTTGAGCCAGTTCTTAGCATCTTCCAGGGGCATCTCGCGCAGGAAAGACAGGTCCAACGACCCGTTCAATTCCAGAATAATGTTGAGCACTTGCTTGATTCTGGGCGCTTTAACTTTAGCGAGTCCACCGGGGCTGATGGCTTGTTCTATCGCCACTACGTCGGCGCTGGCGACGGCTTCCAGCGTGCCGAACCGCTCCAGCAGTAACTGGAAAGCCCTGGCCGAGTTGGTGTCGGAGGTATGTTGAGACAGGATGGTGAACACCAGTTCGTGGGCTGGTTCCAACCGCGGCTCTTCCACGAATGGTCCATACTCGGAGGTTAACACGCCAATGACCTCGTCGACCTTGGAACAAAGCTCCGGGAGGCTCAACTCAGGCTTCTGTTTTTTTGTGACCTTAGCTTTGGGCCGGGCGGTGGCAGTGGATTTAGAGGGCATTAAACCTATCCAACAATTTCCAACAGAAATGGGCCCAAAATAGACGGGCCATATCAAGATGGAACCAAGTATAACTGGGCCTGGGACGATGGGGAAGCCGGGCGAAAACAGGCGAATTGAACCGACGAATTGGGCCTTAGTCGGCCTGTGGCGTGTCGCCCGGCCTTCGTCGCTGTTCCGACCGTAAGAACTGCTCCACGTCGCGAACCATCTCGGCGGGCTCGGGCATCTCGGTCACCGGCGTGGATTCATCGTACTGGCTTTCCAGTTTTTGGACATAAGTGGTCAACTGGTCGTCCCTGGCGATGGCTTTGACTACCTCTTCGTCGAAGGTAGCGGCGGCGGTCTTAAGCTCGCTCAGGTCCATATCCAGGCCCAGCATGTTGGAGAGGTATTTGGTCAATGTGTAGCCGATGCGGTAGTTGGGAGCAGCCTGTAAATAGTGGGAGGTGTGCCCCCACAAAGACAGGTATTCAATTCCCTGGTTGGCGCAGGCTTCCATCATGGCGGAACTGATTCCCGTTGGTCCCTGATAATTGGAGCCGTGGATGCCAGCTTCCTCCAGCGTCTTCTGCTGCTCCGGGTTGGTGGAGGTGCCGGTCAGCTTTACATCCCTAGAGTGGGGTACGGCGTCCAAAAGGGCGCCAATGTGGATGACTTTCTTGACTCCGTGCTTTACCGCCAACTCGATGATTGTCTTGGAATAGGTGCGCCATTTGAGATTGGGTTCCACGCCAATAAAGGTCATGGCACCTTTGGAGTGGTCCGGTGAAGAACCTGGCCCCACCCAGTATGAGAACTCGTTTTCCGGCCATTGCACTCGCCTGCGGCCATCACGGGTGCGGGAAGTGTAAGGCCTAGTCTGGGTAAAGTCGTAGAACTCCTCGGGGTCGATTACCGCGAACTTCTTGGCCCCCAACTGCCGTTGCATGAATTTTATTGCGGAGGTGGCGCTTTCACCAGCATCTGCCCAACCGCCAAAGGCGATGATTAGGCAGTCCAAGTCCACATCGGGGTCATGTAATATCGTCAAATAATTCATGTCGAAAATTACTTTCCTGTTTGACCGGGATGGCGAAGGTTGCCAGTGGGATTGGCGGCAGAGGATTTCTAAACTGTGATGAAAATGCCCGAAAGTGGGCGACTCACTTCCAGTGTAGCATCCGCCTCCGATAGCTACAAGGTAACTTCTTACGCACAGTTAAGGTTTCTCAGCCACACATTCGTCAATGTAGGCAAAACATTCTTGATTCCCGGCTACGCATCCGTCATTCCGGCGAAGGCCGGAATCCAGGCGTGGTCGGAATGTTCCTGGACATTGCTTTCGCTGGCGGGTTGGATATAGAGTCGGCCGATTATACCCGCGTACTACGTCCAATGGCTAGAACGCCCTAGCCGCCTGAAACCCCAAGTAAGCGGCGAGCAGACCGAAAAAGACGTTACCCGCTACGCTCAAACCCGCCTCCAGCACTTCACCTGACTCAGCCCGGCGTATGGCATCTACGGTCAGCGTGGAGAAGGTGGTATAGCCCCCCAAAAGCCCCACGGTCACCAAGCCACGGTATTCTGCGGGTACCGAAACTTTTTCCATGGTCAGGGTAATAAACAGGCCCAAGGCGAAGGAACCGGTGATATTTACGAAGAACGTGCCCCACAGCGGCGAGGCTCCGAAATAATTAACGGCCAGCCTCCCCACTCCGTACCGCATGACCGACCCAAGGGCACCGCCTAATGCCACGGTGATCCAGATCAAATTCTAATTACCGGCACTACTTAACACGATGGCTAATTAACCGAACCGGCCCAGCCGGAACAGCCCTATATCGTGGGCGGTCTCGCCGTGTTGCGCCAAGTCGGCCATAATCTCCCCCACAACACTGCTGTGCTTGAACCCGTGGCCGGAGAACCCGGCGGCGACGCTCACCTGAGGGAAGTCAGGCAGAGTGTCCAGAATAAAGTGCTCGTCCGGGCTGTTGGTGAACATGCAGGTCTTCAACGCCAAGGCCGGGCCAGCGGCCTCGGGGAAGTATTGGCTGGTGAAATCCCGCAGGATAGCTTCATCTTCGGGGTGAATCTCCCGGTCCATCAAGTCGGGGTCAACCTGTTGGTCCAAGTGGTGGGTTCGTCCTATCTTGAACCCTGGAATTCCGTAGGTTGGGAAGCCGTAGAAACGGCCTTCATCTGCCATCACCCCGAACACCGGGAAGGTGTCAGGTCGGAAAAGCTCGGGCCGACGGGGTTGAAACCAAGCCAAGACCTGTCTTTCCACCGCCGTTGATTTTGCCAGGTCTGGGAGAACCTTGGAGGTCCATGCGCCGGAGCATACCACCAGGTTTTTTGCCGTATAGGTGCCCCGGTCGGTATTTACTCGTACCCCTTCCGCAGTGGGTTCCCAGTCTAGGGCCTGCTCCCTGCCGTGGACCTCTCCGCCCAAGTCCAAAGCGGCGGCGACGTGATTGACGATGCACCGCTCGGACAGCAGGAATCCACCGTCGGCTTGATATACCGCCATAGTGTCCTCTGAGAGCCGGTAACCGGGAAATCGCCTGTTCACCTCGGGCCCGGTTAATATCTCGTGGGGTATGTGATGTGCCTCGCAGGCTTCTACCGAGCCCAGATAGTATGAACTGTCTTCCAAGCCAGCCCGGATCGAACCGGTGGTTATCAGCAGCCGCTCACCGGAGATGTTCTCCAATTCGTGCCAAAGCTCATATGCCCGCCGGACCAAGGGCACGTAGGCCGGGTCTTCTTGCAACGTGAGGCGAATCATGCGGGAGATGCCGTGGGATGAGCCCATCTCGTTGGGTATGTCGTAGCGCTCGATTCCCAAGACTCGCAGTCCTCTGCGGGCCAATTGATAAACAGTGGCGCTGCCCATGGCGCCTACGCCGATGACAATGGCGTCGTAATCGTTCATAGTTTCACGTCTTTTCTCATACTCATGCTCCTAGGCACGGTCCGTTGGGTGACGCTTCAAGCCTCCTCCCCCCTTGCGGGGGAGGATTGAGGTGGGGGCTCTGCATCCGCTCCCGTGGTTGTCGCCGCCCATTACCTCCCCATATCTTAACCATCCCCATCAAGGGAGCTTTGGCCCAAAACTCTCCGTCATGATGTCATTCTGAGCGAAGCGAACAATCTTTACGCCTGACCCAAGAGATTTCCCGACAATGGCGAGGACTCTCGACGGTGTCGGAGCATCGTCGCTCCACTCCTCAGAATGACAGTTGTGAGGCAAGGCGCTTCAAGGGGGAAGTGACTATTTATGGCGCTCGTCGCAAGGAGGGGTTCGAATTTTGCTTGTTAAGATTGCTTAGTATTTCGTTTCTCGCATGGGATTCCATTCGGTAACCCCGATGATGTCCTCGTCCCGCATGGCTTCCAAGTAAGCCGGAATCTGGCCGGTTATCACGCTACCGTGATGACATGCCAGGACTTTAGGGTTTCGGGCTTCGATCTTATCCAGCGCCGAATCAAGATGAGCGCGGGACGGGAATATCCCAATCATCTTATACATGGCCAGCATTCCCTCAATCTCCGCTTGGTCCGTGGTCGCTGGCCCCGGTCCCGGCTGGATAAACACGTCGGAGCAGAACTGGGTCCCGGTGGTGTGTTCGTAGGGCAGCATCCCGTCCCAGGTATGTACGTAGGGCGTGACCAGGCACTCAAAGCGATGTTGTCCAGTGTCCAGAATCTCGCCGTCTTCCATCGCTATGGGTTCCCTGATGGAAAAGTCGGCCATGTTGGTCGCAGCGCCAATGGGACTGCACACCGGTTGGGCGTTTGGCGCTAGTTCCAAGAACCGATTTAATGCCCCGCATTCGTCACCCTCAAAATGTGGCACCAAGATGTAACGCAGCGTCGACGGGTCGATGAGTTGCTTCACCGCTTCCAGGCTCTCGTCGAACATCCGGTTCATACCGGTTTCCACCAGTGTGGGCAGTTCGTCCTTAATCACAAAGAAGCTGTATGTGACCGCAGATCCTGGCGCTTCGATGTTGATTCGGTAGATGTCCTGAGCGATTTCCGTCACGGTGGCCATGCTTAACCCCCAGTGAGAAATACAATCATTAGAATTGCTAACTTCTTGATTGTGGAATCAGGCCTTTGTGAAATCAGGCCTTGTGTCAGGCTCGGTGAATCGGTGTGCCTGCGGTTGTCATCCGCATGGTGAAAACCGATGTGCGGGCGGTGAAGAACATCGTCTTGTTATCCGGGCCGCCCCATGCGCAGTTGGCGGGAATCTCCGGCAAACGAATTATGCCCAAGTGATTGCCGGATGAGTCGAAAACCCAACAGCCCTCCGACCCGGTGCAGTAAATCCGCCCTTCCACGTCCACCTTCATGCCGTCGGGCACGCCATCTTCTTTGGAGAACATATCGGCGAAAACCCTATTGTTGCTGAGGGAACCGTCGGCGGCGACATCGAAGGCTCTGATGAACTGGTGGCGGCAAATTTCGCCCCGTTCCTTCTCCTGTATACAGGTGTCGTCCAAGCGGGTGATGGCCACGTATAGAATGCTCTCGTCGGGTGAGAAGGCCAGTCCGTTGGGGAATTCTGTGTCGCTGGTTGCGTTGGATACCGAGCCGTCGGGGGCAATGCGGTGTACGCCGTTATATTCCAATTCCCTATCTTCGGGGGCCAAGCGTCCACCAAGGTCGCTGAAGTACAGACTTCCATCGGACCGGCAGATTACATCGTTGGGGCGGTGTATCTTCTTTCCGCCTATCTGGTCTGCGATGGTCGTATAGTAGCCGTTGGCTTCCCGCCGCGTGATACGGCGATTGTCGCCCTCGCAAACAATCACGTTGCCCCGCAGGTCAAAGGTCATCCCATTGGAGCCGTCGCTGTTTTCCCGGACGGTTTCGGTTTTCCCACCCGGTCGCAGGCCGTGGATGGTGTTTTTGCGGATATCCACGAATTCCCAGTGTCCGTCAGGGTGCCAGAGGGGGCCTTCGGTAAACCCGAAGCCGTCAGCCAGTAGCTCCGGCCCAGATTCCACAACATCGTTAAGTCCTTGATCCATCAGTTCCTCCAGTTAGTAGCCAGCCTGAGAACATTAGGGCTGGCGCAAAATATGCGTGCCTTCAATATATTTGGGCTCTAAGCCAAATGGGACAGGTACTGCTCAACGTAATCCATGCCAGCAACGTCGCTGAAAGCGGATATCAACTGTTGCGTCACGGGACCGGGAAGACTGCCCTGACCAATGGCCGCTCCGTTGAACGTGGAAATGGGGCAGATGCACAAGCTGGTGGAGGTCAGAAAGGCTTCGTCGGCGGTATAGGCGTCGAACTGGTCCAGGTCTCGTTCTTCTGCCGGCAGTCCCAGCCCGTTGGCCAGGTCCAAGACCACCCCTCTGGTGATGCCCTCCAACACAAATTGGCCCTTGGGCGTGGCCACCACGCCGTCCTTCACCAGGAATATGTTGGAACCCTTGCCCTCGGTCAGGTTGCCGTCCTCATCTAGCAGCACGGCCCAAGCATCGGGGTCGGTGCCTTGGGCCTCCAGGTCTCCCAGTATCAGGTTCAGGTAGTTATGAGTCTTGGCTCGTGGGCTCATGAACCGGGGCGGCACTCTGGGGATCGACGGGGTAATGATGCGGAGACCGTCACGGTACAGCGAAGCCCGCTTGGCGAAGGGGATAGGGTGACTCTCAATCAGCACCGTGGGCCGTTGTTCCTCACCGGGCTCGATTGTTTCAACACCTCGGCTGATTCGTTGCATCACCCACATGTCCTGGTTGGGCGGCAGTAAGGAGTAGTTGTGATTCACCACTTCCATGGACCAGCGCTCCATCTCCTCCTTGCTCATGCCCGGGTCGATGCGGAGGTAGAGAAGGGAGTTATAGAGACGGTCCAGGTGTTCCTTCATCCGGAAAGGCCGTCCATTGAAGGTGCGAGTCGCATCAAAAACAGCATCGCCGTAGATGAAACCCCGGTCACGGATGGGTATTCCCACCTCGTTTTCCGGTTTAAGTTCGCCGTTAAAAAAGACTATGGGTTGCGTTTCAACCATGGCTGCTCCTGAAAACCGCGATTCTTCGAGTCTGGCGTTCTAGGGCTTGGCCCCATCAACCCCCACTGGTGACTTCATTGGGAAATCCATTGACCCGGCATCTAGACGCCTTAATCTTGGAAAGCGCTGGCGCCGGTCACCAATGCGGGTAATCCGCCCATCAAAAAAGCTACTCCCAAGGTCTCGGCAATCTCCTCTTCGGTAGCGCCCATTCCCCGAGCTCGATTGGCTATGGTGGCCACGCCGCTGGAGTGAGCGAGAAGAGCGTCGCACAACATGGTCATCAGGGTCTTGTTTTTGGTGGATAGCGCTCCGTCTTTCATGATGGCTTCACGGACCACCGTAGTATCTTTGAGGAGGGCCGGAGCCGATTTTTCCAGGGCTACTTGCCAAGGGGCTGCCTGAGGCTGGGTCATGTCTATCACCTTCCCACAATATTTTTTCTGAAAATTAGGATGCGCGAGTCGTTCCGAAATCATGACCGGTTAACGGGCCGATTTCCAAGCGCAACCGTGCGCTTGTGGTTGTTCGGTGCCCTATTCTATCGCCGGAGCTAGTATCCAGCAACCGGGGATTCCGAGGCCATTCCTGCTATTTGAGGAATTTGGGGCGAGAAAGCCGAGAAAACACGAATGGGCCACATTGGTCAAAAAGAATGCGGAGACAATATTAAACAAAAGAAAAACTCCCAGAATCTTGAAGTTCTTCAAGTTGCTGAGAGCGATTTGGGGTTATATCTGTGGGCGCCATTGGCGCCCACAGGCTGTCTCGGCGCCGGTTGTCTTAGGGAGTCGCGCCGATGCGGAACACCTTGGTCCCGCAAGTAGGACATACACCTTGAGTGGCAGGCTTGCCGTTCTTCATGGTAATGCCCTGGGGGTTCCGGATTTCCTTCTTGGATCGGCACTTAACGCAATAGGCTTCCATCACACACCTCACTACGGTTGAAGGTCTGCATATTGTATAAGGCTATACTATTTTTGTCAACATCTGGTATGACGATTTCGTAATATTCGTGAAATAGGCGTAATGTTGACTTGGTGTTTTTTCATATTGGAGACTAGAGAATAATTCTCGGGGACCGACCACGCCGTCCTGCGGAATGGCTTGAGCATGGAGCGATACGCTTTATAACGCCCTAATAGGTGGACCCGTAGCGGTTTTTCGTCAAACCGTGTTTGAATGATTCTCAGGCCGAATCACCAGGCCGATTCCCTAGGCTGACTCCATAGCCCATGCATTTATGAGATGTCCGGTGGACACATTCAAGCACTCTGATAAAATGGCCTAGGGATGCCATCATGCGTCCCTACTGTCAAACAGAATTTTGAAACGCAATCGTGAAGCTCTGGGCTAGCCAGAGTTTTAAGGTGGCCGAGTTTTACAGTAGCCAGGGATTTAAGGTGGATAGTAAATGGGCAGGTGGTTTATTGTCCGGCACGGCGAGACTGAGTGGAACGCCCAAGGAAGAATTCAGGGGCATACGGATATTTCTTTGTCGGAAACGGGCATTCAACAAGCGAGGTTGCTGGCCGAGCGTATGGTCGACGTACAGCTAGACGTCGCATATTCCAGCGATCTGGCCCGTAGCGCCGAGACAGCCAGGCAAATCTTGGGCCAGAGGGAAGTTCCTTTGCACACAACACCTCGCCTTCGCGAGTTCAACAAGGGTGTTTTTGAGGGTCTCACCCCGGAAGAGACTGGCCAGCGATATCCGGAGTTGTACGAGGCGTCTCAGGTAAATGACTTGGACTTTGCTCCACCGGGCGGAGAGAGCATCCGCGAGACCAGCATTAGAATGAATGCCATAATGACCGAGTTGAGGCAGCTCCATCCTGATGAAAATGTCCTGATTGTCGGTCACGGCGGGTCATTGCGGGCCGGGTTTGTGGCATTGATGGAACTGCCCTTGGAGGCCAATTGGCGGTTTGCAATGACCAACTGCAGTCTCTCCGTGCTGGATATTTACCTCAACAACGCTGTGTTGCGACTGTACAATGATTCCTCCCATCTGGACGGTCTGGGACCGAAACTTTAGCTGCGATATTTTAGCTAATAGAGTGAGTTGATTCATGCCCGGAAAAGTCTTAATGGTCCAAGGCACCGCTTCCCATGTGGGAAAAAGCGTAATGGTGTCTGCTCTTTGCCGAATGTTCCGGCAAGACGGCTTCCGGGTGGCGCCCTTCAAAGCCCAGAATATGTCCAACAATTCCTATGTGACCGCCAGCGGGGGCGAGATTGGGCGGGCCCAAGCGGTTCAAGCCGAAGCCGCCGGTGTGGACGCCCGAGTGGAAATGAACCCGGTGCTGCTGAAACCGGAGGCTGACCACACATCCCAAGTAGTTTTGATGGGCAAGCCGATTCTATCCGCTGGCTCCAAGGACTACTACAACCTCAAACCGCGGCTCTGGGAGTCGGTTAGCGCTTCTCTGGACACTTTGCGGGAAGAATTCGACATCGTGGTGATTGAAGGCGCCGGCAGCCCAGCGGAGATTAACCTGAAAGCTACCGAGATTGTAAATATGCGGGTGGCGCTTTATGCCCAAGCGCCGGTTTTACTTTGCGCCGACATTGATAGGGGTGGGGTGTTTGCCGCCATAGTTGGCACTTTGGAATTGCTAGAGCCTGCCGAGAGGGACGCCGTAAAGGGATTCATAATCAACAAGTTCCGGGGCGACGTCAGCCTGCTGACCGATGGCCTGACCTGGCTTGAGGAAAGGACCGGCACTCCCGTGGTAGGAGTGGTGAACCATTACTGGGACATCCACATCCCAGAGGAGGACTCGGTGGCCTTGGACCTGCCGCCCCGCCTAGTCAACGACAGCAAGGTATTGGATATTGCCGTGGTGCAGTTGCCTCACATCTCCAACTTCGACGATTTCGACCCTCTGGCCAGGGAAAACGGCGTCAACCTGCGCTACGTAAACGCCAAGGAACAACTGGGAGCCCCTGACCTAGTCATCCTCCCGGGCACCAAGACTACAATCCCGGATATGGCCTGGATGGTAGACCGTGGTCTGGCAAAGGCGGTGAGTGACGCTCATCGTGCCGGGTCGGCGGTGATTGGCATCTGCGGCGGCTACCAGATGCTGGGGACGAATATACAAGACCCGGACCACGTGGAATCCTCCAGGACCGAGATAGCAGGCTTGGGTCTTTTGCCCCAGTCCACGGTTTTCAGCGGCCACAAGGAGACCCACCGCATTAGAGGCACAATAACCCAGAACACGGGCCTGCTGTCCGGCGCCAAGGGTGCGCCGTTACAAGGATATGAAATCCACATGGGCCGCACGTTGGCCGATGGAGGCGGCCCTGCTTTTCGTTCCGCCTTTAGCGTTGAAGATCGTTCGGATGTTGGGGTAGATTCCAGCACGGATAGCGACGGCGCTCTGGACTCAACCGGCTGGGTGCTGGGCACCTACATCCATGGTCTTTTCCAGAATGGCGGGCTTCGCCAAGCGCTGCTACAGGCATTGGCCCAACGCAAAGGCACAAGCCTTCCCGTCAACCACTCACAAGAATCGAAAGATATGACCATAGACCAAGAGTATGACAAGCTGGCAGATTGGGTGCGTTCGAGTTTAAAGATGGACCTCATCTACGGCATGATCGGCCTAGAACGAGAATTCTACCGCACCGGCTCGCGAGCCTAATGGCGTCTCTGTTTACCTTGGTGCTTGGCGGCGTCAGGTCCGGCAAGAGCGCATTTGCCGAAGGACTGGCGGGCAAAGACAATCGACCGGTTCTATACTTGGCCACCGGGCTCGCAGTTGACGAAGAGATGGAAGAGCGGATTCGCCGCCACCAAGAATCTCGACCGGCCCATTGGACCACCATAGAAGAACCTTTGGACTTGGCTGGCTCTTTAACCACCGGCCCCCTAGTGGGAGTCGAAGGCCCTGTGTTGATAGATAGCCTGGACGTGTGGCTGGCCAACATGATGTTCGAGCAAAAATACTCGGATACCGAGGAGCTGGAGAATTCGGTTCTCTGGCACATAAACGGGATGTTGAAGGCAATCGACCAAGCAACAGCGGAGTTTACCCTAGTAAGCAGCGAGGTAGGCCTCAGTATGGTTCCCATGGAACTGATGGGCCGCCGATTCCAGGACCTTTTGGGTATGGTCAACCAACGAGTTGCGGCTAAAGCCGACCGCGTATACACGGTGATGGCGGGTATTCCCGTCCAAATCAAAGGTCCACAAAGCCAAGGTTCAATAGAAAATTAACGCCGAACATCACGAATCACCCCTGTCCGAGTATTAAGCCAACTTCCGGATACACACCAGCTATCTCCCAATCGTCTTCCTAGAGGCGTCATTGACCCAGAAATTGCCAAA
>DCAE01000115.1:30327-36778 GCA_002311385.1 Dehalococcoidia bacterium UBA1141 | reverse complement strand
GCGGCTTCGGCGACGTGCGAGCGCCAGGTGTCTGCGGCGAATTGGTCCAAGGGATGATGGGCGAGAGCCACTTTTTGGTTACCTGCCCCATCGACTATTTCGCTCGGGCTCGCGTTAATCTGTCCCAGAACGGAGACGGTCTCGATACGCCAGGCGATTGCCCAAAATCGGCGGCGGCTATGCGGGCGACTCTGGACCACCTGGGCCATGGTCAATTAACCGGCAAATTGACAATCAACAGCCCGATACCAAGAAGCAAAGGCATGGGTAGCAGCAGCGCCGATGTAACAGCTACCATAGCTGCCACCGCCTTGGCCTTGGGCACAGAACTCACGCCGGAAACCATGGCAGCCATAGCATTGTCGGTGGAGCCATCCGACGGCGTGATGTTCCCCGGCATAGCTCTCTTGGACCACCGGGAGGGCAGCATAATCCAGGTCTTGGGCACGCCGCCGCCCATGGAGATTGTTGCCTTGGACTGGGGCGGCACGGTGGACACGGTAGAGTTCAATACAGTTGACCGCCGGTTCCAGTGGAAGTCCATACAGGATGAAGTAGACGAGGCTCTTAAACTTGTTAGGACCGGCATCAGAGAGCAAGACCCAAGCTTGATTGGTCAGGGCGCAAGCATCAGTTCGAGGGCCAGCCAGGCGGTGCTTTTTAAGCCGCAACTTCCCGAGGTTATGGAATTTGCCGAGAACGTGGGAGCTGTGGGCGTTAACATCGGCCATAGCGGCACAATCATCGGCATCCTGCTGGATGCCAGGGAGCGAACGGGCAAATCGGTGTACCACAAAGCTAATCAGGCCTTTCCCAACGCTGAAGCCATTAACCACTTCCGGCTGTTGAGCGGGGGAATCAGGCGGGTTGCATCATGAAAGCGGAAACGAAATTGTCATTCTGAGGAGCGCAGCGACGAAGAATCTCTTGTGTTAAGCGTTCGATTCACCTCATTTGGCCCGCTAGCATGAGATTTACTTATTAGACGACTCTGATTAGCGACTCAAAACAAGGGGAAATAAAAACATGGCAGAGTACAACCTGGCCGTAATACCCGGAGACGGTGTCGGACCCGAGGTGATTGCCGAGGGCAGGAAGGTGTTGGAAGCAATGGCCGGCGGGGCCAGCGGCCTTAGCTTTAACTATGCGGATTATCCTTGGGGTTCCGACTACTACCGGGAAACTGGAATGCTCATGCCTGAAGACGGCATTGAGCAGCTTCAGTCCTCCGACGCAATCCTGTTCGGCGCAGTAGGTGACCCCAATATTCCAGACCACATAACCCTGCATGGTCTGCTGCTACCCATGCGCCGGCGTTTCGATCAAGGGGTGTGCATTCGGCCATCCTACTTGTATCCCGGCGTGGCCTCTCCGTTGGCAGGCAAAAAGGCTGGCGATATCGACCTGGTGCTATTCCGGGAGAACACTGAAGGAGAGTACGCTCCGGTGGGTGGCAGATTGTATGGCGGCACGCCCTATGAAACAGTGATGCAGACCAACGTGTTTACCAGACGAGGTACAGAGCGAATCATTCGCGCCGCATTCGAGTACTGCGTTCGCCGCAACAAGATGATGAAGGTCACTTCTGTGACCAAATCAAATGCTCAGTCTTTCGGCATGGTGTTCTGGGACGAGGTGTTCCAAGACGTCGCTACCGAGTTCCCCCAGGTGGAAACCGAGTCATTATTGGTTGACCGGGCCTGCATGGATTTGGTGCGCTGGCCAGAGATCTTCGACGTGATGGTGGCTTCCAACCTGTTCGCGGATATATTGTCGGACATCGCCGCCGTGGTGACTGGCAGCATGGGCCTGGCGCCCAGCGCCAACATCAACCCGGAGAAGGAACACCCTTCCATGTTTGAGCCGGTACATGGAGCGGCCTTCGACATCACCGGCAAGGGAATCGCCAATCCCTTGGCCACCATCTCGGCCGTGGCTATGATGTTGGACCACTTGGGCGAGTCAACCTCGGCGCAAAAACTAGACGAAGCCGTGGCCCGCTGTCTGAACGAGCGTCGAGTTTTGACCCCCGACCTAGGCGGAACCGCCACCACAGGACAGGTGGGTGATGAAGTGGTCCGGATTTTGAGAGAGACCTAACAGGCCGGTAACTATGGCGCTGCCATTTAACCCACTGCGGGTGCTAATAGTCGCTGACGACCAGTTGTCAAGAGCAGGTTTGACGGCGATGCTGGCCCAGCAATCCCAGGTGGAGGTGGTTGGGCAGGCCACCGGCGATGACGATATCGATTCGCTCCTAGAAGTCTACCTCCCCCATGTGTTGGTGTGGGACTTGGGCTGGAATCCGGTTGGATCGTTGGCGAGTCTTTCCCAATTAACCGAAGCTGCTCCGCCTGTATTGGCCCTGTTGGCCGATGATTCCTTGACAGCCAAGCCCATGCGGCAGGGGCTCGTGGTCTGCTCCTCAGAAACACGAATATTGATTAATTGGTTTCTGCCTTGGCAGCCGTGGCACGAGGGCTATCCGTGACGGACCCTAGCCTGGGCCTTCCCACCACAACCATGCCGGTTGCTCCATTAGGCCCACTCCCACAATTAACTCCCAGAGAGAGCGAGGCCCTTGGTCTCTTGGCCGAGGGGTTGCCCAACAAGGCCATCGCCAACCGGTTGGGGATAAGCGAGCATACAGTCAAATTCCACGTCAATTCCCTCATGGGTAAGCCGGGCGCCCAAAGCCGCACTGAAGCTGTCACTAAGGCCACCCGCCTTGGCCTGATTCTACTGTGATCCAAAACCGCTGTAAACCAATACCGCTAGGCCAAGACTTCTAGGCCAAAACTTCTGGACCAATACCGGAACCTAGTCTTTCTTCCAGGCCATCCCCTAGCCGTAAGGGTCGTGCCTTGGCCTTGTGTATCCGCTAACCTGGAACCTAAACAACCGGATCTCCCTTGGGATTGTCATCACCGGGGAATAAGGAGAACTACAATGAGTAACGTTCTTACTGGACTATCCGACGCATTGGCCGACGCAGTTTCCTCATCGGGTGTGGGCGTGTTGCGTGTGGAAGGAAGGGACCGTGTACCCGCAAGCGGCATCATCTGGTCCGCCGATGGCCTCGTCGTCACCGCCCATCACGTTTTGGAGCGTGACGAAAATATCTCTGTGGGGATGCCACAAGGAGAATCACTCCCGGCTACTCTCGTGGGCCGGGACCCCACCACCGACTTGGCGGTCTTGCGAATCGATGCGTCGAGCTTGTCAACCCTCCAGTGGGTCCAGCCGGACAGCCTGCAGGTCGGACATCTGGCCTTGGCTTTGGCCCGCCCCGGCAATAACGTGCAAGCAACCATGGGAATCATAGGTGCCTTGGGCAAGAGCTGGCGCACCCATGCCGGAGGCGTTGTGGACCAATACATCCAAGCCGACTTGGTGATGCCTC
This sequence comes from Dehalococcoidia bacterium UBA1141, assembly GCA_002311385.1. GTDB lineage: Bacteria > Chloroflexota > Dehalococcoidia > Lucifugimonadales > UBA3495 > UBA1141. The sequence goes on along the minus strand of DCAE01000115.1, from coordinate 33,375 downwards.
CGGGCTTCTCCGGGGGGCCGATAGTAGCTGCTGACGGCAAGGTGGTTGGGCTAACAACCTCTGCTTTGCTCAGTGGAACTTCTTTGGCCCTGCCGTTGAATACCGTAAAAAGAGTGGTGGGAGCGTTGTTGGCCCATGGCCGTATCCTGCGGGCATACATCGGCGTGGGCTCTCAGCCTGCCCGGCTGCCGGAAGCTCTTGTGGACCAACTGGGACAATCAACGGGGCTGTTGGTCGTCTCGGTGGAACCTGACGGACCCGCCGCAAAAGGTGGGCTGTTCTTGGGTGACACTTTGGTAACCCTAGACGGCAGACCGCTTAAACAGCTTGACGACCTGTTGGAGAGTCTGGATGCGGACAAGATTGACCAGGCAATTTCCGTTAGCGTAGTGCGCGGTGGACAGCTTCAAGAAGTTTCAGTCACGTTGGCCAGTCGGCCTCCCAGCGGATCATAAAGACGCCGGGTCTTGGGGGTAGATACGATGTTAGATCAGATTGAATCGTTGAACATGGAACTGGGCGAATTGGTTGAAAATGCCAAGCGCAGCCTGGTTGTAATCCGCAGCGGCGGACGAGGGATAGGCGCAGGCAGCATCTGGCATTCCGACGGCTTGATTGTTACCAATGCCCATGTGACTGCGCAGGGCAACTTGGAAGTTTCATTGCCCGGCGGAAATGTTCATCCGGCCAAAGTGCTAGCCAGTGATACGGATAAAGACATTGCGGTGTTGGAGATCGACTTCCAAGATTTGGAAACACCACCTCTGCCGACAATCGAGTTGGGCGACTCCAAAGACTTGGCGGCCGGGCAGTGGGTAATGGCCTTGGGCCATCCGTTGGGCGTCCATGGCGCAGTCTCAATGGGGGTAATCATCGAGGTTGGGCCAGACCTGCCCGAAGCACCCCAAGGCGGTAGAGAATGGGTGGCGGCCAGCCTAAGTTTGCGGCCAGGCCACTCCGGCGGACCGTTGCTGGACTCTCAAGGACGTCTGGTGGGCATCAACACCATCATGGTGGGTCCCAACGTGGGATTGGCGGTGCCGGTCCACGTGGTTAAGAAATTCTTGAAGGACCGATTGGGTACCGGGAAGCCCGAACAAGAGATTCTCTCAAGTGTCCTATAGACCCAGGGCTAGCCGCCTAACCACCGCCCAACGCAATCCTGACGATGCGTTTCTCCAAGGCCAGTCCGACCTCGGTGGCTAAATCCATGCGCTCGTGATCGCCCACAGTGCCAACGAAAGCCACGCCTAGAATCCGGCCCACCCGGAAATCTATGACGGTTGACGATATCAGTCCCGTTGGCCCACCTTGGAGAATCCGCAGGGCGACGGCCTCGTCAAAGAAGTTTTTGGGCTCCAAACGCTGGGCCGATACCAATTGATGGCCCTCACCGACTCCTTCGCCGATATTCTCTTCAAAGTCCTTGAGGAAAACATCTTGCATCCAGCCAACCACAGAGTCGGGCGTGGCGAAAAGGTGGGCAACAGACGCTGCTAGGAAGTTGAATCCATCGGGGGCCGACATGTTGGATGTGGGTCCGAATTCCCGCATGAAGCCGTTGATCCGGCCAGCTTGCTTGAACCGTTCCGCTGTGCTGTTGGCGAATCCATTTTCAGCCATGGCTTCATTGTTCAACGGGCCTTCGCGCACCACCTGATGCCCAAGAAACTCCTCGGGCATTTCGGTTTTTTCTAGGACCATAAGACCCAAATCAGCGTCACTGACGCCAAACGTGGCACGATCCAATGACATGGTGGTTAAATCTCCTTGGGAAAAATAGTTGGAAAAAAGCTGGAATAAAAGCTATCAGCGGTCAGACACCAGAGCGCCTCTGCCGTAAAGATTCTGCGGCCAACGACAATGGCGGCTGGCTGACCACTGATAGCTGATAGCTGATAGCTGATAGCAGAGGATTTATCCGCAGACCATTGGATAGACGTGGCGTGCCCTGGAGGTTTCTACGGGCACCTGGCTCTTGCTCCAGGTTTCACCCGAGTCGTAGCTGCTGTACACGTCTCCGCTATAGTCGGTGCAGTAGACGTGGGACGGAGCGGCGGCATCTATGGCAATCTGGAACATGCGAGTGCCGGGAACATCCCCCAAATCCAGCCGGTCCCATGTCTCGCCAGCGTCCTTGCTCCGCATGAGAGCACCCTCTTCAACCGTGCCCTGAGGGGCGCTGCCACCGCCAGCTCCTGCGGCCAAGTACATGATATTGGGGTCGTTGGGGGCGACGATTAACCCACGGCAGTAGCTGCCTCCAGGGAACATTTCGTCAATGGGAACGAACTCCCAACGTTGGCCCCTGTCCCGGCTTCGGAACATAGCCAGTTGAGTGATGATGTATACCAGACCGGCTGCGCTGGAATTTACCTGAACTCCGTGCAGGTCAACCGGGCCCATGCGTGTGTAGTGGCCGTCGGTGATTGACTCCCAAGTATCTCCGCCGTCTCGGCTGGCCAAGAGGCCGCCAACTTCCACAGCCCCGTAAACATCCAGCGGGCTTGCTGCGTCAAATGACAGCCCGATGATTCTCTTTACAATCTCGGTGGGCTCCATGGTGATGTGTGGAAAAACTACCTTGCCGGTATCGGTTTTCTTCCAGGTCAGGCCGCCGTCTTCAGATTTGCAAATCATGCCTTTATCAAAGCCAGCCAGCATGATGTCGGGTTTGGTTGGATGGAATACGATGGACCACACTTCGGCCTTCGGCGAGTCCGTCGCTTCCCAGTGCTCACCCCGGTCGCTGGTTCGGTAGACTCCGTCTTGGGTACCTGCGAAAAGAACCTGAGGATTCTCCGGGTGGATGGCCATTGCCCTCACCTGAGGGTCGGCGGGTAGTCCGTCGGTTAGCGGTTGCCAAGCTTCCTCGTCATCGCCCCTACGGAAGAGTCCGCCTTCGCCCAAGGAATTAGGCTCGGCCGCTGCGGCCAAGGGATGCTCTCCGCCGATTCCCACGTATACAAAGGTCTTATGGTTCTGTGAGGTCATGGATTGCCTCCTTGATTAATCAATTGATTCCATCTTGGTAGTCACAGGGTAGTT
>DCAE01000115.1:29983-30277 GCA_002311385.1 Dehalococcoidia bacterium UBA1141 | reverse complement strand
CAGGGTAGTTAGATTGTAGTTGCATCAGTTCAGACACAGGTTCCGTTAACCTTTTGGCAGTGAAACGTATGACCAAGCGAAACCCAGAATATCAACCATCTTTCGGCTATCGTTATGGAACCAGGACTTGAACATTTTCAACCAGATGAATTCTTCGACCATTTGCTGCTGTTGTCAAGTGCCAGCTCTGATAAACCGGAGTTGGTCGAGATGTCGGAGAGCCACCGCATTGATTTAATCGCCTTCGGAAACCCCGCCGGTTTCGGCTACATTTCTTATATGGCAATAGGCTAT
>DCAE01000115.1:27319-29922 GCA_002311385.1 Dehalococcoidia bacterium UBA1141 | reverse complement strand
GCAATCAGCTGGCGGTAAGTTGAACTCTGGCGATGGGGCTACAGGTGGGTTAGTATTGAGCAAGAAAATTTCCCGTGGATATTTAGAGGTGACCCAAGAATGAGAAACAAGATATATGCCACCTTCGATGAAGCAGTGGCCGATATCCCCGACGATGTCACAGTCATGGTTCCTGGGTTCGGAGGCGTAGGAATTCCCCGGAACCTCGTATCAGCGCTCAGCCGACAAGGAGCCAAGAAACTCACGGTAATCTCCAACGGCCATGGCGTGATTGATGACAATGTCGATGTGGGGACATTGGTGGAAAACAATCAGGTTAAAAAGATGTTCTGCGCGTTTACTGCGCCGACTCATCCATCGGTAATCACGCCTTTCGTTCAGAAATACAACGACGGAGAATTGGAAGCCGAGTTGCTGCCCCAAGGCACCTTAGCCGAGCGCATAAGGGCCGCCGGCTCCGGCATCGGTGGGTTCTACACTCCCGCCAGCGTGGGAACCGAGTTGGCCGAGGGCAAAGAGCACCGGGAAATCAACGGCCGTAACTACGTTCTGGAATTTGCGTTGCACGCCGACTACGCCTTCGTGCGGGCCTGGAAAGCGGACAAACTGGGTAATCTTCAGTTCAGGATGGCGGGGCGCAGCTTCAATCCCATCATGGCCATGGCCGCCAAAACCACCATCGTAGAGGTAGAAAACGACATATTGGAGCCGGGCGAGTTGGACCCGGACCACATTCACGTCCCCGGTGTCTATGTCCACCGCTTGGTGCTAATCCCTGAAGACGGCATCTGGGTTTAGCGCCTCGTATCTGCTTACACTGTCATAATTTACTAATATTATTTACTAACTTTGATCTCTCAAAGCCCCCATTTCTAAAAGGGGGACTTTGGGGCTTTCCTCGTTCAATCCCGTCCCTTTTAGTCCTAGTCTCTCTTCTAGAAGAGTCTAAATATGGCAAGCTTTAAATCCCTGGAACCCGATGCCATCTTCCTCAACGCCGGAGGAATGATAACCATGGCGGGAGATGCCACTCCGGCGCTGTACCGCAACCTGACCGCCATCGCAGGCCGGGAAGGGGTGATTGTTGGCTTGGGCTCCGATGAAGCGATAATCCGGAATTCGCCCGACGCATTGGTAACGGACTTGGAAGGCACAGTGCTCATGCCCGGATTGATAGATTCCCACAATCACTTTCTGCGGACCGCTCTTGATTGGGAACGCCTTCAGTTGGGAGACGTGCGGTCCACCGAGGAATTGCTGGACGCAGTGGGCCAGAGGGCCAGGGAGATTTCCCCCGGTCAGTGGCTCCTTTGCTCCAGCCGGTGGCACGAAACCAACTTGGCTGAGGGACGGATGCCCACCGCACAGCAGCTTGACCGGGCTGCCCCGAATAATCCGGTCTACTAGCTCAGAGGCGGTCACGTAGTTGTCACCAATAGCTTGGGATTGGAACGGGCCGGGATTTCCCACGATAGTGCAGATCCCGAAGGCGGTTCCTTCGTCCGGGACGCCGCTGGAGTGCTAACCGGCATGATGGTCGAGATGCCTGCGTTCTCCAAGGTCACCCGATTGCTGCCCCAAACCGTTGAAGATGACCGTCGTCGTGCCCTGCGCGCTGGCATCAAGGCCTACAATCAGGCGGGCATCACCACAGTTAGAGACCCAGGACTGGGGGCGGCGGAATTTCGTTCCTACCAGGCTGTATTGCCCCAGGAACGGTCCCTGAGGGCCAGCCTGATGTGGCCGTTAGACTTGGGTGCTACACCGGATGACGAAAAGCCTGGATTGACGGTCTGGCGCCGGTCAGCGGCTTCGGTGATCAGTGGCTGGACATCTGGGGCTTGAAGGTCGTGCTTGACGGTGGCGTTGAGGGAGGATACTTTCACGACCCATACTGTAACGACTCCAACTTCCGGGGTTTCCCTCTGACCAGTCAAGAGAATCTGGAAGCAATATTGGAGCAAGCATCCGGTCTGGCCTGGCGAGTGGGTATACACGTGGTAGGCGATGCCGCCATGGTTATGGCCTTGGATGCCTTTGAGGCAACGGATGCCAGGCTATCTAACAGTGTTCGGGGTCACGGCCTTGGAACACGCCTTTTCGCCAGTGCCTGGTGCCATGGAGCGGGCCAGGGACGCCGGGATTGGAATTACCCTGCAACACGCCTTGGTCTACAGCATGGCGGGCAACATGCGAACCTACTGGGGCGAAGGTCGAACGTCTGATTGCACACCCTCGAGAGCCTGGTTGGATTCGGGAGCGGTCATCGGAGCGGGGACAGATTCTCCGGTCGCCAGCCATGACCCCTGGCTGAACGTCTACGGCTTCGCCACCAGGGACACCAAGAGCGCCGGAATCAAAGGACCTCAGCACCGGATTTCCATTGCCGAGGCTTTGCGCTGCTACACGGTTGGCTCGGCGGCGATATTAGGTCAAGGCAAGTTTCTGGGCTCTTTGGAGGTCGGTAAAGCCGCCGACTTTATCTGCCTAGACAGGGACCCTCTATCCGCTAGCCCGGAAGAGGTCCGGGCTATGGTGGTGAGAAGCACCATAGTGGGCGGCCGGCGGGTGTTTGCGGCAGGTGACTAAGTCGGCTCGCGCTC
>DCAE01000115.1:25026-27280 GCA_002311385.1 Dehalococcoidia bacterium UBA1141 | reverse complement strand
TCGGCTCGCGCTCAGTTCGATTTTTGGTCGGTGGTGATTTTGATTATCTTCGAGTCACAGAACCATCCAGACTTGACAGCTAGATTGGCGGGGATACAATCAGCCTGGCCTCTGATTCGCCCTCCCGGACAACAATCCTAGGAGCTATTGATGCGGACAATAGACATCCACGCCCACATTTCCCCCGAGGGCTACGTCAATGCCATAGCTAAAGGGGAAAGTTGGCACGGCATGACCGCCGATCCTCTTTCGATTCACCGGAACAATCCCAAGACAGCGTGGACACCTGACGAACGCTTGGCCGACATGGACTCCTTGGGCGTGGACGTGCAGGTGCTATCTACGAACGCCTATTTTTACAACTACGACAAAGACCCGGCAATGGTGACCGTCATGGATGCGGAGGCCAACGACCACGTGGCACAGTTGACCAAGGACCACCCCAGCCGGTTCTCCGGGTTCTGCAACCTGCCGATGCAAGACATAAAGGCCGCCATAGCCGAGTTGGAACGGGGTATGACCAAGCTGGGACTGAAGGGCGCAATGATTGGCGACCACGTTAACGGCAAGAATTTTGACGAAAAAGAATTTCTGCCATTTTGGAAGGCGGCTGAGCAACTGGGGGCGGTGATTCTGGTGCATCAGGGAGGGGACACGGTCGTTAACGCCCGTACCAGCAAATACCATCTGCCCAATACCATCGGTAACCTGGCCGAACGGGCATTGACCTTCGCCTCTCTGGTCTTCGGCGGGGTCATGGATGCTTGTCCCGACCTGCGTGTTTGCCTTTGCCACGGGGGAGGCTACACCTGCTACGGTATCGGACGCATGGACCGGGGCTGGCAGGTGCGCCAAGAGGCACGGGCCAACATTCAGCATCCGCCCAGCGCTTACCTGAACCGCTTTTACTACGATTGCTTAACCCATAGTGAAGAAGCTTTGCGGATGTTGATTGACAGCGTGGGCATCGACCGAGTGGTGTTCGGCACCGATTGGCCCTTCGATATGGCCCAAGATTGGCCGGTTTCCTGGGTCTTGGGCTTGGAGAGCCTGACTCAGGATGAAAAAGAGGCGATTCTGTATAGAAATTTGGAAAATCTTCTTGGAATCTAGGGCCGGACGGCGCAGACCATTAAGATAAAGTTAGCCCCGGCTTGGTTCACAGACAACGGACACACACGGAAAAAATGCTTTTAAGACAAAATAAGATCTTCTACGGTTGGTTCGTGGTGATTGGCGCAGTGCTGGTCTCCTTTGGCGTGGCTGGCGGCCAGTTCTCTTTTGGTGTCTTCCTGAAGCCCATGACCGCAGAATTCGGTTGGAGCCGGGGAACACTGTCCTTGGCTTTTGGCACAACGTTCATGATTTCCGGCTTGCTACGCCCCCTTGCAGGCTATCTGGCCGACCGGTACAGCCCCAAGATTGCTGTGCTGTCTGGGGTGGCCGTGATGGGGACCATGCTCCTCTTTACCCCCTTTATTCAAAACCTGGCCCAACTTTTCGTGATTTTCGCCATCATGAGCATTGGAATAACCCTGGGCACCGGGCCTATCATGACTAAGGTCATCAGCGCCTGGTTCTACACGAGGCGGGGATTGACTATGGGGCTGGTCAGCGGGGCCAGTTCCTTTGGGGCGATGGTCTTGGTGCCGAGTACATCGGCATTTTTAGTGCTGGGAGACTGGAAGCAAGGCTACTGGTTCTTGGGAGTGTTGCTGCTGGCCTTGGTGCTGCCCGTCGGCTACATGCTGATTAGAAACAGGCCCGGCGAAGTGGGCATGGAGCCATACGGCGGTTCAAGCGAAGGGCCGGGCTCAGATCGGGAGTCCGCCGTTCAGCGCCAGACACTGTTTGGAAGAGATGCCGGGTTTAGGGAAGCTGTCACCTCTCCATTATTTGCCAAGCTAACCCTGGGGTACTTCGTTTGAGGCTACTCCATGAGCTTCGTGAACGCTCACTTTGTCACCTACGCCCGGGACTTGGGATACCACCCCATGGTTGCCGCGGGGATTTTTAGCGTCATTGGGGCATGCGCAATCGTCGGTGCCCTGTATTTTGGCAACCTGTCGGACAAAATGGGCCGCCGCCCGGTTCTGACCTTTGCCTACCAGCTACGGGCACTGGGCTTCATAGTTGTGCTGCTTTCTATGGGGGTATCCTTCCTGGGAATTCCGGCTTTGGGCATTGGACCGTTGTTGATTGGAGTAATCTTGGTCGGCTTCTCCTGGAACGCCACTGTGACGATTACCGCCGC
>DCAE01000115.1:2109-24984 GCA_002311385.1 Dehalococcoidia bacterium UBA1141 | reverse complement strand
GTGATGCCCATAGGCTCGGGCTTGGGCGCGTTTTTGGGCGGGTACCTGTACGATGTTCGAGGAACCTATGACATTGCAATCTGGAGCAACATAGTCCTATTGACCCTGGCCACCTTGTCGGTCTTGTCCATCAAAGATAGAAGGCTAGCAGTGACCGAACCGGTGGCGGCGGATTGATACAAGCGATGAACAATTGCAGAAATAACGAATCTGAGCTGAAAATCTGTTGAATTCTTTTGATTATTCTTTTGATTAAAGAAGACCGATAGCTTAAGGAGACCCGATATGCGAGCGGCTGTAATAACCGAGCCGGGAGGCCCCGGAGTTTTTCGAGTGCAGGAAGTGGATGACCCCAAAGCAGGACCTGAGGATGTTCTGGTGGATGTGAAAGCCTCCGCCTTGAACCGGGCCGACCTGCTCCAGAGGGAGGGCAAGTATCCTGCGCCCCCTGGTGTGCAGACTGAAATACCAGGCCTGGAATTTTCCGGCGTTGTGATTGAGGCCGGCGAAAGAGTTCTAGGCGTCGCCAAGGGAGATAAGGTCTTCGGTCTGCTGCCGGGTGGCGGCTACGCCAGCCGGGTGGTCACCCATCACCGTATGGTCATGCCCATGCCCGCCAACATGGACTTTGTGCAAGCCGCAGCAATTCCGGAAGTGTTCTTCACCGCCTATGATGCCCTTTTCAATCACTGCGAGTTGATAATGGGAGAATCGGTTTTGATTCATGCCATAGGGAGCGGCGTGGGTACCGCAGCATTGCAACTGGCCCATCATGCCGGAGCCTACGTCTACGGGACGGCGGGCTCGGCGGACAAGCTGGCCAAGGCGGCGGAATTGGGCTTGGACGTGGGTATCAACTACAAAGACCAGGACTTTGCCGAAATCATCAGGGAAAAGACCAACCGCACCGGGGTCAACGTCGTTCTGGACATGATTGGCGAACCCTATTGGGAGCGCAACCTGGCCTCCATGTCCCTAAAGGGAAGATTGGTTTTGGTGGGCTTGATGGGCGGCGACAAGGTGCAAACAAGCCTGGGTGCGCTCATGCCCAAACGGCTGAGGATTCACGGCACCACCCTGCGAGCCAGACCCCTGGAAGAGAAAATCGCTATTACCCAACAAATCACGAAGAACGTTCTCCCGATGATTGCCGATGGCCGAATAGTCCCAGTGGTGGACCGCGACTTCCCACTGGAGCAGGTAACCCAGGCTCACGAGTACATGGAGAGCAACGCCAACTTCGGCAAGATTATTCTTTCGATTGACTAACTAGCTCACGGACTAAAGTTCGAAACTCTGATTCGTCCATTAACGAGGAGCGAAATGAAATACGATGTTGTTGTCATAGGCGCCGGTTCCGCTGGTTGCGTGGTTGCGTCCAGGCTGGCCGAGGACCCCAACAAATCGGTGCTGCTATTGGAGGCAGGCCCCGATTACCCCGAATTTCAGCATTACCCCGACGACCTTAAATATGGTTACAAGCCCGACGCTTCAGCCATGGGCGCCCCCCACAACTGGTCTTGGGTCGCCAAAGGGTCGGCGACCCAGACCGAGACGATTCCCGCCCCCAGAGGAAAGGTGGTTGGCGGCACCAGCGCCATCAACGGACAGGTCCTGCTTCGGGGAGTCCCGGAAGACTACGACGGCTGGGCGGCCGAGGGCAACGACGAGTGGTCCTACATCAACGTTTTGCCCCATTTCAGGAACATGGAAACAGACATGGATATCCGGGACGACTTTCACGGCACAAACGGGCCAATTCCCGTCCGCCGTTTCCCACGAAACGAGTGGCTGCCATTTCAAAATGCCTTCTACCGCGCATCTTTGGATGCTGGTTACCCCGCCGACGAGGACATGAATAACCCGGACTCCACGGGAGTGGGGCCGATTCCCATGAACAACCCCGAAGGCGTGCGCATGAGCACGGCTCTGACCTACTTGAACCCCCAGAGGCACCGGCTCAATCTGACCATCAGAGCGGGGGTGATGGTTCACCGCATTCTATTCGAGGGCAATAGGGCCACCGGCGTCCGCGTGGAAAGCGGAGGGGAGGTTTTTGACATCGAGGCCGAGCAAATCGTCTTGAGCGCCGGTGCCATGGCCTCGCCCCAAATCCTAATGCTTTCCGGTGTTGGCCCTGCTGACCACCTGCGAGAGATGGGAATCCCCGTCGTCCACGAACTTCCCGGCGTGGGCCAAAACCTGCGTGACCATCCCTTGGTGGCGGTGGTGATGAGCGTGAAGGACGGCTTCCCCCAAGACCCCAACGCCCCTAGAACTCAGACCGGGATTCGTTACACGGCCACTGGCTCCCCTGACCGCAACGACATGCAAATCATGGCTTCCAACTTCTCATCGCCCATTGGGGCTGCGGACCCTTTCGCCCAAGAAGGCGTGCGGTTCACCTGCATACTGGAATTTGCTGACGGCGCGGGGGAGGTTAGGCTATCGGCCAACGATCCCAACGTCCAACCCGACCTGAACTACCGGTATTTGGAGTTGCCAAGAGACCGGGAGAGACTGCGGGAAGCGGTGAGGATTTGCGTCAGGTTGCTGGAGCACGGTGATTTCAGCGACATCGTGGAGACGCGGTTGGAGCCCACTGACGCGGATTTGGCTTCCGACGAGGCCTTGGATGCTTGGCTGATGAAGACAGTGGTCAACACCACACATGCGTCGGGCACCTGCAAGATGGGTCCGGCGTCAGATCCTATGGCGGTGGTGGACCAGCGCCTAAATGTACACGGACTTGAAGGAATCCGAGTGGCCGATGCCTCGATAATGCCCAACGTGATTCGGGCCAACACAAACGCCACCACCATCATGATTGGTGAGCGCGCCGCCGATTGGCTGAAGTAGGAGCCAACAGCAAACGATGACCGGCTCCGGTAGCTCGTCGGAAAAGCCAGCCACCAGAAAAGTCCCCCTTTCGTAAAGGGGGATTTAGGGGGATTTCCTCCGCCCCAACCCAACCCAACCCCGCCACTCAAACCAATCCTGTAGTAGAAACCGGGATTTGCCCCAATTTTCGATGTCTTAGTCTCTCAGGCCCAGTTTCTCCACAAGACTCAGAGGCAAGAATGCCGCGCGGTGCACGTCCTCAGCATAATATCTACCGGTAACCTTTGCCGATATGGGGTTGCCACGAAGCTCCAGTTTGTCGGACGCAATGCTGAAGCTCCATAGGTTGCCCGGATAGGTGGGAATGCACGCGGTGATGAGGTCAACCTGTCTGAAGGCGGTGCGGAGGCCTTTTTGCACTTCTCGCACCGTATCCAGGTGGAAGTGGATAGACTCGCTCTGGCAAGCAAATACGCCGGGCTGAGAAAGTCGGCTTGCCGCCAGTTGGTAGAATCCGGGCTCAAAAAGTTTCACGGCTGAGCCGATGGGGTCGGTCGAGTCCACCAGGATAACGTCGTATTGCTCGGATGCCGCCTCCAGATATTCTTTGCCGTCACGGAACAACACGTTCGCTTTCGGATGGTCGAAGCCGGTTGAAACAGTGGGAAACCATTCCTTGGATGTCCTCACCACTTCTGGGTCTATCTCCACCAGTGTCACGGTTTGAACACCGGGATGATTGGCGACCTCCCTCAGCAGTCCCCCGTCTCCGCCGCCGATGATTAACACCCGCTGAGGATCTGGATGAATATGCAAGGGAACGTGGGCCAGCATCTCGTGGTAGATATACTCGTCCCGCTCGGTCAGTTGGACGACCCCGTCGATGACCAGGATGCGCCCAAAGTCCGCCGACTGGTAGACCTCGATCAATTGATAATCGCTCTGAACGCTGGTTAGAAGCTCGGCTTGGTATGTGTAAGTGATGGGGGAGAATCGGTCCCGCTCAACAAGCATTCCCCGTTCCTCTAGTGGATGATAACCGGAGGGATTTGGTAACCGTTGAAACGAGACGCATAGACCGTGGTGTAGGCGCCCGCCGAGAAGATGACCACTTTGTCGCCGACCTTGGGGGAGGGAAGCACAACATCGTTGGCAATCACATCGAAGCTGTCGCATGATGGTCCCGCCAAGGTAAAAGTGGTGGGCGCACCGTCTCTTTCGGCTACCATGGGGTAGCGTATTCCCCCCACCGTTTCCATCAGGCCGTTAAACACTCCCACATCCAAGTATAGCCATTGCTTGCCGTCCCGTTGGGCTTGCCCTAGCACCGAGCCAACCAGCGCACCGGCCTCGCCAATTATCGCCCTACCGGGCTCGACGTGAAATTGCGCGCGTGATGGGAATCGCCCTTGGGCGTAACGCAAGATAGATTCCAGCATCGCCGGACGGTCCGGCACGGGTTTTTCGTAGGGGATTGGGAATCCGCCGCCCAGGTTCATGATTGCCAGGTCCAACCCCTTTCGCTCCGCCTCTTCCCAGACCTGGGAAGCCGCATCGATTGCGTCTCGCCAGGTAGCTTCCCGGCGGCATTGCGAGCCGACATGGAAGGACAGGCCATGAGGAATCAACCCCCGGTCGCTGGCATAGAGCAGTAGTTGAACGGCTTCATCGGGTTCCACCCCATATTTTAGGGTGAGCGGCCAGTCGCTTCCCTCGTTGGAAACAACCAGCCTGGCGATGACCTTCGTGCCGGTGGCAATCTCGCTCAGTTTTTCGACCTCAACTTGGGAGTCGATGGCCATGTAGCCAATCTTTTTCGTTGCGGCCGCTTCGATAAATTCCGGGCTCTTGATCGGATTGCCCGAGATTATCCTCCCCGGCTCCACGCCCATGCCAAAGAGAATGTCCAACTCTCCCAAGGAGGACACCTCGAACCCCACGCCCAGTTTTGCCAGCAAAGACACAACTGCGGGGTCCGAATTAGCTTTCACCGCATAGAACACATTCTCTCTGGAGAATACGTGGGCGAAATCCTCTACCGCAGCGTTAATTTGCTGGGCGTCTATGTATAGATAAGGCGTGGGTGAATCTACGCCCAAGATGGCTTCTAAGTTTGATTCTAAGGAGACAGGGTGACCGTTAGATTGCAACTTCAGACTCCCGGGCAAATTCAGGCTCCCGAAGACGGGTATTGATGATAATTAGTCGGACCACCTCAAGGGCGGCACAAATCTTATGTGACGTGTTTAATTAAGGCCACAGTATTATACATAAAGGGAAAAACCTCTGGCAGGGCATGGAGGTAAATGAAGCGTATTTAGTCATCAGCCTGAAGAAGAGTTAGCGGCGAATTGCGCCATTGGCTGAACGAACGAGGCATAGGATAACAACGATGCCGCAAAAAACTCCGTAATACTGTCATTCTGAGTGAAGCGAAGAATCTTTATGCTTGAACCAAGAGATTCTTAGTCTCAGCCCTCCTCAGAGTGACAGTTTTTAGGCAAGGCCCCTTCGAGGAGCAAATGGAGAGTAACAGTGGTGGTCCAAATCCCAGTCCTCTACTGCCAACGGCCAAAGCCCCAACCTCCGCCGGTACCAGCGGGAGAACGGTACACCGGGACATAGTCGACGACTTCAAAATCCAGATGCTCCAAGGCTCCGGCTGCGGTGACCCAATTCAGAATTTCCGAATGCCCCGAGTTCAAACGGTTGCGGGGCAGGGACGACAATGCTTCGGCGTCCTTGTTCTTCATGCCATTTAGAGCCATCCAGTCGATTTCCTCATCAACGGTGAAGTGGCTCAGGCCGCCCGAGGCAACTATTGCCACCCGTTTGTCCGAGTCCCAAGACTCGATTGCTTTGGCGATAGCGCGGCCTAAATCGTAGCAACGCTTCGGTGTGGGTTGGTTGGGTGGGTAGAAGGTGTTTTGTATCACCGGCACTATGGGGATAACCTTGCCGTTCATGATTCGTTTGACCACATAGGCATAGGCGTGGGGCATACCTTGGCGGTGTTTTTCGGTGACGATGCTGGAGCCGATGTATCCGCTGGGGCCTACGGAGCCGCTGTATTCATCTTTCAGGTAGCGGCATTGGGCCATATCGAAGTCGGCCTCAAGGAGTTTCTCGATTAGATACAGGGCCAACTGGGAATTCACCGGCACGTCCATCTCCACGTCTCCGTAACCCCATCCGGAAGCGCCCAAGATGGAGTTGGCAGGGGCGTCCTGTCCTCTGGGGATTAGCCGCATCTTGTCGCCCCAATAGATGGCGAAGAGGGGCATGTTGTCGTCGAAGAATAGCTCTTCTTGGTCGTCGCCAATTATGACCACCACGTCCGGGTTGGCCTCAGCCAGGGTTTCTTCCAGAGTGGTGATGGCCTTCTGGCAGGCGGCATGCTGAGCATCGAAGTTCTCTTGGTTGGCCTTGGTAACCACGGAAGGGCTGGTCTGTTCCAGCAGCGTTTCGTAACTCACCACCTCTCCGCTGGGGACTGCGGTGAGCATCTTATTCCCCTTGTCCCGCTCGGCGAATAGGGGCCACATGTCGGGTTGCAGGCTCAACATCGGGCTGTGGGCCGAAGCTAGGCCCAAAACTATTTTTGCCATGATTCCTCCTTGCAGGCTAATTGATATGCTGCCAGTTCATTTCGTCAATCGAGTACATTTTGCGGCCCCACTACGGAATTTTCAACCCATTACAAGAAGGGCCAATCAGCCATTACCATCCTGCCATTACGGATGCTAGTGTCACGTCCAAATGATACCGGGCCTGCGGCCTTCTAAGGCTGGTTTGAACAACGTGAAACCCGCTGCTATACTCGTGCAACCGTATCCAAAAGCGATTTTGCCCATGACCAGTCACTATTGATTATTGGCGAAGATTACTGGCAAATTCGCTCTGACGTTAAAGCCGACAAAACACCTGTATGAATGACAATAAACACCCCGTGATTCTCGGTGTCCGATACTTTCTGGCCCATACCCCTGGATTAGTGCGCCACGGCTCGAAACCCTCCAGGGATTTACTGGCGAAACCTGCGCTGTGGCCATCGCTGAGTTCTCATCTGCGCAGCTACCAGGATGCAGTGGCGTATCCGCCACACCAGGCATTCTTGGGCGCAATCTACCCCGACGAATTGGAAAACCTGCCAAAGCCCTGGTACAAAAATGCCGGACCGGATTACGGGCTGGACTCACGGTGGAATCCCCACGGCGAGATAATGCCCGAGGAAGAGTTCTACGCTCTCCTTAAGTTGGCCGACGATTTCGACCTGGTGTGGCTGGAGGAAGATTTCTCCAAAGAGGCCGCCTTGGCCTGGGCGGACCACCCTCTGATTGACGATTCGGACATCAAGAAGCTGGGCGCTGGCGTTCCTATATCGGCCATAGAAGCCCAGACCAATGACCCGGCGGTGGCATTGCCCCTGCAATTGCGAAACGGGCGCTTGATTGGTTGCGTAAGCCGGGCCCATCAACAAGATGCCACTCTCACACCCGACGTTCTGCTGGAGAACCTGGCCTGCAAATCCAGCGCAGCCATGGCTTTCCGTACCCTGCTTTCCTCCTATGGGCCGGACGCTGCCAACATTGACTACGTGATCAACAGCGGTGAGGAAGCTGTGGGTGAGCGGTATCAGCGGGGCGGAGGCAATCTGGGAAAGGCTGTGGCCGAGATGTGCGGCTGCGTAAACGCCACTGGAGCGGATGTCAAAGCCTTTTGCAGCGGGCCGGTTCATGCCTTGATTATGGCAGGAGCTTTGGTGAACGCTGGTGTTTTTAAGAATGTCGCAGTGGTGGCCGGGTGCTCGTTGGCCAAGTTGGGCATGAAATACGAGGGTCATCTGAGCCTCGACCAGCCCGTGCTGGAAGACGTCTTGGCGGGCATGGCCGTCTTGGTGAGCGCAGACGATGGGGTCTCTCCCCGACTCAGGCTGGACTCCGTGGGCCGTCATAGTGTCGGCGCCGGGGCATCCCAACAGGCCATATTCAAGTGCCTGGTGTCCGAACCCTTGGAACGTTTGGGACTGCGGTACCAAGACATAGACAAATACGCCACGGAACTGCACAACCCTGAATTGACCGAACCCTCCGGCAGCGGCAATGTGCCCCTCCTGAATTACCGGCTCATCGCAGGCATGGCGACTCTGGAAGATCAATTGGACAAGGAGGACATATCCAAGTTCGTGGAGCGTCACGGGATGCCCGGCTTCTCACCAACTCAGGGCCACATCGCCTCGGCAGTGTCTTTTCTGGGCCACGCTTGGGACAAGATAGCGGCGGGGGAGATGGAGCGGGCCATGTTCCTAGCCAAGGGGAGCTTGTTCCTAGGCCGCATGACCCAACTCTCCGACGGCCTTTCGTTTATACTGGAACGGAACCAAGGGTGAGAGTATTCCGGGTGATTTTACGTTTTTATCTAGGTTGCGGAGCGCATTGACATGGACCTGAAAAACAAAAGGATAATCGCCTTGGGAGAGCGAGACGGGGTTCAAGGCAGCGCCATAGCCCGGTGCGCCGAGAGCGCGGGCGCGGAAGTGGTGCTGGAAGTAACCCACTGTTTCGTTTGAACCTCCGCAGGCGCCCTTGACCTGGACGGTCAAGAAGAAATCAAGCAGGTAGCCGACAGGCTAGGCACCGAAAACATGGTGGTGCTCTTGGGCACGCCCAACGCCGAAAGTAGCCGCCTTTATGGATTGACTGTTACCGAGGGCGACCCAGCTTGGGCCGGAGTCTTGTCCGGTGTGCGCTTGGACTTACCGGTGTACCACATAGCCGAGCCGGAGATAAAAGCCCAAGTGGAACCGGGACTGTATCAGGAACAAGTCGGCCTGGCTGAATTGGTCCTGGAAACCGAGGAGATTTTTAGCGTATTGCGAAAAGTCAGGCAGAGCAGCGAGTAGGATGCGTACCGTTGGCCGAAAGTTGAATCCTGACGGCCTTTGTCGATATTTTGATTCAAGCCGCCGCATGGAGGATTGGAATCATGGCTGACAACAACCCGATGGGTAATTTCACTTGTGAGGTCAAACTACAGCGAGTTGGCCCCATCGACTTTGTCCGGGAAGAAAAGGATGGCGTTACCTATGTAAGCGCCAAGGACTATGAGCTTGCCTACGAAACAACCCTGGAGTTCGATGATGGCGGGCTCCTGAAAATCAGGGCGAAAGTGTTGGGTCACGGCGCCAATATGATGGTGTTGCGTAATGCCTCAGGAGAACCGGCGCAGACGAGAGGATGGGTTAGAGGCTCGGTCCAAATTCTGAATGAGCAGGAACAAACGATTTTCCGGGGAACCTACAGCGACGTGAATGTGGTTCATACTCTGGCAGGCGATGAAGAACTGACGGCAACGGGCTCACAGTTTGAACACTGGCAATCTTGCTTCGGAGAAGGACAGCATCTAGGTCATTTCTTCTCGATGCGCGTAGACATGACCCGGCAGGAAGGTGCCTTGGTGGGTAAGGGGAAAGGCACCATAGACTAGGAAACACCGCAGCCCCGCCTCTCTAACTTATATCCGTTGATAACGCTTCCAAAGCCTCTCGGACTAACCTGCGCCGCAAGTCCAGTTCCTCTTCCGCAGGCAATGAGGAGTCGCCCACCGGGAACACTATTCCCTGACCCTTGATGATGCGGTTGGGGCCCAGCGCTTGGGCCACTGTGGGCATGGCTGTAATTTGGGCAACCGGGATACCCGCTTTTTCTATCTCCAGGGTTATCGCAGCTCCGCTGCGAGTGCTGGTTCCTCAAGTGGAAGTCAATATGACCGCATCCACTTCTGCGTCTAATAGGCGCTGGGCCATCTCACGGCCCATACGCCGGCTATTCTCCAGTGGGTTGGCGTTTCCGGTTGTGGAGTAGAACTCGCCGTTGAGTTTGGCTATTACTCCACTGCTCTCCATCTCCCGCAGAACGTCCACGGGGACCAGCCTATGGGGGTCAGCTTGAACGTAGTTGTTGTCGTAGCCGCCGTGGGCCACCTCGTAATCTTCCCCCGATAAGCCGGATTTTCCCTCTATCGGATAAGCTCCCCAGACTTTGGCGAAGGCTCTGGTTATCTTGTCCGGGTTGCCCTTGGGCACCAAGCCTCCGTCGGTAACCAAGGCGATGGACGCTTGGGAAAGGTCCGGCACTGGCGCTGGCGCTGTTACGTCCTCGAACACACTGTCGGGAGCTTCCGATTGGAATGGGAGTCCGTTCATCTTTGCCAACAGCATGCCAGCCAAGCGCTGGGCCGCCGTCTTGTCGACGAACTCGGATTTTAGGATGCCCTGGGGCAAGTACCCTTCTTCTTCGGGACGGCCAATGGGTTCTTTATTGACCAACTTGTTTCCCAAAGAGGCCAGGGATGCCATGACGTCTCTCATTCCCGATGGGTCGGTCCCGGAATCCACGATTAGTATCTGGCTGCGGTGTAGGTCCGCCCCCGGATTTTCTTGGGCCATCGCTGAGATTGCCGGGACACCCAGCCTATTCAAGACTGCGGAACACACACCACCAGCGGCAATTCCATAGCGGCCAGCCAAGAAGCAGGGACCGGCGACCAACAAGTCAGCCTCGGCTTCTTCGACCACACCAACCACAAAACTTTGAACTTCTTCCATGTTTTCGGCTGCGTAGTTGTCCCCGCAGATAACGGTTGCGACGACTACGCAGCCAGCGGGCAGTACCGATTCCAGCAGCCGACCGGGCCCAACAACGCCTTGTTGCACCTGGGGAGGAGTGTCGGCCTTTTCTTCGCCGCCGATGCCGCCGAAGAACTGGTTCAGATAGTAGACTACTCGCATTTTTCGATCCTTTTCCAAAGTGACTTAGGAGAGATTAGCTTACCTGATGTCCTGGTTGAAGAATAATAGATTGTGTTCTTGACCAGGACGGAATCCCCCTCGATCCCCCTTTACAAAGGGGGAGGTACTGCCAATTTCGCCAAGACCTCCATGGGCGGTAAGCCTCTCCCCCTTTTAAAGAGGGGCGTACAGGGGGGTTTGCTCGTTCTTCCCTCTTCAACGCGTCTGCCACTAATACAATATCGGTTGCAACCGGGATGCGCCCTGGTTGTTGCAAGCGCCGCAAAGGGCGGCCGCAGTGAGGGTCATGGGCCCGGCCAGTTCGGCCTCTACCTCCAGGTTGCCCGCTATCACTTGGTCTAGCAGTGGGACATGCCACTCCATGTCTTCGCCCTCGCTGAGAGTGACCACCGCGTCCACGCCGGTAGCCGTCATAAGCAATGCCGACTCGGCTCGTCCATCGGGGGCGGTGCTGCTGGCTTGAATCACGGTTTTGATGCCCAACTCCTCGCACCGTCGGGCTGTCTCAAACATATCGGCATGGGGCGCGCCGCCAACGTATTTGGTCAGTATCGCCCCGTCCGCGCCCATCGACCATTTGGCAAGGTGGGCTGCCATCATGGAGTTGCGGGCCAGTTCCTCTTCCAGAATCGCGGAAGAGGTGGCAATGGTGCCCGCAAAGATTATTTCGCCGGCTTGATGAAGCCGGAAGAGTTCGTTGATGATGGGATGGTTCTGATGGAAATAGGTTTCCAGTCCTCTCATCCCCCAAGAATAAGACACCACCACCGCCCCATCTAGCCACTCATTGGGATGCAAAGGCGCAGCCATCATCCCTTGGGTGTTGCCGCCGTAGAGGATGGCTTCATCCACTTCGGTGCCGTGCTGGTGACCGTGGACTTGGCCGATGTACACCACTCGAGGCGGGGTTCCACTCCGTCTCTGTGGCGCGTCGGAAAGGTCAAAGACCTGGGTTGCGGGTGGTTTCTTTCCCACAGCAACCTTGGCAAGGTAAACGCTAGCCTTGACCGATGCCAAGCGCAGGGCGTTCAGCACTGCGTGACGCTCCACGTTGGCGAATGGGTGTGGGGCCAGCACCAAGTGGCGTAGCTTTCCGTAGGGAGTCGCATCGGAAGCGGGTCCGCTCATTTCCAGAATTTTGCACATCCCTCCCCGGCGAGTGACGAAACCATGCTCGCCCCCTGGCTGGCCCCCATCCACCACGGTGACCGCGGCGCCCTTTAGCACGTGGGTAGTGCCCTGGCCCGCCGGGATGAAAGGACCGAGGATGCCAGGAAAATCCGCGCCGGATCCCGGCTCTTTCGCCCTTGGCTCCACGATGTCGAAAACGTAGCCAGCCCGGCACTTGTCCCCGGGGTTAACCAGGTCCATGTCGACCGATTCCAGCCTGCGGTCTTCCAACAAGTAGGAGTGCAGTTCCTCCAAGTCAACCCGCAAACGCGAGCCGTCCAGTTCCGTAGTTGTCCCGATTGTAAGCTCGTCAATCGTATGCTCGGCTAGGGTCAGTCGCATCGATTTCCTCTCAAGGTGTTGGGAAAGGCTCCCAGGCATACGGCCTGCGTTTCTGACCATACCAAATGCCCCAGTACGGGTCAAGAATCTAGCTCAATAAACGACTCGTCAAGTTATGGAGGCGGAGTCTTTCTCTTGCGTCGGCTATCGTCATTCCGGCCTTCGCAGGAATCTAAACTACCCATAGCGCAAAGCTCCCGTACAATTATATTGAGCCCTGTGCTAACATGTTCCAGTCCGCCTATGCCGCGGATTAGAAGCCCGTATTTATCCTGTAATTATGAGGAACGGAGGTTCCCGATGGCCGAAAAACCCAAGCTGAGCCGACAACAAATGTGTGACCGGCTCGCCATGGAATTCCAAGACGAGTGGATCGTCAACTTGGGTGTGGGTATGCCGACTTTATGCTCCAACTACGTGGATCCTGCGAAGGACATCATCTTCCACTCGGAGAACGGCGTCATCGGCTTCGGTCCCTTGGCCCCGGAAGGGCAGGAAGACCGGCACTTGGTTAATGCCAGTTCCCAGCACGTTACGGTCCGTCCCGGCATGGCCATCGTGCATCACGCCGATTCCTTTGGACTGATTCGCAGCGGCATGGTGGACGTGACAGTGATGGGAGCTTATGAGGTTGCGGAGAACGGGGACTTCGCCAACTGGCGCATTCCAAACCGCAAAGGCGGCGGAATCGGTGGGGCCATGGACTTGGCTGCTTGCGCCAAGAGGGTGTTCATCGCCATGGAGCACATAACCAGGGAGGGTGAACCGCGGCTGCTGGAGCGCTGCAAGTTGCCCATCACCGCCCCCGGCGTGGTAACGTTGGTGGCCACCGACTTGGGCCTCTTTGAGGTGACCCCTCAAGGGTTCAAGCTGCGGGAGAACGCACCCGGTTGGAGTCCGGAAGAGATACAAGCTCAGACCGGCTCCAAACTGATAGTTTCCGACGATTTGCGGGACCTGCGGATGAGGGATTAAGAGCCTCTACGGTCCATCCGTCATTTGGACCCCCCGCTCAGTTATAGCCTCGATCTGAGTCTCAAATGTCCCGAACGAGTATTTGATCAAAGGCTTTTGTTCCTCATACATGTTTGCGGGGAAAGCGTAAGCTGCGTTGAATCCCACGTTGCTGTCATCCAGGTATATCAGACGCTGCCCCTTTAGGAACCCGCCAAGGGCAGTCAACTCCAGCACTTGAGCCGCAAATCCCTCGCTAGTCAATAGAGGCTCCGAGGACAGCAACTCAAATTCTGTCAGATTCGCAGACAAGACAGCAATAACCAGGTCTGTGTATTCAGCCACGCTGAAGCTTTCTGATGTCTGCGCCACCAAGTCCTCTTCGCTTATGGTAAATGCCGAACCTTCTTGGGTTGCCCACCCTGCAGTGAGGTCCTGGGGGTCCACATTTAGTGATTCCCACCCCATTGGGTGCTGTATAGAGAACGAATACCGATCGCTCTCGTAGAGTTCCATCGGGCCGAAATCGCTTTCGATGGGGTTGGTGCGTCAGGTATAAAAGCGGCGACAGCCCCGGTGGCGCTACTGACACTGTGAGAGCGTAGCCCCCCACATCGAACCCGGCGGAGTCGCTGACGGAAATAAAATATTCTCCGTCTTTGGGCGCCTGGTAGATTATCTGTGAGTTCAGGCCGAAGATACCTCCACTGCTGTCATCGTTGGTAACGACCTCGTCCGCTGCGGCATCGGGGAAAGCAATCAGCAGCTCAACCGTACAGACGGCAGTTGCGGGCTCTAGCGTGGAAGTGCAGTCGACTTGAACCATCGATCAGTTTCTGGAATACTCGATTACCGGCACCGCTGGCGTCACTCCAATCAGTGGCATTGTCACGGTCGAGTAGGATTAGAAAAAATAATTTTAGAAAACGAGCCTCTGGAGCGGTAATGGCCCGGGTTGCAGGATGCTGAACTCACGCGCACTGGTTTTTGCGGCTGTATTCATTCTGGTATTGGTTGCATGTGGGTCGGCCACCGCACCCGGTACCGTTGTACCTGTCACGGTCACATCGTCTAGCGCTACCCCAATCATGATTTCTGCCACGGCATACGGGCCGGAACCAACGACATTGCCAGTGACTAGAGACTCTACCACTACTGCTGATTCTCGGAATTACCCCGCCAGTCGGCCCGCACGAGTCGATGATTTTCTCTACCAGCTACAAGGTATCGATTTGACGGCTATTGGATCGACGGCTTATGACCTGGTGATAATCGACTATTCGGCAGACGGTTCGGAGAGCGGCGCGTTCAGCCGTCGGGAGATTAGCGGTCTTAAGAACAGCGTAGGCGGCTCCAAGATCGTGCTGGCCTATATGAGTATCGGCGAAGTTGAAGATTACCGCTTCTATTGGCGGGCTGATTGGGACGACTCAAGCCCGTCTTGGCTTTCGGAGGAAAATCTTAACTGGGCTGGCAACTATAAAGTCCGATACTGGGTTCCGGAGTGGCGGTCCATAATATTCCGGTATGTCGACAGCTTGCTGGAAGCTGGGTTCGATGGCGCCTATTTGGACATCATCGACGCTTATGAGTTCTTTGACGACCAAGGAAGAGATACGGCGGCGCAAGACATGGCAGACTTCGTGGCCGCCATTGCTGACCACGCTCGAGCCAGCGACCCTGGATTTTTGATTTTCCCGCAAAACGTACCCCAACTGGCTGCGTTAGCGCCCGAATATCTGGATATCGTCAACGGCATCGGCCAAGAAGAAATTTACTTCGGTTATCAGGCTGATGGTGATGCCACTCCGGCCGATGTTACGGCTGAGATGGAGCGATATCTTGACCTGTTTACAGACGCGGGTAAATTGGTGCTGACCGTGGATTACACCTCCGATGTTGAAAACGTGGACCTGGCTTACAGCCGGGCATGGGCTAAAGGCTACGTGCCTTTGGCGACAGTGCGAGACTTGGACCGTCTGACGGTCAACGAGGGCCACCGACTCGACTGACAAAACCCGATATTCACTCGTCGCGTCCCTTTAGATATTAGCTGACCGCTCTGATTGGACATTACTTGCGACTTTACTTGACACCATTTGATGTGGGTCTAGAATGGAGTCAGCGCACGGAGAGAAGGTTTGGAGCCTTACTCACAGCGCTGGAGGCGACCGATGATTTCGGATTTTAGCAGCCTGTATGCCGGCCATGTAGACATGGATGACATCGGCTACGGCGGTGTACCTGTCAATGACCGGTCATTCTCTGACGACCATTTGGCGACCGGTTTCGACAAAGCCGAGGCCATCGTTGTGCTATTGGACCGCATGGGTTATGACTCATTCTGGATGGCAGAACATCATTTCCAGCCTGAGGGTTACGAGTGCATCCCCAATCTGTTGTTGTTCCAAGTCCACTTGGCCCACCTGACCAAGAACATCAAGTTCGGCTGTGGGTTCAACATAGCTCCCATGTGGCATCCTCTAAGGTTGGCTGAGGACTACGCCCAGGCGGATATCTTGACCGGCGGCCGAGTGATATTCGGCGTTGGCCGCGGCTACCACACCAGGGAGGTTGAAACCTTCGGCTCTCCGCTGATTGACCAAGTAGCCGCCAGGGACCTGTTTGAAGAGCAAGTGGAAATCATATTCAAGGCTTTCAACCAACGTTCTTTCTCCCATCACGGTAAGAACTATGACATACCACCTAGGGGAGTTCCTTATCGAGGCTACGAACTGAAGGAAATCACACTGGTTCCGCGGCCGCGAAATTTGCCGGTGGAAGTTTGGCAACCGATTCAAGGCGGCACCACCAGGGCTTTGGACTTCATGGCCAAATACGGCATCAAAGGACAAATCGGCGGCGGAGTGGCCGAAGGCGGTGCCATGGACGGCGTGATAGCAGACTACCAGGCAGCGCTGGCCCGGGCTGGCCGGGAAACTGAGTTGGGCGAAGACCTAGCCATCGGCTTCCATGTCCACCTGGCGACGTCCAAAGAAAAGGGCATCAAGGAAGCGGCCGGCTATTTCGAGGAAAACCTGAAAATGTTCGGCCCCTTGCGCTTGTCGCGGCGGATGACTGAACAGCAAATAATAGATGTCAGCGACCGGAACGTGGCGCCCACGGCAGACCTGCCGGACATTGAAGGCGCGGTCAACGGTGGAGCTTTCCTTTGCGGACCTCCCGACCAAGTAATCGAACAGCTCAAGGCATTGGAAGAGCGTTATCCGGGGCTGTCTCGGCTAAACGTCAGCCAGCCCGTGGGAACGCCTCAGAGCGTCATCTTGGAGCAACTCCAGTGGTTCGCAGAAGAAGTGATGCCAGCGTTCAAATCGAAGGCGGAAGCGGCCGTGCCAGCGGATTAACCTCCTCCTAATTAGTACGCGTTTGCCCAATCACGGTCTAAAAGAGAGCGCTCTTCTCAATTGGGAAGGGCGCTCTTTTGGGTTTAAGTCCTCAGTTCAAGCCCTCAGTTCTTGGGAAGCCTGGCCCAAGGCCCGCATGATCGAGTCTAATGAACCACCTATGTCCGGCCCTATTGGTAGAGGAGAGGCCATGACCTCCGCAGATCCCTGAGACAAGAGACCATGTATCTTTTCCACTACCTCCGTTTGAGAGCCCCACAGCGTTACCGACTCAATCATGTCATCGGACCAGATACCCTGGCCGGCGTCGGGGAAACCTGCCGCTATGAACATCTTTTGGTAGAAATCTGACTTGGGAAAGTGGCCAAACTGTTCCCGGACTGCCGAGCGGACCATTTCCACATCATCGTGAACCGCCACAAATGTGTGGGCAATCAATGGCGGCGTTGGCTTTCCGACTTTGTTTGCCCCATCTTGCATCGCCGGGAGAGCAACATCTTTCAAGTAATTCCTGGGGCACACCCAGCTGATTGCGCCGTCAGATTCGGCGCCGCAAATCTGAAATGCTTTCACACCCAATGCCGATCCCATTATCGGCATGTCCAATGGTCCGGCAAAGTTGGCGTTCGCATGGTAGTATTTCCCTTGGAATTCCACGGAACCGCCCTGTACGGCGCTTTTCAGGATGGTTAAATACTCCCTCAGATGCCCCAAAGGCGCTCTGAAATCGACTCCAAAGGCATGTTCCATCCCTTCCTTTCCCCCGGAACCCACCCCCAATCGGAACCGCCCCGGCGCTAATTGACCCAACACCTGAACTTGCTGGGCCACGACCACAGGATGCCGGGAGAAAGTTTGTAGCACCGCCGTGCCAAGTAGTATTTTCTTAGTTCCCACTGCCGCACTAGCGAAGAGGGTTATGGCGTCCTGTCTGCGACCGCTGGTGCTCCAGATTGCGTCAATCCCCAAATCCTCGGCCCGCTGAATCAGCTCCAAAGCGGCGTTACTGTCCAACTCCGGTACCGCGCCAGCGATGTAAATCACCATTCCTACCTTTTTGTCGGTCATATCCCCACCTAAACAATCAATTTATTTCGGAAAATTAGTCTCTGTCGCCAATTCAAGGTGAGCCAATCAGGGCCATATAGCCATAGCGCTGGCGTCTTGTCAATCGGGAGTGTCAACCTTGTTTGACAGCTACTGGTGCCCCGTTTACACTCCCAACCATAGCCATACTATGTATTGCACGGGCGGAAGCCATCACAGGAGCCCGCTTCCGGCTGTAAACGCCGGGGATTCCACACTGTTGCCGCAAAGGTAATTATGACTTCTGTTTCCAGTGACCCTACCAGTGACTCAGCCTGGCAGGCGGTGAACGCTGCGGAACTGATGTACGAGACGGGATGGACCGACGGACTCCCTGTGATTCCCCCCACCAAAACGCGGGTTATGGAGTTTGTTAACTACCTGAAGCGCTCGCCCGAAGAACTGATTGGGGAGATTCCACCCTTGGGCGGCAAAGCAACGGTGGAAAGAATCGCAGTGAATGCCGTGATGGCCGGTTGTCTACCTGAATACATGCCGGTGGTGATTACTGCGATTCAGGCCATGCTGGAAGAAAGGTTCAACCTGAGAGGCGTTCAGTGTTCCACCGGCATCCATTGTCCCTTGGTTATGGTCAACGGACCAATCGCCAAAGAACTTAATATAAATGGCGGCTACAATTGCTTCGGTCAGGGCTGGAGGGCCAACGCAACCATTGGACGGGCGGTGAAATTGGTTTTGGTAAACTTGGGAGGCGCGTATCCTGGCGAGACCAATAAATCCACCTTCGGGCATCCTGGCGCATACACTTACTGCATGGCGGAAGATGAAGACGCCAACCCCTGGGAACCTTTCCATGTGGAAGCGGGTTTCGCCAAGAGCGATAGTACCGTGACCGTGTACCCCGCCGAGGCTCCACACAATGTCATGTACCATGCCGCCAACGCCAGGGATTTCCTGACCGTCCTGGCCGATACGATGTCCACCTTGGGCAACGTGCAAATGTACGTTATGGGCGATACCTTTGTTGTGCTGGGGCCCGAGCACGCACGGATGCTGAATGAAGCCGGCTGGAAAAAACGGGACGTCAGGCAGTTCCTTTTCGAGCATGCCAGGAAACCAGTGCGGATGCTCCGCCGCGGAGGGCCTCCCCAAGGCGATGTGAGGCGGGACCTGTTTTGGCCGCGCTTCGTGGACCCTAATGATGACAATCAGATGGTGCCGGTGGTGCGTTCGCCTGACCGGATTAACATAATCGTCGCCGGTGGCGCAGGCGGTCCTCATTCGGCCTACCTGCCCGGTTGGGGGTCTGCCCGAATAACCAAACGTATCGATATCTAAAAAATCACCGCAGAGACGCAGAATTCACAGAGAAACCAAGTGAATATCGGTCCAATCTAGGTGCACTCCGCAGTGAGTAACAGTCTCCAGGCTAAGATTTCCGGAGGAGGCAATCATGACAAGGCAAATATCGCCAGAACTGCAGGACCGTCTGAGCCATTTGGACCTACTTACGGCGGTGGACCCGGAATCCAACAATCGGTGGCGTGCTGCACCCCGTCTTTTGGATCTGAACAGCAAAGTGGGCGGTTTTCTTGGGAACCGCAAGCACAATGCCGACGAGTTGTTGCGAGAGATTCGAGAGATGCTGGAAAAGCGCTACGAACTGGCGGATACGATAACGGTGGACAAGTTCGTTTACTCCCGTCCAGCCGCAGGGGACATAATTGATTCACTGGCTGACCGCTGCGACTTCGTGGTGACCGCCATCGCGGATTGAGGCTCCTGCACCGCGTGCAGTGTGCACGACTCAATGAGCTTGGAAAACCGGGGCATTCCCACGGTGGTGATTTGCACCGGTCCATTTATGAATTCGGCCCATCTCCAAGCGCGCACCTTTGGTCGGCCTGGATTCCAGCCGGTCAGTATTGCTCACCCTTTGGGCGGATTGGACGCTTCCGGAGTGATTGACCGGGCCACATCCGTGACGGAACAGATAATCGTAGCCCTAACCAGCGGGGAGTAGGCTGATTCAGGGCATTGGCGATTGACGAAACCCCTTCAGTCCCCCTATGCAAAGGTGGAGGTACTGCCAAATTCGCCTAGGTATCTATGTGCAGTGGCCTCTCCCCCTTTCGAAAAGGGGGATACAGGGGGATTTAGAATCGTAACGACTAGAAGCACGAGGAGGATAACCCAGCATGGTTGCAGTAGGAACAGGGAAATACATTTATGAAGCAGTTGAAGACTGGGCCAAACTGCCTGCCGGTTGGGTCTTGGGGCAAACCGCCATAGTCACCGACTCTCAGGACCGGGTTTACCTGTTTAACCGGGGTGATCACCCGTTAATCGTCCTCGACCGGGACGGCAATTACCTGTCCTCGTGGGGCGAGGGATCGCTGCCCGATGCCCATGGCATGTTCATCGACGGTGACGACAACCTTTACATGCCAGTGAAGAACAGCCATGTGGTGCTGAAATACGATCCCCAAGGCAAACTGCTCATGACCTTGGGAGCTTGGGACCAGCCATCGGATACCGGTTGGTCGGGAAACTACGCCGACCCGGCGGTGCGCGCCGCTGGGCCCTTCAACCGCCCCAGCGACGTAGCTCTCGACCCCAATGGCGACCTGTACATCTCTGATGGCTATGGAAATGCCAGGGTGCACAAGTTTACCGCCGCCGGGGATTTTGTATTTTCCTGGGGCAAACCCGGCAAGACGGCACCCGGCGAGTTCCATGTGCCCCACGGCGTGTGGGTGCATACCGACGGTCGGGTATTCGTGGCTGACCGCGAGAACAACCGCATTCAGATTTTCTCCGCCGATGGTGATTTCTTGGACCAGTGGACGGACTTCTCCCGGCCTTGCGACATATACGTGGACGCCGACCAAGTGATGTACGTGGCCGAGTTGGGCGCGTTCATGAGCATCGTGACCATCGATGGTAAACTGCTGGCCAGATGGGACATGCCCAATGACGCTGGCGAAGGTCAGGGTGCCCACGCATTGTGGGTGGACTCCCACGGGGACATCTACGTCAACCAGAACCTGGAGGGCCACCGGCTCATCAAGTACCTCAAATCGACTTGAGATACCCTTAGGTCGGCGGTTTGGGTCTTAAGCGCCGAGAAAACGAGGCAGTCATGCGAGTAGGCTATCAGGTTGGCCAGGTGGTCATAAATGGCGACTTGGAACTGCAACAACAGTGGCAGGACCAACTGGCCTAGTTTCGCGCCGCCCGGGACGTGGGTTTTGACACCTACTGCTGGGCTTATCATTACCTGATTCATCCCTACCAGCACTTTCAACCACTGCCCGTGCTGGCCCGGCTCGCCGCCGAACCCGGAAACATGAAGCTCGCAACATCGGTTTTATTGCTTCCCTTGCTCAACCCTGTGGATGTGGCCGAGCAAGTGGCCACATTGGACCACATCAGCGAAGGACCTTTGATTCTGGGCCTAGGCTTGGGTTACAGACCGGAGGAGTGCGAGGCATTCGGTACCAAGATGTCCCAAAGGGGTGCCCGCCATACCGAAGCGCTGGCCCTCATGAAGCGGTTGTGGACCGAAGATGAAGTCACTCATCACGGCAAGTATTTTCGCGTGACCAATGCCCGTCCCACGGCCAAACCCTACCAAAAGCCCTACCCCAAGATTTGGCTTGCGGGCATGAGCGACCCGGCTATCAAAAGGATTGGCAGGGACGGCGACACCCTGTTCATCGGCCCGGTTCAACCCAAAGACATGATTAGGCATCAGATTGAACTTCACCATGCAACGCTGGAAGAAAACGGTCATCCTATTCCCGAAGATATGGTGATTGTGCGTGAATTCTTCTGCGCTGGCAGCCGGGATGAAGCCATGGAGAAGGCACGGCGCGGTTTTGAGCGTAAATAGAAGGAGTACGAGGACCACGGGTTTCAGGGAGAGGACCCGGAATTGATTAGGAAGATTACCGGCGACCTTGAGACCTTGATGGACGAGACCTTTATCGTTGGCAGTCCCCAGGAATGCATAGAGCAGGTTGCCCAGTACCGCGACATGGGTTTCACGGAGGTCTGCATCCGTTTGTTCTACCCGGAAACACCGCAAAAAGACGTCTTGGAGCATATTGATCTGGTTGGCAAAGAGGTGCTGCCGGTGTTACGCCTACTCTAGGTGTGGGACATTTGCCGCCGATCAAAACAAAACCATCACGGGACCATCACGGATTTGAAGAATCTTCGGAGCGAGTAGAACCCAGTTTCTGCCGACCGAAGCCGGTTTACAACTGAAATTTTATTTGACTGAACACGAGCTAGAGGTTAGGTCAGCCCGCCGATGACCGCAACAGTAGTCTGGATAGTCGTAATTGTGATTGGTATAATAGCCTTGGGCGTGGCCGAATCCGTGCGCTCGGGAAGGCTTGCTAAGGTCCCTTGGGACTCGGTCAAGACCTTCGCCATCGGCGCTGGCGTCTTACTGATAACCATCGTGTCGAGCGTACTGGTGGTTCTATGGGTTGTCGTGGTTCTACTGGTCGAGATTTGGCAACCCTTCTTGATTGTCGTGGGTATGATGACCGGCATGGGAGCAATGGTTCTCACTTTCGCCAAGCACAGGTCGATGTTCTACGCTTCGGCTTTTGCCACGATTGCTGTCGTGTTGCTGCTTTTGCTGTAGGCCCAATCCAGCCGGTACCATCGCTTGGTTTCCAAGATATCTGCTTGGCATAAAGTGCCGGTGTTTTGACACCCCCTCGGGCCGACTAGTTTCGCCTCTAGGCATGCGGGGTCATTTCCTTTGCGGCGATTAAAAACTTAGAGTCGCTGCCAGGAGTATTTATAGGAGTATCTTTATGAAGCTGGGCGCAATTTTCCCTCAGACGGAGATAGGCCGAGACCCCGGTGAGATTCGGGAATTCGCTCAGGCCGTGGAAGGCATGGGTTACGACTATATCTTCATAGCTGACCATGTGCTGGGAGCGGACGCCTCGCACCACAGCCACCCGGCCTACGCGATGTACAACCATGAAAAAGTGGTTCACGAGTCCATGACCACCTTGGGGTTTTTGGCGGGGATAACCAAGACCGTGGGCCTAACCACGGGAATCTTGATTTTGCCCCAGAGGCAGACGGTGTTGGTTGCCAAACAGGCCGCAGAGGTTGACCTGCTCAGCGGTGGCCGTTTGCGGATGGGCATTGGCGTGGGCTGGAACGAAGTGGAGTACCAAGCCTTGAATCAGAATTTTCACAACCGAGGCCGACGTAGTGAGGAACAAATCGAAGTAATGAGAGCATTGTGGAGCCAGGAAGTTGTTGACTTTGATGGCCGCTGGCACCGCATAACCCACGCCGGGATCAACCCGT
>DCAE01000115.1:1598-2050 GCA_002311385.1 Dehalococcoidia bacterium UBA1141 | reverse complement strand
GATCAACCCGTTGCCGGTGCAGCGTCCCATACCCGTGTGGCTGGGAGCGGGCAGCCCCTTCTTCCCCACGCTGCCTGAAGCGGTGCTGCGGCGAATCGCTCGGATAGCCGACGGGTGGTGTCCCAATTTTCTGCCTTTCGAAGAAGGTCGACAACTGGTCGCTCAGGTTCAAGATTACGCGAAAGAGGCAGGCCGGGACCCATCAACCGTCGGTCTGGAAGGGAGGCTGGTGATTGCAGGCAAACAGCCCGAGGACTGGCTGGCAGAGATGAAAGGATGGGAGGAGTTGGATGCCGGTTTCGTTTGCGTCGAAACCCGACGGGGCGGATTGAAGTCGTTGGACCAGCACATAGACGCCTTCGCCAGGGTGAAAGAGACCGTGAGCTAGCGTATATGGCTTGACCTAACCGGCGCTACGCTTTGCAGAAATAAAGAGGCGGGGCCATCTGGCC
>DCAE01000115.1:0-1577 GCA_002311385.1 Dehalococcoidia bacterium UBA1141 | reverse complement strand
GCCAGATGGCCCCGCCTCTTTGTGCATCGGATCTTCTCTTGCTACGGTACCGGTTCGAAAGTGAACTGGGTGACAGGACCGCCAAGTCTAGGAGTTGATGCCGTCGCGGTGCTTATCAGCTGCGGAATTGTCAGGGAACCTATATTTATGGTTTGCTCAAGTCCGCCAAAACCTGCTGGGCCAGCGCTCACCGCATCGATTGGGGATACGACTGTACTAGAGCCGCCACCGGTCGGGATCCGTATTTCCATCACCAAGTCGCCGGCAGCTGGGTCGTACACGAACGGAGTTTGCAAAACAATCACAATATCGAACGCCTTTCGTGGCGTATCTACAACCGTATTTAATGTCGACAGTACCAGGGTTCCGTCATAAACCCGTTGAACCGTGCCGCTGGGGAGATTGGAGTCGAAGGCCGAGACCAAAGCGATCTGCGAAGAGATGGTCGCAAGGTCAATCTCGATGCCAGTAAACGTTGCTCCACTAAATATACCACCGCCTGGCCCTTCGGGACGGAACGCTATCTGCGTTATTTTAGTGGTCAACCCACCGAGTTCGGTAAACTCGGAGGCTGGGTAGCGCTGCTGCCATCTGACAGCGGTGGTATCACCGAGGTTGACGAAAGGAGTGCCAGCGAATTTATCGCCCTCCACTAATATAGCATTGTTAGGTACAACCACGGTTTCGGGTCCTACCGTGACCGTGAATAACCGTGTGAAGGTTGCGTTGAGGTTCTGCCCATCATCGGCCACAACCGCGATGACGGCCTCACCCGCGCTGGCCGGAGTGTAGCTAATGGTCTTATTTATATTGTTGACATTGAGACCGGTTATCACTCCCGCCGCCGTTTCAGAGAACACGATGGCCGAAAGGGTCACTGTCTGTCCAGTCTCATCACCGGCAGTGCCTGGTCCAGGTACCAGACCTAAGACGGATACAGTCTGCTCGCCGGCAGTGTCGAGCACGAGCGCCGGGTCATTGATTATGCTGAAGAACGGAGCGTCGTTAATGGAATCGACCGTGACTAGGAAACTAATCTCAACAACTTCCCCGTTGGTAAGGGTTCCAAGTAAAGTAATGGTGGAAGTACCGTTCTGATCGGGTGCGAAGCTCAAGTTCAATTCGAGACCGATCAAAGTCTCAGTTACCAGGGCGGGATTGGTGTTCCCGGATACGACTGCCGAAGTGAAGAAGGCGCCAAGAGAAATGTCCCTATCAGGTGCGCCTTCGGCCACCAGAATGTCTTCGATGAGGTCGCTTGCGGCGGTGAACTCGCCGACTATCTGCACATAGGTCAATACAACCAGATTATCAAACTCGTTCTTTGTAACGGACAATAGTTTAAACACCGCTATCTGACGGGCGGCTCCTGCGGAGCTTCCGCCAGCTGCGGTGGTTTTCTTTAGCAGCCATAGGTAGTTGTTGAATCTGTTATCTGTCAGTTAGGTGTAGGCGTTCAGCGATAATGGGACACTTTTAAAGGGAGAAAAACATGAGGGTGGTGGTGTGTTTGGACTCCCGGTGCAGGGTATAGATTTACCCCACCGAAACCACCACCGCCGCTATCACAAAGCCCT
>DCAE01000070.1:296-4442 GCA_002311385.1 Dehalococcoidia bacterium UBA1141 | reverse complement strand
TTGCCGATTTCCTCGGAGAGCACTATGCCCCGGGATGGTCCGGCCGACACGGCGATCTTAGGGATCACTTCCTTGGCTTGAGAGAGCGGCACTAAGCGTCGGTTGGCTCGGCCAGATCCGCCTATTACGACTACCGGATGCTGCTTAACATCCGGCAGCCCTGTTGCCAGCCACGTTGTAACCCCAGGGAAGAAGTCGTTTCTTGTTCCAGCAAAGGCCAGATCCGCGCTGACCACGTCGAAGTAGCCCGTTGTCTCCACTTGATATAAGCGATGGCGGCCAAACTGCTGGAGTGGCCTTACGAAGCTAGGAAATGTTCGACCTTCGGGGGCTACTACATAACGCACGTTGTAGAGATTGTATAACTCCCATCGGTTCTCTTCGAAAAGAATTTGAAGATCACTATTTAGGGAAAGGCCATGGTAAATACCCCCCATCATGTCCAATCCCTCTCCGATGAGCAAGTGATGCACCCGGACGGAACCCACGACGTACTCAACACCCCACTTTTTTCCTCCTCCGGCATAGACTCGGCCGGGTGGAAGCCGCTTTAGTTTCTCGAGCAAAGCACTTAAATCCTGGCTCTCCTCGGTCAGCGCCTGCCGGCTCTCTCCCATCGCAAGGGCATTTTCTGTCAGGTAAGATCTCCTTTCGCTATATATCGGCAACATTATGAGCAAGGTTAAGGCCAGAGCCGCCAAAATGTACCATACGCCTCCACGAGAAACTGCCCAACGCCAAGGAACAGCTAAGGCCACAGCCACGAAGTAGATACCACCCAGATGGATACCAGCGATAAATCTGTGGATGGGGACGTCGCGACCCATGGGCAATAGGTCTATGATCGTTCCCCAGGGAGATCTCCCGAAATAAAGCAGCAACCATAACAAGAACATCACTACCGGAATCAGGTATCGTTCCTCTTTCCAGCGACGCAAACATATCAAGAAACCGGCAACCAAAAGGATTGTCAAAGACGGAAACCGTCCGAAATCAAACATGTCTCCACTGGCAAGAGATTGAATCACCCATGCATGCCCATAAGAGTCGTATTTTTCCGGGTGCTCCCAAACACTAAGGTTCAAATAAGGCCGATCCAGGAAAAATGGGACAAGGAAATATGAGGTCACCACCACAACCATCACCAGTAGAATCAGCAGCCGTTTCCACCGCATGTAAATGGTGCCTTTGGCGGATTCTGAGGTCAACAATCGAACTGCTGGAATGGCGGTTAGGGCGCCGAGACTGACGAAAGCGATGAGTCCGAATATCAGGTGGGACATTAGAGTCGCAGAAAGCAGTAGCGTTGCCCAGAAGTAACCTCGGCCTTCACGCAGGACTCTATAGCTCATTGCTAATGCCGGTGGTAAAAGCACCATTGCCCAAAGCTGAGTGTATAGCCCGATGCCTCGCCAAACATAGCTGTGAAAATCGAGGCCGAAGAGGCCAGGAGTCGCCGTCAAAGATGCAATAAAGCCGCCCATAGCAGAGGTTATATGATCGAAACCGAATCGTCGCAAAGACCAATAGATGGACAGAGGAAAAAAGCTGAGGAGCAGATAGGTTGCCCAGTTCACCAAGACGACCGCGGCCACTACTTTCAGGGTAAGAATATTGACCACCGCCACGGATACATACGGGAGGTGTTGATAGTAATGGAACAAGGGGAAACCCATCCCTGTGTCGCCCACCCAAGGGTCGGTGGGGTTCTGTCCTCTGGTGAAAGCCTCGATCGCGAACTCTGTTAATAGCAGGTGCAAAACTCCGTCGTTTGGGTCGGTGACCCTGAGCGCGACTTCTGGATATAGGTTGATGAGATTGAAGCCTACAGCAAGAAGGAGAATCCAAACGACGATTAGATTCTCTGGCTCGGCGAACCGTCGTACGGTAGCGATAGCGTCATATTTAGCAATCAACAATCTATACTCCGGAGTACCGGCTGGCAATGCGCTCCGGATTGGGGGGGTGAAACCACGTCAGGCGAAGCCGGGTTGAAACCCTGAGAGGTGCTGTCCTCCTAATCCAGGTCCGGAAAATTAACTTAGGTGTAATTTCGGAATTAGTGAGGAGACGAAGGTTGGCGATCGGAACACGCGAATCAGCCATGGGGTCACCAACAGCAGCATTAGGGCCAGGAGCGATAGCCTTTCGCTCCACATTCTGATGGGCGTATCGGTGAATCGCACCTGGATTATATGCACTCCTGGCTCCAACGGAAATTCCATCACTCCAGTGAGATTTGCGATGTCTAGAGGTCTCTGCGATTCGTCGACGAATACCTTCCACCCTGGAAAATAAAATATGTTCACCCTCAGTCGGGCCAATTTTATGTTTTCGACGACGAAGTCGAAATCGGTAAATGTCACCTTGGAGGTGAGTACTTGCCCCTCGCCTTCGATGAAGATCAAGCGTTGCGCCGTAGGAGAGGATGGCGGTTGCTTCACCCAAACAGGATCTAACTGTCCCAGTCCAGTTCCCACATCCTGGGCAGCAATAATAGATGGGCTAATATTAGCATCAGTAAAAGCAGCGTACCCTTGAGGCTTTGCATAGGGAAAGCCTGCGACGACCAATGCGATGATGAATGCCCACATTAGGCCGCCTGCCAGCCGATCGTCCATTCTCAGTGATGGGAGGAACAGAGACCCACTAACAAACGCGGTGCTCACCGCCATCAGGGAAAGGAAACGCCAGGGAAATTGCATAAGGTGCAGAATAGACAGGCGCTCCCAGATAAATCCGGAGGCACCGGTAGTAAAAAAACCAACCAGTATGATAAGGCCCAGGAAGAACAAGACGAGGAACCCTCCTTGCCGCAGGCTCGAGGCGTTGCGCCAACATACCCAGACGGAAACGGCGGCGAGCAGAATATGGATGGGGCCTACAGCGAAGTTCATCCCATCTTCCGGTCCGGGCACGGAAATACCATAATCCCAATTAGGGAAAATCAATTGCTGGATGTACAAGAAATGAATTCGAAAGTCTGAATAACCCTCTACCCTGCGGCCAAGGTCCACGAATTCTCCCTCCAACAACGATGGCAACCAAGAAAATGCAGACAAGCATAATCCTAGGAAGAGGACCAACAGACCTCTAGCCAAGGCGAGTATCACAGTCGCTTCTCGCCCCCGCCATTCGAAGTACAGAATCGTGGCAAAGAGCGACAATAAAACAGGAAAGGTGATCAGCGAAACGGGGCTGCTGCTAAGAATGAGGAGAGCTGTTGAGGTCGCGCCGATTAACAACCGCAAATAACCTCCGGCTGTGGTGTAGCGATATAAGCCCCAAAATGCAAATGGAATAAAGGCGAAAGCGGCAAAATCGGCCAAGGCATAACGCACGTAGAGGCTTACGAGCAGATAAGGTGCGAAGAGATATGCCACAGCGGAAACTAGTCCACCCCGTGGGCCAAAGAACTGTCCGGCTAGCAGGTACATGCCTAGTCCAGCCAGCACCAAGATCCCGAAAAGGGCCAGGTTTTGAGCGCCGATAAAGCCGAATCCAATAACGTGGAACAATGCAGTCAGATAGTACACAACAGGCGGGTTGAAGTTGAAGGTAGGCTCACCGTATCCGTAGGCGAAATCTGGTGCCCAGCGGGGAAATACATGTCCGGAACTGAGTCCTTGGTAGAACTCAACGCTGCGTGGCAAGTACGCAAGGGCATCATGGCCGAGCATAATCTTGAACTCGAACAATGGGAAGCCTACAAGAAGCGTGATCGACCCTAATATAGCCAGATAGGGCAAATGCGGTTTCATGCTCTGCTTGAACGCGTTGACTGCCTCTTGCATCAAAGAGAATGGCTGCGTCGGGAAGGCAGTAGATTTATCATATTCGCTACGAATCCCACGGCCGTTCACGCCGACCCACCTGCGCGATTCCGTGGGATTGGCATATAGATGGGCCGGCTACGAGTTTGTCTAACCTCAACCGTTCTTACGTCGAGCATGGTGAACAGCTCAATACTTGGTATAGGCTCGGACTTAGAAATCTCGGTTATCACCGACGTTTCGCGCTGTCGGCACCTGGCTTGGTCCTGTGATATATAGCCTAGGCTTTCGCTCTATTATCATTTCCCTAACCGATTGGGGAATTCGTTCAGCTTGTGACTGAATAACTATCTCGCAGTTTACCCACGATCAA
>DCAE01000070.1:0-233 GCA_002311385.1 Dehalococcoidia bacterium UBA1141 | reverse complement strand
AGTTTACCCACGATCAATTAGTGTCTTGCCAATCCCATTCTCAGGTAAAACAGTGAACAGCGGGAAAGGATGAAGAATCTCGGTAAAATCTTTCGATACTAGAATAACAGGATAGTACCATCGACAGGGATACGTCCGTTGATATCAGCCTTTTTTAACGGCGCCTCCGGTCTCTCCGATTTCGTCTACGTTTATTACTTCTCGGCCGCCTTAACGATTTGGGCATTCTGGCC
>DCAE01000023.1:7489-8684 GCA_002311385.1 Dehalococcoidia bacterium UBA1141 | reverse complement strand
GAGATCAGTTTGAGTCCAGTGGGTATTCCCCGAGGTCCAGTTACGTAACATGGTGACCATGGACCGCATGGTGATCACATTGCCCCAGCCGCCTTCTTTGATCTGGGAGGTCTTGTTCCGGTAAAATTTTCGAATTGTTCCCCAATCCGTGTCCTTCAGATTCACTTTGATGCCCACTGGCTCCCAGTAGTTGATCAAGGCCTCGATCATTACCGGAGTTTCAGGCTCGTCGGAGGATATATAGTTCCAGATGGTAAATTCGAATGGGTTGTCCGGTCCATACCCCGCTTCTGTCAGGAGTTCGATTGCCTTATCTGGATCGTAGCCGTACAGCTTATCAAAGTCCTTCTCCCACTGAGGGTTCCAGCCCCGCAGGATGGGGTGAAATGTATTGTTGATCATGAGTTCGCCTTGACCGCGCAGCACAGCGTCCAACATTTCCTGTCGGTCAATGGCCATGTTCATGGCTTGGCGCACCTTCGGGTCTACCCATGGCACTAGCGGGTCAAAGTGGGGGCTGTCTTTTGTGAAGTACAGGCCGCCGAAATACAAGGTCAGGTAGTTTGTAGGTACTCCCGCTTCGACGATTTTATGACCGCGCTTAATTGCTTCGATCTGGAGGTCCCTCGAAAGGGAAGAGATATGGGCTTCGCCGACTAGTANNCATTGCCAACCGCGTAGCATCTTCACGGACCCACTTGATCTCTACCTCGTTGAAGTCCGGGTTCTCACCACGCCAGTGGGGCTGGGGGGCCTTCTCAAACCAGATCCCCTCGCCGGTCTTTCGGCCCCCGTATTGGTACGATCCCGTGCCGGCCGGCTTTTTGTCGAATCCCTCGATGCCTTCCTTTGCTATCTGTGCGGAGCTGATCATGCTCGTTTCTCCGCCGCCGAAACCTCGGGACAGCATGGCAGGCAAATCCGTTGTGGGACCCGCCATGTGGAAGGTGATCTCGTGGGTCCCTTCTGTCGATACAGAGCTGTCCTTCATGTAAGTTGCCCATAGGGACTTCGCGTCGGGCCCCTGGACTAGCTCAAGGTCTTTAAGCACATCGGCGACGGTGAACTCACCCCATCCAAAGTGGAAGGGGACGTCCTTCTGGAGGGTAAACGTCCACGTTCTGCCGTCGGGAGATGCCTCCCAACTGTTAGCAAGCCTGGGTATGCGCTCGTTGGTTTTCGGGTCAAGCCCTAC
>DCAE01000023.1:7050-7224 GCA_002311385.1 Dehalococcoidia bacterium UBA1141 | reverse complement strand
ACCTCTCTGATAACCTCTTTTTCAACTATTACCTCTTTCTCGATGACCAGAGGCTCAGCCGCAGTACCACCGCAACCCACAATTAATAGTACGCCCAATAGCAGTATTACCAACTTTGCGGTGTAGGATGCCTTTAATCTGGTAGACTCCATGATTATGACCTCCAGCGATAAC
>DCAE01000023.1:0-6941 GCA_002311385.1 Dehalococcoidia bacterium UBA1141 | reverse complement strand
CGAAATTATAGAAAAGGCTAATGGAGAAGTCAATCCTTCTTACCAAGAATCATAATCCGGCTAAGAAGTGGATAACAGGAACACAAAGTGGGTTAGCAGGTGTCGTTCACGTGTCCTTTTGCACCTATGTCGCAATCAATCATATGTATACGCATGTCGGTACGTTAGTAATATTACATGGACGTAATCTGACTTCGAACTTGTCTATTGACAACTATTGGGTGGAGGTTTACATTGCAAATCCAATTGTCCGGACGAAGACTCAGCCCAGAATCTTTTGATCGACCTTGGGACTCCATCAGCGATGGATTCTTGGTCGTGTGAACAAGCCCAGAAACAGCAAGGGTCTTTGCTCGTCTGTAGCCCGAAATTGAACCGGCGGTGGCCATGCAGCGTTTCATTATCGTTCGTGCTTTTCACGCCGTCATAGCTCTTTTTGTTGTCAGTATCATAGTTTTTGCACTAGCTCGGATCTCAGGAGACCCCCTCGATACTCTCCTGGATATCGACGCGACAGAGGAAGATTTCGCTAGAGTGTCGGCCTATTGGGGGTTGGACCGACCGCTCCATCTGCAATACCTCAGATACCTTGGCAATATCGTCACTGGCAATTTTGGGGAATCCATAAGGTGGCAAGGGCGGAGCGCGGGTGGGTTGTTATTGGAACGAGTTCCTGCAACTCTGGAACTCGCTTTATTATCCCTATTCGTCAGCGCGATTCTGGCAATTCCAATCGGTGTTTTGGTGGCGGTGAAGAAGGATACAGGCATAGACTATTTGGGCAAGTTAATCGCTCTTTTAGGTCAATCTTTGCCATCTTTCTGGCTGGGGTTAATTCTGATGTGGATTTTTGCCGTACAACTGGGGTTGCTCCCGACGTCAGGAAGAGGGAGTGTATTCCCGAATGTGGCGGAAGGAAGCTTCAAGCATTTAATTTTGCCCGCTATCACACTGGGCTGGTTCCAGGTCGCTGCCTTGATGCGACTCATCCGGTCATCGATGCTAGAAGTCTTGGATACCGAGTACGTAAAGCTCGCCAGGGTTAAGGGTATACCCGAATGGAAAGTGGTCTGGAAGCACTGTCTACGGAATGCGATGATTGCGCCTTTGACCTATTTTGGGCTGATTCTAGGCGGACTCATGACCGGTTCCGTGGTGACTGAAACCGTGTTTACCTGGCCAGGAGTGGGGTTACTGGCCATCGATGCCCTTCGGGCACGAGACTTCCAGGTGATACAGTCGGTGGTGGTGTTCTTCGCGGGTATCTACATATTAGCTAACCTTATCGTCGACGTCCTTTACGCCTATTTGGATCCCCGTATTCGTTACACCCAATAGATTTCACCGGTATAGCGCACGAGACCAGGAGCACCTCATGGCCAACCTGATAATACCCCAGCGAAATGCTATCTATAGGCTACCAGTGCTCGGCGGGTTTTTTACCACCGCCCGGCGTTATCCCCTCGTAGCCTTCTTCATTTTGTTGGTATTCTTGGTGATTCCGGCGATTTTTGCCAATCAAATCGCTCCGTACAATCCCAGAGTCGGCAAATTGAGCGAGCGACTTATTCCCCCGGCTTGGTCTGAGGGCGAAACGGTTGAAGGGATCGAAATCCGTAAACCGGGAACCTGGGCTCATCCATTGGGTACAGACAAACAAGGCAGGGACGTGTTAACCCGTGTTATTTACGGCGCTCGGGTGTCTCTGATAGTGGCCGTGATTTCCATCATTATTGCGGGGTGCGTCGGTACCACACTGGGCCTCATGGCGGGATATTTTGGGGGAAACCTGGATCACCTGATTATGAGGTTGGTTGACGTTTGTCTCTCCGTACCGGCTATCCTTTTGGCTTTGGTGTTGTCTATCGCTTTAGGTCCAAGCTTTCAAACGGTGATAATTGTAATAGTTGCTATATTCTGGTCCCGCTACGCTCGCTTAATCAGAGGGGAAACGTTGGCCATCAAGAACCAGGACTATATAGCCCGGGCCAAGGTAGCCGGCGCCAGTAACAGCCGAATCATAGCCCGGCACATATTCCCCAACGTGATTAACACCATCGTGGTCCTGGCTACCTTAGAGGTCGGACAGGTGATCTTGCTTGAGGCGAGCCTTAGTTTTCTGGGGGCAGGCTTGTCCCGGCCTACACCGGCTTGGGGATTGATGGTGGCCGAAGGCCGGGAGTTAATCATAACCGCTTGGTGGGTGGCATTTTTCCCAGGTCTAGGGATATTACTAGCCGTGATGTCCATGAACTTGCTGGGGGACTGGCTCAGGGACAAACTGGACCCCAAACTGAGGAACGTGTAACGTTATTTTCTTTGATAATATCAAGGGCCGCTTCTCGCGCGCCCCTTTTTCTTGGAATAAATACATAGTTGGCTAACTTTTCACGGCTGCCTATCGGGCAATGGTTCGTCGGAGTGAATGCTAGGTCTTCGGCATCCTAAGGCTAAACTTGAACTCATGTAGGTCACGGCGGTTTACGGCCCGCCTCGCCGTACGTTCTTTCAAAGAGTGGGGAGCAAATCGAGGGTCAAGACAGGAGATACAGATAACAGGGGAGCGGGCTGATATGGGCGAAGCCCCACTGGGACGGATTAACCTTCTTGCTTTTCTTCACGGTGATTCCACGACGGCCTAGAGAAAGTGGGTTTGTGTGAGGTTCCCATGTCAGGACACCTGAAAGGTGTACGTAAATCAATGTATCCAACTGCGAACGAGTTTTTGGTTCATCGATTTTGTCTGCTACCGTGGCGTTTCTGTCACAGTCAGGATTTGGTCCGCTGGTACGTTGCTCAGTGTCTGTAAACCGCCACTGGGCCATCGAATCTCCACCAAATCTACTTTGATGTTGGAGCCCAGACCGAAGTGAACCGGTACAACAGAGTGAGACATATGTGATTGGCTGGAGCCCATTTCCCGGATCTGGGTGACTCCTCCTGAGGTTATTCTGATTCTGGCTCCGATAGCATCTCGGTTGCTGTTGGTGCCGACGAGCCTAATCCTCAGCCAATGGTTGGTAGTGTCAGAGACGTTCTGGAACAGCCTGGCTATTCCGGGACGGCCACTCAGATCACCTACATTGACGACGAACAGATCGGAAAGTCCGTCGTTATTGAAATCCGCGCTGGCTACTCCCCGGCCAACACCGGGGTCGTCGACTCCCGAGTCGCTAGATATGTCCAGAAACGAACCGTCGCCGTTGTTGGAGAACAGGGCATTGGTTTGACGTTGAGAGTAATCAGACGGATCATCGTCCAACGGGCCCGCGACGTAGTACAAATCTAAGAGCCCATTGTTGTTGAAGTCAGAGAACACAGATCCCCAACCGATGGAAGAGTCTGGCAGGGACTCATTCAACACATCCTGGAAGGAGAGGTCTGGGAAGTTATTCATCATTGGTACGTCACTTCGCCTCGTGTTCCCTGCTAAAGGCCAAGGAGCATCACCGGGAAGTTTGCCTCGGCCTGTTCCCGTACGGCTGGTTACGTTTGTGAAGGTACCATCGCCCTGGTTCTCCAGAAACTCACTGTCCCCCATGTCGGTCATGTAGAAATCCAAGTCCCCGTCATTGTCATAATCCCCAACCGCCAAACCCATGCCGAAGATGGGTTGATCGGTTCCGGAGGAAGCGGAAACATCCGTGAACAACCAGCCTCCGGATTTCTTGGGGCCGTCATTGCGCCACAGCACGTTGGGGTAATTCAGTTCTCCAAAATCGTTGACCACGTATATGTCCGGGTCGCCGTCGTTGTCGTAGTCTACAAAACTGGGTTTGAAACCCGCACCGTTGACATTGCTTGGGTAATGATGGGGAAATCCTAATATAGACACTACGTCAGTGAAAGTTCCATCTCCATTGTTGTGATATAGAGCCAGAGGTCTGACAGCAGCTTTGAAATCCCGGGTTACCAGAACTGATTGGTCTGTTTCGTAAACCCAACGTACAACCAACAGGTCCAAGTAACCGTCCATATCGTAGTCCCCCCATGTGACACCTGTGCTCCGATGCTCCAGGTCTGGGTCGCTCACGCCCGCTTGAGAAGTCACGTCAGTGAAGGAGCCATCGGCACTATTCTGGAAAAGTTTACTAGTGCCGAAATTGGCGACAAAAAGGTCAAGGTCACCGTCGTTGTCATAGTCACCCCAGCCGGCGCCGTTCCCGACGCCTCTGGGATCGTCTACTCCCGCAGCCAGGGCTACGTCAGTAAAAGTGCCGTCACCATTATTCCGGTAGAGAGAATTTGAGCCTGCTGAGTTTGTAACGTAGATATCTAGCAACCCATCGCCGTTGTAATCTCCGGTGGCCGTTCCACCACCGATATTTATGAAAGAATCGGCACGGTTGTGATGGAAGTCAACTCCCGCTTTCCGGGTCACATCGATAAAATGAATCTGCTGACCGGGAACAACGGTGGAACGGCTAGCCACCGGATCGTTACGGGAATGGGCAGAACGTCCGTTGACGAATGACTCGGAGGTAGTGGACGTGCCGATCTTCAGGTCGTTGTCGTCCCATATATTCGCACCTATGGCCAGTACAGCCAGACCCCCGGTTGCTCCCAATATCCATGTAGCAGTCACGAAAGCCGCTATCGCCCTCTTCGGCATTATTTTTGCCAGGCCCCAGAATGTCATCGGTCCACCAGCTGCCGCCGTGAAGAGAAGCGTGGCGGCAGGGGCAGTGCCCATACCGAGTGTTAACAAGAGAACCACCAGGGGGATCTCGAACAACAACGGTACGTTGATCAAGATGCCGAAGGTAGCGGCTGCCCCAACCCCCAGAATGTCGTTACCCAGGTAGTTGGAAACGGTTTGCGGACTTAACCATTGGATGACGAGGCCACTGATAAAACCCGCTACTATCATGATCGGTCCCAGCCGGACCACATAGCCTAAACTGATCTTCGCCCAATCTTGAAAGGCTTCGGTCATCGCCGGCCTCCAAGGGGACGCCTCTTCAAGTCCGCGAGATAGCGTAAATGTTTGTTCGTCAGGAGCGTGGCCTTTGTCCTCACGGGAGATCATAAGAACGATTGGTCCCATGAAAAGAGCGCCTATGATTGCTAGAAGGAGACGACTAATGCCCAGCAAAGGCGTGAAGATAAAAAACACCATGGTCAGCGCTGGGATGTTCATGGTGGCCGACCCTTGTACCATAGCTATAGCCCCATCGATCCCACCTCCCCTTCTTCTGAAGGCAGATGAAACGGGCACTATACATGCAGAGCAAAGGTTCAGGACCGGGCCCAGAGCCGCACCTTGCACGGTCCGTCTGAACACGCCTTTGGACAGTACATCCT
Source organism: Dehalococcoidia bacterium UBA1141 (assembly GCA_002311385.1). GTDB lineage: Bacteria > Chloroflexota > Dehalococcoidia > Lucifugimonadales > UBA3495 > UBA1141. The sequence continues at coordinate 1,637 of DCAE01000023.1, read as the reverse complement.
TACCTTGACGCGGTGGGATTAAGAAAGCTTCTGCAAGGCCGGCCACCGAAAAAGCGAAGATCATGCCAACGGAAACTAGGCGAAAGTATGTTACCGAGAATTTCCACCATTCAGAATAGAAGTCAGAACCGGGCTCACGTTCGATGCAGAACCCTTGAAAGCATTGGTGGTCCGGGGATGTGACTGCGTCCAGGTCACCACCGACGGCGTCCAGCTTGGGAAAGCGGTTAAAGGAGAAGAACAGGATTAAAATTACTAACAGCAGGGCCAGACCGGCCCCACGTTTTTTTCTGAGCGCGGTGCTGAACAAGCGATCATCCTTCTTTAGAGACAGGCCAACTCTGCGGGTATAGACTCCAGGCGTCTGGCTGGCCCTTCATCGGCAACAATCCGCCAAGGAGCGATTACTAACGTATCAGGCAACCTCGAATCTCGCCATTAATGTCCGAAATGTCCGAGTTCAAGATTATAACTTCCAGGAAGGCACCCAGAGCTTCCTGAAGGCCAGAATGCTTGATCCCGCCTGACCTCTGGATGTTCGTCAACGGCAGAGAGCTAATAACGACCTATTGGGCGGTCTCATTCTTTCCAGGTTTGATCACACATCTGGTTGTGCTGATTATAAACCAGACTATCCACGGGCAGCGAAATCGGGCGATTCCCATTTAGCGGACTGGTAGAAGTGGTGATTTAGCGTTCGAAGGGGATTCTCGTCCTGCTGTCAACACTTATTGGATCGGCTGTCTCAGATTTCCCCGGTTGGCCTAGGGACAAGGAGTGTTTTATCATTCATCTCCTTGTTTCACAGGCGGGCGTGCATCTCTATTGCTTCGGACAAACGTAAAACGGGATCAACCATAAACCGTCCATTATCTTCCATGGCTAGCCGCGAAAGTTTAGTCATAGGTCTTACATATTCCCAATTGAAAGAAGTGGCCGGTGAACTGAAATCCGTGGTCTTTTACTTTTCCGATCCTAGAACATCCTTGCAAAGACACAAGCCAGTCTCTCCCCAGGCCAACAAGGAACTACAGCGGGCCAACCAGATCCGGGTTGACCTGCATATGCGGGCAATCTATACTTCCACGGAACGCCGCATAGGCGTAGTTGCCAGCCAAACTAAAGGGGTAAATCGTGCCCAGGCTCGACCAGCTTAGCGAAATCCAGCGGCAGAGCGCCCTGTACTTCCCATGCTTCGAACATGATATCACTCCTTGGGTTCCGTGGGACAAGGAGTTATCACAAAGCACGATAGCCCTGGTTTCCAGCGCCGGGCTGCATATGCGCGGGGACCGTCCCTTTAGTGGGGGTGACCCGTCTTACCGGGTCATTCCATCTGACTCCGACCCCGCCGATGTAATAGACAGCCACACGAGCATCGGCTGGGACCGTACGGGGTTGTACCGTGACCTGAACCTGGCTTTTCCATTGGACCGGACGCGAGAACTCGTTGACCGAAATGTTATCGGCAGCCTGGCCCAGGATTACTACTCCTTCATGGGCGCCCAGAGGGACCCTAGGAAGATCATAGAGGAAACCGCCCCCCAAGCGGCGGAAGCCATGCATGCCCAGGACGTTGATCTGGTCTTGTTGGTGCCTGTTTGACCCCTTTGTACCCACACCGTGAGTGTGATCGC
>DCAE01000065.1:238-7403 GCA_002311385.1 Dehalococcoidia bacterium UBA1141 | reverse complement strand
GGGTGAAAGCTCAGCCCTTAGCTAGCCGCAAACGCTACAACCGCATGCTCCGGGAGTCCCAGAACACGGCCATTTCCCCCTTGATCTCTCCTTAACAAAAGTGTCCCACTTTTGCTGGTTGCCAACACATCTGGGTCATGAACGCCGATGGTAGCGGGAAGCAAAACTTGACTAAAGGGCAGGTGAAGTTCCCCAACGAGCCCAAGTTCTCGCCGGACGGCAGGCGAATCTTGTTTTACGGTCATGACACCAAGCCAAATAATGATGGACGAGGCGCGCCCGATTATGAACTTTGGTTGATGAACCGGGACGGTACCAACTTGCGCATGGTAACCAACAACGACTCCGACGATGAAAATCCCGTTTGGGGTCTGAACGGTTTAGACGTAGTTTACACGATTGATGGCGAAAACTGGGCTGCCGCCAATGTGTTCACCGGCCAGCAAATCTTTAATTTCCCCGGAGTGTCCCACGGGAAATTCAGGAGCCCGGTGCTGGCGGCGACAGAGCATATCCTGGTTCCCAGCCAAGCGGCCATAGATGCGGAAGTAGTGGATGAGGGCGGTTATGTTGAAAAAGGGTGGCTGGCAACCCGGCTGGAGGAGAAAATTGAAACCAGCGGTGGAGTCAAGGTCGAATCAGCCAACAACACGGGAGGCTACCAGGTTGTTACTCCATCCGCCGATCCGTTATCGGGAATTCGCTACGAGATATTCATCGCCACAACGCAAACACCCATCTATCAATCCAACGTGGGTGGCTGGACCGCGGCGATTCTCAGTTGGGACTAAAAGGGAGATTGCGGCTACTCTGCGCCCTATCGATTAAACTAGACTTGACGACCAGGGCAACCACCCTGGCCGGTGAGCCTGACCCACCCTCAATCTAGAGGGGCAGCGCAATTACCACCGCTCCCGCTTCGGGGAGTTGGTCCAGGTTTGTAAGGCTGGTGAGGCCCATCCGGCCTGCGCCGTGCATGATGTTGTGATTGGGAAATGGCGGGTCAAAGGTGCCCGCCAGGCCTGCGTCGGTACCCACCGTTTCCACCCCCACGCCCAGCACATCCCTCTGCTGGGTCATGAAATCGGCCGCTTCCTTGGATATCCCCGGCACATGGGACATGCCGTCGGTGCCCAGATTCTTATATGAGTCGGCATCAGCGAAACGGCTGGACCAATTTGTCCGGGCCAGCACCCATGCGCCGGTGGGAATTTGACCGTGACGGCTCTCCCAATCCAGCAGGTGCTCGGGGGTCAACAAGGCATCGGGGTTTTGGTTACATTCCTCGGTCATGTTGATTACCACAGCCGGGCCTATCAAGCTGGACGGTGGAATCGTGTCCACGGTGTCCCTGTCCTTGCCCGTTACCCAGTGAGACGGCGAATCCAGGTGGGTGCCGGTATGCTCGCCGGTCTCGAAGTTATTCCAATACCATCCGGGGCCCCGGTCATCGTAGCGGGAGATTTCCTTTAACTTGAATGGGATAGTCTGGCCCCACTGCTCGGGCAACTCCAAGATAGGCGTGTTGGCATTCAGTAGTTGGGTCAAGTCGACCACGGTGATTTGCCCTTGGCCTATCCCTTGAATGAGCGAACTCAACACGTCTTGCATATTATTTCGTCCTTACTCAGGTAGAGGTATGAAGGCCACCACACAGGGTCCTTTCACCATTCTTGACGTGTGGCCCTGGCCGGTCAGGTCTTCCCCCAAGAACACTCCGCCGGGTCCCAGGTTCCGCACCGAACCGTCCCCTACTTGAAACTGGACCTCTCCGGAGAGAATGAAGGCGTATTGGCGGCGCGACTCATTATGCCAATCGTGAAATTCACCGTCGACGAAATGTCTGAAGAATATTTCAGCACCTGGTTTGAGGGCCACCGGGTCCAAATCCTTGTCCGGCAACTCCGAGTCCTCGAAGTGAGACTGACCGTCTTCGCCGGCGTAAACACGCACGAACATGCCATTGCCTCCATCAGGTTTAGGTGGGAATCCTCAGGGTGAGTTCCAAGAGTTTTTAAGCGGGAACGGTAGGACGGGATGATTTAGAGCTCCAATGCTTCTCGAATCTCGCACAAGGCAGAAACCGCTGTGTCAATGTCGTCAAAGGAATTGTAGAAATATGGTGAGAAGCGCACCGCACCTGGCCGGTTATCCACTATGATGTCCCGCTTGGCCAATTCCTGAACAGCCAGTGCGGGGTCTTTCATCTCAACCATAGTGATGCTGGCGTGGTGGTCAAGGTCATCGGGCGCTCTCAGCTTGAAGCCCTCGTCCTTTAGCCGGCCAACCAAACGGCCTGTGATCGCCTTCGTCCGTTCCCGTATGGCTTGGGGCCCAATCTCGTTTACGAACCGCAGCCCCTCTGCTCCGGCAAAGATGCTGGCCACCGGCGGCGTCCCAGTCTCAAACCTGCCAGCGTCGTCCCTGAAGACTATTTCGTTAGGGTTAAAATCGAACTGGTCACGGTTAGCGAACCATCCGGTTACCGTTGGCGATAAGTTTTCGACTAGGTCTTCTTTCACGTACATGAAGGCAATGCCGGGTCCGCCCAGCAGCCACTTCATGCCCCCTGAAACTAGAATATCGATGTCCAATTCCTTCACGTTGATGGGCATTTGGCCGGTGGACTGATAGTCGTCAATCATGGCCAGAGCCCCGTTTTGATGGGCCATATCTACGATCGGGCCCACGTCTTGGGCGTAGCCGCTGCTGTAATACACATGGCTGGTGACTACCAGCGCGGTATCCGGCGAGATGGCCCTCTCGAACTGGTCTGGGTCAATCTTGATTCGGTCGGCGGATTGAATAATCGTCGTTTTCACTCCCAGCCTTTCTTTGGCCAGGAAGTGATGGGCCACCGTGGGGAAATCCAAGGCCGTGGTCACCACTTGATTTCCTGGGCCCAGGTCGAGGCTGGAGGAGATAGCCGCAAGGGTGCTGGAGATGTTGGGCAAGATCGCGATCTCACTGGGCGATGCGTTGATTAGCGAGGCGAATTGTTGGCGCACCGAGGCAATCTCCGCCATCCAGTCCGTGTACCAGGCGGCAGCCCCATGGTTATCCTACGAGTCGATGAATCGGTGCAGGGCTTCCTTGCAACTGTTAGAGAGCAAGCCCAAGGAGCAACTGTTAAGGTAAATCTTCCGGGAAAGCGTCGGAAATTCGTTCCTAATCTTTCCCCAGTCGGGTTGTTCAGCCATATTTCATCCCCAACGCTTTTATTGAAACGATAGACAGCCCCACACCAAACACAATCAGCGAACCCAGTATAGTTTTGAGCGTTTCTGTTGAAAGTCTCTGGTGATATTGAGCCGCCACACCCGCTAGTTGTTGTGGCGGCTCGATTTTTCTCTCCAATATCCTCGAAAGCACAAACCTGAAAATCCAGACCTACACGTCTATGCGGTACACCCGGGCGGCGGTGTCATGGAACATATCGGCCCGCTCGGTGGCCGAGTGGCTCTTGGACAGCCGCTTGAAGGCGTTGTACATCACGTGGTAAGAGAAGGAGACCTTGTCCACCGGGAAGTTACTCTCGAACATGCACCGGTCTGGAGCGAACTGCTCGATGCAGTAATTCACCAACGGCGCCATGTCCTTGGCCAGTTCCTCCGAGCCGATGGGCGTGGTTCGGGTGTGCCAATCAAAGCCCATGCGAGGCATGCCGATGCCTCCCACTTTCAAGACGATGTTCGGGCACTGGGCTGCGGCGGCTATGCCGTTGCGCCAAGTATCCATCACTTCTTCGTCCCGGTTGGCGTACGGGCCTTCCCGCAAAAGGCCGCCTATGTGGTTCAAGATGATTGTCAGGTTGGGCACTGCTTTGGCGAATTCCGCCAATTCGGGCATCTGATGAAAGAACATCCAACCTTCCAGAGACAATCCCATGTCGGCCAAGACCTTGGCGCCATCTCGAAATTTTTCGCTGCTCATTTGGCCCTCCGCTTTGTGGGCGGAAGTGTTCTCCACAGCGGGATTAGAGTCCCAGGTTACGGAATGGCGTATGCCCCGAAACCGGTTTGGGCTGGCTGCCTGAAGCGCTTCCAGCACCGGCTTTACGGCATCGCCCAGGTTCAAGTTGGCGTGACCAACAATGGCTGCGGCAGCCCGGCCGGGGCCGTATAGACCAGCAGCGCTGGCGGCGGCCAGGCCTTGGACGAATTCCACTTCACCCACGGGGCGCATCTCTTCCGGCCCGTCAAGACGGTACATGGACCTGGCCTCCACGAACACGGTGGACTTCACGTTGTGGCCGCTGTTGATGTCGGCAGCCAACTCGTGGAGGAGGTAGCGTTGGAATGGGATTCTTTCGGTGCGAAAATCCCAGAAATGATGATGAGGGTCGCAGATGGGGATTTCCGGCTCCAGCGTCTCTTCTTGCGTCAAGGCGAGCCAGTCATTATCTCCGAATGGCATAGAGGCCCCTCCAGTACGGATAATTCGGCAGATTCCTGCCGTTACTTTTTGCGGCCCAATCGTAACACAACATCAGGAATTGACCAGCTTTGGAGCCGTTGGGTAGCATCCGAGGCGCCGGTAGCGTTCCCAAAAGCGAAGTGGCAAGTGCGATGTTTATTCTCTTTTAATCATGAGATTCTTCGCTGCCCTCAGAATGACATGGGATGGGATGGATGACGACGGCGAAAGAGATACAAGCTTGGCATTGGTGGTGCCGAGGACGCCCAATCAGGCAGATCAGGTCTTGTTGAATTGGACCAAGATGCCGTCTGGGTCACGCACGTAGATGCTGTTGATTTCTCCATTTTCGTTGGTGAAAGCTTCGGTGGGACCCGCAAGCTGGAAACCCTTGGCAATCAGGTCTTGGGCCAAGGCTTTCACATCTTCCACGCCAAACGACAAGTGGCTGATTCCAATCTGGTCGAGCATTATGGGCTCGCCGTCGGACTGTTACCCCGGATGGCTGGTCAGCGTCAAAGTGGGGGTTGTGGATTCTGCGTAGCTCAGACTCACCCATCTCCGGGTCTTTCGCTTGCGTTTGTAATTGTGGAGTCGACCGCCTTCCGTAGGATCGGTTGCCTTATCCCCCAGAACATTCATACCCAGAGCGTCCCGGTAGAAGGCCAGGGACTTGTCCATGTCCCGCACGCAGATACCGATGTGGGTTACGCAAGTGGCTTCCATGAGTTCAGTTCCTTGATTCTAGCTCCTTGAATTTAGCTCTTTATGTGGCCATGGTAGAAGCGAAACAGTATGTCTAAGCGGCAGCGGACCCAGGAGAGACAAAATCCCTGATCGCATTCATATATTCGTTGATACCCACGTACAGCAGGTCGTTGTGGCCCGCGCCGGGGATGGTTAACAATCGCTTGCGGGTGGAGGCAAGGCTCTCATACATGCTCACCGCATCACCCACCGGCGCCAACGTGTCCATCTCGCCGTGAATCACCAATGCGGGGATACTGATCGATGCCACCTTGGCCCGGTAATCCTGCTCAAGCGCCAAGGCTGCCGACTCCTCGATTCCGTTGATGAACTGCCCCAGTGTAGGCCGACCGCTCTCAATAATCATGCCCTGAACCCCGCCGGGAGAGTTGGCGGCTATCTCAAAAGCGGCATGGCGGCCCATGGACCTACCCATGACGTAAATGCCGCCCGAATATCCGACTTCCTCCATTATTTTCGTCATTCTCGTCAGCACTTTTAGGGCGTCGGAAAGCATGGAGTTGAACTCCGGTTCACCCCCACTGCCTCCATATCCCCGGTAGTCGGCCACGAAAAAGTTGACACCGATGCCGTTGTAAAGCGGCGCGATGCCGTCGTAGTCCCCCGAAGTCTCGCCGTTACCGTAGAAGAACAGGATTGTAGGGTTTTCATTTCCGGCGCCATCCCCTTTGTCATTGCCCGGCGCCGCATCCGTTCCACCCTCCTCTGATGCAGCTTTTGACGCAGACTGGCCCGCAGGAAAGAACCGGCAGGAAAGCTGAATACCCTCTGCCACGTCAATGGCGTGGTCCTCAGCGCCGGGGGGCGTGGGAGTCCCATTGCGCCTGGGGTAGAAGGAGTTCATTGAGATAGCGGGGTTATTCAGCAATCCGTAGTCCGCTGTGCTCATAGGCCAACCTCACGATTTTGACCCAAGTTGTGTTGGGCGATTGGGTTGGATGACGATCTATCGGGGTCCAGGAAAGGCCAGGCACGAAACAACGCACGCCTAGTCCCGTTAGCAGGCGCGGGCTAACAGCCCTCCGGTTGGGGTCGCCCCGCTAATCGAAGAAACCGCTCTGGATATGCTGAGCTATGATGCTGGCGACCAACTCCGGTCTCTGAAGGGGCACATCGTGAATACTGTCTTCAAGCCAGACAACCTCGCCCTTGGGCAGAGAGGCTGTCGCGGTTGCTACTGATTTCTCCCGTATCTCCCGCTGCTCGGCAGTAGAAGGGTCGCTTTTCTGTCGGGCCGGCATCACCAGCAGGGGACAGGTAACTTCAGGGTACAACTCAGGTGGGTGATGGTCCCAGAGAGCTTCTATGATACGAATGTGATTGTCTCGAGACAATCTGGCTCTAATCGTCCCGTCCGCTAGAACCTCAAAATTCGCCAGGACAATCTCTTCAATCTGCCCGGTCATCAGGCTACCCAAGTGCCCTTCCCGCACTCGTTTGGAGAATTCTTCTACGCTCCACCCTTTGAAGTCCGGCGGGGCCATCTGCTCTCTTGCATCGTCTAGGCTTGCATAGCGAGCCGAGGAATTAATCATGCCGCCATCAACAAAGACCAGACCTTTGGCCAACCGCGGCTGGGCCACCGCCAACTCCAAGGCCACGTCGCCGCCCCAGGAATGGCCGACCACCACCGGGTCTACCACGCCCAAGTGATTTATCAGCGCGGACAAGTCATTGCCGACCGTGTCAAAATCATAGCCATGGTCCGGCTTTGCGCTCTCGCCATGTCCCCGTTGGTCCATAGCAACCACTGCGAAGTCTCTCGCCAAAATCGGGGCAACCATGTCCCAGATATGGCAGTTTGAGGCCAAACCGTGGAGCAGAATAATCGATTGGCCGGAGCCATCCCAATCACGGTAATGAAAATCTAAGCCATTTAGATTGGCCCATTCGTCATGAGGCATTTATGTCATTCCCCAAGCTCTAAGCTAAGTCAGATATAATTTTGGCATTATGCACCCTACCCCTCGACCATAGGGTC
>DCAE01000065.1:0-167 GCA_002311385.1 Dehalococcoidia bacterium UBA1141 | reverse complement strand
GGGGGGGGGGGGGGGGGTAGGGTGGTTCAGCAGTAATTGGCTAGACAAGACTTTCTTACAAGCTTATAAACCCGCCTTAATAAATCGAATCCCAACCCTTCGAAATGAGCGGGTTTGGCGATTGTCGGATAAGAGTTAGGGCGGACTACTAGGCGACCGTGATTCCC
>DCAE01000024.1:7414-7568 GCA_002311385.1 Dehalococcoidia bacterium UBA1141 | reverse complement strand
TCTCTGTATCAGTACCACTTGGCCACATACGACCGGAGCGACCAATTCGACCACAAGTCGGCCGAAGGGTTCATCCAGATTTACGGGTTGCCGGTGCGTACTCAGAACCAAGTCCAGAAGGACTGAACACCGCGCGACTGGACTACGCGCGACT
>DCAE01000024.1:0-7157 GCA_002311385.1 Dehalococcoidia bacterium UBA1141 | reverse complement strand
GACATCGACCTAATAATTGTCAAATCAACGGACACCCGGTTCATTCAACGTCAGGTGGATGCCACAAACTTAGTTCCCGGCGATATTTCGGTGGATATTTTCGTCTACACACCGAAAGAATTTCAGAACATGATTGACGACAACAGCCCATTTATCGAGCGCGTCCTTGCGGACGGAATTGTGTTGTATGAAAACTCCCCTGGAAACGAGTAAGCGGTGGTTGGCCCAAGCTGAGCATAGTTTGAATGCGACGAAAGCTTTGTTTGATGGTGGATTTTGGGCTGAGGCTTGTTTCCATTCCGAGCAGACGGCTCAGTTGGCGTTGAAGGCTTTTCTGTTTTTCCAAGGACGCAGGTTCGTAAACATACAATCGGTTAGGACGTTAATATTGGAATGCGGCAAAGAAGACGCTGAATTCTCCCCATTGGAGAATTACGGTTCATTTTTGGACAGATATTACCTGACCACCCGATACCCCGATGCGCTTCCCGCTCCAGCCATTCCATTCCAGTCTTTCACCGAAGGGGAATCTAAGCAAGCGATGGAACATGCCTCGGAAATCGTCGGGCTGTCAAGGAATAGAATCCCAGTTGGCTCTGAGGATTGAATTCCCTAATCGTGCCCGTGCGCCGCGATTCTCAAACCCTTGATATTCCCCGGCATTTCACCCGTCAACACCAGGAGGATACATGACCGTCGCCAGCCGCATGATGGACCTAGGCACCGAGACCGCATTTGAGGTGTTGGCCAAAGCCAAAGCTTTGGAGGCTCAGGGCAGAGAGATAATCCACCTGGAGATTGGCGAGCCCGACTTCGACACGCCCAACCACATAGTCGAGGCGGGAGTGCAAGCTCTCAGAGATGGTTTTACCCATTATGGGCCCACACCGGGGTTGCCGGAGCTGCGTCAGGCAATAGCCCGCAATAGCCGGGAAGTCAGGGGCATAGACACAGAGTGGGGTCAGGTGGTGGTCACTCCCGGCGCCAAGCCGATAATGTTCTATGTTCTGTTGGCCCTGGCCGAGCCCGGCGTGGAAGTTATTTACCCCAACCCCGGTTTTCCGATATATGAGTCCATGATTAAGTTCGCTGGCGCAACACCAGTGCCGATGGAGCTTCAAGGTTCCACCGGCTATCATCCTGACCTCCACGATCTGGCCCGAAAGATAACCGACCGCACCCGGCTGATTATCATCAACTCGCCGGAGAATCCCTGCGGGTCTGTGTTGAGCCATGCAGAACTGCAGACCATAGCCGGATTGGTTTTGGAACGAACCGACCTCTACGTATTGTCCGATGAGATTTATAAGGACATCCTATACACCGGCGAACACCACAGCATCGCCTCATTCCCCGGCATGGCCGAAAGAACCATCATCCTAGACGGGTTTTCCAAGAGCTACGCCATGACCGGCTGGCGTTTGGGCTATGGCATCCTGCCCGAGGAACTCGTGCCTCACATCACCAAGCTGGCGGTGAACAGCGTATCCTGCGCCGCCTCATTCAGCCAACGTGCGGCCATTGCGGCCCTGGAAGGCCCAAGAGACGAAGTTGAAGCCATGATTGCGGAGTTCTCCTTACGGCGCCGCATCATCACCGACGGTCTGAGGAAGATTCCCGGCATCACTTGCCCAGAGCCGGAGGGGGCTTTTTACGTTTTCCCAAGCATAAAAGAGACAGGTATCAGCAGCGCCGAATTTGAAGAGCGGGCCATGAACGAGGCGGGAGTAGCGTTACTTTCGGGCGCAGCGTTTGGCGAGTTCGGAGAAGGGTACGTCCGCCTCTCGTACGCCAACTCCCAAGAGAATATTCATAAGGCCTTGGACCAACTGGATACCTTCGTCAGGGGCCTCGACAAATAAATCGAATCCGGACTTAAATTAAACACGCGAAAACAAACACTGGAGCAAAAATGGCTGAGTGCAAGGTTGTTCATGCCAACGAGTTGGAAGTAGAGATAAGTTCAGGAGCGATGACCCGCCTGGCCGGTGTTTCGGAAGGGTTGGTGGGTTCTACAGGGATTCACCTGGCAGTGGCCACAATACCGCCCGGTTGCGCTTCCACTCCCCATTATCACGTGAACTGCGAGTCCGCGATTTATGTGAGCAAAGGTCAAGGTAGATTCGTGATTGGGGACAACTTGGACAATCCATTGGTCATAAAACAAGGGGACTTTATCTACGTCCCCGCTGAGGCCGTCCACCAGCCTATGAATGACGGCGACGAGCCTTTGGAGTTGATTGTCGCCCGCAACACGCCTGTGGAGATTGTGGTTGAGGTAGTGCCAAAGAAAGCTCAGGCTTAGTTGGCCAGTCGGAGTTAGCCTTCATTTCTTGAGCAGGCGATAGCGTTAGGCTATACTGGCGTGGCTTTCATGGATGTTGAACGTGCCATGCCAGCAATCAAGACAAAGTGCCCAATTCACAGTGCCCAAAATTAACGGAGGAAGACGATGGACCTGGGATTCAGTGAAGTCCAGCAAATGTTAAAGAGCAGCGCTCAGGAGTTCCTGACTCAGGAATGTCCCTTAACCTTGGTCCGGGAGATGGAAGATGACCCCCAGGGTTACACAGAGCAGCTTTGGCGGCAATTGGTCGCTTTGGGCTGGACCGGAGTGGCCTTTCCAGAGCAGTACGGCGGCACCGGAGGGAATTTCCTCGACCTGGCAGTGCTATTGGAAGAGATGGGCCGCAACCTGGTCCCTGGCCCGTTCTTCGCCACCGTCGTTTTGGGCGGCCTCAGCGTATTGGACGCAGGAAGCGACGCTCAGAAGCAGGACATATTACCCCGCATCTGTTCCGGTGAACTGAAGATGACCTTGGCCCTCACCGAGCCTACAGCTACCTACGAAGCTTGGGGGGTGGAAACCACCGCCCAACAACAGGGTGACAACTACGCCATAAACGGCAATAAGCTATTCGTGCCCGACGCGCACGTGGCCGACATCATGATTGTCGCTGCCCGAACGTCGCCGGTTTCAGCTGGTGGCGACCCAACTAAAGGCATCACCCTTTTCTTGGTGCCCGGGAACAGTACTGGGTTGACTATCAGTCCTCTTAAAACCATAAGCTCCGACCGGCAGTCGGAACTAAATTTCAAAGACGTGAGCGTTCCAGCTTCATCGGTTCTGGGTCAGGTGGGCGCAGGTTGGCCTGTGGTGCAGAACGCGTTGCATAAGGCTATTACCGGGAAATGTTTGGAGATGCTCGGTGGCGCCGACGCTGTGCTGGAAATGACCCTGGACTACGTCAAGCAACGAACTCAATTCGGTCGAGCCATCGGAACTTTCCAAGCCGTCCAGCACCACTGCGCCAACATGGCCACCGACCTGGAAGGATCCCGCAATATCATCTACCAAGCGGCCTGGCAGATATCCGAGGGCACCGCTACACAGGGGGCGGTCTCCATGGCCAAAGCCTGGGTCAGCGGCGCCTACCACCGCATATGCGAGTCGGCCCATCAGTGCCACGGTGCCATAGGATTCACGAAAGAGCATAATTTGCAACTTTATACCCGTCGGGCCAAGGCCCTGGAATTGACCTACGGCGATACCAATTTTCACAAAGAGTTGGCGTTGCAAAGCCTGGTTTAATTTGGAGGCAAGATAACGGTGAGTACTAGTCAGTGCATTTTCTGCGCTATCGCCAGGGACTCGGCCCACGAGTCTCCCATCTACCGCGACGACCAGGTTTTTGTGGTAAAAGACATCAACCCCAAAGCCCCCGTCCATCTGTTAATCATACCCAACATGCACCTTGCGTCTTTAGCCTACATCGGCCCCGGCCAAGTACCCATCATGGGACAGATGTTCATAGTGGCCGAGGAGATGGCCCGCCGTGAAGGAGTGACCCTGAGCGGCTACCGCTTGGCCGTGAACCAAGGGAAAGATTCGGGTCAGGAAATCGAACATCTGCATATGCACTTGCTGGGAGGCCAAGGCCTGGGAGCCATGGGCTAAGCGAGTAGATTTATCTAGCTACGGCCTGTTTTATGCAAGAACTTCTGGGAAGAATCCAGCGCAGAGTGGATGCTCTACCTTCGGGCCTTCGGGACCACATATACCGTGTCCGCGACATTGCCCGGCAACTGGCCCCGAAGCACGACATCGACCCAGACTTGGCTTCCCTTGGGATGTTGGCCCACGATGTCGCCAGGGCCATGGCGGATGAAGAACTGCTCCACCGGGCGGACGAGTTGGGATTGCCGGTGGGAACCGTTGAGCAGGCCATCCCTCTACTCCTCCACGGGCCGGTGGGCGCCGAAATGCTGGTGAAAGAGGAAGGTCTGACTGACACCTCCATTCATCAAGCCGTGTATTGGCATAGCACCGCCCATCCTGATTTGGACCCATTAGGCAAGTTGGTGTTCTTGGCGGACAAACTCGACCCTCAAAAAGTTCTCCGATTTCCCTACCAACCCCTGTTGATGCAAATGGCGACGGAAGATTTGGACCGTGCTATTTTGGAGTTCCTCAGCCGGGAAATAGTGACAATGGTTTCACAAGGGCTTATGGTGCACCCAAGAGCATTGGAGACCAGGAACCACCTGCTAGCAGCGACAACGCCGACGGATACAAAGACCGAAAAGTGACGGCAGCCCGAGACAGATTCCGAACAGTTCTAATCAAACATTGACCTTGTGTATCCAAAAGGCCAAAATAGCATCTAAGAACGTAGCAAGTTAAGTGGCCCCTCTACCGTCGCGGCCACTGACCTAACCAGCTAATCGAACCTTAGGATGAACCGATGCGACTATCCATTACCGACGAAGCCATAGCCCACATACAGAAAAAGGGCGGAAGAGCCGCCGTAGACCTTATCTGCCTGTCTTCTTGAGCGGGCGATTCCGCGGAGGTATCGGTCGATACCCACATGGGCCGTAGGAACCTTAGCCATTATCAGGTTTTCAAACAGGAGGGCGTCGAGTTCCTGGTGATGCCGGATTTGGCCAAACACACCCGGAACATTGACATTGATCTCAAGAAGTTCTTATTCATGAAAAACTTGAGCGCCACATTGGAGCTTTCCGACGGATTGGTCTTGGGCCGACGCGGTTCTTTAGCCTGAACTAGGCTCCCAGGCGGTACTCGGCGTTGACGAGGTAGATGTTATGCTCGCCTCACGATTTAGCTGGTGGCAAAACAAGCGCAGGAACACTCTGGAGCCTCCCAAGGGTGGGCCCATCAACCTGACCCTCAGCCAAGCCGCCATTGACCACATCAACAAAAGGGGCAATCAGGCGTTCATAGACCTGAGTTGCTTGGACAAATGACTTGGCTCTTTGGCCGAGGTGACGGTCAGCACTTTTCAGGGCAGGCGGGTTACCAGCCGGTACCGGTCCATCTTTCACGACGAGACCGAGGTATTGGTGTCCTTTGACCTCGACAGATACGTGCGAAATCTCCACATCTACTTGGACAAATTCCTGATTTTCCGGTTGCTCAAAGCAAAGGTGGTGCTGTCCAACGGGATGGTAATGGGCGGTGACGTTCCAAATACAATCGGAACTACAAGTAATCAACCTTGGATTTGGCGACCCAGGTAGAATGGCGGAATCGCGGGAGACCGAGGAATCGTGGTAGACCAGGAGTTGCGGGAGAACGCGAAATCGAGAAAGAACAAGCAAGAGCCCCGGATTAACTCCGGGGCTCTTGCGATTTGGGGTTCCGATCCGAGCTATCGCACTAGGTTCAGGAGCCCCTGGATAAAATCACATATCTGGGAACACGGGGGGATTATTTAGGGGGTTTGTGACATTTAGGGGATGTTAAAGCTGTGTCAGCGAGCCTTGTACTCGGGCGGTCGCTTTTCCACAAATGATTGGCTGGATTCCTTGAAGTCCTCTGATAGGTGCAACTTCAATGCCTGGATATACATATCGGCCTCGGCGGCGGGTTGTACCCATTGACGGCGGGTCAATCGAACCCCGGCCCTGGATGCCAAGGGTGGAGTTTTCAGAACCGTGTTAGCCAATTCTTCAGCGGCTTTCAAGTGCTCACCTGTGGGGACCAGACGATTAATCAGCCCCAACCGGTACAGCTCCTGAGCGGCCATCTGCTCGCCGGTGATTACCATCTCGCTAACTACCTTAGATGGCATGAATGCGTTGACCTTGGCCCACACTCTGCCGCCAGGCAGACCCCGCCGGGTTTCGGTGATGCCAAACCTGGCGTCTTCCGAGGCGACTATCAGGTCGCACTCGGCGGCGATGGCCATCCCGGCACCCAACGCATAGCCGTGAATCGCAGCGATGACCGGCTTCCAGTTGATGGAACGGCCTAGGTAGCTCTCTGGGTTGCCGCCTCGCTCTCTCCTAGCCCGCTCTTGAGGGCTCATGTTGGACAGACGCTGTTTGATGTCCGCGCCGGCGCAGAAGCTGCGGCCTTCTCCGTGGATAATGGCCACCCAGGCATCATCATCGGTATCAAACTCCAGCAGGGCTCCGTGAAGGTCTGTCTCGAATTGATCGTTTACTGCGTTTAGCGATTGAGGGCGGCTGAAAGTGATGTAGCCAATCTTATCTTTTCTGGAGTAGGTCATGGTCTCGAACTCGGTCATCGGGCTCTCCTGCAGGCATGTTTTAACGGTATTTTGCAGCCGAGTTATATTTTAGAATATTCGTTCTAAATTGGTGGCAAAAAGTATTGACGTATTCAGAACACCCGTTCTATAATCATTTTAATTATTAGAACATGTGTTTTGGAGCAATATTATGACTTTATCTATCACAGCCCCGGCAGTTACCCGAGTTACAACGTTGGACACCTTCCCAGAGAATTATCACTACGAAGACACCGGTTGTGAAGTATCCGCATCTTGCCTCAATTGCCCCCTTCCCCAGTGCAAGTACGACGACCCAGGCTGGTTCCAGAAGCACCGTCGTATAGCCCGGGACTTAAAAGTGTGGTCGACCATGCGGTCGGAAAGCCTCACGGTGGAGGAAGCGGCAGAGCGGTTTTCCGTGACGGTAAGAACGGTATTTCGGATAATACGCCGTTGCCGGGAAGCGGAATCAGAAGTGGATGGAGCAGCGTTACTGGCCTTCGCCGCTGACTAAGCGCACCAGCCAGCCTGCCTCGTTCGTCCTGAGCTTGTCGGAGACCCGCTCCTTAGAAGGCAATTAGGTGCAGTCAACTAAACACTTTTGAATTCACACCA
>DCAE01000005.1:50702-78779 GCA_002311385.1 Dehalococcoidia bacterium UBA1141 | reverse complement strand
TTCTCCTTCAACAAATGGTGGGCCATATTGAAGGCCACCTTGCCAAAGCCCTGCACCACGATTTTTTTAGCCATCAGCGAATCAGAACCCCAAACCTCCTTGGCGCAGGCCTTCATGCCCATGTACAAACCTAAGCCGGTCATGACCGAGGTGTCGCCACTGCCTCCTGCGGTCAAGGGCAAGCCCAGAACATACTTGGTCTCTAGCCGGATGTATTCCAGGTCCCTGGTGGTGGTTCCTACATCGGTGGTGGTCAGGAACCGACCGCCCAAGGTATCCACAAATGCTCCGTAAGACCGCATCAAAGCTTCATTCTTGAGGGTTCGGGAGTCCCCGATAATCACGCCTTTGCCACCGCCTAAGGGCAGGTCGGCCACCGCCGATTTGTAGCTCATAGCTCGGGAAAGTCGCAGGGCGTCACGGATGGCATCGGCTTCGGATTCGTAGGGCCACATTCGGGTCCCGCCGGCCGCTGGGCCAAGGGTGGTATCGTGAATGGCTATTATGGCTTTTAAGCCGGTTCCAGGATCGGACGCGAATACCAATTGCTCGTGGCCGTAGTCCTTGAAATGTTCAAATATCTCCACTGCTTGGATCCTCCTGGAAAGACTGCAACCTGGCAAGACGAAAAGATGGCATAACGGAGATGACGGCTTCCGGATTGACTGGCGCTGGTTACTGGGGACCACCAGCAATGATTGAGATTCTTGACGCCGACTGGAGATTCGTTGGTTGGATACGCCAGCTACACGCAGAGTAACGAAAGGTGTGAAACAAAGTTATTTACTCGCTCCCCTTCCTAATTATTATTATAGTCTCCCCGAATGTTAAGAGACATGGCCCTATTAGCCTCTCTTTAGGCCAAACAATACGGCTCTCGCAATGCGTAAGGGCATCCTGGTGCAATTGAGGAGCCACCACTCCGGGGTTATAATTCAAATCGTCTAATAATCAGGCTGTCAATTATGCTGATACGGTGTGGTGCCGAAGATATCGCTCGCAAGGTTGAACAGAAGGTCGACCAAAGGGATATTGACGCAGCATTGCCCAAGTTAGTAGCATGGGCCGAGACCAAAGCCCACTGCAAGGGCTAAGCCAAGAACCATTTAGCTAGCGAAAATATTCACGGAGGAACAATGCCGAACCAATACTCCTCTCCCCCGGAGATGGCAATCGACGAGTCCAAGACCTATACAGCAACCATAGAAACCAGTAAAGGGACAATGACCGCCGAGTTGTTTACGTCGGAGGTCCCGGTCACGGTGAATAACTTCGTCTTCCTGGCCAGGGACGGCTTCTACACCAACGGTGGATTTCACCGTGTGATTAAGGATTTTATGGTGCAGGGAGGCTGTCCCAAAGGCGACGGAACCGGCGGTCCGGGCTACCGCTTCAACGACGAGAAGGTAACCCGCAAATACACCAAGGGAACACTGGCTATGGCCAATTCCGGGCCGAATACCAACGGCAGCCAATTCTTCATCGTCCACGGTGGCGATGTGGGTCTGCCACCCAACTACACCATCTTCGGCATGCTCACCGATGGTCTGGACGTTCTGGACACGCTGGCCAATTCCCCAGTTGGTTCCGGGGGAGGCGGTGAGAACTCCAAACCCGCCGAGCCTTTGGCGATAAATAGTGTGGAGATTGCCGAATCCTAGACCTTTAACACAGTTCAAATATCACAGGTCTTAACAGCAAAAAACCCCCGATTCTGACTATTCATGAACCGGGGTTTTTTCTGTATTTTATGCGTGGGCTCCTTCCCGCTGGAGTTGGGTAGTGGCTAATCGCTCGCCCCGGACGCCACAGTCATGGGCCCCTCCGGACGAAGCACAGGCCGCTTGGCCATCAGGAACAACACCGCCCCCACCATATTTAGCGCCGCCAAGAGGTAGAATGCCTGGGTGTAGGAACCTTGCACGTCTCGCATATACCCCGCGAGAGGCGCAGCAACCAGCAGCAAGAGGTTCATCGGCACTGTAGAAAGGCCAAGTATCTTGCCGAAGGACGCCCGGCCAAAATAATCACCGCGTATGGCCACCGTCAATGGGTTGCGGCCTCCAAATCCAATGCCAAATATGAAAGCGAATAGATAGAAAGCGCTAAGGCTGGAAGCCGAGGCTAACAACACCACCGCCCCAGCCTGTATTGAAGTGAAGCCAAAGAGGGCGAATCTTTTGGGAATCCGGTCACCCAGATAACCTCCCAGCAGTTGGAACAACATGGCCATGGATAGATAAACAATCACAACCCACGCAGTGTCCTGTAGCGTGAACCCCTTGTCTTCCATCATCAGTCCCAGATGAGCCATGATGGCCAGAATCACCATAGAGGTGAAACCGTGACCGAAGGCGATACACCAAAATGCGCGGGTCCTTAGCGCTTGACGTGGAGTTAGGTCCGTACTAGCTACTCCTCGGCTAGGTCCGGCTCCAGGCCGCGCTTGAGTGCCAGCTGGCTGGTTGTCCGGGGGTTCGTTGTCCGGAAAAAGGCCGTATTCCTGGGGTTTGTTGCGAATCAATCGAGAGACGGGAAAAGCCACGACCAGGACGAACACACCGATGGCGGAAGCTGTGACTTGCCACCCAAACCGGTCGTGATCTGGGTCTATGCTCCAAGCAATCGCAGGCACCAGCAACAAGGCTCCGCCACGGCTCCCTACGTTGGCCCAAGCGATGGCGGTGGACCGCCGCCGGGAGAACCAGTGGTTCAACATGGTCATGATTGGTATCCAACTGCCTAATCCTTGACCTATGGCCATCAGCACGTAGGCCATGTAAAACATCCAAAGGTTTTGGACTTGGCCGAAGAACAAGAAGCCCAATCCCAGGATGGTCAGGCCGATGAACACCATACGCCGAGTACCCACCCGGTCGGTCAAATATCCTTCGACGGGCCCCATCAGGCCGCCCTCGATTCTGGTGAAGGTGAGAGCGAAGCCCAATTGCGCCCGGGTCCAACCGAATTGCCTCTCCAGCGCCACTGCCCACACGCTCATGGCGTGAAAGAGAGGCACGGTGGAAATGACCATAACGAAACCGCTGATGACTACCAGCCACCAACCGTAATAGATCCCCTGTGCCGGTTGCGAGGCTGTTACCCCCACGTTCTCTTTATCTTGATTGTATTCGGGCTGATTGATTTCCGATTCGGGCAAAACTTAGTGCAGATCCTTTAGGAATATCCGGCGAATAAAGCCGGTCAGTGCAGCTAATTGGGGGAAGAACTGGGAGAATCGGCCTGGATCCAGAGAGAGTATATCAATCTACAGCATGCTGTATGAGAATCATTATTACAATTCAATATGCAATTGAGATTGAATGACAGAGAGTCTCAGGGCAGCGGGAGAGGGTTTCGGAAGGGGGTCTAGGCTTTGGAGCGGCCCAAATCCACCCACATCTTGTAGACAACGTTCTTGGGCAAACCCAAATCCTGGGAGACCTGAGCGACGGCATCCTTTGCTCTTGTACGGTTGACTCGCAACTCAGTCAGACGGGCCGCCGCTTGCTTCAGAACTTTGTTTGACGCTTCCTGAGAGGCCCCGTCGCTGTCCTCCGGCTCCGTCGCTCCTTGTATCACCACGACGTACTCGCCTCTAGGCGCTTGGGAATGCTCCAATGCCTGGGACACGCTCCCTCGGTACACCTCTTCGTAGATCTTGGTTAATTCCCGGCACAAAGCAACCTGTCGGTCGCCCAATTCATGCAGAACATCTCCCAATAATGCTTTTAGGCGATGGGGTGCCTCGAAAAGGACCAATGTCATGGGGTATTGGCTCGCCGATTTTAGCTGCTCGCGCCGGTCTTTGCGTCTGGCGGGCAAGAATCCCAGAAAAGTGAAGGCGTCGCCGGAGAAACCGGACACCGACATCGCTGCTGTCAGGGCCGAGGGGCCCGGCACGACTTTCACGGAGAATCCAGCCAAAGCGGCATTGGTCACAAGCTCACTACCAGGGTCGCTGATTACCGGCATCCCGGCATCACTCACCAAAGCCACATCCCCGTCCTCCAAGGCTCTCAACACTTGGGGCAACCTGGCACGCCAGTTGTGTTGATGAAAGCTGACAGAGGGCACATGAACTCCCAAATGATTCAGCAGCCTGCGGGTGATTCTGGTGTCCTCGGCCGCTACCAGTCCCACATGACCCAGGATACGGGCTGCCCTTGGGGACAGATCCTCCAGGTTGCCTATGGGAGTGCCTATGATGAAGAGGGTGCCCATGGTGCCCACTAATTCACGGGATAAACTAGTCCAAATCTGATCAGAGAATGGAGATCGATTAAACGGCTCAAAGATAGTCGGATCAGTTCGAGCATTGACGAGCTTGATAAGCATCCAGAATTTGGTGGGCACATTCCTCAGGGTTTCTCCTGATGTCACTTTCCCACAGACGTATTACCAGCCACCCTTTGTCCGACAGATATCGAGTAACCCGTTGATCCCTATCCACGTTTCGTTTGATTTTTTTCGCCAAAAATCGCTGTATGACGCCAGATCCGCATCGAAGCTAGGCAATCCCCGCACCCGCCAATTGTTACCGTGCCAAAAATCACCATCGCAAAATACCGCTAACTTGGCTCTCTTGAAACCGAAATCAGGCTTCCCTTCAATCGGGAAGTGCTTTCTGTAGCGTAGTCCTAAGGCCCACAAAGCCTTGCCCAACAATCTCTCAGGCACGGTATTACGGGACTTGATGGCCGACATGATTCGATAGGTTGTTTGCTTGTCCCTGATCACTGCCAATTTGGCCTTCAATGTGACTAATTGGATAGGATTCTTCGAACCATTTCACCCACGTTTAATGGATTATCTTTCAGAGATTTCTTAGCATAAGGTTCCACTAACGAAAGCCACTGATCAACTTTCGATTCCTTTGATATTGCCTTACCCCAATAATACTCAAGCTCCTCGGTATCGATAGCGTCAATTTGACGAGCGATGGCCCGGGCACCTTCATTTTAACTTGATATTTTGCTGGCCGCTCGTGTACAACTTTTTCTCCATCAATGTAGGTTATTACCATCCTGGATTCTCCCTCAGCATAATGTCAGAAGAAACCTAAGCCCACTGCTAGTTCTCCATCCTGATTGGCGATCTCTGGAGTGTCAATCGGCGATACGTATCCCCGTCTTTAGCCTAATCGAGCGGCCATTAACGACGATATGTTGCCTTGAATTCCAGCAGGAATCAAGGCAAGTTTGACACAAAATCTTCTATTCCGAGAAGAACTTTTCATAAGCGGCATCCGATTCAAGCTTCAACTTCTCCCCTTGCTGGATATTGGCGGTGCCGGTAAGCTCTACGTGCCGGCGCTGTCGAGGCAATGTTACCATCTTGATGTTTTCTATTCATGTCGCGCGGTTTTCTGGCCTCAGCGCAACCGGCATCATCAACGACCCATCACACGGAGGAGAGAGACATGGCCAGCCTCACCGGGGCCCACCTATTCATAAGGTGCTTGAAACAAGAAGGAATCGAGAAAGTATTCACCATCGTCGGTGACACAATTTTACCTCTGGTTGAGGCTGCGGCCGACGAGGGCATCGAATTCATCGATACCAGGCATGAGGGGGCGGCGCTGCACATGGCCGATGGTTATGCCAGGATTACCGGCCGACCGGCGGTGGGCATGTTCACCGGCGGCCCCGGTTTCTCCAATGCAATTTCCGCTCTGCCTGCGATTTTCACCTCGGAGAGCCCGGTGATCTTCGTAGCCGGTTGTGCCGAACTGCCGGAAAAAGGCATGACCACCTTCCAAGAGATTGACCAAGTAGCCATGGCCGCTCCGGTGACAAAAGGGTCATGGATGATTCATGACAAGACCCGAATCGCGGAATTTGTGGCCACGGCATTCCGCACCGCAATGTCCGGAAGGCCCGGTCCGGTCCATCTCACCTTGCCCATAGATATACAGGAGATGGCGATTTCCGAGGAGGAACTTCCTCGCTGGCTCCCTCGAGAGTACCGGCAACAGGGCCGCTCTCAGGGCGACCCCTCATTGATTGAAGAAGCCGCTTCATTATTAAGGAATGCGAAACGCCCGGTAATCATTGCCGGGAACCCTGCCCGTTATGCCGTCTCTCCCGAGCAGATGGAAGCACTGGCGGAGACCACCGGAATGCCGGTTTTCACCGTGGAACAGGCCAGGGGACTACTGGACGACGAACACCCTCTTTGCTTTGGATATGCCGACGGTGCCTTGAATCCCACAGCACGGCGCTTCCGGGAAGCCGATGTTGTGCTGCTGCTGGGGAAAAGGATGGACCACCGCTATCGGTACGGCGGCGTCTTCAGCGACGAAGCCAAGATAATCCAGGCCGACCCCTCTCCGGCGGAGATTGGCCGCAACCGGGGCGTTTCTGTGGGGTTGCTGGGGGACTTGGGCGCCATAGTTGAGCAAATTACGGATGCCAGCAAGTCCGGCGCCAGCGGATCAGGATCAAAAGAAAACATCAGACCTTGGTTGGAACAGCTACGCACCGACCGGGCCGATTGGCATCAGAACTTGAACGACCGGCCCAACGGCGAGTTGCCCATGCACCCCATGGACGTGTACAAAGGCTTGGAAGACCTCATTGATAAGGACACCGTTATCGTTATGGACGGCGGAGATTACGTTCAATTCGGCCGGTCCTACCTAAAAGCCCGCAAGCCGGGACACTTCATTCGCCTAGGACCATTGAGCCATCTGGGCGCCAGCATACCCTACGGCATGGCGGCCAAGCTTGCTCTTCCCAATAGCAAAGTCTTAGTTTTCATAGGGGACGGCGCATTCGGTTTCTACGCCATGGAATACGACACCTGCATAAGGCATAACATTCCCATCACCACCGTCATGGGCAACGACGGAACATGGGGAATCGATAAGACTTTCCAACTAGCCTACTATGACCGGGCAGTGGCCACAGACCTGCGCGAAGTGCGCTACGACAAGATGATTGAAGCCATGGGTTGCTATACCGAGTTCGTCGAAACCCCCAATCAGGTGGCCCCTGCGGTTTCCCGAGCTTTGGCGTCAGGAATGCCTTCGTTGGTCAACACCGTGGTGCGTTCCGGGGCCAGTCCCTTGGCTGAAGCGATGATTAACCGGCGCCGGGGAGGCTAACAGCGCTTAACGTCACACGGCCATCACATTTACTACGCAGTATTTTCTCGTAATCATGTTACCGTAATTCGTCACAAAATCTCAAATAAATGTTAACTATCGACGCCACTTGCCATACGAATGATTAATGTCTGAAGAAAGAACCTATTTATATTGACATTTAGCCTTCCGCTGGTTTAATCTTCGTTTGAATTCATACCGTTTGTTTTGGTTGCTAGCAACTGCGTATGCCAGTTCTTGGCAAATGATTATTGACGAAAATATTGGGAGGAAATGACATGCTAAAGATAGGCCATGAGGTTGTCAGACCCGGTAAAACCTACGGAGAGCCGGATGTCACGATTCCCGTTCCCGAAGAACTGGAAACAGTGCCCGGGATTCCCATGAACAAAAGGGAAGTGGACTGGTACGCTCGAGAATACCCCCTGGAAACAATGAACACCTCGGAAAGGGCTTCACGGGACTGGGCCAACCTCCTCAGGGATCAGCACGCTGAGATGCGGGAAATCCGTAAAGAGCACGACAAGCTGAACCGCAACCTGATTATCGCAGGGCGAATGACCGCTGAGATTGAGCCTACGGCAGAACCCTCGGGCGATGACGTGACCCAGGAGATAAAAAACAAGGCGCGTCAGTTGGGTTTCTTGGAAGTGGGATTCACCGAGTATGACGTCCGCTATGAGTACACCGCCAAGCGTGGTTTCACCGCGCTTCCCACGGCCATCTGCATGGCCTACGAGCAGGACTTTGAACCGACGCAGACCATACCCAGCGTCGACGCCGAGATTGTCCACTCCAGCACGTACCGGACGCAGGCTGCCGCCGCCTTGGAGTTGGGTGACTACATACGTTCAATCGGCTACCGTTGCCACGTCATCCACTCGGGCGACGCCACGGGACCAATGATTCCCATGCACGTAGCCGCGGGTCTGGGACAGTTGGGTGCGTGCGGATATCTGCTGACGCCACACGCTGGCCCCAGGAACCGAATTATCATCATTACAACCGATGCCAATGTCACCTACGACAAACCAGTGGACTACGGCATCCACGCCTTCTGCCAGGTATGTCAGGTTTGCGTCAACAGATGCCCCGGCCGCGCCCTGATGCGGGATAAGGTCTGGTGGCGTGGGCTGGAAAAGCACAAGTTGTACTTCAAGCGCTGCCGCCCGGTCATGGCACGTTACTTGGGGTGCGGCATCTGCATGAAGGTATGCCCCATTCAAAAGTACGGCCTCAAGAACGTATTAGAGCATTACGCCGAAACCGGACAGGTACTGGGCAAGGGAACCCACGACCTGGAGGGTTACGAATTGGAAGGCAAGGGATACTTCGGCCCCGGCGAGTTGCCCGTGTTTGACCGGAATTTCTTCGATATGCCCCGGGGGAGCTCGGACCAATGGGCTTTCGATTCCTTCAAAGAGAAAGCCAGGGCTGCCGGCGGCGTCGTGTCCGACGAAATGCTCTCTGATCTGAAAGAGCAACTCACAGATGCTATGCGACTGGGTACCGCTGACGTAGTGGCGATGATGGACCAGGACGCCGATTATATCTAAGCGCTAATCGCAAACAAAAAAGAGACCAAAGCCGGTCTCTGTCGGTGCCGGAGTGTGGCAAGACACCAAAGTCAGCAGGCTCAATAATGAGCCTGCTGACTTTAATTTATAGAATCAGACTTGGCAGGTATCATTAGATTCACAAGAACGGCTACCAACCCCACTAAAAGTGGCCGTGCAACCAGCATACCCAAACCCTGCGAGAAAAACTCCCATCACTATCAAGAATTCATGTTCTATATATTCGATTTTCGAATACAAGAATGGCTATTAAATAGGGTTGACAAATAAATTACCAACGGGTAATCTGTGCTCAGGCAATGCCCCGATAGTCGGGGTATCCTCATTTTGGGAGGGAAAGGCATGCTGAAAATTGGCCACGAGGTAGTTCGACCCGGTAAAAGCCTCAGCGACGCCTCAGTAACGATTCCGGTTCCTGAGGAGTTGGAGACAGTACCTGGTATTCCCATAAACAACCGTGAGGTTGATTGGTACTCTCGAGAATACCCCCTGGAAACGATGAATATCGACGAAAGGGCTTCGCGCGACTGGGCCAACGCGATACGGGATCAGCACGTGGAAATGCGGGAAATCCGCAAAGAACACGACAAGCTGAACCGGCCGTTGATAATGGCCGCCCGCATGAGCGCGGAACAAGAGCCCACGTCATCTGCTAGCGGCAGCGACGTCACCGAGCAGATCAAATCCAAAGCCCGCGAGTTGGGTTTCTTGGAAGTTGGTATCACCAATTATGATCACCGGTACTCTTACGCCAGCAAGAAAGAATGGGTACAGTTCGAGCACGCAATCTGCTTGGCTTACGAGCAGGATTTCGAGCCCACCCAGACCATCCCCAGCATCGATGCTGAGATTGTCCACTCCAGCACCTACCGAACGGAAGGCGCAGCAGCTTTGGAGTTGGTCAACTACATCAATACATTGGGCTATCACGGCCAGGTCCACAGCCCCAACGACAACACCGGCCCTTACATTCCCATGTTTGTAGCAGCCGGCCTCGGTCAGCTGGGAGCTTGCGGATACCTGTTGACCCCCCACGTGGGTTCAAGGTGCCGAATCATGATTATCACCACCGATGCCAACGTCAGCTATGACGGCCCGGTGGACTATGGAATCCACGCTTTCTGTCAGGTCTGCCAGGTCTGCGTCAACCGCTGCCCCGGCCGTGCCCTCATGCGCGATAAGATTTGGTGGAGGGGCATGGAGAAGAACAAGCTCTACTTCAAGCGCTGCCGCCCGGTCATGGCCCGTTACTTGGGCTGTGGTATCTGCATGAAAGTCTGCCCCGTCCAGAAGTACGGTATGCAGGAAGTAATGCAGCACTACGCTGAGACCGGTCAGGTTCTGGGTAAGGGTACCCACGACCTAGAAGGCTATGAGATTGAAGGCAAGGGCTACTTCGGCCCTGGCGATCTCCCCGTTTTCGAACGGGATTTCTTCAGTGCTATGCCTCACGGCGACACCGAGCAGTGGGCCTTTGAGAGCTTCAAAGAAAAGGCCGTTGCAGCCGGTGGCGTTATCAGCGACGAACTGATGGAAGAATTCCGACAGGAAGTTGCTCGTGGCTTGTCTCAGAATAAGGACAACATCGGCATGATGGAGGAAGAAGACTACATCTAGAGTAGCTTCGACCACCTAGCTGTGAATCCTAAAAGACCCCGTCCCGATAATATGGGGACGGGGTCTTTGTTATTAGACTCGCACGCCAGACTTAATCCCTCGCCAGGCCTAAACCTAGACGTTCTGGATAAACCTATAGCTGATTGGGATTCATTTCGCTGAGCTCTGAGACCGGCATCCCGGCAGATGCCGGTTGGCTTTGATTTAACGCCTTGGCCAAGCGGTTCATTTCCTCCGAGTAGGTAGAAACGCTTTTGTCCCTCAAGTCGAACACCGTATGGTCGTCAGCCAGGCTCCGTCCCAATCCCCGCCCCCTGGGCTCCACCACCGCACCGTCTGGCCCGACCAAGAACAAGACCCATCTGTCTCTGGTGAACTGGGCGTCTTTGGCGCTGGTGATGTCGTTTCGAATTGTTTCACTATCCAATGCTGCTTGACTGGAAACCACCACAAGTTTGTCGTAGTCCCGGACCCAGCGCTCCACTTCCTCTTGGTCCGAGGTGCTCTTGCGGTCCACCAAAGCATGACCTCGGGCGTCTTCAGGGAACAGCCAGCAACGTATCCCTCGGCTTCGCAACTCGATTAACAGCTCCTGAGCGAATTGACGGTCCTGAGCCGCACAGGAGATAAAACAGTCTTCCTTGGACACCGGCACACCCAAAAGGGACCGCTGGAATTCAATCAATGACTCAGGGTTGCCAACCCCCAGAAGAAACTCCTCCGGGATTTTGCCGCCGGACCGGTAGAATGTATCGATGCCCACGGTGCTTGGAGCGTCGTGGCGAATCTTGTCCAGACCTTCCGCGACACTAAGGTCGCACTTTTGAAACACAGTGTAGCCCATGATGCTGCCGCCCATCTTGGCGCCGGTCAGGTCGGCGTTGTGGAAAACCGCCTCGTAGAAATCAGCGTCTTGAAAATTTGCGTTGGCCAAGATTGTCCGGGTCAAAGTAGCACGGTTCAAGACTGCGCCGGTCAGGTTTGCGTCGGTCAAGTTGGCGCCCACGAGGTTTGCCCTAGACAGATTGACTCCGGTGAGGTTGGCCCCCGTTAGATTCGCGCCGGAAAGGACGACCCGGTCCAAGTCGGCGTCGGTCAAATTCGCACCACTAAGATCCGCTCCTCGCAGATTGGCGCCGTTCATCAACGCTTTGCTCAAGTTCGCCTGTTTCAGGTTAGCGTGGTACATGTGGCAGGGGTTTAGGTAACAGCCAGACAGGTCGGCGCGTTGCAACATGGCCCCCATCAGGTCTGAGTTTCGTATATCAGCTCCGCTCAGGTTGACCTGAGGCATGCGCACATAGCTCATGTAAGCGGCGTTCAGGTCCAAAACATCGTTGGGATGCTCTTCTCGCCACTTGGCAACGGTGTCTCGACCTTTCTTGGCCAGTTGGACGTGCTCCATGTTCGCCATTCTAGTTACTCCAAATGATTGATTGTCCCCGGTATCATCACCGGAAATATTTCCGGGCCGTATGCGGCACCCAAACTATCCGGATGCCCGCAATGGGTGCCCGATATCGTCCAATTTTGGGTAATTGCTCCACTAGGGGGTGGTGCGACTAGACCACCTGCTGAGGCGTTAGGGCCTCAAATCAATGTCGCCCACGATGGCGGCTAATCTAGGCTCATAACCGCTTGCTCTATAGCAGGGTGATTTTAGCATAGGCCACTTCAGGCGGGTAGCCAATCTTGAAGGTCAGGTTGGATCAGGGAAGGTCGATTACCGCCCGCCGGTGGGTGCCTTCTCCCAGCTTCCGGTCGCCGTCAAAAGCTTCAACGCGAAAGGTAAGCCGCTTCCGATCCACTTCCAGAAGCTCGGCGTGGGCAATGATTGTTGCCCCGATATCGGCTGGCGCCAGGTGACGGATGTTGACCTCGATACCCACGGAGGTCTGGCCTTTTTCCAAGTATTCGTCCACCGCTGCCTGAGACGCTTGCTCCATAAGTTGAATCATTGATGGTGTGCTAAATTTGTGCACATGGGGCGCCACATTGTGCTCACACACAAATGTTTGCTTTTGACCGCGCAGTCCTGGGCTAATCTTTGGGCCCACCATGAACTTTCGCCTCCTGCTGGTATTTAGTCCGGGAGATTTAGTCTCGATTGTGTGAACAGGTCGAGTCTCTCGACTCTCAAACTTATGATTCAACCTGGTCACCCTAGCTTGTAACGCCAGAAAACGTCATCATACCAGATGCCAAGCTGATGACTACGAGGTCCAAAACCTACGAGGCGAGAAATGCTGCCAGGCGCAGCTTTAATTGGGGATTTGGTATGATATACCCTGCAACCTCAAAAGGCTGCCAAGAAGCTACCGATATGTCAACAAAAAGGGACATTTTGTCCATTACCGGCTTGACGCCGGATGAGACGATGAAAATCGTCCACCGGGCCAAGCTAATCAAGTCTGAAGAACCTTCCACCCCCCTCGCTAACAAAAACGTCGCCCTGATTTTTGATAAGCCCTCCCTACGCACTCGCACCAGCTTTCAGGTCGGCATTAGCCGCCTGGGTGGATACTCCGTATACCTGGGAGAGGATGAAGTTAGGCTGGGCACCCGGGAGCCGGTTTCCGACATCGCCAGGGTGCTCTCGGGCTATGTGGACTGCATCATCGCCCGAGTATCCTCCCATAATGTGATGGAGGAATTGGCCAGCTATGCTAGCGTGCCGGTGGTGAATGCTCTTTCCGATTGGGAGCATCCCTGCCAGACTTTGGCCGACCTACTCACTATGGAAGAACATTTAGGGGGCATAAAAGGCAAAAAGTTGGCATTCATCGGCGACGGGAACAACGTTTCCCGGAGTCTGTGCCTGGCTTTGCCCGCCTTGGGAGCTACCTTCGCCATTGCCACTCCCGACGGTTATAATTTAGACAGTGAGTCGGTGGCCTTGGCCCGGCAGAGGTCGCGTTCGGGCCATGTTTTGGAATTCACACACCCTGCGGAAGCTGTCGCTGACGCTGACACTGTTTACACCGACGTATGGGCCAGCATGGGACAGGAGCAGGAGGCGGCCAAACGCCGGGAGGCTTTCAAGGGTTACATGGTGGACCCGGAGTTGCTCTCTCAGGCCAAGAAGGGCGCCATTTTCATGCACGATATGCCAGCTCATTACGGAGAGGAGGTGCCTGAAGGAATGCTGGAACACCCCCAATCCGTAGCTTACCAACAGGCACACAATCGGCTGTACGCACAGATGGCACTGTTGGAATTAATACTTTGCTAGCCGGGAGCGCTGCTTTGCCCCAACCCATAGTCGCAGTTATAGGAAGACCCAACGTTGGCAAGTCCTCGTTCTTTAACCGGATTGTGGGACGCCGCCAAGCCATTGTGTCCGAAGTTGCTGGCACTACCCGTGACCGGCTGATTTCCCAAGTC
Organism: Dehalococcoidia bacterium UBA1141; assembly: GCA_002311385.1. Taxonomy (GTDB): domain Bacteria; phylum Chloroflexota; class Dehalococcoidia; order Lucifugimonadales; family UBA3495; genus UBA1141. Next base: position 65,093 of record DCAE01000005.1, on the reverse strand, counting down.
AAGTGGGATGACTACGAATTCATCTTGATTGACACGGGTGGCTTGGAGCAGAACCCGGAAGGAAGCATCCGGGAGAAGGTTCAGGAACAAGCGGAAATGGCCATGACTTCCGCCGACATAATCATATTCATGACCGATGTCACCGAGGGCCTAACCAATGCCGACCATGTGGTGGCGGAACGACTTAGGCGCACAGAAAAACCCATCCTCTTGGCCGTTAACAAGGTGGACAACGAAACCCGGGAATTCGACGCCTCCGAGTTTTACCAACTGGGGTTGGGCGATCCGGTGCCCATAAGCGCCTACCACAACTACGGTATCTACTCCCTCATGGACAAGGTTCTTGCCCGCTTCCCGCCGTTGGACTCATATCCGGAAACTTCCGACGAAGATATGGAAGCGCCTGTGCCCAACGATCCAACCCAGCTAAAACTTTCTATCGTGGGCCGTACCAACGTGGGCAAGTCCATGTTGCTGAACGCAATATTGGGAGAGGAGCGCTCCATCGTCAGCCAGGTTGCAGGAACAACCAGAGACGCTCTGGATACCAGCATGACCTACATGGGGCACGACATTACCCTCATAGACACGGCCGGAATCCGGCGTCCCGGATCCGTTCAGCCTGGAATAGAGAAATACAGCGTTATCCGTGCAGTTAGCGCAGTGAACCGCAGCGATATCGCTCTGCTGGTCGTCGATGCTTCGGAACTGGCCGCAGCACAAGACGCTCACATCGCCGGACTCGCTTGGGACGTCTGCCGGGGTCTGATTGTGGTGATAAACAAGTGGGACTTGATGGACCGGGACGCTTGGTGGTCCAGAGAGCGGGCGGTGGCCAAGGTAAGAGAAAAGCTGCATTTCATGCCCTACGTCCCCGTTGTTTTTACCTCAGCGTTGAACCGCCGAGGGATTACCGGACTGATGCAGACTGCCTTGGAGGTGTGGCGGGAGCGATTGCGCTTTGTGCCAGCGCGGGAATTGCAATACGTTCTGGCAGACGCAATGGCTGCTCATGCTCCGCCGGTGGGCAAAGGCAAGCGTCGGCACAACCGGCTTCACATCAGCCGGTTGCGGCAAGTTGACGTAAATCCGCCCACCTTTTTATTCACAGTTGATAATCCGTCGTTGGTACACTTCTCCTATCAACGCTACTTGGAGAACAAGTTGCGCGCCAGTTTCGGCTTTGACCAGACACATCTGAGGTTGCTCTTCAGAACGTAATCGCTTACACCGGATAATTGCCGCTCTAACATCGGCAGAGCCGGGACCAGCCTCTCAAAAGTAATGAATAAACCCCTGCATCCCGCACTGTTCACTTTTACTGTGTTGCCAGCCATCACCGCCGCCGTTGTGGCGGTGTTCTTGACCATGGAGGACGAATCGGACTTGGCTCGGTACGCTGCCGTCCTCTCTCTTTCCTACATCGTAGGCTCAGTACCTTGGGGCTACATGCTGTTGCAGTGGCGCCGGGGTGTGGACATACGGGACTACGGTAGCGGTGGCATCGGTATGACCAATGTGCTCCGCACCGGTGGCGGCAAATTTGCTGCGGCGGTCTTGTTGCTAGATTTCGGCAAAGGAGTCTTGGCGGTGCTACTGGCAAGGCAGATTATCGACTCCACTGCCGGAGAAGTAACTGCGGGATTAGCTGTATTGGTGGGTCACAACTGGCCGGTGTTCCTGGGATTTCGGGGTGGGCGGGGCATTGCCACCGGCTTGGGCAGCCTGGTTATGATGGCGCCCATAGCTGCAGCCATAGGTCTCTCGGCCTTCATTCCAATCACAATTGTGAGCCGTTACCTGTCACTGGGCTCGGTGTTGGGAGTGGTCATTACTTGTATCGCAATCATCGGCTTGGGCCTTGCAGGCATATATTCCTCCGGCTACTCCGTGTATGCGGTTTTCACTATGTCTATAATCATCTGGCAGCACCGCGCCAACATTCGCCGGATTCGGAATGGGACTGAGAGGCGCTTGGGCCAATCCGCCACTCAAGCCAACTAGACGCAGGTCAATCCCAAACCTCAGTCTTAGCAAGCTCAGCCTTAGAAAAACGTTAAGATTACAAGATAATCACAAGCGATTGGCATTGACGAAATCAGTTGCAGTAATCGGCACCACCACTTGGGGAACCACCCTGGGCATCATCTTGGCGCGTAATGCCGTTTCGGTCTGCTTGGTAGCGCGAACGGATTCCGAGGCCGAAGAACTGGACTCCAAGCGCCGCAACATGCGCTTCCTACCCGATGTACCGTTCCCATCGGGCCTCAGGATTTCTAGCGACCTTAAAGGATCGATTTCCTCCGCCGCACTGGTGATTCTGGCTGTTCCCTCTCACCAACTTCGGCAAAACATCCGGTGGATAAGCAGCAGCCTGACTTCCGGCACGATAGTTGTTAGCGCCGCCAAAGGCTTGGAGCTTCCCGGCGGTGAACGGATGAGCCAGGTTTTGGAGCAGGAACTTGACTCTGAGTTTCACTCGGGCATCTGCGCTCTATCCGGACCCAACCTGGCCCACGAAATCATCCAGGGCAAGATTTCATCCACCGTGATTGCCGGGCGTGACCCGGAGAAAACAGCCGAAGCCCAGTCGATATTGATGACCAGTTCCTTCCGTGTGTACACCAGCGACGATATCGTGGGCGTTGAGCTGGCAGGCACCCTAAAGAACATTATCGCTCTGGGAGCGGGCATCGGCGACGGTATGGACGCCGGAGACAATGCCAAATCGTCCTTCATAACCCGCGGCTTGGCGGAGATTACCCGCCTGGGAGTTGCGGCGGGCGCCAACCCTATGACCTTCGCCGGACTGGCGGGACTTGGCGACGTAATCGCTACCTGTAGCAGCAAACTGAGCCGCAACCGCTACGTGGGAGAGCAATTGGCCTTGGGCCGGACTTGGCCCGATATTGAGAAGTCCATGGACAACGTGGCCGAGGGTGTGAACGCCACCAAAGCAGCCGTGGGATTGGCGGCCAAGTTGAATGTGGAAATGCCCATAGCCCAAACCACCCACCGCGTGCTTTTTGAAGGGCTGTCCATCCAAGAAGCCGTCGCCGAGTTGATGGGCCGCCCGCCCAGATCAGAACGTTAGGCGATCTAACCAGGCAGCAACCGTCTGCCCCCGCCAAATTGTTGAGAGCATGACGGCTCCTTGCGCCGGTGGCGCACCTGACCCCTGCCGCAGGTAGTCACCGCAGGTGGCCGGATTCGAGGCCCGGCGCACGCTCCAAGAGCCACTGAGCCGCCACTCTCCGGTGGCACAGCTTCTCACCACGCTCGAAACAGAGCAAAGTGAAGTCCTCAGCTTCAGCCAACCCGTCAACCCAGTCCCGAAATTCCCCGTATTTCTTATAGCTCAAATCCAAAGCCAACCGGTACTCTATGGACATGATGTTGAAGTCCACCGACCCTTCCCGGTATGCGTCGAGCAGCAACCTATCTGGGTACAGACTGGGTGCCAACTCCCAGTCGGTCTGCTTGCCACGAGGATGAGCCCGGGACACCCTGTAGCGTCGACCGACCCAATCTTCGGGGTCATAGAAGCTTGCGGTGTACAACATGGTTAGTTGTCACCCTTCTCTTCGCCGGATGACGTGCTTGGTAAGCCTCCCGAGGCCGCAACCGTAGAAGGTCGCACCAACTCCCCGGCATCCAGGCTGGCATCCGGGACGGACACCAAACGGCGGTGGAACGCTTGTCGGCCGATGCACAGAGCAGCCCCCACAACTATGATGCTCAGGTAGGTTATAGCGCGGTCCACCAATACCAATGCGGCGGCGACGCTTCCCGTCAAAGTGGAGAAACGCACCACCAGCCCGGCGACTCCCGACTCAACAGCGCCGAATCCTCCCGGCGTGGGCACCAGGGTAAGCAGGGAGTTGGCCAGGGTCAAGAAAATCACCAAGGGAAAGCTGATGTCCAAGTCCAGCGCCTGCACCACCAGATATAGCCGCCCCACCTCCGCCATCCAACCCAACAGCCCCAAGATGCTTACCGGTACCATCCGGCGAAAGCTGCCCAGGGTTCCTTGATGGAAGCGAGTGTATCTTTGACCCAGCCATGAGGGCAGCTTCTTCAAGACCAACTCACGGCCCCCAGTCATGGCTGCTAATAGGATACCAAGGCCAGCCAGCATGGTGAGAGACACCGCCAGCACGGTCCATGCTGCGCCACCGTCCCGGTCTACCAAGAATGGGACTGCGATGATTAGCAAACCGGCCACCAAGAAGGCGTCCGTTACTCTTTCAGCCAGGATGGTGCCGATGGTGCGGGAGAACGAGGCACCCTGCTCCTCCCGGTAGAGGTAGGCCCGGTAGGCGTCGCCCAAGCGTAGCCAACCGATGGCGTTGGCAAACCAGCCCAGCAGAACCAGTTGGCTGCAATAAAGGATCCCGGGCACATCTCTGGCGGTTGCTAACTCGTTGTCGCAATCTTTGGCGTTCTGCTGAGCATTTTGGAGAAAGACGCGCCACCTTGCGCCGCGGAAAATGAAGGTAGTGTAGTGAACTAGGACCGCCGCCGCTAAAAGCCAGGGGTTGCTTCCCTTTAGTTGCTTCCAGGTTACGCCGAAATCAACATCGAAACGGGTTATCAGAAATACCAGAAAAGCGGCGGCCAAGGCCAAGGAGACCAAGGCGGGGAGAGTAAATGCTCGGCTTTTTAAATCAACCGAGCCGCTGATTTGACGGCTAAACCGGCGCATCAGAACACGAGGCCAAGTCCATCGCTATCGCAATTCCTTGGGCAAGGTGAACTCCACGTCTTCTTCCACCCCTTCCAACATGGTCACTTTTTCCGGTGCCAGTGCGTGAATCACGCTCTCTACAAGTACCTCTGGAGTGGAGGCGCCGGAAGTGATGCCAACCTTATCTATGCCCTTTATCCAACTGGGATTAATCTCATCAGGGCCGTTAATCAGATAAGACGTGACGCCTTGGGCCTCGGCGACTTCCCTGAGCCGGTTGCAATTCGAGCTATTCGGCGCACCGATGACCAGCACCAATTCCACCATCCCAGCGATATGGATTATCGCTTGTTGCCGGTTGGTGGTGGCGTAGCAAACGTCGTTGCGCACCACTGCGTTGTAGAATCGGCCCTTGATCGCATCGATGGCCCTGGCGGTATCGGTGATGGACAAAGTGGTCTGGGTGAGCACCGCCACGTTCTCATCCTCGTCCCAATCGGGTAACTGGGCATCCGAGTCGTCGGGTATCAATGTCATTTCCACCTGCCCCATTGTGCCTCGAACTTCTTGATGACCCACGTGCCCCACCAATAGGACCTTCTTGCCCTCACGGTGGTATTTCTTGGCTTCGTTGTGCACCCGGGTGACTAGAGGGCAAACTGCGTCGATTACCTTCAAGCCCCTCTCTTTAGCCTTTTCAAAGTCCTCCGGGGGTGAACCGTGGGCCGAGAACACCACCACCGAGCCTTCAGGTATTTCATCAACGGTCTCTACGGTGATTGCGCCCTTGCGCTCCAAGTCGGCAACCACGTGGGGATTATGGACAATCTGATGTTTCACGTACACAGGGTGGCCATATTTACGAAGGCAGATATCCACGATATCGATAGACCGCACCACTCCAGCGCAAAAACCACGAGGCGAACTAAGAATCACTTCCAAGTCGCTACCTCCATATAGTTGCCCAGCCGCTGGCTTTCGCCTTCAGCCAGGTGAAGATTTTTAACCCTTAATCAGATGGAGATACTTGTATCCGGAACCCGTATTCAACAGGATAACAGACATTCCAGGTTCGATTTGGCCTTCTTTGATTAGGCGCTTTAAGCCAACCAAGGTAGCCGCCCCTTCGGGGCATGCGATAACTCCCTCTTTAGAAGCCAACTCATGCATACCATCCACCATCTCATCGTCTTCCACCGCCAATGCCGTGCCTCCGGTCTCCCGCAACGATTGCAAGATGAGGTAATCGGCAAATGGGTGGGGCACTCGCAGTCCGTCGGCCAGAGTGGTCGCGTTCTCCCAAAGCTCCGACGATTCTTTCCCTTCATCGAAGGCCTTGACGACCGGTTGGCACCCCGAAGCCTGCACGGCAAAGAATTTTGGCGGTTTCCCTTCTACCCACCCCAATTCCAGTAGTTCCTTGAACCCCTTGTGCATGCCGATTATGCCCGTGCCGCCGCCGGTGGGATATATGATGGCGTCGGGCATCTTCCAGCCCAACTGCTGAGCGATTTCCAACCCCATGGTCTTCTTGCCTTCCGCCCGGTATGGCTCCTTCAGGGTTGACAGGTCGAACAGGTCTTGCTCTTCAGCCACCGCAACGGCCTGTCGCCCGGCATCGTTTATAAGTCCATCAACCAGGTTCAGTTCCGAGCCGGAAAGGACGCACTCTTTTTTATTGGCATCCGGTGCGTCCTTGGGCATGAACACTTTTAGCTCGGTGCCTGCTCGAGCGCAATAGGTGGCCGCTGCGCCAGCGGCATTGCCAGCAGAGGGCATGGTGAACCCCTTGGCGCCCAATTCAACGGCCTTGGATACAGCGGCCGCTATGCCCCGGGCCTTGAAGGTGCCGGTGGGATTCAAGCCTTCTTCCTTTATAAAAAGATGCCCCATTCCCAAACTCTCACCAAGCCTCTTTGCTACTAGCAGGGGTGTGCCACCCTCTCCCAAGGTAATAACATTGGCGGGATCGTTGACCGGCAGCAGTTCGGAATAGCGCCACATATTGGGAGGCCGACTGGCTAAAGCGTCCCGGTCTACCTCTTTGCGCATCTTGGCTAGGTCGTAACGAGCGAACAGCACTTTGCCGCAGCATGGACTAACCTTAATCAGCCGGTCGCATGGGCAAGTCTTGCCGCACTGAGTGCACTCCAAGTGGCTGAGGTAGCTAAACATGGATTATTTCCTCAGGTTTCCGAATGGTTTTTAACATCCGATTCGCCGGTGAAATTCCGTTTATCTGGTATCAGATAAACAGCCGGTAAGCGCCCCCGACTATTTGGGAGAATACCATACTATGGAGCGGAGATATATGCGGGAAAAAGAGGCTCGGTTTAGGTCATGAGTGGCCAGCATCCTTCCGTGCCTGTGACCCCTATGCTATAATCCCATTGCTCCAGACCGGTCCACCAGCTCGTTCCAGAGGAAGTCATGCCCAATCTCAGCCACGTATCGCTGGAAAAAGACGCCTCCGAGCACATCCTATGGCTGACAATTAACCGACCCCAACGCCGGAACGCAATAAACGATTTGACCATCCGCAAGCTGAGAGAAGCCATTGTAGAAGTTGCGGCGGACGATGAGGTACGGGTGGTAATCTTAACCGGCGCCGACCACCGAGAGGGAACCTCAGCGATCCGAGAGTCCAGAAAACCTTTGTACGAGGGTAGATAATGAAACCAGTGCTGGACGAGCTCAAGATTTTCACCGGAAACAGCCACCCGGCCTTGGCTAATTCCGTCTGCGAGTATCTGGATATCCCCCTAGGCCAAGCGGAAGTGTTTAAGTTCGCCAACGACAACACTTTCGTGCGCATTCAAGAAAACGTCCGCCAGAGGGACGTTTTTATCATTCAGCCCACCTCTTTCCCGGTGAACGACAACTTGATGGAACTGCTCATCATGATTGACGCCTGTAAGCGGGCGTCGGCAGGTCGCATCACCGCCGTCATCCCCTATTACGGTTACGGCAGGACCGACAAAAAAGACCAGCCTCGAGTCCCCATCACCGCCCGTTTGGTGGCCGACCTGCTCACCGCCGCCGGGGCCGACCGCGTTCTCACCGTGGATCTCCACGCTGGACAGATTCAAGGATTTTTCAACATACCCGTGGATGAGTTGACCGCACTACCCATACTGGCCGACTACTTCGAGAAGAAAGAGATTCGCGATTTGGTGGTGGTGGCTGTGGACATCGGCATCAGCAAAAAAGCCCGTGACGTTGCCGACCGGCTCCACGCTCCCTTGGCAATCATCGAAAAACGCCGCGTTGGCAACAATGAGATTACCGAGACCATGAACGTTATCGGCGACGTTGAGGGCAAAGTTGCTCTCACATTCGACGATGAGATTGCCACCGGGGGGACCATCGTAAACGCCGCCACTGCATTGGCGGAACACGGGGTCACAGAGGTCTTCTGCTGTGTAACTCACCCGGTCTTATCGGGCATGGCTCCCCAATTGATGGCGAAAAGCAATTTTTCCGAGATCGTAGTATCTGACACCATCCCAGTGCCCCCGGAAAAGCGGAACGGCAAGATTAAGGTGCTCTCAGTTGCCCCATTGTTGGGAGAGGCTATTTTCCGGATACATAAGGGTTTGTCCGTCGGGGAGATGTTCAACTAGCCTAGGCTATTGGTCTCAGTTCCCACTGTTCAAACTCTGGATAGGCGTATTCGGCGACGATAAATCCCCCTCGGTCCCCCTTTACAAAGGGGGAGGCAGGGGGATTTTTACCACCACCAAAACCTCTGATAACCTTCGGATTCCTATACTAGGACCAGTTTAGCAACCGAAAAAAACATCCACTTAACCAATTCTAGGAGGTCCACCCGATATGTACGATTTGATTATCAAGGGCGGCACTGTGGTCGACCCATCCCAGAACATCCATGGTCTAAATGATGTTGCTGTCGAAGACGGCAAGATTGCCCGGATTGCACCGGATATCCCGTCTGCCGAGGCCAAGCGGACGGTGGAGGTTAAGGGCAAGGTAGTTATTCCAGGGTTGATTGACCTGCACACCCATGTTTATGCCGGGGTCAATGCCACGGGAGTTGATCCGGACATCGGGGGCGTGCGCTCCGGTGTAACAACTATGGTGGATGCGGGCAGCGCCGGCTGCGACACTTTCGGCGGCTTCCCAAAACACATCATCCCTAATACCGCTACTGAGATAATCTGCTTCCTGCACATCTGCCGTACCGGCCTGGCCACCACACCGGATATCTTTAGCCCGGACAGCATCGACATGGACGGGACAGCCAAGGTGATTGCCGAGAACCGGAACATTATCTCTGGAGTCAAGGCCAGAATGGTCACTCCAGCGCTGGATATCATGGGGATAGAAATGCCCCGTCTGGCCAAAAAGGCAGCCAAAGAGGCTGGCGTAAGACTGATGGTCCACATAGGGGACACACAAAAGAAATACGACCCCAACGTAATCCGCGAACTCCTACCCATATTGGAAGAAGGAGACATCGTCACCCACTACTTCACCGCCAATCCCGGAGGCGTGCTGGACAGCGACGGGAAGTTGGTTCCGGAAGCCAAAGAGGCCCACGACCGCGGGGTATGGCTGGACACCGCCCATGGCCGTATGAATTTCAGCTTCGATGTGGGACAGAAGGTGCTGGACCAAGGGGTGCTTCCCCACTGCATCAGCACCGACTTGACACTACCGGGCCGCGAACTCACGGTCCACAGTATGACCGAAATGATGACCCGATTCCTGGCCATGGACTTCACCTTCGACCAAGTGGTGACTATGTCGACGGAGAACCCGGCAAAGGCGGCTGGGGTTGCAGACCGCTTGGGCACGCTCCATCCGGGCAAGCAGGCCGACATCACGGTTCTGGACATCCAGGAAGGTAGTTGGGTGCTCTACGACGTGGTAGGCGGCTCCAGAAAGAGCGACAAGGCGGTTATCCCGGTAATGGCCGTGAAAAAAGGTGAGGTATTCGAGGCGGGCTGGGGACCGCGTCCCTGGGGTTGGGCACCTGACCAAGCCTAGAGCGTTCCGTTCACAGCAGAAGCAGATACTAGAATCGCCGCCAACCGGAATCTCGGCTCCCGTTCGTCCTGAGCTTGTCGAGCGGTGCTTCAATCAGAATGCTGGTTCCGCCAGAAGGCTGGCTGCGCAAGCTCACCACTTTTGGTCTAGTTAGAGGCATTTTCCCGTCTAGGAATCAATGCCCGTGCTGAGATTGGCTTTTTTTCGGTAGTAGTTTTTTGGAGAAACTGCGTACCTTGGCCATGGGGCGGAACCTGGGCTTTATATTTTCTGCGATCAGCGGAGCAAGCTGTTGGTTGCCCGCAACCAAGGGCGCCATCCAGCCTCTGAGTTCCTTCATTGTGGGGGTTTTTGAGTCCCAGCTTGGCACCACGGAGCCCAGGGAATGCCACTGTTTCTCGCCCTTGAACCTGGTCATTACCGTGCCGTTGGCTTCCATAACGGCCAGTGCCCCGCCAGCCATGTCCCACATCCTAGGGGCGCCGAAGATGGAGTACTGCATAACCCCAATGGCCGTCATCGCCAATTCATAAGCGATACTGCCCGTGGTGCGCATCTCCCCCGCTTTGGAGCGCACTTTGGGGCCAAACTGGGCAGCAACAGAAAAGGAACCGGGCAATCCCACCAGCTTGTTGGCGATCAATTCTTCCGACTGATACACGGAAACCGGTTCATCGTCGGCGAAACAGCCCCCGCCTTTGCGGCAGTGCAGCACGAACCCGCCTTTGGGATTGGGCCACGGAATAAACAACGCAGCAGCCACGGGCCAGCCTTTGTGCAACACGCCGATGGAACTGGCATATACCGGAAGACCATTTAAGAAATTGGTGGTACCGTCCAGAGGGTCCAGCACCCACAGAAAGTCCGGGGAAGGCTCATTATCCTGCCCATCAGCTTCTTTGTCACCCTGGCTGTTGTCGGCCTGGCTCTTGTCGGTGTTTTTATCGACACTCTGCTGACCGGAATTCCGCTTGGAGCCGTGGCCGTTTTCTCCGCCAGCTTTGTCTTTCTCGTCTGGAGTCTCCTCCCCCAAAATACCGTGATCCGGGAACTTGCGGTTAATCTCTTTGGACAGGAAGTCCTGGCAAGATTTGTCCACCTCGGTCACCGGGTCTCGCTTGTCTTTGTCCTTGTACTCGACGGAGATTTGCTTGCCAAAATGCCCGGCCAATATATCACCGGCGCTGCGGGCCATCTCCACGGCGGCGGTTTCGATTTCTTGGGCCAGGGCATCATCAATAAGCATAATCAGTCCCCGTGAGTGGATTTTATCCCAAAAATCTCAGAAACAATGTCATTCTGAGTGAGTCACCCCAGTATAGCACCGCACCATTTTGTCTCTGAATTCCGGTTAAAACCGGGAGCTTTTTAAGCAGGGTGCTATAATCAAATGCCACTCCACAAACCATAGATTCTCCGGCCAATGGATTGGCCTGAAAATCGGAATTAACAGGGGATGTAATGGATCTAGGTCTCAAAGATAAGGTAGCCATTGTGGGCGGCGCCAGCAAAGGTCTGGGAAAAGCGTGCGCCCTTGTACTAGCTCAAGAAGGGGCCAAAGTGGCCATTTGTAGCCGGTCCAAACCCGACTTGGAAAGTGCGGCGGAGGAGATTGCCAGCGCCGGCGGCGGAGAGGTAATGACCTTCGCTGGGGATTTGGACCATCATCAGACGATAAATGAACTTATAAGCGCCACTGTGACTAGGTTCGGGCGCTTGGACATCATGGTAAACAATTCGGGAGGTCCCCCCTTGGCCCGGGCTGCCACAGCCAGTGAAGAGCAGTGGGAAACAGCATTGCAGCGATCGTTGCTGTTCTTTGCCCGGATGTGCCGGGAGTCAGTTCCCCATTTGAAAGAACAGGGCGGCGGCCGCATCATCAACATACTGGCCAGCACTGTTTATCAGCCCATAGACAACCTAGCCCTATCGGGCGCCACCAGAATGGGCGTGGTGGCCTTCGCCAAAAGCCTGGCCGACGAAGTGGGCAAGGATAATATCTTGGTCAACAACGTCTGCCCGGGCTCCATCCTGAGCGACAGGATGCTATCCAACGTCACTTCTAGGGCCAACGAACTTGGCATCTCAGTGGAAGACGCATTGGCCCAGCGAGCCGCCGGGACCGCCGTGGGCAGAATCGGGGAGCCGGTGGAAATGGCTAACCTGGTTGCTTTCCTAGCATCGGACAAGTCCAGCTATATCACCGGCACCACCATCTTGGTAGATGGAGGTTTGGTGCGATCAGTGATGTAAATCAACTGCATTCGTTAAGAATATGGAATCAATATTGGACAAGATATTCGGCTATCTAAGATATTTCACCTACGAATCCGTGACCAAATCCGCCAGTCATTGAGCTTAATCTTCGGAGACGGGAATCACCCGCGATTCTATGCAGCAAACCGCCGACAATGGCCAATGCGTTTACGTGGTGGATGACGATATCTCCATCACCAGGCTCATCGCTATAAACCTGACCGCCAGCGGATACCAGCCCAAGGTGTTCCACGACGGCTATGAGGCATTGGACAATCTGGAAGATGATTGCCCGGACCTGGTGTTGTTGGATTTGGTGATGCCAAATTGCAACGGATTAGAGATTACCCGTTTAATCCGTCTCATCTCGTCTGTCCCCATAATTGTCCTTAGTGTGCGAAATGAAATCACCACCAAATTGACCGCATTGGATTTGGGAGCCGACGATTACGTAACCAAGCCTTTCAGATTGGATGAGTTGCTCGCCCGGGTCCGTGCCGTCCTGCGCAGAACTTCCAACGCCGATTCCTCCCCAGTCAAAAGCCGGATCGCCTTTCGATCCGGTGGGTTGATGATTGACCTAGAGGGAATGAAGATAACCAGTCATCGCAGGAATGTGAGTTTGACGCACCGGGAATGGCATACCCTGCGAGTCTTGATGAACACGCCAGGACGGATAGTTAGCCCTGACAGCTTGCTGAAGGAAGCTGGAGGGAAAGGAAATGGCGCCGGAGGAGATATTGCCAGAACCTACATCTCTCGTTTGAGAAGGAAGCTGGAGCCGGATCCACGCAATCCTCGCTATATCCTGTTGGAGCGCGGCTTAGGCTACCGATTGGTTGAGGCCGACTAAACTCGAACTGCTCATGAAGCACGGGCTGACGGTGTTAGCGCCGATTGGGTCGCCCGAATTCTTTATGTGAGGCCGTTTCGCCAATCAAGAAGCAGGCTTGAAGTAGGGGATGCTCACACGATCGTTTGCCCGGGCGAATGTGACCTCAACGGGCATCCCAATCTCCACCGCCCCAGGTTCACACTCCACGATGTTGGTGAACATCTTTACCCCTTCTTCCAGTTCCACCAAGGCTAGAACATAGGGGCCTTCGTTGAATCCTTGAGTCCGATTCTGGTAAGTCACGGTGAAGGTCCAGACCGTCCCCTTGCCGCTGGCTTGGACCCACTGAATGTCGTTTGACCAGCAGTTGGAACAGATACCCCTGGGGTAAAACTGGAACTCGGAACACTTGTCGCACTTTTGGATCAGCAACCGGCCTTGGCGGCATGCATCCCAATACGGCTTAGTTTCTCCTACGATCGTAGGTAACGGTTTGTTCCACTCCGGCATGGTTAGTTAACCTCCGTAGGCACTAACGCGTTCCAAATCGGTGTAGGTAATGGTTTGTTCCACTCAGGCATGATTAATCCACCCCCAGAATCACGGTACCGCCGCTGTGCCTGGAGCCCAACGCGCCTCCAGTGCCGTGGCATAAAGCAATCTTACAGTCCGGCACCTGCCGGGGTGTACCCTCGAACTGGTGGCGTAATTGCCTTGTCGCCTCCAGCAACAAGAACAGGCCGCGCATCCCCGGATGGTTGGAAGAAAGCCCGCCCCCATCGGTGTTGATGGGCAATTCTCCGCCCAGCTGAATCCGGCCATTGGACACAAACTGTCCGCCCTCTCCCTTTTCACAAAAACCCAGGTCTTCAAGGGTTTCAATCACGGTGATGGTGAAAGAGTCGTAAATCATTGCCATGTCGATGTCTTTGTGGGTCACGCCGGCCATGGCGAATGCTGGCTCGTGGCTCTGCTTGGCAGCGATGTACATCAGGTCGCGCTTGCCGGCCCCTTGGTGAGCTACTGCTTCGCCTGCGCCTAATACCCAGACCGGTTTGTGTCGGCAATTCTTGGCCAACTCGGGTGAGGCCACAACCACTGCGCCGCCACCATCGGTGATTACGCAGCAGTCCATCAGATGCAACGGAGATGAGATAACGCGAGACCGCACCACATCTTCCACAGTGATGGGGTTGCGGAACAACGCCTCCGGGTTCATCCCGGCATGCTTTCTCATGGTCACCGCAACCTCCGCCAGTTGCTCCGAGGTGGTGCCGTAGAGGTGCATGTGCCTTTGGGCAATCATGGCGTAAAGACCAACGGTGGTGAGACCGTACAGTTCTTCGAAGCTGTCAGGCGAAGGGTCCAACTGGGGATGACCGAACCGGGACACACCACCGGTGCCCACGGACACCCCTCCTGACTTGGCCAGCGTGCTATAGGTAATCACGGCGCAGTTGATGCGCCCGCTGGCGATGGCGTTCAGCGCATGAGACAGGTGGAACTCGAAGGAGCCGCCGCCCACCGTTGTGTTGTCCACCATCTTGGGAGACATATCCAGGTAATCGGCCAAGGCCAAGCCGCTGTTGCGTATGGACATGGA
>DCAE01000005.1:0-50625 GCA_002311385.1 Dehalococcoidia bacterium UBA1141 | reverse complement strand
CTCTTGTCGGGAGCGTAGCGGGTGATGTGCTCGTGAATACCCACGATGGCAGCGCCGCGGTTAACATCGGCCATTTCCGGGGTACCTCCGTGCTAATATTTTGGGCTAACAATTTGGGCTAATTTATTTGGGTTAATAAAGCGCCTGGGACCCGCCTATCGCTTTCCGAGCCCAGAGCGGATTCATCATAGGTGTGGGCGTTTGGAGTGTCAATAGAATCCGTCGGAGAGGCGCGTGGGCCAACCTGCCATCCAACGGCCCAAAAAAATGACCCTAATTTCTTGGCGATCCTGTCATTCTGAGTGGAGCGAAGAATCTCTTGTACCAGGCGTTTAGATTCTTCGCTCCACTCAGAATGACGGTATTGAGGCAAGGCCGTCCAAAGGGCGTAAGCAACTGGACTTGCTTCACATCTTTCCATTATCCAGTCGTGGCATGTATAGTGGGCCTCATTCCAGTTTTGTCACAGGCATTCAATACAAGATGCCAATACCAAATACTTAGGAGTTTTTATGCTGGCTTTCCTTGGCGGCACCGGACCCGAAGGCAGAGGTTTGGCCATAAGATTGGCCCTTGCCGGGGAGGAGGTGGTAATCGGCTCCAGAGACGCAGCCCGTGCGTCCACGGCCGCAGAGGAGCTGTTGCTGCTGGCGCCGGGAGCCCGAATCACAGGCGCAGCCAACGCCGATGCCGCAGCCCAAGCCGACACTATATTTCTGACCTTCCCCTATGAAGGGCAGAGGCCAACCTTAGAAACACTGGGAGAAGCCTTGGATGGCAAGATTGTGGTCAATGTTATCGCTCCCATGGAGTTCCAGAGAGGCCGGGGAGCCATCGCCTTACCCGTGGACGCGGGCTCTGCCGCCGAAGAATCGCAACTGCTTCTGCCAGGCGCTTTGGTGGCGGCTGCGTTCCAAAACGCCAGCGCTGAAGAGCTTCAGGAACCTGGCTTAATCATGGAGGGAGACGTGGTAATCTGCTCCGACCACAAGGCTGCCAAGGACCGGGTGATGGAGCTGACGCCCAAAATCCCCAACCTGCGTCCCGTTGACGGTGGCGCACTGGCCAACGCCAAGTATGTTGAGCAAATCACGCCCTTGTTGGTGAATATCAACCGGATTTACAAAATCCACGCCGGCATAAAGATAGTCGGGGTGTGATTGAATCTAACCATGATTACCCACTGCGATTCAAACGTCATTCTGAGGAAGTGAAACGACCGAAGAATCTCGTGGTTTAAACAACAGATTCTCGGATTTGCTCAGAATGACAGGGGCAAACGCAAATCAATTTAAGAGGCGATTTTATGCCAAGAGCAGTCTTGAACCTGATGGATCCGGAAGATTTGAAGCAAGCTCAGGCTCAGTGGCGATCAGCCACCGGCTTGGTGCCCGGAGAGCCCAACGAAGGATTGGTTTCCCAACTGGAGGGGAGTCCGGCCCGGCTTCCCGACTACGACGATTCAGGCTGGGAGGTCTGGCCTGATTTGACCAAGTGGATTTCCTACGGGTTCACTTTCGCTTGGTACAGGACCAAGATTGTCTTGCCCCAGACGGTGGGCGGGCACCCGGTACAAGGCGTTCGCCTGATTTTCGAGACCTGTGTGGACGACTACGGCGAAGTTTGGATTGACGGTGAATGCGACCGGGAACGGGGCACGGTGCAAGGTTTCAACGTGCCTCAGAGAATCTTGATTAACATTGACGCCCAGCAGGGAGAAACCCACACCATCGCTATTCTGGCAGCCAATGGGCCCTTGGCCGCTCCGGGTGGTGCAGTTTTCCTGCGATACGCCAACCTGTGTTTCGAATGGCGGGAAGACGCTTAACCCTGGCCGATTATAGAATCAGGACCAGCTAAAGCCAAGAATCGTCGTCTTCATCCTCCTCGCTCCCCGACGCAGGGTCTTGGAGGGTGAAGCCCATGTCTTTCAGTTCCAGCTCCAGTCTTCCACGGAAGTCCTGGATGGTCTGGGTTTCCGGCACTGTGATTTCAATCATGCCGGTCGGGTCTTTGGCTATGACGCCCGGGTCTTCCTTGCCCAAATCCACCCGGACGGACTCGCGGTGAATTCCCATGGCGTCGGTCACTGAAAAGATGATCTCCATGTCGCTCATATCTATCACGCCTTCCGGCATTAGCTACACTCCCTCATGTTGATGTCGGAATCACCGGCTGGGGTTTCAAGCGCTTCAGTTGATTCAAGTCGAGCATAATCCAATCAAGTTTAATCTTCAGGCGGCCACTTGGTTCCGCCCACCGCAGGGCGCGCTTCGGGAGCTAGGGCCAGACCGCTGTCTACCACCTGGCTGAATTCGTTCAAGATAATGTTCCCCCATTCCTTGGCATGAGCAACCCTGAAAGCGGTGCGCTTGCCCCTGCCCGCGGAACGAGCGTTGGCTTCACTCTCGCCCGCAGTCTCTTGGGCAATCGTCTCTTCCATGGCATCCAGTGTGGGCACCATGGACAATGCGGTCTCTATAAATTTAGCAATCTCCTTCATAGATGAGTCCAAAACAACGAAAACCGGCACTGTGCCCGCCCGGTGTTCCGGCAGGTAGCTGTCGGTCAATGCGAGTTCATCGTCCCGGTTGAAAATCTTTACTTCAATCTTGTCCGTGCTTTCAGCCAGGCGCAAGATTGCCGGGGTGGTGCTAACAGCATCGCCGCACCAATCGGCGGTGAAAATGGCCAACCTCAAGGGCTCAGCTTGGCTTTCAAAAACAGCTCTTGCCTCTGCTGGCACTTCAACCCCTTGGTAGATGTCCATAAATGGCTGCTTATTGACCTTTATCTGGTCTATATACTGCTGGGTCGTCATACCCTGGTTGAATTTCTCGGCTGTAATCGCCATTGTTATCAACCTCCGGCTGAATCTCTCGCCAAATCCCTGGCCGCGAACTTGTGATGCATAGTTTGGCAGCAATAATTGGACTTGGCAATGCTCAGTGCGTGCTCAAGCGGGCCGCAATCAGAGGACCGCAGAGTCCAGCCTACAAGCTGTCCGTGCTAGAATTGGTTCACCCTAGAAATGCAACCCTATCTGTACGTTTCTTAAAAAATAATGCGGAGGCATACCCCAGTTGGCCTACGATAACCCCGATCCCATCCTGAAGTACGCGCTTTTCTGCCGAGACACCGAGGAAGGCCCGGGTGGAGAGTTGACCCTCAAAGACGTTGTGGACCTGATTGATCTTCCGCCCATTACAGATACTCAGGCCATCACGGAAAACATGGCATCTGCAGAAACCCCGGCTGATGAAAAAACTGATCCGGAAGATAATCAGGAAGAAGAGAATCCGGAGGCCCGCTCGCGGGTATTGGCCGAATTGGACCTGAACCTGGCATTCTGCATCTCTGGCGCAACGCCAGGACCCCACCACCTGCTGGTGGCTATAAAGGCACCGGGCATGCCCCTGAACCCGCCACCGCCCCAGCTTATCGAATGGGAAGAAGGGATTCTATTCCAGCGGTGGATCAAGGTATTCCGTATACCGGTCCAGTCGCCGGGCCGTCATGTCGCCGCAATACTATTTGACGGCACACCCTTGGGTGAAGCCAGCTTCTTGGTGCGCTTTAAGCCAGAAGGCTGAAGCCAGTTTAATGGTAAGTCGACTTAGTCAGGTGTGGGGAACGCTGCGCCTGGTTTTTTGTGTCCAGAACGCATTTTGCGTGTTTTCTCCCG
This sequence comes from Dehalococcoidia bacterium UBA1141, assembly GCA_002311385.1. Lineage (GTDB taxonomy): Bacteria > Chloroflexota > Dehalococcoidia > Lucifugimonadales > UBA3495 > UBA1141. The sequence goes on along the minus strand of DCAE01000005.1, from coordinate 46,940 downwards.
TGTAATCTTCAAAGAGCAGAAATCGTCCTTCCAAGTTGAAAGCCCTTTGAACCTTGTCTATAATGGCCCTTGGTTGCACGCCAACCGGTGGCGAATTTCCACAATAAGAACTAGGAGCAAGAACGTGGCTAACCAGACCGGGAAAAGATACATCTGCGCCAAATGCGCTTCCGAGTTCATCGTGACCAAAGGCGGTACCGGTACCGTCGTTTGCTGCAGTGAGCCCATGGGACTTAAGTAGAACTATTTTGTATCGATTCTTGGAGCGGGCTCTGAAACCTGACTTAGGTTTCAGGCACGCCCTCTCCCCACAGTTATTCGGAGGTTCTTTCTATGGCCAACCAACTTGGCAAACGTTATACCTGTTCCGAATGCGGCAGCAGCGTCCTTTGCACCAAGACCGGTGAAGGCGTTATCAACTGCTGTGAGATTGAGATGGAGATTCAAGAGCCGCGAAAGTTGCCCTCCTCTGACTAAAACTCATAGCCTATTCAGCAATCGCAGCCATTGATTAGCAACGACGGCGCTTACAGCCAATGTGTGATGGCGTTGGAACAAGTTAATAAAAAGCGGGACCTTGTCAGGTCCCGCTTTTAACGTCTCAACGACTTTCGTCAGTCACTTCAAGCCGGTTTACAAGCCAGTTTACTTGAAGTAAGGAATCACGTGACGGCCCATTAGCTTGATTGATTCCATGATTCGGGTGTGGGCCAGGTTGCCGGGTTGCAAGAAACACAGGACTTGGTCTACGCCAGCTTCCTGATAATTCTTCAGCACATCGATGACCGTGTCCGGGTTGCCCATGGCGAAAGCACCCGACTCCAGAAGATCATCGGCTGTTATATTCACCCGCTCCGTCTGAACAGCATCCACGGCGAACTTGTAGGAATCGGGCACCTTTCTCCCTTGCCACGGAGCGTAGAGTTTCTCGGCCATCTGGACGAACCAGGCACCCTCGGGAGCTCCGATACGCCGGGTCTCCTCGTCGTCTTCACCGCAGTGGATGATACACATCGCCGCCACCTGATCGTTTACGAAAGAACCCACGGGGTGGGCGTGCTTGATCGCCTCCCGGTAGATATCGACCCTCTCTTTCAGTTGTTCGTGACCGCTCAGGTTGAAGCATAGGACGCCCAAACCCATTTCCCCGGCGGACCGGAAACTCTCGGGCTGGCTGCAGGCCACCCACAAAGGGGGATGGGGCGATTGCACCGGCTTGGGAATGATGGACCGGGGCGGCACATTGTAATAGTGGCCTTCATGGGAGAATGTTTCTTCGGTCCACATCTTGGGAATCATGCGGATGGCTTCTTCCCACTGGGCTCGGGTTTCTTCAGGGTCGACTTCAAAACCGTCCATCTCAATCAGAGTTGTGGATCGGCCCGTCCCCAAATCCACCCGCCCATTGCTCAATATATCCAATACCGCCGCATGCTCCGCCACGCGCACCGGATGGTTGTACTGTCCGGGCAGCAGGGCCACGGCATGACCGATGCGAATCCGTTTGGTTATTTGGGAAATCGCCCCGTAGAGTACCTCGGGCGCGGAGCAGTGGGAAAATTCCTTTAGAAAATGGTGCTCCACCGTCCAGAAATAGTCGAAGCCAACTTGGTCGCCCAATACGACCTGAGCCAAAATCTGGTCGTAGCGGTCCTTTTCTATCCCTGGGTAGTGGGGCTCAGGAATCTGAATCTCATACATCATGCCAAACTTCATTTAATAATCCTCTCCCAATTATTCAATTATTTAGCCCAACAATCTTATCCGGCGACGCCGGACGTTTTTGCTAGGGCACCAGCATAGCCCTAGTGATGTCCGTCTGTCTCGAGTTCCATTCCGCTTGGGGAAAGGCTTCGTTCACTTCCGCCAATGGGAATTTATGGGACACAATCTTATGGAAAGGCAGCTTGTGCTGCGTCCGGACCAGGAAATTCAGTAGCGTCGGCAACAGCTCGGGACGGTACATCAAAGAGCCCACGATACTCTTGCCGGCCAATAACTTGGACGGGTCGATTGACACTTCGCGGCCTCGTACGATGTCCCCAATCTCCACGAAGGTGCCGCCGTTGCTGAGCATATCTATACCTTCGGCAAGCAACTCGGCCCGGCCCACCAACTCCATCACCACATCGGTGCCCCGGCCATCGGTGAGCTCTTTCACCCGCTCCACCCGAGTCTCGGCGGTGTTGAACTCTTCAATGTTGATAGTATAGTCAGCGCCGAACTCCTCGGCCAATTCCAGTCTGTTGGCCAAGCGGTCCAGCACAATCACCCGGTCTGCGCCCATATCCTTGGCCATTGCTATGGCATGCAGGCCCAGTCCTCCCGCGCCCTGAATGACCACAAAGTCGCCTTCCTTCGCGCCCGCCCTCTGCAGGCCCGTGGTCACGGTGCCCATGGCGCAATTTACCGGGCCCAGCAAATCGTCGGGAAGCTCATCCGGGACCCGGAAAAACGGGTGCCGGGGCGGTAGGTACAAGAAGTCGGCATAGGTGCCGGTGAAGTAGGGGTAGACTCCCCCGGCGGCATAGCCCCGGTTCACGCACCAGTTGGTATTGTTCTTGAGGCACATGTGGCAGTGGTGGCATGGGAAGACCGCGGCATAAACAATCCGGTCACCTTCCACGATTGGCACTCCCAGGGTGTCGGTGGTCACGCCGGAGCCCAGCTTGTCCACGACACCAGTGCCCTCGTGGCCCATAACCCGCCCGGTGGGAGGTAATGGCACATTGACTTGGTCGCCACGCCACGTGTGAAGGTCCGATCCGCAAATCCCCGCCTGGGTCATCCTCAACATAACTGCGCCGGGTTCGGGGTCAGGTACGTCAAATTCTTCAATCTCAAATGGCTTTGAATACTCTTTGCAAATAACTACTCGACCCTTCATGATTGCCTCCTAGTTGCCTACTAACCTCGTTGCCTACTAATCTAGGTCCAGGTGAATCCCCAGTTGATTTCCGGGTTCATGTTACCCCATTAACGCCCATCGTGGAGTCCAAGGGCGGAAAAATCGATTATTGACGCCAACAGGGCTCCCCAAGGGGAGCCCTGTTGGTTGCTCTTTCGATTGATCTGCCGGTGATCTGCCGGTGATTTGGCTCTGATTTATCGGTGATTTAACTTTGGATAGGTTGTGATTGCGATACTTCTAGCCCGAATCACTCGGAGCGAGTCACCAAAACCGGCCCCGCTGCATAACGCACAACCCGGTTGGTGACGCTGCCCATGATCCAGCGGCCCACGCCGGACCGGCCATGACTGGTCATGGCCACGAAAGCGTCTGGAAACTCGTTGCTCAAATCGACGATAGCGTGGGCTGCGTCTCCGTGGGTCACCCTAGGCACATAGGAGTGGGCGCCTTGGGTGAGCGACCAAGCGCTCGCCTTGTTGCCGCAAGTGGTCCTCCTCATGGGCGTGAGACTCCTCGGACGGGATCACCGACACTAAGCGAATCGGGATGGCCAAAGCCTTTGAGATACTCACGGCATGGGGCAGGATTCTCTCGGCGATCGCCGAGCCGTCCAGAGGCACGATTATGCTCTCCAGCTTGGCCTCTACCGCAACGCCACCTTCCTCGCGACCTCGGACTACGAACAATGGGCTCGTGACGGCATGGAAAATCTTGTCCGTCACACTGCCCATCACCCAACGGCCCATCCCCGATCGACCGTGGGTACAAATGACCACCAGAGTATTGGCCACCTCGTGGGCGACCTCGATTATGTGGTGTACCGGATTTTCGGGTCTTTCATGTGAGACCTGGCCGGGAACGCTGTGAGCGTCAAGAAAATTGGACGTGACGCTGATGCCAGCGGCATTTAGCATATCCGACGCCGACATCAATGAATCGGAGGCTTCTTCCCGGTGTTGATTCGCCAACTGCGCCCGTTCTTGATAATGAGCCGGGTCTGGATAGTAGTAAACCGCTTCGGGCTCGTAGACCCGAAGAAGCTCCACCGGCGACTTCAATGCCGCTCCCAGGATCCGAACGTAGGGCAACGTCTGCGCACTCATTGGAGAACCGTCAAGAGGTACCAGAATCCTATCGTACATACCACTCCCCCCTTTTTCGATATAGGCGAAGCCGTGAAGATAGGCGAAGCCGTGAAGCTCCTTCGTTTCGTTTACAAAAAAAGGTCCTGTTCAAACCGACTTTTCTGTTCAGTCCGAGGTTTCTGTTCAGTCCGAGGTTTCCGCCATCGCGGCTATGGCCCGGATTCATAACCCGGCGATAAATGTCGGGTCAGCCAAGCAGTTCCGTGTTCTACATCCCGCAACCGGCGGCCAGCGGTTTTGGCCCAATTCTATTTGTCTATCTCCGATGATACCCCCAATCCCATCTAGGCCGCCTAGACCCGGATTTCGCAATTTTCGGGGCCATTCGGATCAATACACGCCGTCATCACGTCGTTGCATCCCAAATTGCCCTTTGATCTGAGCACCGGGTTGAGCACCAAGAATTGGCTGTTAAAGGATAAGATCAGTGATAACACCAAGTCTACCATTTAGACATATATAAGCTAAATTGTTTCAATGTCATTGGCATTTTGTTGGCAAAGAGTTATAGTGTGAAGCTAATCGCCCGGAAATAACCTTATTCCGGCGGAAGCTTATATTGAGGAAGTATTTCCTGAGGAGAAGTTCTCATGGCACATCCCAAACGAGTCGGTCATTTGGTCCTAAATGTTAAAGACGTAACCACTTCGGTCGAATTTTATACCCAGGTACTCGGGTTTGAGATTGCCCTGGAACGCCCCGGAATGGGCACGTTCCTGACCTGCGGCAAGATTCACCACGACTTGGCCTTGTTCCAAGCAGCCCCCGATGCCGCTCCCGTGACCAAAGGCGGATTGGGACTGAATCACATGGCCCTGCAGGTGGAAGACTTCGAAATGCTGACCCAGTACTTCCACATACTAAAAGAGCGGGATTTGGTTGACCACACCACGGACCACGGCATGACCCGCAGTATCTACTTGAACGACCCGGACGGAAACGGTATTGAGTTGTTCTGCAACAGCCAAGAAGACGCTGCCGATGGTCGGGCAATCATGAGTTCCACCGAGCGCAAAAACACGGAATTGGTCTTCGGCTAGTCGCCGGAGTTCGGACTGCCATGTTCTTGTTGGTCGCCTCCCATTTTCAATAAAAATGGGTTGAGCCCAACCTGTTGTTTACCTGACCCCGCCGGGACATTGATTTGGCGTAAACGGCCTTATCTCCTTATTACAGGGAGGTGAGGCCGTGGTTTTTGATAGTCAGCCTCTAATCTTGAAACCAACTACGAGGTGGCCCTATGAGCGAGCTGGAGTTTGCTGTTTGGGACGGTTTCCCGGTTTACGAAATGGCAACTTCACCGGTGGCGGCTGACGTTTACCAGAAGCACCTCGGGGAAGCCCAATTGGCCGAGGAACTGGGTTACCAAGGCTACTACACCATAGAGCATCAGAATTCCCATGTGGGCCAGATTACCTCTCCCAGTCTGTACCTATGCGCCGTGGCCCAGCACACCACCAACATGCGCATCGGCGCCATGATTTACCAATTGCCTTTCTATCAGCCCATGCGTTTGGCCCAAGAGATAGCCATGTTGGACCACCTTTCTCATGGCCGGGTGGAATTCGGCACCGGCATCGGTGTACACGAGCACGAGTTTATCCGCTGGGGACTGCCCTTCGACCAGCGTCGGCAGATGTCGGAGGAAGCTCTGGAAATCATCGTTCAAGGTTGGACCCAAGAAACCGTTACGTACAAAGGGAAGTTCTGGAACTATGACGAGGCGCTGCCCTTCCCCAAGCCCTATCAGCAGCCTCACCCTCCCATCTGGGTCGGGGCCCACAGTCCCGCTTCCCTGGATTTTGCCGCCAAGAAGAACTATCACGTGTCCCAGAACATCGACATCGACACGGTAATCGCCGAGAAATTCGAGTACTTTCGGCAGGCCTGGCGGAAGGAACAGCACCCTGGCCCCATGCCGCGCACTTTTGTGATGCGACCGGTGCACGTGGCTGAAACGGACGTATTGGCCAGGGAAGAGGCCGAGAAAGTCATGCTGTCCTCCCGGGACGTGATTCGGGATGGAATCGAAAAGACCCGCATCGGATTCAAAGGCACAGAGCCAACGCCCACCAACCTGGAATTGGGCCGTGTGTTTCAGGGGATGAACACCTCATTCGATTTTTGGTTGGACAACGGGTTGGCTTTGATTGGAAGCCCCGAGACGGTGCTGAAACAATTGGAGGCGCAACACGAGCTACTGGGCTACGACATATTCTGCGCAAACCACCGCTTTGGCCCCATGGCCGCTGAGATGTCCACCAAATCCATGAAACTGTTCGCCCAAGAAGTGATGCCGGCCTTGGCCCAGTAGGGCTCAGGCATGTTTTTTACTTCCCACGCAATCTTTCACGAAAACTCTGGCGGAATCTCTCACGGAATCTTCCACGTAATCTCCGATGAATTTTGTCGCGGAAAATTTATCGGAAGAAATCAATGATTCGTGCTGCGGTCTTGGACTTGGACGGAACTATAATCGGCAGGGACGAAAAGGTGTCGGCGCGAGTAGCAGCGGCAGTTGGCCGTCTTCGGGCATTGATTCCGGTAAGCATAGCCACCGGAAGGGAGGCCAACCACGCCGTCGACTATGCGCAGCAATTAGGGCTGACCGCCCCTCAGATTTGCGACGGTGGGGCCGCCATCCTGAACCCTGGCACCAACCCTTCCAATATAAACCCGGTGTGGAGCGCTCCCTTAGAGCCCCAATTGGCCAGGAAAATCATCCATAGCCTCCACGGCAACGGGACTCAGTTCATAGCCACTCATCCCCAAGGTTCGATTGAGACTATAGATGGCCTCAGCGAGATAAACATAATCAGGGTCTCGGCTTTGGACATGGATGAAGAGAGCGCCGACCAAGTGGTGGTCCGATTCCAAACGGAACCCGAATTGCACTTGGTCAAAGTTTACCTACCCTACAACGACCTTTGGGCGGTGGATTTCACAAAGATTGGCGTCGACAAGGCAGCGGGAACCCGCAAGTTGGCCCAGATGATTGGGGTGGAAGTCGGAGACATGGTTGCGGCTGGGGACAGCTACAACGACTTGCCCTTACTAACCGCATGCGGCCTGGCCATCGCTATGGGAGACGCTCCGCAAGAACTCAGAGCGGTCGCCGACTACGTGGCCCCTTCGGCTGAGGAAGATGGGTTGGCCGTAGCAATCGAGGAGTTTATCCTGCCCCGGCTTATTGCCAGTTAACGGGATTGTGGTTAAATAGGCAGACCGTTTTGGAACACGCTTAAGCATCAACAGGGAGACACACACTATGCCAATCACCGAATTCGCCCGGCCAATGGTCTACGGGAAGCGGGGAATGATTTGCTCCAACTCGCCACTGGCGGCCACAGCCGGACTGAAGGTATTGCAGCAGGGCGGGAACGCCTTTGACGCCGCATTGGCGGTGGCCGCCGTGGAAGCTGTGACCTTGGTGCCCCTGTGCGGACTCGGTGGAGACTCATTCATCCTGGTTCACCAAGGGGCAAGCGGCCCAATCCCCGGTAGCAGGGTGACCGGTGGCAAGGTGGCCGGTGGCAAAGTAACCGGCATCAACAGCAGCGGCGTGGCCGCCAGTGGGGCTACTTCGGATTATTACTGGAATCAGGGATTCAAGACGATGCCATTGCAAGGACCCCATGCCGTCGCTGTGCCCGGTGAGGTAGCGGCTTGGGAAGAGATGCACCAGCGGTTCTGCACGGTGCCCTTCGCCGAGTTGCTGGAACCAGCCATAGCTTACGCCCAATACGGATTTCCCATCAGCCCAGGCATCGGTGTCGACCTGGCCGCAGCAGCAGCCAAATTGGCCCAATTCCCCGCCAGCGCCGCTCTTTTATTGCCTAACGGCTCCCCTTTAGCAGGGGGCGACACGTTGATAAATAAAGACCTGGCCGAGAGCCTGCGATTGGTGGCTCAAGGAGGAGCCCAGGATTTTTACCGGGGAGACTTGGCCAAGCGCTTGGTCAATGGGTTAAATGAGGCAGGCGGGGTTTTTACCGACGCCGACTTTGCTGGCCACCAAGCCGATGTTTACCATCCCATCGCAACTACCTACCGGGGGCACAACGTCTACCAGACCCGGCCCCCCTCCCAGGGTTTCCTTCTGCTGGAGATGCTGAACCTGCTGGAATCTTTCCCACTTAGCAGTATGAAACACAACAGCCCGGAAGCGATTCACCTGATGGTAGAGGCCAAAAAGATTGCGTACGCCGACCGCAACCGGTTGGCCGCCGACCCCTTACTGTCCCAATGGCCATTGGACGAGTTGATTTCCAAACCTTATGCTGATATTAGGCGAGGCGAGATTGACCCGGCGAGAGTTTCATCAACATCTCCTCGCCAACCCGTTGAGGCGGACGGAGACACGACCTATTTCTGTGTGGCCGATGGCGATGGGAACGCTGTCTCCTGGGTGCACAGCCTATCCAACGCCTTTGGCTCCGGCTTTGTGGCTCCCGGCACAGGCGTCATGTTCAACAACCGGGCCGGCCGGGGATTTAGCCTGGAGCCGGACCATCCCAATATCATCTCTCCCGGCAAGCGGACCATGCATACGCTGAACTGCTACCTGACCACCAAGGATGACCTGCCGGCCATCGTGGGCGGCACCCCTGGTGGCGACATTCAGCCCCAAATCGGCCTTCAAATCCTCACCAGTATGTTGGATTTCGGTCTTGGGCCTCAAGAGGCGGTGGAAGCGCCCAGATGGTGGAGTTTCCCGGGGACGGACCCGGCCAGCATAGATACGCCCATGGAGGTTCGGGTTGAACCAGGCATGCCGGAAGAAACGATTCGCGGCCTGGAGGCCATGGGCCACAAGGTATCCCCACGCCGACCGGGGGTCTACGACGGCAAGACCCAACTGATTGTCTTCGACCACCAACGCGGCGTGCTGATTGGAGCCTCGGACCCTAGGGGCGACGGCCAAGCGGCAGCTTTATAACAACTGGTATTTTGAATTCCCCGCAGAGTACGCCGAGCGCGCAGAGTGCCCCTTGAGCGTGAACAGGCGATTTGGTACTTCCCCGCGCCCGGTGTGTATCTACGGTAAGTTAAGTGTTGGAGCACGCAAATGACGGGATTTAGGTTGTTGGCATTCTTCGCCCACCCCGACGATGAAGCATTCCCCGTGGGGGGCGCTCTAGCGGCCCATGCTGCTCAGGGAGTGGAGATTCGCCTGATTACCACCACGTTGGGTGAGGAAGGGGAGATTCGCCAAGAGGGCGCAGCCACCAGAGAAACCCTGCCCAGGATCCGGGGGATAGAGCTATCTTGCGCCGTGCGAGCTTTGGGCCTGGCCAGCCACCGGGTGTTGGGCTACCGTGACTCAGGAATGGTCGGAACACCGCCCAACAGTCACCCCAAGGCCTACGTGAACGCCCCAAGCGCAGAGGTGGTGGAGCAGTTCGTGGCGGAAATCCGCGCTTTCAAGCCCCAAGTGGTCTTGACCTTCGAACCCGGAGGGCTCTACGGCCACCCCGACCACATCGCTGTTTCCCGGCACACCGAAGAAGCCTTTCGCCTGGCAAACGACCCCAAGGCTTTTCCTGACCAAATGGTAAACGGAGTATACCCTCACCAAGCCCAGCGGCTTTTTCAAAGCGCACGTCCCAAAGGGTTTCGCACCATGTGGGCCACCAAATTGAGGGCCTCAGGTGTGGATTTCCCAATGCCTTCCCCCGAGCAAGAGGAGCAGGGAGTTCCGGTGGAAGACATCCATCTGGAGTTGGACGTCGACGTGGACGGCCATCTGGAGTCCAAGATGGCCTGTATCATGTGCCACCGAACCCAGGTCGCCGCCGATTGGCCCTACCACCGGGTGCCCAGGGAGGTAACAGCCAGCATCCTGGGCCGGGAATTCTACATCCGAGCGTTCCCGGAGGTGCAGACCGGCGAGAAAATCTCGGAAGACTTCTTTGCGGGCTTGGAGCCATAGGCCATGGCCTCACAACTGTCATTCTGAAGAGCGAAGCGACGGAGAATCTCTCCACTGGGCTCAACGGCCCCACGTTTTTCTCAGAACGACTGGGTGCAAAGCGATTTAGAGGACGGTTCCTTGGTCATGGGGTCGAGCGAGAACATCGGGACTGGGTTCCCGATGTTTTTCCACGTTGAAATGGCCGACCCCAACAGAGCCGTACTGCTAAGTACCCTAGCTCTTGGGCCTCATGATGATTTCCACGCTGACCTCGTCAGGGGCCACGATAAAGGCGACCGTCGTTCCTGAAGGCATGGTCCAAGGCTCACATCCAAACTTAACCCCATTAGCCTTCAAGTGGGCCGCAGCTTCTTCCATGTCGTCCACCTCAAAGCCAAAGTGGTCCAGGCCATAGCGGGGGTCTGTCGAGCCAGCCACCGGGTCTTCCCCTTCGGCCCTGCCGGATATGGTCATCAGCTGGTGACCGTTCAGGGAAAGGTTGATGGACTTGGTGGTCGACAAAGGCCGCTCGGAGGTGATTTCCGCGCCGAAATTATCACAGTAGAACTTGGCTGCTGCGTCAGGGTCGCCGCTACGAAAATGCAGGTGATTGTAGTTGAAGTTCATGTTTTGCCTCCTAAAAATTAGAAACGATTTTAGACACAAATCTTGAAACAAATAGTCTAGGCGCCGAGTCTGAGAACGAAACCCAAATTCTTTTGTTAACTAAGCCAGAAAATCCGAGGTCCAGCGGCTGTAGTCGTCCCGCCGAGTTACCTGGCCCATTAGCTCGGATGAGGCCAACTGGGATGTGAGGTCTCCGGGAGCCGTGCCTTCCCGCAGCGCTTTCAGGGTGTCATACACCGCCTTTACGGCCGCCGCAAAGGGCAGGTGGCCTTGGAGGGCGATGCGAACACCATTGTCCGCCAAGAATTGCTTGTCCGAAAGCTCTCCACCAGCGCCGCCCAAGAGCAACGGAATGCTCACCTCGGCGTGGACCGCTTGGATTTCTTCCTTCTTGGTGCCCCCGGCCAGGAATATGGCGTCCACCCCGGCTTGCTCGTAGGCTTTGGCCCGCTTGATGGCCTCGGGAATGCCAGATATTGCCAGGGCGCTGGTACGGCCAGCAATTACCAAGTTGGGGTCTTGCCGGGCCGACAAGGCCGCCTTCATCTTGCCGATGCCTTCTTCTATCGATATCAACTGGGCGTCCCCACCTGCGCCGAAGCTAACAGGCAGCACGGTGTCCTCAATCGTCAGGGCCGACACCCCAGCGGTTTCCAGTTCTTCCACGGTGCGCATCACGTTCAGGGCATTGCCATAGCCGTGGTCCGCATCCACCATCAAGCTCAAGTCCCCGGCCCGGCAGATGCGGTGGATTTGCTGGGCAAACTCGGTCAGCGTGACCACAATCAGGTCCGGAGCGCCCAGCACGGTGCCGGAAGCGATGGACCCCGCAAACATGCCGACCTCGAATCCCAAGTCTTGGGCTATCCGGGCCGAGATGGGATCGAACACCGATGCGGGATGGTAGCATTGGTCGCTGGCTAGAAGGGAGCGGTATCGCTCCCGGCGTTGAGTTAGATTCATCGGAGCTCCTTTGAGGGTATACTTGGCTTCACCAATTGCCCGTGGGCCATTTTAGCATAAACACTCTTGAGGAACCCTTTTTTACAAGAAAGGGTTCCTCAAACTCCTCCTAAAGAACTTCGAGCCGTTACGGAGCTTTTCATGATGGTTGCCGGGGTGGATTTCAGCGGGGCCAAGACTGATGACCGCACCTGGGTCGCCACCGGAACGTTGGATGGCGATACTCTGACTCTGGACGATTGCCGGCCCGTCGGCCGGGATGAGCTCTCCCAAATGCTACTGGCAATGCCAGCGGGCTCGGTGGCTGCTTTGGATTTCCCATTCTCCGTGCCGGAAAGCTTCGTCCGGTTTTGGCACCCAGGCGCCACTGCCATGCCCGACCTGTGGGCCCAAACCTCGGAAATCGACCTAACCCGCTTCCTGGAATTCCGGGACCGTTTTGTTGCTGAGCAAGGCGAGCCAAAACGCCGATGCGACCTGCGTTTCCCCGAGTGCTACTCCTGTTTGCACAAGGCCAACCCGAACATGGTGCCGATGACCTTCTACGGTATGCGGATGTTGGGCCCTCTGTGGCAGGCGGGTTGCTCAGTCCCTCCCATACAAGATAAGCAGCCAAGCAACTCACCTCAAAGCAGCAAGGCAATGCTCTTAGAGGCTATGCCCGGTGCTGCCATCAAGGCCATGAAGCTGCCTCACAAGGGCTACAAGAACGGTAAAAACGCCCCGGAACTGCGGCAACGGATTCTATGCGGCCTGGAAGAATGCTCCGGCGTGAAGATAAGCAACCTGTCAAGCTTCCAGTCACGTTGCCAGGCTAGCCACGATGCTCTGGATTCCGTGGTGGCCGCCGTGATTGCGTCATTGTGGGCCAGAGACCCCAGCGTATTTTGGTGCCCTGATATGGATGGGCCGGACCGAATCGCCTCCTTAGAGGGATGGCTCTACGCTCCTGTTTATCTCTAGCTGGACTCAAGTCACTATTAGGTCACCGCAGAGACGCGGAGAGCGGAGAGTTCGGATCAAATTAACTCTGCGCTCTCTGCGTTGAATAACAAACCTAAAGCCAACCAACTCCTGAATCGCAAAAACCGGTTGCCTAGCCAAACACAAAACGTTAAGCTGTTTACCGGTCTGGGCTCGGAGCCAGAACGCTCCTGAAAGTCCTACAGAAAATAAAATAAATCACGAGAATCTAGGAGGCATTAGTATGGGTATTTTCCGTTTGTACGCAGGAAGCGATGGTCAGTCCCACATCGAAGAGATAAACCTGGCCGACCACCCCGAATTGAACCAAGGGTTCGACGCCAAGAACATCAATTTCCAGTCGTGGCCTCCAGGACGCTTTATTGATTGGCACCCGGCCCCCAGGCGCCAGTACGTCATCTCGCTATCCGGCCAGATTGAGATTGGTCTAGGAGACGGCACGACCAGCCGCTACGGGCCCGGGGACGCTCGGTTGGTCGAGGACACCACCGGCCAAGGTCACACCACCCGCGTGATAGGCGACGAGCCCAGCATCACCGCAGTGGTGCCTCTGGCCGATTAGCAGCTACGATTCTTTGACCGCAGAGAACACAGAGGCCGCAGAGTTATATTCCAGTTACCTCTGCGCTCTCCGCGTTCTCTGCGGTGATTTCTAATTTGTTAAATTTTGGCGGTAGTAATAAACCGGTAGGGAACGAAGGAGAAACAATGGTACAGATTGTTAGGGTGTATTCAGGCGACGACGGTGAGTCCCATTTCGAAGAGTTGACCGCAGACCAATTTGCCGAAATCGCAAATAACGTTGGGCCGGGTGATGTCAATGTGTTGCGGCGAGAGTCTCCGTCCTTCTCTGACTACCACACCGCGCCCAGGCGTCAGTATGTGGTGAACCTGGCAGGAATCGCCGAGTTCGAGACCGCCGACGGCTCAGTCCGCAGGCTGATGCCCGGAGACGTTTTGGTGGCCGAAGATTTGACCGGCCACGGTCATATCGCCCGCAGCATCGGCGACGATTTTCGGGTGTCCCTAGCTGTTCCCCTAAAAGACTAACATTTGCCCTGCCGGGGGCAGGCAGACCTAAGCTGGGAGTACCGCAGCTAGGCATTACTTCAGAAATATCATTCTGAGGTGCGGGACGACTAAGAGTCTCTTGACTTGGGTATGTCATTCTGAGGAGTGAAGCGACGAAGAATCTCTTGCGTCGATCAAATAGATCCTTCGTTTCAACTCGAATGTAACTACTATCTTGGGGTTTGGGACAAATCCTAGTGCAAGCGAACAAAATGTCCAAATTCGTCCATTGACCAGTCTAGGAGGCTCCGATCAACACGGCATGTAGCCGGAGGAGACCCTGTTGACGCCGAGCAGAATTGATTATTTTGGATGAGCCGTTTACGTCCCAAGATGGGTCAAATAGCTGCTGGGTCATTTCCCGAATCAGTTCGTTCCCTTGCAGCTTGCCGAAGCTTCGGTAGAAGCCCAATGGGTCTCCGCAGGGAACCCTCCTGGGATAGAGCCCATCAAGGGCGTGTAAAAAAGGCAATACCGCGTTAACCGCTAGGTCACTGGCCCGGTCTTTGCCAATCAAGGCTGGCTGCCCATTGCCTTCCTGGGAATTCTGAGCCGGGACGGACAGGGCCGCGAGAAGCTTCTTGGCGTTGCCGGATCCGCAAGCCCCGGCCAACCCAGCCACCAAGCCCTGATCAAGAAAACGGTCCATCAAGACTGCCGCTCCCCGGATACGACGGCGCGGATGATTCGAGGGCCGGAGCCGAAAGCAGTGCCATTCTTTGGGAACAAGGGGAGCGCCGAAACCCATTCTAGGCAGTGTTTGGTAGGCCTGAGGCTCACCGGAAGACAGTCCTGAAAGTTGAAGTAGCCAATCTGCCAGGGTACCGGGCCTAGCTTCCCGGCTAAGTCCTCTAGCTCCTCGAACCAAGGCAGCGTATGAAGCCCTACTGGCAAGCTTCAAGAAGAGCTGCTGATTGCGGCGGTAACCCAGACCCTCCATAAGGGTCTCGTATAGCGTTTGCTCCGGGCTCTGCTCCCGCAGCAGAAGGCTGAAATACTCCTTCTTGGCCCAAAAACGGTGGTCCCCGGCCGAATCCAGCAGCTCGCCCATTTCATCGGGGCTACTTGGAGCCGGGTAACCGGACTGGTTCAGAACCGCCCAAAGACCGGCATTATTGCCCAGATCCAGCTGGTCATTGGCTGAATCAACCAGCCCTTGGCCTTGCCGAGTTTCGGCATCCAGCAAGGGCTCCAATGACACTACCGGCGCGAAACTCCCGCTTTGTAACCGTGTATCCTGGCTCTCCACCTCCCATGCGGAGTGGAGCACAACACCGTTGTAGTTGGGATAGCCGCCGTGGCCGTGACTCTTCCAATCTTTCTGGCGTACGTTGATCTCCACGTCGCCCCGCACCAAGCCCTCTCCTTCTATCTCCAAGAGGGCGTCACGAAAGTCCGGGCCCGCTCCAGTGCCGGCCATGCCGGGGTATATCACCCGGACCCTGGTCCCACCGCTGGTGCGAAGCCACTCTTGGCGGGCCGCTTTCTTCTTCCATAAGCTCGCCAACAGGTGATCGGGAATACGGTTCTTGCCGCCGTAATTTGGCGGCGTCTCCCGGAGTAGTCCATTTGCCAATGAGACGCTCATTACCGGAACGATAGCATACTTGATTCCCACGTACCAAATAGAGCTAAAGGAACTCAGGAATGAAAGTTCTTTTGGAGGGGTTTGGGGAACCCTTTCTTGCAAGAAAGGGTTCCCCAAGAAATCCTGGCATACTTGCGGTTCCATGCTTAGAATAGATCAGCTAATACTTGGAGGCTGCCCCAATGCTGGACTCCCAATCAACGAGTTTGACCTTCTACGGACACTGCGCTTTTCTCTGGCAGACGAGCCAGGGCCTGCGTGTATTATCCGACCCCTACCGGAATATAGAAGACCGATACTGGTTCACCAGATTATTCCCCCAGGTTGAATGCGACCTCGGCCTGATTACCCACGCCCACTTCGACCACGACGCCGCAGACCGGTTGCCCGAGGGCGCCTCTATGTTACGCTCACCGGGCCAGCTTCAGATAGAAGATATGTCCATCGAGGGGATCATAGACATCCATTCCGGAGCCTCGGGCCTGCGTGGGATGCGCAACATTATGTTCTTGCTGGAAACCGGTGGTCTTCGTTTTTTGCATATCGGGGATAACCGGGCCGACTGGCCGGAGGACGTCAGCCAAGGCGTCGGCAAAGTCGATGTGTTGCTGGTGACGGTAGACGACAGCAGCCATCTTCTTAGTTACGCTGAGGTTGATTCGATAATTGAGCGGGTCGACCCCCGTATCGTGATTCCAATGCACTACCGTATACCGTCATTGATGCCTGAATCTTGCGGCTTGAAGTCGCCGGACCAATGGCTAGCGACCCAGTCCGCCGTGAAGCAATTAAAAGGACACAGCGCTGAATTTTCCAAGGAGGAACTACCTCCTTCGGCACAAGTCTGGGTTTTTGAACCGTCGCCAGAGTCACTTTCTGCGGAAAAAGTTGAGCCGTAACCCACAGCCTTGCTCTTTGCCAAGGGCAGTCGTAAAATGGCCGATATCGCTTAAGGGGGACTGAACCGCTATGGGTAGTCTCAAGCATCCTTTGGAAGATATCCGAGTAATCGACCTGGGCCGCCACCAGGCTGGTCCCAGGTGCGCCCAGGTTTTGGCCCGCATGGGCGCCGAGGTCATCAAGGTTGAGCGTCTTGGGGGCGAGGAAACCCGGTACCACGGTCCTTGGGTACGCAAGCAGAGTTCTTATTGGGTGCAGTACAACTCGGGCAAGAAGAGCCTGAGCATGGACCTGCGCAAGGAGCAAGGCAAAGAAGTTCTGCGCAAGTTGATTGGCGTTTCCGACGTTTTGGTGCAAAACTTCCGGCCGGGCACCATCGAAAAAATGGGGTTCGGCTACGAAGTGTTAAAAGAACTTAACCCTAAAATTATCATGGTCAACGTTTCCGCATATGGTCAGTTCGGCCCCTACAGCGAAAACATCGGCTACGATCCCATAGGCCAGACCATGTCGGGTATAACCATGGTCACCGGCGAAGAGGGCATGCCGCCCATCCGCACCGGGGTGCCAATCATCGACCGAATCACCTCGCTGCATGCGGCCATAGGCACGCTTTCCGCCCTTCACGAGCGGGAGATTTCCGGCGAGGGCCAATCCATGGACGTCTGTTTGGCCGACACCGGTTACAGCATGACCGAGATTCCCATCACCGCTTACCACGGCACCAAGATTCCGCCCAAACGAGGAGACTCCACGGCCCCTCCCAGCGGAATCTACCCCTGCAAGGGCGGATGGGTCCTCCTGTCCGCTGGCGATCAGCATCACTGGTACCGTGTATGCAACGCCTTGGGCAAGCCCGAATGGCTGGAGGATCCTCGTTTCTCCACCCGCCCGGAGCGCACCAAGAACCGGAAGATTGTGGAGGAGGCGCTGGAGGAAACCCTATCCAATATGACCATGGAGCAGGCCATCGACCACTTCAGCAGGCACGACGTAGTGGCGGCCCCGGTAAACACCATACCCATGGCTGCGGAAGACCCCCATCCTTGGGAGCGAGGGACAATGGTAGAAGTGCCCGACTTCCTGGCTGGAAGCATCGCAGTCTCCGGCGACTACTGGCACTTCAGCCGCACCCCGGTGGTTGTGGGCTCGACTCCTCAGGTGGGAGAGCATAACGAAGAGGTTCTTTCAGGCATCTTAGGCTACTCAGCCGAAGAGATTGACCAGATGCGCCAAGATAATGTCATAGGCGAAAGCCACGAGTACGACGACATCCCCGGATAGGCGCTAAGTGCCTTTCTGTCAGCGCATCTTTCGGCAAAATTTTTCTCGAGAATCGCAGGCCTGGCAGTTATTCTGCCGGGCCCATTTTTATTGGTTGGTTCAAGCGAGGAAACCCGGTCTAAAACCTGGCTGACGCTGGCCCGAATGTGCCCCAACGCGGTAATCCGATTTGCGGCTAAGTTTGGCCCTTGAATCTATCCGGTTTAGCCCGTTTATGCTATGCTATAGGGTGAAATCAGTCTCATTTTACGGCCGTGTCACTGGTTCTCTCCGGCAATTGATCTCCCGATCGACCCGTATCATCACCAGCCAGAAAACCTAAAATCTTAGCCGAATCTTTGCCCAAGGCAGTTGTATTATTGAGGTCATTCCCACCCCGGAGTTTCCGCTCCGGAGGAATTCAACTACGGGATTCAGCGAGTCATAGTTGACCCCGGGGGAGCCCCGAATCTTTTCGCAATCCAATCTACCGGCAAAACCGTAGGCGCAAAGCCGGTGATTTGTACATCCCCTCCATAAATTCAAACCGAAAAGTCTCAGGCCGATGGGCGAGGGCCCAATAAACCTAGAAAGGAGGTGAGGCCCGGTGGTAGCCCTTTGGGCCGCTTGCGTCCAGGGCACCGGTGGATTAGGGTTGCCCAGCGAAATTCAGCAGCAATTATTTCACATATTCCCTCTTATGAGGATTGTTTTTCACTTCAGGGCTGACGCCCACTCTTACCGGACCGCCACTGGGGGCCGTGATGGCTCCTTTATCGAAAATGAACCCATGGCGAATGGGTAGCAACTATATAAGCTCCATCTCCGGGGCCACCTTGGTCAGCGGCACCATTGGGTTGCTGATTGGCCTGATAGTGGCGTCTTTGGTATCGATCCCCCTATACGGATTGGATGGCTGGCTTGGCTGGGGCGTGCCCAGTATCGTCAGCGCTTGTTTGGGCATATTCGGCCTGTGGGTCGGCAGCAACCGCAACCAAGACGTGTCGGCCATAATCCCCGCATTGGCCAACCCCAACAGCGGTGGCGGTGGCCGGGGTTCCCGCAACGGCAACATCCTGGTTGACACCAGCGCTATCATCGATGGGCGCATCGCCGACCTCAGTGTCACCGGCTTTCTGGAAGGAAAGCTGCTGGTTCCCAGGTTCGTGCTGGACGAACTAAGGCACATCGCCGACTCTAGCGACTCCATGCGCCGCAGCCGAGGGCGCAGGGGACTGGAGGTGTTGGGCCGTCTGCGGAAAGACAGCACCATACCCTTGGAGGTGCTGGATGTGGGTGTGAACCGGGGAGAAGAGGTGGATGCCCGATTGGTGCAATTGGCTCGCAGCATGAAGTCGCCGATACTCACCACCGACTACAACCTCAACCGTGTGGCGGAGCTTCAAGGCGTGCAGGTGCTGAACGTTAATGAGCTGGCCAACGCCTTGAAATCCATAGTTTTACCCAGCGAAGACCTGCGGGTGAACATCGTCCAAGAGGGCAAAGAACCAGGCCAGGGTGTGGCTTATCTGGATGACGGCACCATGGTGGTGGTGGAGGGAGGCAAGCGCTACTTGAACGCCTTCCATGATGTAGTGGTAACCAGAGTGCTTCAGACGGCGGCTGGCCGGATTATCTTCGCCCAGCCCAAGGACGACTAGAGAACCGATGGCACTGTCTGCGGGGTCCCAGCCGCCTATGGGCGCGAAGGTTGGCGCCGTGGTGGTCGCTGCGGGCACCAGTAGCCGCATGGGCGGCATAGACAAGATATTCGCCCCCATCTTGGGTCTGCCGCTGGTAGCCTATGCTCTGGACCAGTTGGAAAGCTTCCCTCCGGTCACACAAGTTGTCTTGGTGTTGGACCAAGCTTCCGTGGAGCGAGGTCGGGAGTTGGTGAGCCAGCGGAGGTACAAGAAAGTCCGCCCTGTTTGCCCCGGTGGGTCCAGGCGCCAGGACTCAGTGTTATTGGGAATCCAGGCATTGGAGCCCTGTGATTGGGTCGTGATACACGACGGCGCTCGCCCCTGTCTAGACCACGGAACCCTGGAAAGGGGCCTGGAATCGGCCCAGGAAACCGGGGCCGCCGTGGCCGGCGTGCCGGTGAAGGACACGATCAAAAGCGTTTCACCCCAACAGGTGGTGCTCAACACACCGGATAGGAAGGGTCTATGGGCGGCGCAGACCCCTCAGGTCTTTCGGTATGATTTGCTGTTGGATGCTCACACAGCGTGCTTGGAAGAAGTAACCGACGATGCCGCCATGGTGGAAAGCATCGGTCATACCGTCAAGATGTTCCTGGGTTCCTACGAGAACCTGAAAGTAACCACGCCCGAAGACCTGGCAGTAGCCGAGGTTTTTTTAAATTCCAGAATAAAAGTTCCAGAATAAAAGTTCTTTAGGAGGGGTTTGGGGAAACATTCTCTTGCTATAAAAGGTCCGCCAAGAAAAGGTCCCCCAAGAATCGCTGAACTAGCTTATGCCAGAAAACACCCCAATAGACTTTCGCGTGGGAATAGGCTTCGATTCCCATCCCTTGGCTCCGGAACGCCGATTGGTGTTGGGCGGCGTGGACGTGCCCTTTCACCTGGGATTATCCGGCCACAGCGACGGCGATGTGTTGGTTCACGCCATCATGGACGCTCTTTTGGGAGCAGCTGCTTTGGGGGACAAAGGAGTACACTTTCCCTCCAGCGACTCCCAATACAAAGACATTTCAAGCTTGATTTTGCTCACGCGGGTGGCCGGTTTGGTACAAGCCGCCGGTTGGCGCATATCCAACGTCGATGCTACAATGTTGGCTCAAAATCCCAGGCTGGGGCCGTTCCTGGGAGCCATGCGGGCTCGGGTGGGCCAGGCTCTTTCCACACCCCCAGAAAGAATCGGCATAAAAGTCACCACGACTGATTTTCTTGGGTTCGTCGGCCGGGAAGAAGGCATGGCCGCTTGTGCTGTGGCTTCTTTAATAAGCGGGCCATAATTACCGGGCTGTAATAGCTGGGCACTAATACTACACACGGAGCATTGATTACTGGGCTATGAGGCTGTACAACACGCTCACCGGCCAGGCGCAAGAATTCGTCCCTACCGAAGGCAACACAGTCAAGATGTATGTCTGCGGGGTGACGCCCTATTCGTCCACCCACGTAGGCCACGCCCTAAGCTATGTGGTCTTCGACGTGCTGCGCAGGTATCTGGAGTATACCGGCTACGAAGTTCGTCACGTGCAGAACTTCACCGACGTGGATGACAAGATTATCCAGAGGGCTCAAGAACGGGGAATAGACCCGGATGAACTGGCCGAGCAATTCATCGATGATTTTTTTCGCACCATGGACGCCCTGAACATCCAGCGGGCCCATGTCTATCCCAGGGCCACCCAGGAAATCGGGCCAATTATTGAAACTATCCGGGACCTGGTAGAAAAGGACTACGCCTACCCCGCCGGCGGCGACGTGTTTTTCCGGGTCACCCGCAGCCAGGACTATGGGAAACTGAGCCACCGGACCCTGGACGGCATGATTGCTGGCGCCAGAGTGGAGGTGGACGAGCACAAGGAAAACCCCATGGACTTTGCGTTGTGGAAAGGCGCGCGGCCCGGTGAACCATCCTGGGAAAGCCCTTGGGGACCGGGCCGTCCCGGTTGGCACATCGAGTGCACTGCAATGTCCACCACGTACCTGGGGGAATCTCTGGATATCCACGGAGGCGGACAAGACTTAATCTTTCCTCACCACGAAAATGAGATTGCCCAAAGCGAGGCGTCTACCGGCCACCAACCTTTTTCCCGCTTCTGGGTGCACAATGGCCTACTGAGGCTGGGCGAAGATAAGATGAGCAAGTCTCTGGGCAACCTGGTTTCGGTGGAAGATGCCTTGGAACGACATGACCCGGACTCCCTTCGCCTCTATTTCCTGTCTTCCCACTACCGCAGTCCCCTTCAATTCACCGAGGAAGGCTGCGCCGCCATGTCGCGCAGTACCGAACGCCTGCGTCATGCGCTCAGCCGCGACGATGATAATACCAGTCAACCTCTGGACGGAGCCCCATACAAAGAAAAATTCCTGGAAGCAATGGATGACGATCTAAACACACCCAGGGCCTTGGCCGTCCTTTTCGACATGGCCAGGGACATCAACCGCTGCCAGGACTCGGGTGGTCAAGCGAAAGAGGCTCAGGAGACACTGCGTCACCTGGGCGGAATATTGGGAGTCACCTTCGCAGAACCGGTCACCGCTACTCAAGAGAGCCTGGCCGCCAAACCCTTTATAGAGTTGTTGCTGGAAACCCGCACCCAACTGCGCCAGGCCAAAGAGTACTCCCTGGCCGACCAGATTCGCCAGGGTCTGGAAACCCAAGGCGTCATAGTTGAGGACACAGCCCAAGGCACCAACTGGGAATATCGTCCTTCTTCCGGTTCTTAGCTTGGTTCTTAGCACCCGGTTCTTAGAAATTCATCGTATCCGATTTCCCGGGGGAGTTTAAATCCTGATTCGAAATCCTGCTCCCCGTCATTCTGAGCGAACCGAAGAATCTCGAACCCACACCACAAGAGTCTGCAGTTGTTGCTCTCCCTCAGAATGACTAGAACAAAGTCCCATCGCTGATCCGATTAGGAAAAGCCAGAGCCGTTCAAAGCCCGGCCGGTTAAAAAACAACTGTGATCGATAAATCCAAATCAGAACATCAGGCAAATCCTCTGGAAATCTCTTTGGCCGATATAGTTGGCAAGGACAACGTCCTCACCAGCCCTTACGACTTGGACCGTTACTCAGCCGACGCTCTCCACCCCTTCCGGGTTTACAGCACCACCAACCTGGCCGATCAAATTGCTCAAGTGGTGGTGCGTCCAGCTTCAACCGATGAAGTGGCGAAAATCGTGACTCTGGCCAACAGCCAAAAGATACCTTTGGTCCCTTACGGCGGCGGAACCGGCGTCATGGGCGGCACCGTGCCGATCCAAGGGGGAATCATCGTCGACGTGAGCCGTATGAACCGAGTCTTGGAGATTAACCCCACGGATTTAACTGCCCGGGTTGAGGCTGGGGTGGTTCTAGCCGACCTAGTTGATGCCTTGGCCGAGCATAGCCTGATGCCGGGTCACGACCCCTACAGCGTGCCCATAGCCACCGTGGCTGGCGCTATCTCCACCAACGGCGTGGGCTACCGGGCAGCAGCATTTGGCCCCATGGGGGACCAAGTTGTCGCGCTGGAGGTGGTGCTCCCGGACGGTCAGATTCTGAACACTCGACCTGTGCCGATCCAGTCCTCCGGCCCCGGTCTAAACCAGTTGTTCATCGGCAGCGAAGGCTCTTTCGGCATTATCACCAAGGCTACTATCAAAGTGTTTCGGATGCCCGAAGCCCAATCCTTCGCCACCGCCTCATTCGACAGCTTCGACGCAGGATTCAACGCCGCCGCCGAGCTCCTGGCCTTGGGCATCCGGCCAACACTTCTGGACCTGACTGAGGAGGACGACGGCATTCTTCTGCACCTGCTATTTGAGGGCTTCACCGAAGGTGTGGTCGCTCAAGAACAGCGTTCCAAGCAAGTGTGCGCAGACTTCGGTGGACGCAACATAGACTCTGAACCAACCCTGGCTTACTGGCGGGACCGGCATCAATCGGGGGAGAACTACAAGAGCACCGCCTTGGGGAAACCGCGAAAAGAGCGCTGGAACCGGA
Organism: Dehalococcoidia bacterium UBA1141; assembly: GCA_002311385.1. Lineage (GTDB taxonomy): Bacteria > Chloroflexota > Dehalococcoidia > Lucifugimonadales > UBA3495 > UBA1141. The sequence continues at coordinate 23,893 of DCAE01000005.1, read as the reverse complement.
CGGGCTGGCGAATGTTCGACTACCTCCACCTGGGATTGCCCATCTCCAAGGTATTGGAATACCGGAAGCGGTGTGACGATATTTTAGAGGGCAGCGGAGTGCGGACGGTGGAGTACGCCATATGGAGCCGGCCCGAGCTGTTTTCCATGCTGATGATGTGTGAGGAAGGCACCGAAGACCAAGCGCGGGAGAGTCTGGCCCGAGTGGTGGAAGAGGTGCTGATCTTGGCCCAAGACATGGGCGGCGTCATGGAGTATTGCCACGGTGTGGGGGTCAAGTTAAACCACCTGCTGGCCCGGGAGTTGGGTGTCGGCCAAGATGTGGTGAGGATGCTGAAAAAGACACTTGACCCCTCCAACATCATGAACCCAGGCAAATTGGGGCTTTAGCCAGGGTCCGCCGCCTCTCTCGAGAGATCTAGTCCGATTTACGGGCATCTGCCTCTGCGGCAGCCTTGGTCCGCACTTTTCCTCCCTCTCCTTCTCCATTTACCTCGTCGGCACACCTCGTGTCCGCAAGCAGAGACCCGGTCGTTTTTATCATCACAGACGTCGGTATCCCTGAGGCAAGCCTGAGTTAATATGGGTACGATTGCATGTAATGTATTTTCGATTATCGCAATAATTTATCAATTTGATCTCTGAATATTGCCAAATTATATTTTTATGCAGGACCTGGGAACAAAATCATAACGGGTTTCGTCATAGATTCTGATACCAGCAAAAAGAGTGAGGAGATAGGCCATGAAAGCGAAACTCGGAACCTTAATCGCGGTAGGGGTAATAATGTTGATGCTTATTGCCGCATGTGGGGATAGTCGTACAGACGCCGGTAATACCAAGGCGCCACAGTCAACATCCGGGCCGGTCTCCACCCCGATATCAACGCCTGAGGAGCCCACGGCAACAGAACCGGCACCAACAAAACCAGCAGCGACAGACACCATTCCAATAGACCCCGTTCCAACAGACCCCGTTCCGACAGATCCTGCTCCAGCAGACCCGGTGGACGACGAGGCGAAATTAGTAGACGTGCCAGCACCGATAGAGGAGGTAAAAGTTAAAGTTTCGGACTCTATACCCACGCTTTACACCATACGCATCGTCTCCGGCTTGCCTGGTGGTTGCGCCAGATTCAACGAATACATCACTTCGATCCTGGGAGACACAATATCGGTCACAGTGACCAATTCGGTGCCAGCCGAACCGGTCCCTGCACCACCATCTACGGCCAGCACCAAGGTGAGATCGACCTGGGCGCAGACCTGGTAGCCGGGGAGACCTACACCGTCTTGGTCAATGGGACTGTAACCAGCTCCTTCACCGTTAGTAGCGAACAGACTCTGGACATGATTGAAGTCCAGTCCCCCATCGAAGTTGTAGAAGTGGAATTTAGGAATTCCAATCCATATGAGTATGGCCTGGTTGTGGTTTCCCGGTTGCCTCTGGGAAGCAGTTGCTCCCGGTTCAACGAGTTCGACGTGCTTCGCCCAGCGGGCGGTATCATACAGGTGACGGTGACCCATTTCGAAATTACGGCACAGAACGTCCCTTGCACCACGGATCTCCCTGCCGTGGTCACGGAAATCCCTTTAGGATCGGATTTCACCCCTGGAGAAACTTACAAAGTATTGGTTAACGGCGAAGTGACCAATAGCTTCACCGCCCGAACCCCTGAAACCGCCAAGATGTCAATCAAGATATCCCCAGTGGATAGCGCCGAAATACTAACCTTGGAGAGTGATCCGCCACAGTATCAGTTGAGGGTCATATCCCGGTTGCCTTTAGGGAGCAGCTGCTCTCAGTTCAATGGCTACAACGTATCACGGCCCTCAGAAAGCCTCATACGGGTAAATATCACTCACCTAGAAGTAGTAGCCGAAGAGAACGTGCCTTGCACCAGGGATTTGCCGGTGGTTGAGACGATTATCCCATTGGGTGTCGATTTCATCTCCAGGCAGGAGTACACGGTAGCTATCGGTGATGAAAAATCCATAACATTACTCGCCCAATAGAGGCTGGGTCGGGGAGTTTTACCGAAAAAACCAACTTAGGTCGCAATCGCTGGCATGGGCCAGCGATTGCGACTCTTTCTACGCCACGAACTGACCCGTCTTGCAGTCCACCTCTTTTGAGGCTCATGCACCCTACAGACCAACGTTTTAGGAGAATACCTGGACATATTCTGGTAATCACCCAGGCAGTCCCATGGTAATTCTTGATACTAAGTTGGGTGAACATCCATTGACAGAGGGTGGCAGTAGATATATCATGATTACTGATGTAACAGTTCAATGATTATCTATATATATAGGTATACCAGCTTCAAGACATCAAAGAAAGGGGCATTCACCAATCGGGTTGGAAGCAGGAATCATTGTTACAGTAGCGAAACGGGACTCAGATTGGGCGTGGATCCAAGTTCGGACCGTCAATGGCTGAACGCAAATCAAGATAGAGAACAAAATCAAGAAGGAATAAGTGGGAAAATGACCAACGCGCCGCTTCACACCCCTTTGGAGAAAGTAGCCTCCGGAGTCTGGGGAATAGTTCCCGCCTTGGATAGCTGGATTGGTGGCGAGCCTCACAGCCGCCGTTACCGTCAGCGCAAGGAACTCCAGACTACTCGGGCTCAGCAATACACCCGCAGCCTGATTGCTTAATCACCAGTGTTGCCCCAAAAGTCACCAAAATACTGTCATTCTGAGTGATGCGAAGAATCTTCACGTCTGAGCCAAAAGATTCTTCGTCGCTTCACTCCTCAGAGTGACAGTTTTGAGGCAAGGCCCTTAATCACCAGTGACTTAGCCAGGGTTGATTACCGGAATTGCCGGTAATCAGTCAGAAACGGCGACGCTCAGCCGATGCTTGAATCTACTTACTTACACTAGATTCGGGCACCGGCTGTTTCGTTGTTCGGGAACATGCCCTAATTTTCCAGACGCGCCGGGCTAATCTCGAATGACTCTGGGATGGCAATTTCTCATCAAGCAGTCAATGAGGCAGTTATATGGAAAACCGAAGGCGATTTGGTTACAATTCGGGCACCTAAGACCCCCGGTGGAGTTGGAGTAGCAAGCAAAGCTCCATCGCGCTCGCCTAAAGAATCGAATTAGGAGCCACTGCTCCATGATTAACCCCAGGGTGTTCGTTTCACGAAAGATTTTCCCGGAAGCCTTGGAACTGCTCAGCCAGGTGGCCGAGGTTGATGTTTGGCCCGATGAACTTCCTCCCAATCCTCAAGAGCTTGGGAACAAGATCGCCAACGCCGACGGCCTGCTGACTACAATCATGGACCGGATCGACGCATCAATCTTGGATCGGGCACCTAGACTGAAAGTAATCAGCCAGTTGGCAGTGGGCTTGGATAACGTGGATGTGGAAGAGGCATCACGCCGGGGCATCCTGGTCGGTTTCACCCCTGGAATCCTGTCCAAAGCCACAGCGGACGTGGGTTTTGCCTTGCTTTTGTCCGCAGCCCGGCGCATCGGCGAGAGCGAGCGCTGGGTAAGAGCCGGCGGCTGGGAGATGTCCTTCCATCCCATGTACTGGCTCGGTGCGGAAGTGAACGGCGCCACGTTGGGCATCGTCGGGTTGGGCCAGATTGGATTGGAGATGGCCAAGAGAGGGTTGGGATTCGACATGCGGGTAATATACCACTCCCGTACTCGCAAACCCGAGCTTGAGGAGAAATACGGCCTGGAATACGTGCCTCCCCAGGAATTGCTGAGTGAGAGTGATTTCGTTTCTCTCCACATCCCGCTAACGCCGGAAACCCGCCACTTTATCAGCGAACCGGAACTGCGGATGATGAAGCCCACTGCCATTCTGATTAACCTGGCCCGTGGACCGGTGGTGGACCCCAAAGCCCTGTACACCGCTCTCAGCGAAAAATGGATTCAAGCGGCCGCCCTGGATGTTACCGATCCGGAGCCAATCCCACCGGACGACCCGCTGTTGACTCTGGACAACCTGGTTATAACCCCTCACATCGGCAGCGCCTCTGTATCCACACGGAGGGAGATGTGCATGGTTGCGGCGAGGAACCTGGCAGCTGGCATCAGAGGTGAGAAAATGGAGCACTGCGCCAACCCGGAGATTTACCCGTCCAAAGGGCTGTAACAGCAATCTGGGCAAAAAACGCTGTGGTCTTGAGGTGAACTAGAGGTTGTGTAATGGGTGGGTGACAAAGGTACGGCGGAGAGGGCGGGATTCGAACCCGCGAGAAGCTGGTGGCCCCTACGCGATTTCCAGTCGCGCCCGTTCGTCCACTCCGGCACCTCTCCGTGATAAACCTGGAAAACTTGAAAAACCCAGGAAGTCTGATAAACCCGGAAAGCCTGAAAAACCCGAACCTCGATAAACCCGGAAAACTTGTGAGAACTCAATAAAAATCCGCAGAATCCAGGCCCGCTAATTATGGTCCCAGTAACCGGCCCGACCCGCGGCACTCAGACATTATATTCAACCCTCGGCGGGGATGTCCACCCAGCAAATTATTAGATGGTTATCCAATGTCGAGGATTCGGGGCTTTGAATGGCCCTACTTTGTGCCCTATAATGTGTTTCTGGCCCCTCGGTTTGCGGCTCCGCTAGGTGATGAAGTCATGCGGTATTGCATCCCATGGGAGATTGGGGGCATAGCACGAGGCGAAAACCGGCCCCGCCTTAGGACCCAATCGAGAACCAAATACTAGCAATAACAGGAGCGGGAATCATATGGCCGAAGCAAGCTTCGTAAAAGTTGCTCAACTGGATGAATTATCCCCCGGTGAGATGATGGTGGTGGAGTTGGGGAACGATAGGATTTTACTAGCCAACGTGGAAGGGAATGTTCACGCTATCGACGATATCTGCTCCCACGCCTACGCCTCCCTTTCCGAGGGGGACCTGAACGGACAGGAAGTGGAGTGCCCTCTTCACGGCGCAGCTTTCGACCTGGTTTCGGGCCAGCCAGTTACGCCTCCGGCGACTGATGGCATAAAAGTGTACGAGCTTAGAATCGAAGGTCAAGACATATTGCTGGGCCCCGCCAAATCATAGCTTAGCCAATTCTTAGCTTAGCGATTTCCCAGCTTAGCCAGATTCAAACTTACCAAAAAATCAGGCTCTTGGTGACCGAGGATGCCGTTTCCAAGAGCTTCGCTTGGGTAAAGGGCCAATAGGCCACCCAGACCTTGCCCAATATATTTTCCTCGGGCACAGCCCCCCAGTTTCGCGAGTCGTTGCTGCTTCTGCGATTGTCGCCCATGACGAAATACTCCCCATCTCCTAACAGCAAGGCAGATGAGTTGGAGCGATCCCTGGACTTTAGATATGGCTCAACCATGGGCACGCCGTCGATATAAGGCGTGCCGGAGACTACCTCCACCTCTTCTCCGGGTAGACCAATCACCCTCTTGACGAAATCCTTGCTGGGGTCTTTGGGAAAGCGAAACACTATTACCTCCCCCCGTCTCGGCGGGTGGATAGCGAAGTGAGTCGATGGTGATTCTTCGTCCCAAAAGGGAATCACCTTGGCCAACCGGCTGGTGTCCAACTGGAAATAGACGAGTTTGTTGACCAGCAAGAACTGTCCGCTTTCAAGGTTGGGCACCATGCTGGACCCATCGACCTTAAAATTCCTGACGCTTCCTTGGATGACCAAGAACACGATTAAGGCCAGAATCAGGGCTTCTGATATTTCTCTTGCGGCTCGTGACATTTTCGGGTGTGTTAAGGCTTCCCAATGTCCCTAAATAATAAGGCTAGAAATAAAAAGACTCGGGCATTATTGACTCCGCCGCCCGAGTTCCTCTGCGCATGAATTTCACTAGTTTCCATTATAGCACCGGCCTAAATATGGGACCCGTCATCTCAATCTGCGTTGTGTCGAAATAGTCATCCTGATACAATCGGCGGCAACCAGGAATGGCGGCATTTATCTCGCTCGATACCCAATCTCCCGGATGTTCTGGAAGACCATCCCGGTGGATAATCAGCACTAGCAAGCCTGGGAGGGACGTACCATGAGTTGGCAGTTTGAAACACTCAGCAAACCACAGGGCGGAATCTCGGAAGGACCGGTGTGGGATGGAGAGGCCCTTTACTACACCCACATTCAAGCCAGCCGAATTCTGCGCTTCGACCCGAAGACCCAGGAAATCACCGAGGCGCGGGGAGGCACCAACCGGACCAACGGACTGTGTTTCGACGCCGAAGGTAGGCTTTTCGGCTGTTGCTCCGGGGGACGGTCCATCGTGCGCTTCGACCCCGATGGCAGCACTGTGACCATTGCGGACCACTTGGATGGTCAAAGGATTAACACACCCAACGACTTGGCGGTGGACAAGCGAGGCCGGATTTGGTTCACCAACCCATGGAATGCGGGCAATACCGACGCAACTGAGATTGAAGAGTTGGACAACCGGTCGGTACTCCGCGCTGACCCCGAGGCCGATGGCAGCTACACTGTTAGCAGGGTCACTTTTGACACCACCATGCCCAACGGGGTGCTGATTTCCATTGACCAACAGACCCTTTACGTGGCTGAGAGCAACAGTGAGCGAAACGACATCGACCGAGAGTTGCGGGCCTACCCCATAAACCAAGATGGCAGCCTGGGGCCTTCCCGGGTGCTCCACGCCTTCGGCAAGGATTCCACCGGCGTGCACCGGGGAATCGACGGCATGTGCCTGGACAGGGACGGCAACATCATCGCCACCGCCGGGTGGGACCGTTCCGGACCTGGGCCATTGATTTATGTGTTCGCGCCCAGCGGCAGGGTGATTGAGACCCACCGGGTGCCCTGCGACATGCCCACCAATTGCTGCTTCGGCGGCCCAGCCATGACCACGTTATTCATGACCAACCTAGCTGGCCAACTGTTCCGGGCGGAAACCGACCGTGTCGGCTGGATTATGTATCCCTAGTCGAAACGGCACCTAAATCGGCTGACTGAACTGTGGGGTCAGGATGAGCCTACAGCGAGTTGGCACCAATCCAGACCCAGGACAGAGAATCAATGTCACTAAGGGACCACGGCTTTGGCCGAAAGAGCCTGCGCGAAGGGGGCGGGCGGGGCACCGGGGACGACCATGTGGATGGTCTATTCGGGAGCGTCGAACTGTCTATCTACCAGACCCCCAACACGCGGCCCAAAGGTTTTGAAACCCTGAAAGCCTTCGTTGAAGCTCAAGACTGTGAGTTGGTCTTTACTCACGAGTCTCCGCCGGAGTTGAGCCGCCACGAAACTCTGCGCATAACAAACAATAAAGACGAGCCCATCCCCTTGGCGGTGGTAAAACGGGCGCACCGATGGGCCCACCAGCGTAACTATCTGCACAGCTTCTTTCGCCCCATGTACCGCTAGCGGCTGGCGCCCCTATAGACGATTTTCAAAACCAAGGGCCCTTCGTTTATTGGCCCATCCCCGTGAGCTTTGATGCGTTTTCCCTGGCAATCTCGACTTCTTGTGATGTCAGAATCATGCCGTTGGTGCCTGGGTAGAGCAGGCGGCCTTGGTCCGACAGGGTGTGCTCCAACCCCAGGATATGGCCCACCTCATGGCTGCTCACCCGGCGGTCGAACACGCTGGGTGTGTCCATAACAAAGAACGATCTGGTACTGGGCACGGTAACCCCATTGGCTCTGCCCAGACTTCTGACGTAAAAGCCGTTGATCGTTGCTGTTCCGGGGATGTTGAAGGTTCGGTCAAAGCCGTTAAAAAAGGGGCCCAGGCTTCCAGCCAAGAATCCTTCAAGTACGTTGGCCGGGACCGGGACAGTGGCAACTGTTCTTAACTCTAGTTCTATGTCCGCCTGCCGCCAAATGTCGTTCATTCCGTCAAGAATCTCAAGCAGTTCGTCTTCGGTTCGCCGGGAAGAGAGCGACTGATTAGAGGGCTCTGCTTCGTCTACCAGAACGTAGAGCGATATCCCAATTATTATGGTTTCATCGCTCGCATCTCCACTGATACTTACGGCGGTGCTCAAAGGACCACTTACACCGGTACTCTCAGGCGTGCTCAGGGATCCACGCACAGAAGTATTCTCAGGAGCTAAAGTGTTGGCGGGAGAGCCTTGCGTAATCGTGGGCTCGACTTCGGCGCCGCAGGCGGACAATAAAAAGCCGCCAGCAACCAATAGGATCATAAGAAACGGGATGAATCTCATACTAACTAAGGATTACGCATCCAACTAAGCGGTAGGATTCAGGAACGCATCCACACGGGATTCCGGCCCTAGATATTCAATCAGCCAGCCTCATGCTTTAACACACAGATAGGCGAACTCGGCCGCCTGCTCTTCATCCAATATGCATATCTGGGCCAGCGCCATATCTATCCTGAGTTGCCGTCGGCTCTGTCCGCCAAAGAAGTCGCTGCTGGAGGTTGTTTGATATAATCATGACATGCCATTGGGACCATCCGAAATGGAAATTTATGCCGAAATCCCGGCCATGAGGCCGCGTGATGTCCTATCGGACTAAACGGCAGATCCACATTAACAACAAGGTTAAGCACCTCAACTGTCCGGACATTCTGGCGGAAACGAGGCGGCGACGGGAGGCGTTGCGCGTCTTGTTTGACGAGAAACCTCCACCCCAGGGAAGCTGGGCCGTTGTAAAAGTCATCTTGGCGGTGATAGCGGTGCTGCTGTTGTCAATATATTTGGACGTCCGGTTCTGGGGCTATTAGAATCACTGAGAGCGCTGATTCTACGTGGCGGTAGGAATCAGGTGCACATACATCCGGGATTTCTTCACCAGATATTCTGCCAACAAACTTCACGCCTTTGCGCCCAAATAGGAAAACTCGTCTTTGGCAGGGTCTTTCAGACGGGTGTACTCCATGATGACCGAGGCATTTTCCGCCACCTGGTCACCATCCAGTTTGGCGATTAGCGCTAGAGCCATGTCTATTCCCGCAGACACCCCGGCGGAGGTGATGATGCCCGTTTGGGCCTCAGCGTCCACCAAATCCACCCAATGGGGTTCCACGTTCCATTTTACCTTTGAGCTTTGCTCCAACGCCCAAGACCAAGCGGTCTTGTTGCTGGTGGCCTCTTTGTCGTCCAGAATGCCGGTTCTCGCTAGAAGGCCGGAGCCGGTGCACACAGTGGCGATGATATCCGCCTTGCCGCAAGCCGCTTTCAGGGAATCTATGAAGCCAGCGTCATTCACCAAATCACGGGTCCCTTGGCCACCGGGTATCAACAGAATGTCGTATTCCACGTCATCGGAAAAACTGTGATCCACCATCACCGCCGGGCCAGCGCCGCTGCCGGTAGCAATCGGTCCTTTGGTTTTTCCTATGGTGATGATTTTATATAGGGGCTTGGACGAGTCGGGTTTGGTGGGTTAGTTCGGATTGGCGGCAAATGCGACCTGGAAGGCCTGAATCGGTCCCCATAGGTCCAAAGGGGCCATTTTGTCTATCACAACCGCGGCAACTGTTTTCATGCGTTTTTTCCTCACTAAACGATTAAGCGTTAACAGTTTAGGCATTTTTGTAGGCCAATCAATTGACCTTATAAATTACACATGCCATCATTATGTTATGGAACGCACCACAATATCCATCCCCGAAGAACTCCTCGGACGTTTGAGGGTGATGGCAACTGAGAACCGCACATCAATAGCTGCCCTGATACGTGAGGCTTTGGAAGAAAAGGCCAAGGCTTATCACGCTCGTCCACGAAGTTTGGGCATCGGCTCTTCAGGCCATTCGGACACCGCCCGCGCCACTAGTGACACACGACCAAAGCCATGTCCTTAACGCCACTTCGGCATGCTCCGGCCACGCCACGTTGATGTTCTGAGGTTGCTCCCAGAAGAATGATAGGGCCGGGCGGTGGGGGACTTGGTTTGCTAAGGGTTTTTGCTGGGAATGGTTGGTGGGCCCGGCAGGTGTCGAACCTGCAACCCGTCGGTTATGAGCCGACTGCTCTACCGCTGAGCTACGGGCCCAGTGTGGATGCCCAAGCTTAGAAAACTAAATAAGAGCATCTAACAAAAGCTTATTCTCCGGTGTGGATGGTGTCAATAACGCCCGATGCCGGCTTAAATCTCCAGATGTTTCTTGAAGTCCGGGTCCCAAGCGCCAATCAATCCTCTTTCCACCGCCTGCTCGGGTGGTATCTGCGGGCTAGGCTCGCCGGTGGTCGGAACAGTAGCTATCACTGCGTCCTGCACCAACTCCTGATAACGGGCATCGTCCACTCCCAGCAAGTCTTGGAGCAATGGTTGGTTGTGCTGGCCGAATGTGGGCGAAGGTCCATGAATCCTAAGCGGGCTTTTAGAGAACTTGTAGGGCCGTCCGATAAACGGTCGAGTCCCGATGTCCCTGTCGGCGGGATATGTGACCCGCTCCAGGAACCCTCGGTTCTGGTATTGGGGGTCGAAGTGGATGTCCTTGCCGGTGAGCACTGGCCCGGAGGGTATTCCCTGGCGTTGCATCAGGTGCATAAGTTCGTACTTGTCCACGCCGGAAGTCCAAACCGTGATAATCTCGTCCAGGTCGTCGTGGTGGCGCTGCCTGGCTAGGATGTCGGCAAACCTCTGGTCTTGCTCCAGGTCCTGCCGGTCCATGAGTCCGCATAGGGCATGCCACTGCTGATCGTCGCCCACCGACAAAGTAATCCACTGGTCTTCGCCCAAGGCCCGGTAGCACCCTTGAGGAGCGCGAGTCGGATGTCGGTTGCCTATTCTACCGCCCTCCCGTCCATTGGCGATGGCGTCCATGATGTACTCGGAGGTGAAAAGCACACCCGACTGGTACATGCCCATGTCCACCCACTGCCCTTGACCCGTCTTGTTGCGGTAGCGCAGGGCTGCTCCAATGGCGAAAAGGGCCGTCCAGGTTGATAGAAAATCGACGAAGGACGCACCGGCTTTGGCTGGCGGCCCCCCCGGATAGCCGGTAATCCAGCAGTGTCCGTGGGTTGCCTCTTGAGTGGTAGCTTGAGCGGGGTAGCCCGAGTAAGGGCCACCACCGTGGCCATAGCCCGTATTGGACACCATCACCAAGTCGGGTTTTATCTTGCGCAGGCTGGCGTAATCCAGGCCCCAGCCCCGCATCACCCGCGGCGTGAAGTTCTCCATGAGCACATCGCTGACACTGAGCATTTGTCGGAACAGGTCTCGGCCCCGCTCATCGGTCATGTCCAGAGTCAGAGAGCGTTTACCCCGGTGAATCAGGTTATAGGTAGATGGCCGGTTCCACCAGTCCTCGCCATGTTCACCGTCGGGGAAAGCGCCTGCGTACCCCCCTGTGCGGGTAACATCGGGGCGGCCGGGACCTTCCACCTTTATTACTTCGGCTCCCATATCAGCCAACAGTCCACCGGTGTAGGGCAGGGCAAAAACGTAGGTGGAATCCAAAACGCGGATTCCGTCCAATGGCAGTGTCAACTTTTTTCCGTACCTCTCTAAATGTTCATCCCTAGGGTAGGACTTTTACCGCAGAGAGCGCCGAGGCCGCAGACAGATTTCCGGTTATTTCTTCTCTGCGAACTCCGCGTCTCTGCGGAAATTTTTTTAATCCCTAAATCACGTTTAGCTGGCGCAACCGGTTCATCTCTTCTCGGGAATATCCCAGGCCCTCAACGTATATCTCACGGTTGTGCTGACCCAGCGTCGGCGCCGGCCCGCACTGCAAATAAGGCGTAAGGCTCAGGTTGAACAAAACGGCGGGGACTTTGATCTTGCCTATTACCGGGTGTTCGATCTCCCGGTAGAAATCTCTGGACTCCAGTTGAGCGCATTCCGCCAGTTCCAAGGGCGTTTGCACTAGTCCAAAGAGCATGCGGGTTTGGGCCGCTTTGGGGAATAGCTCCCATTTGCTCCGGTTCTTGATGTTATTTAGCACTATCCCGTCCAGTTCTTCCCCGTTTTGGGATCGCTGGGCTTGGTCGGAGAAGCGCGGTTCCAGCATCTCAGGAGACTCGAAAAAGCCGGAAATATCTTCCCAGGACGCACCCCCGCCAGTCTGGACGATAATCCAGCCGTCGGCGCAAGGCATGGGATGTCCGAACATACTGCCGGAAGCCCTCCTTCTGATGGGAGTGCCGCCGGAAAAAGGATACAGGGTCTGTGTGGCCAACATCGTGGAAGCCACACACTCAGTTGTGGACACGTCGATATGCTGGCCTTCCCCGGTGTTGAATTGCATGAACAGGGCCATGGCCGTGGCTGCGGCGGCGTTAAGCCCACCTTCGTATTGGGCTTGAAAACCACCGTGCTTGAGCGGCTCCTGGCCCTGTACGCCGCTGATGCTCATAATCATCCCCATGGCATAGTTGACGATTTCCTCCCCTTTATATTGGCTGTAAGGGCCGTCTTGTCCGAAGGGAGTGATGGATGTCATTACTAATGCGGGGTTAATATCGGATAGCTCTTGGTAGCCTATGCCGAGTTGGGAGAGGTGGCCGGGCCTATATGATTCTATGATCACATCCACATGATCAGTTAACTGCTTCAAAAGAGACCGGCCAGTGGCCGTTTCCAGGTTCAGTGTGGCCCCTTTCTTGTTCAGGTTCATGACCAGGTAGAAAAGACTCTTTTCCGGGTGAGGGTCGTCTCCGAAAAATGGCCCCATCTTACGCAAGCCTGCGCCTTGAGGGGGCTCCAGCTTCAGCACATCGGCGCCGTAGTCGGCCAGCAACCTGGCGCAAAAAGACCCGGCGATATCCTCGCTCAGGTCCAGCACTTTCACTCCGTCAAACACGCCTACAGACATTAGTCCTCCGCCAGAATTCGTCCTCCGCTAGCAGTTTCCTACCCGTTGGGGCCGGTTCGAGAACCTCTCTCGAGCCGAGAAGGATTGTAGCTGAACAGGCATGGCAAGGCAACAAGAACGGCTCGATATCACTCCAGTCTAAATGTGCGATTTGAGCGTATAGTTGTCAGAAAACCGGGCTTTAATCGGGGAACGTACGCATGTTGAGTCTGAGAATTCTATGGATACCAGCATTGTTACTTTTTTTCGTGCTGGCCTGCGGCGCTGTGGATACGGCGGCTCCCTCAACGCCAGCCGTACCGGCCACCCGGTCCGTTTCTCCCGACTCGACGCTTTCGCCGGTTGTCTCAGCGAGCCCGACGCCAAAACAGCAGGAAACCGCTACCGAAACACCCCAGTCTCCTCAAGCTACGTTATCGACGATACCTCGAACTCCGGCTCAAGTTAAAACCTCGGAATTGAGAGAAGTAACTTTGACGGCAGCGGAGATTCGCGGGTTTGTCCACCTTGGAATCAGGTCGGCCATGGACGACTTGGCAGAGCGGTTCGAAAATCCGCTAGACGGGGTGAGGATACTTGCGGCGCAACAGGTTACCTGGCCTGACGCCAGCCTGGGCTGGCCTGAGCCCGGTTTCTCATACGCCCAAGTGTTGACCGAGGGCATCCAGTTGTTGTTGCTCTATGAAAGAGAAAAATTCGATTACCGCATCGCCGGGATACATGGTCAGCTCTGCGAGACTGCAAGACCAAGTTCGGCTCTGGACTCCAGGCCGCTACCAGGTATTTGGACTCGGTTGGCCGATATGCCCACTTCCAGAGGCGAAGTGGCGGCGGCGGTCTTGGACGGGAAGTTTTACGTTATGGGAGGGTTCGGAAGGGGCGCGACGGCCATGGAAGAATACGACCCGGCCACCGACACATGGCGAAATCTAGCACCCATTCCCCGGGGAGTGGACCACCCGGCGGCGGCGGGTCTCGACGGATTCGTCTATTTGATTGGCGGTCTAGACGGACGGTGGGGCCCGGTTGACAAGGTATAGGTCTATGATCCTGAGGCAGACACATGGACAGCCAAGGCTCCTTTGCCCACGGCCAGAGGCGCACTGGCAGCAGCGGCCTTAGATGGCAAGATTTACGCCATCGGAGGGAGAGACGCAACGCAGGATCTAAATTCGGTGGAAGCTTACGACCCGGCCAACGATTCTTGGGAATCCCTAGAAGACCTGCCAACCGCCAGGGACCACTTGGCGGCCGTTGTGGTGGGAGAAAGAATTTTTGCCGTGGGTGGCCGGCTTACCTCCTACGCGCGCAACCTGACCGTCACTGAAATTTACTATCCAAATCTAGACCGGTGGAACTTTGCGGAGCCTCTGCCCACTGCCAGAAGCGGAATCGGAGCAGCGACCGTCTTGGGAGAATTGTACGTATTAGGCGGCGAGGCCACGGAAGGGACATTTGAAGAGAACGAATCCTACAACCCAGTTTCGAATATGTGGGAAACCGGGCCGCCATTGCCGACCGCCAGGCATGGAATCGGTGTAGTCAACCTTGGCAACCGCATCTACGTCCTGGCTGGCGGAGCCTCTCCCGGAGGTTCAGTCAGCGCTCTTAACGAAGCCTTTATCGTGCTAAGCGGCTTGATTATCGATGATCCGGTTGATGACTCAGGGGACGATAAAGTCGGTCAAGAAGAAGATTCGGACGACGGTGGCTACTAGGAATTCGCTTTCCCAAAGTACTGCTCCAATGTGGTGTTGAACTCATCAATGGTGAAGTGATATTCCTGGGTGCCGTACTTCTGTACCGCATAATGCGCGCACACAGTGCCCATCTGAGCCGCCCGTTCAACGGAATGTCCTTCGACCAAACCCTTGATTAACCCGCCGCGGAATGCGTCGCCAGCGCCGGTGGGGTCCACAACGCCGGGGGTGGGAACCACGGGCACGGTCAGTGTGCGAGCCGCAGTGGTTACGTCGCAGCCGTGCTCGGCTTTGGTGGTAACTATGGTTCCTATGCTCTCTAGGAGTCGGTCTTCCGACAGACCGGTGGCGTTTTGAATCAGACCCAACTCGTAGTCATTGGATACCAGCATGTTTGACATGCTTATGGTATTGGCCAAGTCTTTGGCATCCCAGATGGGTAGAGACTGGCCGGGATCGAATATGCTAAATATTCCGTTTTCATGGTAGGCCTTGGTGTAATCTGCCATGTCCTGCAGATTTCCGGGGGCAACGATTGCCAAGCAATCGGCGGGTGTCGCTTTGGTCAGGTCGCACAGGGATGGGAACTTCATGGCACCGGGATTGAACCCGGTAATCTGGTTGTCCCCTTCGTCCGTCGTGATATAGGCGGAGGCGGTTAATTCTTCGTTGATGATGCGGATGTCCCCGGTGCCTATCCCTTTCTCTTCCAACCATTGGAAATACTGATGATAGTCGTGGCCCATCGTCGCCAATATTCTGGCTTTCTCTCCCAGCAGGGACAGTACATAGGCGATGTTCCCGGCGGTGCCGCCCAGATTCTCCTTCAGTCCGTTGACCGTAAAACTCACGTTAATCATGTGAATCTTGTCGGGCATGATGTGGTCGGAAAAACGTCCGGGGAAGTCCATGATTCGGTCATAAGCCATTGATCCAGATACCAAGATGTCCATTTAATTCAGTCCTTATTTGTCTTTATCCAGGTTTTTTGATCCAGTTCCTGCTACTAATTTAGCTGCCGTTGGCCTGAAGCGCAATCCCGTCCATAACGATGTCATTCTGAGTGGAGGGAAGAATCTTCACGCTTGGGCAAGAGATTCTTCGTCGCTTCGCTCCTCAGAATGACATTGTTGAGGTTGGACTGAGCAAGGTGAGCCAAGAGTCAAGAGTCACGTGTCTGGCTTAGGTGTCAGGTGTTAGCAGCCGTATTTCTCTGCCAGCCCGCCGAGGAACTCTACGCCAACCCCCGCTTTGATTCCCTTGGCCTCGGCTTCTCCGGCATTGATTTCCAGAACGTACTGGACCGGCGTCTTGGGCGAATACAGGAGTAGGTCCTGGCTAGCTTGGCCAGGTTCGGGAGGAAGGGCGTTCAGGGTTACGTCGGCCACTGTGCAGTCGGAGCCAATCCAAACTATATCCAGGGGAAAGTGCATGTCGGGCATCCAGAAGCTGTACTTTCGTTGCATTTCATATACGAAAAGCATGCCGGTGTCTGCTTCCAAAACAAGCCGACCAGATAGACCCTGTATCTGCTCATCAGCCGTTAGCGCCAACTCTACAGGAAAATAGGCAAATACTTCCCCGCTCCCGATTCTGACCACCGGGCCATTAATCGCTTGACCCGGGATTGGAGTTGGTTGGTCGGGGTTTATGGTTGCTGTGACAGCCGTCTTGGTTGCGGTCTTGGTCATTGATTCAGTGGGCTGGAGCACCGTTTGAGGGGAGGCCACTGTCGGAGGAAGAACGGTTTGCGCCACCGGCGACGGCGCAAGGGTGGCAGTCCCACCACAGGCCAGCACGGCGGCAATCAAGGCCAGCCACCAAAATGATTTCATGGGCAAATATCCAAACCACGAGTTCGCAGCCGGGACATCTCCCCGGCACGCCGGATATTGACTGAATTATGTGACTAGGTTAGTCTGATTCCTGTCTGGGAGCCATCTGGTCAACCGTCTAACTCAACAGAGGAATAAGTAATGACGCAAGAAACTGAGTCGGCGTTGACGCCGGAAGTCCAAGCAATGATCGGTGTTTCCGGCGAGGTTGTCGAGGCCTGGGGTGATGTGAACGAAGAGTATCTAAGGAGGTTCACCCAAGCTTTGATGGACCCCGATCCACGTTATTGGGACGCTGAGTTCGCTAAGACTACACCATACGGGGAGATTATAACCCCTCCAATCATGGTCAGTTACATGGCCACTCGGATCCGACCCGATCAGGAAGACCCCATAACCAAGGCATTCTTGGAAGACCCCGAATCTGATGGTATCGGTCGCGTGGAGCGGCCCGGAGCGCTGCCTCCGGTTCCCACACCCTTGGTCCGGGTATTGAACGCCGGTAACGAACTGGAGATTTACAAATATCCCAGCATCGGCGACAAGCTTTTCTTCCAGAACCGGTACTCGGACATCCGAGAACGGGTTGGCCGGGAAGGGAAGCCTTTCCTGATTATCACCACCGAGACCACCTTCACCAACGAGAAAAAAGAAGTGCTTTGCATCACCCGCGCTTCTACGATTAGACGGTAGGCTTGGACTCGACGATAAACCGGGACTCGACGGCAAGCCGGGTTAACCAGTGGCCCGGTCTATCCCTTTAATCACAGCGCTACTCTAGACTAGCTGAGGTACCAGACATGTCTATATCTCTGGAAGAACTTCTGAAACTGTCGGAAGAAGAAATGCTCACCCACAACGAGAGACCCACCGGTGAGCAGTTGCGCAACAAAAAGCAGACCTTTTTTGAAGATGTGCATGAGGGGATGGAACTGCCCAAATATATCTACCACCCCACGCCCACCCACCTGTTCCGCTGGAGCGCAGCCATCGAGAACTTTCACCGGATTCATTACGACCTGGACTTTGGCCTGAACCACGATAAGAACCCGGCGCTTCTGGTTCACGGCTCTTGGAAACAGAGCGTCGCGCCCCAATACTTGAAGGACTGGACCTTGCCTAGGGGCTGGCCTTGGAAGGCCAGTTTCGAGCACCGGGCCATGCTGGTTCCCGGCGACATACTGATTATGTGGGGCAGAATCACCGGCCTGAAGGAGAAGGGAGGAATGGGTTTGGTGGACTTGGACTTGGGCATGACTACACAAGACGGGATTGAAAGCATGCCTGGCACCGCCACTGTGGTGCTGCCATTGAAGGACGGTCCTGCCATACCTTATCCTTTCGTGCCGCCGCAGGATTAAAGTTGATAGAGCGAATAGCGGGGTTTAATGCACAGCCCAGAGATTCTACGTCGCTTCGCTCCTTAGAATGACAAAGCAAAACTAACACTCAGCCAGAGGTATGTGAGCAGATGGCCCGATTTATTGCGATTCACAACGTGCCGGGAATCACTGAAGAACAGTTTCGAGACAAACTGGACGCTGTGAAGAAGTGGCGTCCCGACCGGCGCACAACCATCCTGAAAGTCTACGGCGACCTGGCCAACGGGACATTGGTTTCCGAATGCGAAGCCGTGGAGCAGGCCCACTTTGAGGACTGGATCAAGATGGTTGGGTGGCCCGCGGGATCCATCCACAAGGTTGACATGATTTGCCAGGTGGGCAATTTCTGGAAGCTCTAGGCAAGTCTACTTCCGGCCATCCCGGCCAGGCTCTATGGCCCATCTTCTGAGCGGCCAGCACCTAAGCCACACCCGCCCCAGAACCAAGGCTCCGTCCACTGGCCCGAAAGTACGGCTATCCTGACTTTCGAGACGGTTGTCACCCACTATGAATAATTCGCCGGGGCCGTTCCACCAAGTTCGATTCAGTTCCGGCCTGCCCTCATTCTGCCCGTTCAAGTAGGGCTCCTCCAAAAACACATCATCGACAAATACCGCCCCATTTTCCACCCGCACCTGCTCATCGGGAAAACCGACTACACGTTTGATAAAAACACGGTTGGGAAACTCCAAGTGGCGGAATACCACTATGTCGCCTCTCTCCAACCGGTTCCAAGACCTCCTGGTGCGCACCGCAACCACCGACTGCCCTTCAACCAACGTGGGCAGCATGCTGTCTCCCTCCACCACAAACCGGGCAGAGGTGAAAAGGTTTAACAGTATCTGGACAAACCTGATAAGAATTCCCATATCTAGCGCCGTATTTTACCCCGACTGGCCGGTGCCTTGGAGCCTGAGCCGATTTTTATTTTCCCCTCGTCCTAAGCTAATCGAGCCAATGGTGATCAGCCATCATCCGCTCGTGGTGAGCCAGAGCCGTTCGTGGTGAGCCAGAACTGTTCGAGATGAACTTAAACTGTTCGTGGTGAGCTTGTCGAACCATTGCCCTTTTTAGAGTATGTTAGGCTCTTAAACAAACCCACAATGACGACCGGCATTTGTGTTCGGTATTTGTGTTAGTGGCGAGCATTGCCTAAGAACACCCAATGTCGGGAATCCTTCGACAGGCTCAGGACGAACGGGATTGGAACGGGATCGCAGATGACTTGGGAAGGTGAGCTTGTCCAGCCACCGGTAGTCAGCTAGCAACCGTTCGTGTTGAACTAGAGCCGTTCGTGGTGAACCTAAACCGGTCGTGGTGAGCTTGTCGAAGGGTCTGCATAGTCGAGGGTGCTTAGGCTCAGCCAGCCACTGACGAGAACTCCGGTTGTATTTCCACGCCAGCCTGTCCGAGAACAATACATTGGGCTTCACGAAAGACTGGCTCTACAAGCTCATCTCCTGTGATACGCCTGAAACACCGCTAAATAACCCACGCTTCTAGACTGATGCTGCGGCGTCCCCTATAATCTAGCGGGCTTCCTGTGGGCCTTTCGATTTGGATTTAAGGCCTGTTAGATTCATGGCATGCGTGCCACTTAAACCATTTCACAGGTAAGGAGTTAGGCAATGGAAAATGGAATTGTCCGGGTGGGCCTTGTAGGGGCTGGCGCCAACACCCGTCTCAGACATATCACCGGATTGCGGGAACAAGAAGGTGTGGAGATAGTGAGCGTGGCCAACCGTAGCAGGGAATCCGGCGAGCGCATCGCCAGCGAGTTTGAGATTCCCACTGTATACGATAATTGGCAGGATTTGATTCAAGCAGACGACACCGATGCCATTTGTGTAGGCACCTGGCCCTACATGCACCGCACCTTGGTTATGGCGGCGTTGGATAATGATAAACACGTGCTTACCGAAGCCAGGATGTGCATGAACGCCTCCGAAGCCCAAGAGATGCTGGATGCGTCTCGTCAGGTGCCCCATCTGGTGACCCAGATTGTCCCGGCCCCTCAATTGCTTCAGGTTGAGCCCACCTTGATAGACTTGGTTTCCAACGGCTATCTGGGGGAGTTGCTGGCCGTCAGGCTCAGGGTGTCCGACCAACACGGTCGAGCAGACCGCTCGGACTCGTTCGTCGACTACGACGGTGAGCTTCATTGGCGGCAGGACCGCAATTACAGCGGTTACAACATCATGGGTTTGGGTATCTGGTATGAGGCAATCATGCGCTTGGTCGGCCCAGCCACCAGGGTGATGGCCATGACCAAGGTGTACGTGCCCCGAAGGAAGGACGAAAACGGCGTGATGCGGACGATATCCATTCCCGACCACGTGAACGTCCTCTGTGAAATGGCATGCGGTGCACAAGCCGACCTAAGTTGGAGCACCGCCACCGGACTGCAGATGGGCCAGGAACTCTGGCTTTTCGGCAGCGAGGCCACGATACACCTGACCGGATCGCCTTTCACCACCATCTACGGTGGCCGACGTGGGGACAAAGAGCTTACCGAGATTCCCATCGCCGAAGGCATGCGGGGGGGATGGCGAGTGGAGGAAGAATTCATCAATGCAATCCGAGGAAAAGAGAAGGTAACCTACACGCCCTTTGACGTGGGCGTGCAATACATGGAATTCACCGAAGCCGTGACTCGTAGCGCCCAAACCGGGCAAGCAATTTCACTGCCTCTCTAATCGTAACTCTGTTTTTGAACTATAGGGAGCCTAGTGGAGCTAATCTTGAAAATCCCCACGATGGACAAATCCCCCTGTATCCCCCTTTACAAAGGGGGACGGTGGAGGATTTTGTTCGACACATGACTAAGATTAAGTGGATTTACCGACGCAAAGACTGACAATAACAGACGGGCATATTCGCCTTAATAAGGAGTCAGCTAATGGCCAACGAATCCGTTCGAATAGGACTAATCGGGGCTGGCAAGAACACCCGGGAGCGGCACATTCCCGGCTTTCAATCGGTTGAAGGCGTTGAGATAGCCGCCGTGGCCAACCGGAGCATGCAGTCCGGTCGCCAAGTTGCGGACCAATTCAACATTCCTCAGGTGTATGGCAACTGGCAGGAGCTTCTGGAGGACGATTCTCTGGATGCGGTGTGCATCGGCACATGGCCCTATATGCACCGTACCCTCACCTTGGCGGCACTGGAGAGCGGCAAACACGTGCTGTGCGAAGCGCGCATGGCCACCAATGCTGCCGAGGCACAGGACATGCTGGACGCCTCTAGGGAGAAGCCCGAGTTGGTCGCTCAGATTGTGCCCTCGCCCATGACCTTCCGGGTGGACGACCTAATCAATAAGCAAATCAACGACGGCTATTTAGGGGACTTGCTGTCGGTTGAGATTCAAGTCTTGGGGCCGGATTTCGTGGAAATCGGCGGACCGCTACACTGGCGTCACAACCGTGACTTGAGCGGGTACAACATCTTGAGCATGGGAATCTGGTACGAGGCGATGATTCGCTGGGCAGGCCGGGCCACCAAGGTCATGGCCATGACCAAGGTCAATGCTTCCTACCGCATCGACGATAACGGCAACCGGGTGGGCGTCACCATCCCGGACCACGTTGATGTCCTGTGCGAATTGGCCAACGGAGCCCAAGCCCACATCCGCGTTAGCGCCGCCACCGGGTTGTCTCCGGGCAACGACATCTGGCTCTATGGCAGCGAGGGTACCCTGCACCTAGACGGGAAGCTAAATCTTTTTGGCGGCAGGCGAGGCGACACCCAGCTGAGCGAAATCACCAATCCGCCGGAAGGGCAGTACGCCTGGCGTGTGGAACAGGAGTTCGTAGGCGCGATTCGAGGAGAAGAAACAATCGTCCACACTCCCTTTGACGTCGGAGTTCATTACATGGAATTCACCGAGGCCGTGACCCGTAGCGCCCAGTCCGGCCAGGCCATTTCTTTACCTTTATAGATTCTGCCTTTATGGACTTTCGGAACAAATTCGCAGATATACTAAAAAAGTGACCGAACCTTCGGGGGGTTCCGAAGGTCCAGTCGGCACAGAGAACCGATGGAGCGTCATATCTGACGCTCCACGTTCGTTAGGGGTTCTCCGGGAAGATGTCGGGAAAGGAGAAGCCGGGAAGCGGCCGGATAAACGGATACTGGAAAACCGCAGATCCAGCCAAATCTCTGGGGCCCACGTCCGCTGATGTGGTGAACGGGTTCTCTCCAGCCGGCCACGAGGCCAGGGGGATTGGCAATTCCTGCTCTACGCCCTTACGTACAATGCTCAATGCGATTGGTTCGCCGGGGCCGTGTCTATCCAACTCGGCGAAAAAAACCTTGAAGCGCGGTTACCGGAACGGAGTCAACGGCGATAATCACGTCGCCGCCAACAGGCAATCCTCGCAGCCCAGGTCCGGCAGGCACAATCCCGGCAAGTCCGGCTGGACTATCGGCCAAGACCCTGGTTACGTAGATGCCCGATAGCACCGGCAGTCCCAACCGCTCCGCCACCCTGGCGCTTACCGCTATGCCTGCTACTCCCAGCAGTCCCGACTCAATAACCCCTTGTACTCTCAGCGCGGGCAAAGCCGGGCCAATGTGTTTGCAGGTAGAGCGAAACCTATTTGCTGACTGCCGTGAATCGGTCTCCCTTCCTTGCTGCCCAAAATCCGGTTAATCCCCGCTATAATTCCAACCGAGATTGAACGAGCTTGGCCGAAGGGGCTTCCAATGGCCACCGCCATCTGGCCGGGGCGCACCGACGAGGAATCTCCGAATTCCACCGGGCTAATGTCTGCGAGAAGAGACGGGTCTACCTTGAGCATTGGCAAGTCGTTGGCCAGGCTCACTCCAATAATCCTGGCTTCCAGGGTGAATCCGGCTTCGAATTCCAATAGTATGCGTTCCGCCCCGATAATAACACTACGACGGCCAAGGCGGCCATCGACAATCCAGCGAATTTAGTTAATCTGTTCATCGAGCCTGTTCAGTCTCTCTTAAAACCTGTAATACGGGGCTTGGAGAATCAAGTTGTGGGTATTATATGTCCCAATATTTAAGCCACCGTTAGAATTTTAAGATTTGGGTGATATTGGCTGTAATCGGTGGTGTTTGGGGAGAGATTGCCGCTGAATCGGGCCAATCCGAAGACTAAAACAAAAACAACCCCTGCGTTTCAAGGCGCAGGGGATGTTTTAAATAGATTGTACCAACTGGGCAGAATACCGAGTTCAATCTACGGCGTAGGGCCTCCGCCCCTGCGGAAGCAGCGCTCTCCGGAGCCTACTGTCCCTTCGAATCCACTCTCGCCCTGTCTGGGACGGTTCCCGAAAAATATCCCGTCACCAAAGAGCCCGGCAGCTCCCTCCGGTATCAACACAACGAAACTAGCTTCTTCACCCTCGGTGGCGCCAAAGGCGGCGATTCTGACGCCTTGTTGCAAATCGTCCAAAGTTCCAGTTGATGACTTCTGTATGACGGTGTCCGGGCCTATGGTCACGGTTCTTGGGCCGCTGGCTGTGTCCACCATTAGTTGGTTGCCATCGACCGCATCCACAGTGCCGGTGATACCGCCTCCGGGCCTACCTCCGAACGATTGGCGCAGTTGCGTCAAGTCCTCAGCGCTTGCATCTCCGGCGCTTGTATCTCCGGCCGTTGCATCTCCGGATAGAAACTGCTCACGCAGTTGCACTAGGCTCTCCGGCTTAAAATTCCCGGACTGAAACTGCTCTCTGAGCCGGGCCAGGTCCTCAGGACTGACATCGCCGGACTGGATGCGCTGACGGAGTTCTGCCAGATTCTCAGGGAGTCCTCCGTCTCCGGGGGAATCGGCGGTGGAGCTTTGGGGCGATCGTCCAGCCGATGTTTGACCGAAATTTCCGCCAAAATTACTACCGGAACTACGGGCAAAATTACCGGGAATCGCCAAAGTTGGCGTGCCGGCTCCAGCCTCGTTGTCCTGACTTCTGCCAAAAGCAACACCACCCGCAAAAGAACCGCCGATGCTGAGTCCCAATGCGACAAATAACGCCAAGAAAAACATGAATGGCTTAGTCACAGTTACGTCTCCATCAACCGGTTCTAGTTATTCTTGATTTAGCCCAGTGATTCACCCCCATCCTTACCTTGGTCCTGCTTTTTCAATCTGCTCGTCCATGTAGGCGTTCAGCGATAATGGGACACTTTTAAAGGGAGAAAAACATGAGGGTGGTGGTGTGTTTGGACTCCCGGTGCAGGGTATAGATTTACCCCACCGAAACCACCACCGCCGCTATCACAAAGCCCT
>DCAE01000079.1:9128-39474 GCA_002311385.1 Dehalococcoidia bacterium UBA1141 | reverse complement strand
CTGTTGCTCGGTCGCGGACTCGTCGTCGCGGACTCGTCAATGAACACGGCCGCGTTTCCGCTTCCTTCGTGTATGGCCTTCGGCCATTTGATGGCCAAGACGGCCGTAACACCCGACAAGTCTACGTCGCCGATATTTCCATCCGATATATGCAGCCCAATCAGAGACTCACAAGAACCGTGGTCCGGGAATCCGCCAAAGTTGCAGTTGCAACCTGAATCGCAGTTGCAGGTCTCCATCCAACTTGCTTTTATGCGATAGGGTGTTGGCGCTTGTGTCATGTGAATCTCCTTCGTGAATTAGATACAGATTAGCTTCAGTCTATAAATCTATTTAGATATCGTCTCGAAATCAATGACATCACTCTCAAATTTACCAGCTTCCACGGTGCGTAACCCGTGGTAGTAGCGGCTCAGGGATTATATGTGTCGGAGTAAAGCCTGTCTAGGCCGTTATTGGCAATACCGGTTGCCTCTTGATATCGTGACTGGCCTTGGCGAATACAGGCCTTGCCAATCCAGTAGAATCGCCCTTAAATTGCTTGGCTCGGTCTAACCAGATATTTCTTCAAATTTCTTCCTAGACGCCCCCCGGGAAGCCCACCGGTTCGAGGAGGCTAATACAGCGGATAACACAGGTTCGGATATTGTCCGACGCCATCAAAATTTGCCTATGTACGCTTATCCGTTGACCACCGGCTTGGCTGGGGTTAATATGGTGCGGGCAAAGCCAAGGAGTCGCTTGCGTGCGCCATAGCGTTCCGGGCGAAAAGGCTTACTTGTGTGGTCACCATCCGCAGCCACCGGCAGTCGCCGCCAGTATTCGTGGCCTCAGTAACACTTGGCTACTAAATATTGGTTGATGCAGGTGAGTGTGGGTGTTACCATAATTCCGCCTAGGAGGTGGGTTAATTGGAATGGATTGATTTCGCAACCCCAAAAACTATCAGTGAAGCCGTGGAAATGCTGGCTTCCAAGGGAGACCGGGCTCGTGCCATGGCTGGCGGCACCGATGTCTTGGTTCAACTTAGAGGCGGCCGTCGTAGCGCCGATTTGGTGGTCGACGTAAAAGGAATCCCGGAACTGAACGTGCTGTCCTATAGCGCACAGGACGGCCTGACATTGGGCGCAGCCGTGCCGTGTTTCCGGATTTATCAACACAAAGCAGTGATTGATAATTACCCGGGGCTCATCGATTCGGCATCTCTCATTGGCGGCATCCAGATTCAAGGCCGGGCAAGCATCGGCGGAAATCTGTGTAATGCGTCACCCAGCGGAGACTCCATACCTGCGATAATCGCATTGAGCGCAGTGGCGAATATCGCAGGACCCAAAGGAACTCGCCAAGTCCCGGCGGAAGATTTTTGCACTGGACCTGGCCGCAGTGTCTTGGAAAACGGTGAGATTCTGGTCTCGATAACAATTCCAGTTCCTTTAGCGCATTCAGGCGCGAATTACCTGCGGTTCATCCCCCGAAACGAGATGGACATAGCGGTAGCTGGCGTAGGCAGTTCGGTGGTATTGGACGCCTCGGGCCAAAACATAGTTTCGGCTCGCATCGCCCTAGCTTCCGTTGCGCCCACACCGGTATTTTCCAAAGCGGCCGGCGATAGCCTGGCAGGCAAAGCAGTTTCCGATGCGGCGATTCAAGAAGCTTCGGAAAAAGCCATGGCAGACGCAAAACCCATCGATGACATGAGAGGGACCGTGCGGCAACGGGTGCACTTAGTTGGTGTTTTGACCCGTCGCACGCTCAACAACGCTATTCAAAGAGCCAGAGGTGGATAGAAATGCCCGGAGTCACACACGTACAAACGACAATCAATGGTGAAGAAGTAAACTTCCTCTGTGAGCCTCGTCAGAGCCTGCTGGAGTGCCTTAGGGATGTGGTAGGTATGACCGGAACCAAAGAGGGCTGCAATGACGGTAACTGCGGCGCATGCACTATTATTTTTGATGGCCGCATCGTAGACTCATGTCTCGTCTTGGGTGTAGAAGCCCAAGGCAAGGATATGACCACAATCGAAGGCTTGGCCACCCCCGAAGGGCTGCACCCATTGCAACAGTCTTTCTTGGAACAGGCTGCCCTACAGTGCGGAATCTGCACCCCGGGGTTCATCGTGGCTGCCAAGGCTCTGCTGGACGCCGAGCCCGATGTAGACGAAGCCCGAGTCCGGCACTGGCTCGCGGGCAACCTGTGCCGCTGCACTGGCTACGATAAAATCGTTCGGGCGGTGTTGGACGCATCTCAAAAAATGAAGTAGCACATGACTTAAGGGGGTGACCTAGTGGTTTCCAACCCAGCTGAGGCAAATATCGTTCTGTCTGAGGTTGAATTCGATGTTGTTGGCAAACGTCCAATTCGACCGGACGGTGTGGATAAAGTCACAGGGCGAGCCCAATACGGCGCCGACATAAACCTGGCGGGCCTACTCCACGGCAAAGTGTTGCGCAGCCCCCACGCTCATGCCCGCATCAAGTCTATAGATACCTCTAAGGCTGAAGCCCATCCCGGCGTCCGGGCTGTGGTGACGGCCAAAGACCTACCCTTTTCGTCACTGTCAAAAGACGAGCTGGGCAGTGATTACATGAGGCTAAAGTTCGCCAGCAACCATGTATTGGCTGGCGACAAAGTTCTGTTTAAGGGCCATCCTTTGGCGGCTGTCTCAGCCAACAACCCCCACGTGGCCGAAGAAGCCATAAACCTAATCTCTGTGGAATACGAGCTTCTGCCCCCTGTTCTAGACGTCTTAGATGCCATGAAGGACGACGCACCTCTGCTCCACGACGATCTCCACACCGCCTCCTTGGGCGAGACGTCGGAAAAACCCAGCAATGTCGCTGCCCACCTGATTTACGAAACAGGCGATACCGAAAAAGGATTCGCTGCCGCCGATGTGGTGGTGGAGCGAGAGTTCCGCACGGCCGCTGTCCATCAGGGTTACATCGAACCCCACAACGGCACCGCTTTCTGGAACGTAGACGGTCAGTTGAGTGTCTGGACCAGCACCCAGGGTGCCTTCGCCGTGAGGAGTTCGGTGTCCGATGTGCTGCGATTGCCCGTTTCTAAAGTCAAGGTAACTCCAATGGAAATCGGCGGAGGCTTTGGCGGCAAAATAACGGCCTATTTGGACGCCATCGCCGCTTTGCTCTCCAAGAAAAGCGGCGCTCCCGTTAAGCTGGTAATGAGCCGCACTGATGTTTTTGAAGCCTCCGGCCCGGCCCCCGCCACTTGGATGAAGGTCAAAGTCGGAGCCACCAAAGACGGGAAATTCACCGCCGTCCAAGCAAATCTCGCTTTTGAAGCCGGAGCCTATCCTGGGTCGCCAGTGATGCAGGGAATGTTGTGCGCCTTCGGTTGCTACGACGTTGCCAACGGTTTTCTGGAAGGTTACGACGTGGTGGTGAACAAACCCAAGACTGCCGCATACCGTGCGCCTGGCTCACCCCAAGCTACATTTGCGGTGGAGTCGGTGGTTGACGAAGTGGCTGATCAGTTGGGTATTGACCCCATAGAAATCCGGTTACTGAATGCCGCCAAGGAAGGAACCAGGCGCATTGAAGGCCCTATAGCGAATCGAATTGGACTGGTCGAATGCCTGGAAGCCGCTCGAAATCACCCTCATTACAAGAGTTCCATGGGCTCTAGCAACAGGGGCCGCGGCGTTGCATGTGGCTACTGGATGAACCGCTCATTCCCGTCCAGCGTTTCCATGACCGTTAACTACGATGGCATAGTGAGCCTAATCATGGGCTCCGTTGACATCGGTGGCACCAGGGCGTCCATCGCCCAGCAGGCTGCGGAAACCCTCGGAATCGCCTACGAAGAGATTAAGCCCACTGTCGTGGATACGGACTCCATCGGCTACACCTTCATAACCGGTGGCAGCCGGACCTGCTTCGCCACTGGCTGGGCCGCCATTGAGGCCGCCGAAGAGGTCAAGAGTTTGATGGTGGCCAGAGCTGCCCGTATCTGGGACACTCCCGAAGACAATGTTGAATATGCCTCTGGCGTTATTCAACATAAATCCGACCCGGAACTTCGAATGACCTTCAAAGAATTGTCCCGCCAGTTGGCAACAACGGGTGGCGCAATCACCGGCAGTTCCAACGTGGAGCCAACGGGTGAAGGCAACGGTTATGCGGTCCACTTAGTGGATGTCGAAACCGACCTGGAAACCGGGAAAACCAGCATAGTGCGCTTCACCGCGATTCAGGACGCAGGCAAAGCCGTGCATCCCAGCTATGTGGAAGGTCAGATGCAGGGTGGCGCGGTGCAGGGTATCGGCTGGGCCTTGAATGAAGAGTACTTCTTCAATGACAAGGGTCAGATGATGAACTCCAGCTTCCTGGATTACCGCATGCCCACAAGCTTGGACCTCCCGATGATTGACACCGTGATAGTAGAGGTGGCCAATCCTGGTCACCCCTACGGAGTCCGCGGTGTTGGCGAGGCAGCGATAGTTCCACCAATGGCCGCTATTGCCAATGCTATCAAAGGGTCCGCGGGCGTACGCATGAACAGCCTGCCCATGACCCCCGGCAAGGTTCTGGACGCCATCTCAGGAGAAGGCAAATAAGGACCGGGTATCAAGTTTTAAGCCCAGTGCGATTAGACTAGTTTCGGTGGGCAAAAATAGAGACCAAAGACGGCAGGGGTGGCTGATGCGCTGCCCCTGCCGTCTTAATTTCTCCAGATGATTCGGACTGCCCAAATGCCGGTTCTTCAAGTGCGGCCCGGTTCCCAAACTCAGGCCACTCATCCGCTGTACATCACAAGGAGGTAAAAGCACATGGCCACTCGAACTTTTTCTCAGGAGGTGACCGGGATCGAAGAGCTGAGGAAAGTCATAGGTAAACCCCAACCCATCAGCGTGAAAAAACAAATCTCGGCCTTGGACCGGCACTGTTTCTCATTCATAGAACTGGCGCCGTTCTTGCTTATCGGGACATCTAACGCTGATGGAAGATGCGATGTTTCTCCCAAGGGAGACTCTCCTGGATTTGTTAAGGTTTTGGATAACCAAACCCTGGTCATTCCCGAGCGTCCAGGCAATAAACGGGGCGACACGCTGATAAACATCCTCGAAAACCCCCATGTGGGATTGCTGTTTATGATTCCCGGAATAGAGGATACCCTGCGTGTGAACGGCCGGGCCTCCATTGTCATGGACGAAGAATTGTTGGATCTGACTGCCCACCAAGGCAAACGCCCAGTCTTGACCATAACGGTCCAGGTTCAGGAGGCGTTTCTTCATTGTGCCAAGGCTTTTAAGCGCAGTCGTTTGTGGGACGCAGATGCCCAAGTGCCGCGCAAGAGCCTGCCATCCTTGGCTGAAATGGTTCATGACCACTCGAATCAAGAGGTATGCTCGTTGGACGAGTTGGAAGATTACATAAGACAAGGTTATGAGACACGGCTTTACTGAGCGAGTAATGATAGTGCTGGATTATTGGGGTGCCGTCCGTGGCTGGGATTTATTTTGGCAAGAATCCAGTTACCTTGAGTTATAATTAACCAAAGCTAGGCGAGGTGCGGTCAACGTGGCTAAGGTATTCATACCAACCATGCTCCAGAAAATGACTGGGGGACTAAAACAGGTCGATTTCCAAGCTAAAAACGTCCGGCAGGTCATAGAAGAACTGGACCGTTTGTACCCCGGGATGAAGGACAGACTTTGCGAAGAGGGTGCGATTAGATCAAACCTGGCGGTGGCCGTAGACGGAGAGATAGCCCGAATGGGCCTGCTAGAAAAAGTGGGCGAAAATAGCGAAGTTCACTTCGTACCAGCCATAGGCGGCGGACTTAGCTAAAACATCCGAAATAATCTATCCGATTTCCAGTTGACGCTAAAATTGGCGCACAATAAAATTGAATTGGATAACTTCCGGAAGGAGTACATAACAAGGGCGTGGTAAATTGACCGAAAAGAATCCCGGTCGCCGGGTGGAAACTCTGGTTTCGGCGGGTGGAGTAGTGTGGCGCCGGGTGGATGGACAGATTCAAGCAGTGCTGTGCGGACTAACCCTGAGAGCCAAGGCTGGAGCCGCTAAATCTCAACAGCTTCCGGACACCTCAAAGATTAAGAACTATCGCTGGAGCCTTGCTAAAGGAACCCCCGATCCCGGCGAAACATTGGAGGAAACGGCCCTGCGCGAGGTGCGGGAAGAAACGGGCCTTGAGGTGGAAATCGAATCGCCATTGGGGGCTATCGACTATTGGTTCGTAGGGCGGGAAGCCGGAGTTAGATTCCACAAGACGGTACATTACTATCTCATGACCCCCACCGGAGGAGGGTTCGAGTTACACGATCCCGAATTCGACGTTGTACAATGGTTCACCTCCGAAGAGGCTCTGAAGATTTTGGCTTATGCCAACGAGACGGAAGTGTTACGCCGAGCATTAAAGACAATCGCGGAGCGCTAATCCAGCGTGGGCCTCCATCACCTACGTTTGAATTGCAAGAGATAACTCAGCCTGGATTCGACTTATCGTACAGGTCAATCCCAGACGAAAGTATTGTCCGGTACAGTATTATCCGGTAAGGAAGATCTATATGGTTCAACTCCAAGGCGCCAGAATCACACTGCGTGACAAAAAAGTGGAAGACGCTGAGCAAGATTACATATGGCGCAGCGATCCCGAACTAGCGCGCTTGGACGCAGCATACCCACTGACCATGAGTTTTGAGCGCTATCTGAAGATTTTTGAAGACCAACTGCGCTATCCCACTCCAGGTTCACACCATTTCTCCACGGATACCCTGGACGGCAAGTTAATCGGTAATTGTATGTACTATGATTTGGACAGCGTGAATATGCAGGCCGAGTTGGGCATCGTGATTGGAGACCGAGACTACTGGAGCAACGGCTATGGCTACGATGCCGTGACCACGTTGCTTGAATATATGTTCGGCGAGAGAAACCTGAAGCGGGTCTATCTCCACACGCTGGAGTGGAACATCAGAGCCCAGCGTTCTTTCGGGAAGAGCGGGTTTAACTTAGTAAAACCGGTGCGTCGGCTGTCCCAGGATTTCCTGCTGATGGAAGTGCTTCGGGAGGATTGGCTGGAAAAAGCGGAAGAGCGTTTGGCTGCCCGGTGGAACTTCCTGGACAGTGCGACTCCCACCGCTCCCAGTGAAGAAGTGGCCAACTAGCTGAGTCAATCAAAATAGAAATCTCTACAGTCTTGGCCTTAAGAGGGAGGTTCCCCAAAAGTCTCCTCCACAATGTCATTTTGAGTGAAGCGAAGAATCTTTGCGTCGAGGGCATGAGATTCTTCGTCGCTTCACTCCTCAGAATGACAGGTTTAAGGCAAGGCCCTTAATAGGCTTCCTGGGCTGCGGCGATTGCTTCCGGTAGTGTGAAGGCTTCTTCGTATAGGGCGCGTCCCACGATTACCCCTTCGGCTCCTGTACTAGCCATGCGTCGAATGTGCTCCAAAACCGTCACTCCACCGGAGGCCAGCACGGCCATCCCCGTCTCCCGTATCAAGGCCTCGTTTGCGGCGAAATTCGGCTCGGTCATGGTGCCGTCCCTGGAGATGTCTGTGTACAAAAGTCGAAGTACACCCAACTCTGACATCTGGCGGGCCAAATCAAAGGCTGAAACGGAGCTCTGCTCGGTCCATCCTTTGATGGCCACTTGACCGTTCCTGGCATCCACTGCCACCACGACACTGCCGCTGCCGTGTTCTTGGCATAACGCCTTCACCAATGACGGGTCTTCCACGGCCGCTGTGCCAATTACTACCCTGTCGGCCCCAACAGAGAGCAACTCCACTGCCGTTCCCAGGCTGCGGATGCCACCGCCTACCTGCACGGGAATGGACAACCTTTCGATAATTTTGGCGATGAGATCCAAGTTAACCATTCGGCCTGCGGCTGCGCCGTCCAAGTCCACCAGATGCAAACGAGAGCCGCCCTGCCGTTGCCAGGTCGCAGCCACGGACAACGGGTCATCAGAGTAAACCGTCTGTTTCCGGTAGTCGCCTTGGTACAATCGCACACAGCGACCATCTTTAATATCGATGGAAGGGATTACTTCCATTCGTCACCAAGCCCGAATAAATCGCCGTCAGTTTTCTGCGGCAATCCTTTGGCCAGTACCGAGGGACTTAATTGCCAAAGCGGCGAAGTTCTTGTAGATGCTGACGCCCACAGGCCCGCTTTTTTCCGGGTGGAACTGTGTGGCCACCAAGTTGCCTTTGGCGTACACGCTGCAGAAGTCTACACCGTAGTTGGTAATGCCAGCGAGTCCAACTGAATGTTCCAGTACGGCGTAGTAACTGTGGACGAAGTAAAAGTAGCTGTCTTGGGGGATGCCCGCAAAAACAGGGTGACTATCGGTAAATCGAACGCTATTCCAGCCCATGTGGGGCACTTTTAGTCCGCCGTCCGGGTTTTCAGCCGTAAGCCGTTTGGCCTGTCCCGGCACGATGCCCAAACATTCGGCGTCTCCTTCTTCAGTGCGGTCCATCAATAGTTGCAGGCCCAGGCATACACCCAAAAAGGGACGGCCAGAGGCAACGTACTCCCGCAACGGCTGCACCAAGTTTCGAGATTTCAGAGCCGCCATGGCCGACGGCGCCGAGCCGACTCCTGGAAAGACCACCGCTTCGGCCGATTCAATCAAATCTGGATCAGCGGTAACAATATGGTTTACACCAACTGACTCCAAGGCCTTGGAGACGCTTCGAAGATTACCGGAATCGTAGTCTATTACCACTAATTTAATCTCTTGAGTCACGACGACTAGCTCCGGTCTCCGGTGGCCCGTTCGATGGGCAGTTCCCTATCCTGGTACCTGGCTACCACGAAAAGCAAATCTCCGATGCGGTTCAGATAGGTGATTATCAGATCGTTGGTCAATTTTCCTGCCTCCCGCAGAGCCACAACTCTGCGCTCGGCGGTGCGAATGATGCAGCGGGCGAGGTCAATGGCGGCGGAAGACGGTGAGCCGCCGGGGAGAATGAACACTTTGGGCATCTCCACATCTTCTTCCAATCCGTCGATGATGGTTTCCAAGTTGGTTACCATATCTTGGGTGACGGGCTGAAAGTGCTGCTGAAATAGCTCGTATTTATCCGGCTCCGTGGCCAGTTCGGCGGCTATAGTAAACAGTTCCCTTTGTAGGTCCCGCAACACGTCTTTGACCCTAAGGTCGTCGGTTGTGGCCCGAGCTAAGCCCATGGCCGAAACAGCCTCGTCGGTGATGCCGTAAGCCTCGGTGTGCAGGTCGTTCTTGGAAATCCGCCCACCGTAAAGCAGGCTCGTCTCCCCCAAATCACCGAACTTGGTGTAGACCTTTTTCCTATATGAAGAAGATGACGATGTCATCGAAATATCCTATTTTCAGAATCGATGGATATCCGTGATAGTGTTGTCGGCTCACAGCTTAGCCGTGGTATTTTACCTAAAGTTTAACCTAGGAATTGAATTGTAGCATGGGGCTTAGACAGCGGCTATACTACTAATCGCAATCAACACAAAGGATGTGAACCTATGCCGCCCCCTGAGGTCCGCGTTATTGGCGTCCAAGGAATGCCGGAGATAAAGTCCGGGGATGACATTGCTGGCATGATGATGGATGCCGCAGCCCAGCAGGGTACACCCTTCGAGGCTGGAGACGTGGTGGTGGTCACTCAAAAAGTGGTGTCCAAGGCCGAGGGCCGTGTAATCACCATTGAGGGTGTTGAACCATCGACCTTGGCCATCTCAATCACTGAGGGTTTTCGGCGGGATCCCAGGCACACAGAGCTAATCCTACGGGAAAGTGCGCGCATCGTGCGGATGGACCGAGGGGTGATTATCAGCGAGACTCGTCACGGTTTCTACTGCGCCAATGCCGGTATAGACGCATCCAACATCCCCGGCTCCGACACTGTGTGCTTGCTACCGGTGGATTCGGACCTCTCAGCTCGTGGAATCAGAGCCGCTATCAAGAGTTGGCTGGGTTTTGATGTGGCGGTGATTGTCTCCGATACATTTGGTAGACCTTGGCGCAATGGCGCCGCCAATGTGGCCATCGGTGTGGCTGGTTTCGACCCCATGCTCAGCTACGTCGGCCAAGAAGATAGCCACGGCAACATGATGTACACCACGGAGATTGCTGTGGCCGACGAACTGGCAGCCACGGCCGAACTGGTTACCGGGAAGGTCGAGGGGGTACCGGTTAGCATAGTCCGCGGCTATGCTTATATTCCAATGGAAGACGCCAGCATCAAGCGGATATTGAGAACCGGTGATCGGGATTTGTTCAGGTAGTTTCTTGGCCAGGGTCCGGCTGTTCAGAGACGGGCTGGTCAAAAAGTGGCTGGTCAAACACGGGCTGGTCGAACGCGGGCTGGTCGAACAATGAAAGTTGGAGTTGGTCTGCTTTAGCAGCCGGCAGCGCAGTGGATTCCAGGAATGATGACACTCCCACGCCCAATAGGCGAAATGACCGCTCCGGGTTCAGTTCCTTGGACAAGAGTCCCCAGGCGTGTTCCAAGATTGTTTCTTCAGTGGCCGTTCGCGCAGGTAGAGTTTTTTGGCGTGTGAAAGTGGTGAAGTCCGCCAGCCTGGCCTTAACGGTTACGGTACGACCTTGCAACCCTGAATTCTCTAGGTGACGGGCCACGTTACCTGCCAGCCGGGCCAGTTCTTCCCGCAATACCTCGGGATCGTTTCGGTCGGAGGAGAAGGTCGTCTCGGCGCTGACAGATTTTGTCTCCCGGTGGGTGTGTACCTCATCCCGGTCGGTACCCAAGGCCCGAGCCCGAACGCCTTCGGCTCGAACGCCGAAAGTATTGGCGAACCACTCCAGCGGTTGGGCGGCCATATCACCGATGGTTTCCACGCCGTCCCGGTTCAATCGCTCCACAGTCTTAGGACCGATGCCGGAAATCTTGCCCACTGCCAAGGGCGCCAGAAACGCCTCTTCTTCACCGGGCGCCACCACTACCAGACCGTCCGGCTTGTTCAGGTCTGAACAAATCTTGGCCACCGTCTTGTTGGTGGCCACTCCCACAGACACTGTCAGTCCAGTTTCTTCCTTCACCTGTTTTTTGAGGTCCAAGGCGACTTCCAACGGACGCAATCCCCCAGCTACCGCTTGGGTGATGTCCAAGTAGGCTTCGTCCATGGATAAGGGCTCAATAAGGTCGGTTACGCTGCGGAAAATATCCATGATCATGTTGGAAATTTCCTTATAGCGCCCAAATCTCGGCCGGACGATTATTCCTTGAGGGCAACGGCGTACCGCCGACTTCATGGGCATGGCCGAATGAACGCCGAACACCCTGGCTTCATAGGAGGCGGTGGCCACCACGCCCCGGTTTTCGGGGCTGCCGCCCACCAGCACGGGTTTGCCTCGCAACTCGGGGTTGTCCAGTTGCTCCACAGCCGCATAGAAGGCATCAAGGTCGGCGTGGAGGATGTGGCGTATTGATGGTGTGGAGTCTACATGCGATTTGATAATGTCGGCCATGATATCCAGCCTGTTGTTCAGGGCCAAAGATTACCTGTTTGAACTATTTTACTCTGACTTGACGCTGCCGGTCAGCAATCTAATTTCATCGCCCACCTGGAGGCGCGCCGTCAGCAAATCCTGGACGCTTCCCCCGCTTGTTTCGCCAGGCAGGGTTTTCACCAGACTACCATGCAAGACATTTGCCGGGAGGCAGCACTCAGCCCAGGGGCAGTGTACCGCTACTTCGCCAGCAAGGAAGAGATAATCGCTGCGAGCTGTCAGGGCTGCCACCAGCAAAACCTGCAGATTGTGCTGGATGCTTCCGAACAAAGCGATGACCCATTAGAGGTTCTGGACATGCTGGTCGACTCCGGTTTTGGTTGGCTAGGTAGCGACGAAGCTCAGGACCACCTTCGCATGAATATCCAGCTGTGGGCCGAGGCTCTACGCAGCTCTCAGGTGATGGAGTCGTTCAAAGAAGCCAACCTCGATATTTATCGTGTGGCGCTGACCAAACTAATGGTGCGCGCTCAGGAATTGGGTCAGATTGAAGCATCGCTGGACCCGGAAGCTGCGGCGCGAGTTCTGCTTTCTACCTGGCACGGGCTGGTGCTACAAAAGGCCTTTGATTCCACAGTAGATGTTCTGAAGTACGTGGCCGCCTTGAAGTCTTTATATAATGGCACTTTCTCATTGCAATCTAAGGATGGAACCATCGCCAGCCCAGAAGAAAAACCTCCGCGCTGTTAACGAATCGATGCTACCGGCGGGCAGCCGAAACCAAGATTGAGGGAGTTTAACAATGTCGGTGAACCTTTCCACAGAATCGATAGCCAGAGTCTCCAGCCGGAGACCTTGGATTATTGTAGGTATATGGGTCGTGTTGTTCATTGTCGCCATGTTCTTGAGGGCCAGCCTCTTTGAAGATGCTATTACCACAGAGTTCGCAATCACGAACAACCCAGAGTCTCAAATCGCGAATGAACTCATCGAAGATAACCTGACCGGTCCCAAAGGAACTAACGAGGTGGTGGTCATCCAGTCCCAAGCATTTACGGTCGACGACCCGGAGTTCAAACAAATCGTCGATTCGATACACGACGGTGTAGCGGCCCTGGGACCGGAGATTATCCGGCAGGAAACACTGCTTAACTACTTTGAGGTCAAAGCGGGATTCCTGGTTTCCGAAGGCCGGAACACCTTGATTATGCCCTTTACTATGGCTGGAGACGTGGACGATGCCAGCGACAACATTGAAGAAGTAACGGATGTGGTCGATGGTTTCAAGGGCGATCATAACTTTAAGGTTCTGATGACCGGGCAAGCTACTGTGGGCAAAGACTTTCAGGAAGTAGCCCAAGAAGGCCTTCTGAAGGGTGAAATCTTCGGCGCTCCCATAGCTTTGATAATTTTGGTCGTCGTACTGGGCACCATTGTTGCGGCGGTGATACCGCTAATCATGGCCGTGGTGGCCATCGTGCTGGCCATGGGTTTAGCCTCGCTGGCGGGCCAGTTTATCGAGTTATCCTTCTTCGTGGAAAACATGATTACCATGATTGGTTTAGCGGTGGGTATAGATTACTCCCTGTTCTTCCTCACCCGGTACCGGGAAGAGCGGTCCAAGGGCCTGGATAAACTGGAAGCAATTGCCAAGGCGGGGGCAACCGCCAACCGAACCGTCGTGTTCAGCGGCATGACCGTGGTGCTGGGCTTCATCGGCATGTTGCTGGTGCCTTCCAATGTGTTCATCGGTATCGGACTTGGAGTAATATTTGTGGTCGTAGCCTCGGTTCTGGCGGCTATGACATTGTTGCCTGCCATACTAAGCTTGCTGGGTGATCGGATAAACAAACTTTCCGTTCCAATCATCAGCAAGTCGGGCACTGGATTTGACGAAACGAAACCCGGTGGTTTTTGGGACTGGGTGTCGCGGACTACCATGGGCAAACCGGTTATCAGCCTGGTATTGGCGGGCGGGCTGCTCATAGCCGCTGCAGTCTTTTTCTTCGAGATTCACACAGGCTCAACGGGCGTGGCATCATTCCCCGACGGCATTGAATCTAAAGAGGCTTTCCAGATTCTGGACCGTGAGTTCTCTGCGGGTGAGGTCACCCCTGCCGAGATAGTGATTAGCGGCGATATAAGCTCACCGGAAGTGCAGGACGCCATCGGGCGACTCACAAGTTCACTGGAACCCGATGCGAATTTTGGAACACCGAAGACCCTAACAGTCAGCGAAGACGGAGAGGTCGGGCTGCTGGCGGTGCCTGTATCGGGTGATTCTTCGACTCAGGCGACTCTCGATGCAATTATGCGGCTGCGAAGTGAATACATCCCGGCGGCCTTCCAGGGTGTGCCTGCTGGAGTATACGTGACCGGGGAAACCGCCTCAAATATCGACTTCTTCGATATGTCCAAAAACGCCGCCAAAGTAGTTATTCCCTTCGTATTGGCGGTTAGCTTCCTGCTGCTGATGATAATCTTCCGGTCAATCGTAGTCCCTATCAAGGCAATCATCCTCAACCTGTTATCGGTTGGCGCCACCTACGGCATATTGGTGCTAATCTTCCAGAAAGGCGTGCTGGCTGATGTCTTTGGTTTTCAACAGTCCGGTACGGTGGAAGCATGGATACCCATCTTCCTGTTTGCCATCATATTCGGCCTTTCCATGGACTACCACGTATTCTTGTTGAGCCGCGTTCGGGAACGGTTTGACCAGACCCGTGACAACACTGAATCGGTCGCCTTCGGCATCCGGGCCACCGGTAGGCTCATCACCGGAGCCGCCCTCATCATGGTGGCGGTGTTCTGGGGCTTCGCTGCCGGAGACGTGGTGGCTTTGCAGCAAATGGGCTTCGGATTGGGTATGGCTATATTGCTGGACGCCACCATCGTCCGGATGATACTGGTGCCCGCCAGCATGAAACTCCTGGGGAATTGGAACTGGTACCTTCCCAAATGGTTGGAATGGATGTCCGATTTTAGGGTCGAACCCGAATCCGGCGCTCCGCCACCAAGCCCCGCCGATGACTAACCCGTCATCTGGATAGTCCCTTCCCCCTTTACGGGGACTCGTCTCAACACTGTCATTCTGAGGAGTGAAGCGACGAAGAATCGCATGGCCTAGACGTAAAGATTCTTCGCTTCACTCAGAATGACATCGTGAGGGAGACTTTTTCGGGAATCATCTCCATTACCTTCACACCACTCCTCAACCCACCACTGCCTGTAGCGGAAATTCCGCCGAGACGCTAGAATAGCTGCACCGTTTTCCAGGCTTTGGCCAACGGGAAACGTTGTTAATTCTTACTCGGGCAACCTCGGCCACAGGAGGCTTCATGCCAACTATTCTGGAAGAATATATCGCCAAGCACCCAGGCTCCGCACAGCGCTACGAAGAGTCAACCCAGGTATTCCCCGGCGGGGTAACCCATGACTCCCGTTATGCCCAGCCCTTTCCTCTGTTCATGACCCACGGGGAAGGACCGCTCAAGTGGGATGTGGATGGAAACGAATATGTAGACTTTGTGTCCGGCCACGGTGCATTGATCCTGGGGCACTCACACCCGGCCATAGCCGAGGCCGTTTCCAAACAGATTCTCCGGGGGACCCATTTGGGCGCATCCACCGACGAGGAGATGCGGTGGGCCAAGGCGATTCAAGTCCTTGTGCCCTCAGTTGAAAAACTGCGATTCCACAGCTCTGGTACCGAAGCTACTTTGATGGCCATGCGTCTGGCCCGGGCCTACACCGGACGTAACAAAGTTATCAAACTCCAGGACCATTTCCACGGCTGGCATGATTACGCCATGGCCGGTTCCGACCGTTCTGCTCCCGGTATTCCAGATGTAAGTTTGTCCACCATGGTCATAGTGCCCGCTGGCGACTTGGCTGCCGTGGAGGACGTGTTAAACCGGGACAAAGACATTGCGGCCCTAATCCTGGAACCCACCGGCGCCCATTACGGCCAGTTGCCTTTTGATATACCCAATTATTTGAAGGGCGTGCGAGAACTGACCGAACGCCATGAAGTAGTTCTGATCCTAGACGAGGTCGTCACCGGTTTCCGAGCATCTCCGGGAGGCGCTCAGGTACGTTATGGGATTACGCCCGACCTTACAACGTTCGCCAAAATCGTAGCTGGCGGTCTTCCCGGCGGCGCGGTTGGCGGAAAAGCAGAAATAATAAACATGATTGCCCAGCGGGGAGACCCCACTTGGGACAATACCCACCGTGTGTACCATCCGGGAACCTTCAACGCCAACCCGCTGTCGGCGGTAGCCGGAGCCACCGCACTGGAGATGATTGCCAGCCAACCCATCAACCAACAGGCAGATGCCATGGCCATAAGGCTCAAGACCGGTATCAACGAGCTTTTCGGCAAGATGGAAGTTCCCGGCCACGCCCACGGCATCGCTTCTATGATTCACGTGGTGATGTCCGACTGCGACTGCGACCGGGAAATCTGCACAATGCCCCACTCCAAAATCAGCGAAACCGTCGCCTCCGCTGTAACCACCGGCATGAAGCGTGGCCTTCAGAACATGGGAATTGACATAATGGGGCGAGATTCCTTTTTGGTATCGGCCACCCATGGTGAGCAGCAGATTGACCGTACCTTGGATGCATTCCAGAGCACCTTATCGGCCATGAGAGAAGAGGGCTTGGTATAGTCGTTCCCGCCTGAGCCCATGCTTGCGTTGGGAATCTGGACTATTTCTGCTAGAATCTCCCGGACTGGAGCCTAGTTACTAGGTTGTATCTAGGTTCAGTAAAAGAATCATGATCGAATCACATAATCGAATCACATGATGGAATCAAAAAGAGATTGGGAGGATAGAACAAATGCCAAGCTTTACGGACAAACTGACTGTCGGCGGCAGCTCGATGGACATGTACGCCAGCATACCCAGCGGCTCAGGGCCTCATCCCGCTGTGGTTATCGCATTTCACATCGGCGGTCTTGACGATTTCGATAGGAAAATGGCCGACCAATTGGCCGAGGCAGGCTACGTGGCAGTGGTGCCCGACCTCTTCCACCGCTTCTCTCAAGAGCTAATGGATGGTCCCCGCATGGACCGGCTGGGCCACCTGAGCGATCCGGACATAATTGCCGACATGAACGCAGCGGTGGACTTCCTGAAGGGCCAGTCCTCGGTGAACAGCGACAAAATCGGAGTCACCGGCTTTTGCATGGGGGGCCGCATCGCTTGGCTTATGGCGGCGACCAACCCCATCTTCAAGTGCACGGTTCCCTTCTACGGCGGTAACATCATGGGCAACTGGGGCCCCGGCGAAACCCCCTTTGCTCAGACGTCCAACATCAACTGCCCGATGCTGTTCCATTTCGGGGCCACCGACGGTAATCCATCTCCTGAAGACTTGGTGACCCTAGACAATGAATTAACCAAGCTAGGCAAAGCCCACACGTTCCACTCCTACGATGGCGCCGGCCACGCCTTCATGGACTACAGCAACCCCGAAAGGCACCACAAAGAGGCAGCGGACGCCGCTTGGCCCCGAACTTTGGAGTTCTTCGCAACCCACCTGAAGGGATAGATTCTCCTGGAGTAGCGGCAGTGCCGCCTGTTAAACAGTCGTTTGAT
Organism: Dehalococcoidia bacterium UBA1141; assembly: GCA_002311385.1. GTDB lineage: Bacteria > Chloroflexota > Dehalococcoidia > Lucifugimonadales > UBA3495 > UBA1141. The sequence goes on along the minus strand of DCAE01000079.1, from coordinate 22,418 downwards.
GCGCCGGTTCGGATCATTGCCGAACCGTCTCTTCAATTAAGAACCGGAGGACAGATGCCGAGAGTAACTCTTGACCTGGAAAATGCCGCCGATTTGTCGGTGGTGGGCTCCACAGGTTGGCGTATTGCATCCGGATTGGTTCCCGGCGAGCCGAATCAAGGCTTGGTGGCTGAGCTAAGGGCTGTGGAGGCCCGGTTACCCGATTACGATGATTCTTCCTGGGAGATTGACGGGGACATCCAAGAGCGCCGCTCCGTGGGGTTCACCTTCGCCTGGTACCGGCTCAAAATAAGCGTCCCGGAGCAAGTCAAAGGCCAGGACGTGGCAGGTAAGAGGGTCTGGTTTGAGACCAATGTGGACAATTACGGCGAAGTATACATCGACGGTCAGATTGACCGGGACAAATGGGTGATAACCGGGAATAACACCCCAAAACGAATCCTAATCGAGGAAGTAGCGGTTCCCGGTAACAACCACACCATCGCAATCATGGTGTGCAATGCGCCCTTCGGTGAGCCCGTGGGCACAATCTTCATACGCTACGCTACTCTGGCGATCGAGTAACCACCCGCTCCCCCTATTGTTTCATTTATCCAGTTAGCTGTTGGCGATCCGCCGACGGTTGACCACTCTACCCGAGGTACTGATGGCGATACAGTTTGCTGGCAAATCCAATGCTCCTGAGTTCCCCACCGGCTTGCAATGGGTCAACACGGATTTGCCTCTGACCATGGCCCAATTACGCGGCAAATTGGTGGTGCTGGACTTCTGGACCTACTGTTGAGTGAACTGTTTGCACATTTTTCCGCAGTTGCGGAAACTGGAAAAGAAGTTCGCCAACGAACTCGCGGTTGTGGGCGTCCACTCTGCCAAGTTCCCCAACGAGAAAGACGCCACCAATCTGGCCAAGGCAGTACAACGCTATGAGTTAGAACATCCGGTGGTCAACGATGCTGACTTTCTTATATGGCAGCAATACGCCTGCCGGGCGTGGCCCACCATGATGTTTATAGACCCTCAGGGCAAAGTTATAGGTAAGCACGAAGGCGAGATTACCTATGAGTCTTTCGACAACCTACTGAGCCAAATGATTTCCGATTTTGACTCTGCGGGATGGTTGGACCGCAAAGAGACAATCTTGGCACCGGACCGCCGCCAAGACACTCCCCTCTATTTCCCGGGAAAGGTCGAAGCGGATGCCGCCAGCGACCGATTGTTCATTTCCGACTCTAACCACAATCGTATAGTTATCACTACGTTAAACGGTGCGGTAAAAGAAGTTATCGGTTCGGGCGAAGAAGGTTTCGCCGACGGCGGTTTCTCCCAGTCTGTCTTCAACCATCCTCAGGGCATGGTCTTGGTCGAGAACACGCTATACGTGGCCGATGCCGAAAACCACGCCATCCGAAAAATAGACCTGGAATTTAAGACCGTGGAGACGATTGCGGGCACCGGAGAACAAGGGTTTACTCGAGAAGGGAGAGAGCCTGGCCGGTTGATGCCGCTCAGCTCTCCTTGGGACCTTACCTTTCATGAAGGCAACATTTACATAGCCATGGCCGGTATCCACCAGCTGTGGTCAATGAACTTGGCCGATGGAATGGTGGGCCCTTACGCCGGCACCGGGGGCGAATCCATCACCGACGGTCCATTAGCTACATCCACGCTGGCGCAACCCAGCGGCATCACCACCGATGGCAAGAAACTCTATTTTGCCGACAGTGAAACAAGTTCGATACGCGGCGCAGACTTGGACCCGTTGGGAAAAGTGAGGACTGTTGTGGGGTTGGACCTTTTCGTGTTCGGCGACGTTGATGGAACCACCCATAATGTTCGCCTGCAGCACCCCATTGGGATTACCTTCTTTGACGGCACGTTATATGTTGCTGACACCTATAACCACAAGATAAAAAAGGTTCTGCCGGTCACCAGGGGCGCGTTCACTCTTTTGGGCACCGGAGATTCCGGCCATGAAGACGGCCCAGGAAAACAAGCCCAATTTTCCGAACCCAGCGGCCTCAGCATCTCCGGCGGTAAAATCTACATCGCAGATACCAACAACCACGCCATACGCATAGCCGACCTGGATGGAACTGAGGTAACTACGTTGGAGTTGACCGGGCTCTGAGTTTCAAAATGCAGCCAGCAATCCGAGAAGAGAATCAAGGCCGCCCGAAATGGGGCGGCCTTTTAAGTATGGTTGTTCATACTTGAAGTCAAATTGAAAACCTGATAGTATAGAGAGCGAGTAAAGAGAGTATTTTGAGTAATATAGAATATAATAGTATTAAGAGGTTAAATATTGGCCAGCGAACAAATACGCATCGGACTAGCCAAATTGATGGATGAAGTTTGGCAGTTCGCCAGATTTACTTTAGACGAAAATGACATGAAAACATATCGATCTCTTGTCGAAATCACGGAGATTCTTGCCCCTCTACGTGGAGAGGACGAAGTTCTGGATATGTCAGTCGATGATGTTGAACCTGCTGGTGGTTTGGCAGGCGTAATCTCAATCTTCGTAAGGTTCAAAGGTGAGAAGTACGAGGCTCGGTTTGATAAGACCCGGACCAATGGAGGCAGAGAAGACTGTGTTTTCTTTAAAGGGCAGTGGCGTAGCGCATCGGCAGCGGCTCGCCTCATCACTCGCACGCAGGTGAACGGGTGGCGCTTTTGGAGGTACCTCCGAGGAGATGGGTCGACAGGCAAAATAGAAGAAATTAAATGAATGATAGTCCCAGTCGAGCCAGGTCTTCCCAGTGCAACCAACAGCGTTCCAACAATAGGTGAATTGTTTAGAGTAACGTCGAGTTTGAGCCTGCTTCAGCTAATCGTCACCCACTCCGTGGCTAATCACGAAGATTCGGTCCAATTGGGCCAAGTCTTTCTCCACGCTGGTGGTGGCATTTGGGAAGTAGGTCTTGGCCAATTCCTCGACCGCAGGCACCTGCTCCGGGTCCAATTCCAGTAGTATGGTCGCCTGCTCTTTCACCTTGCTGGGCGCTTGTGATAGCAACCGCCGTATAGCATCAAGGCCGTCTTCACCGCCGTCCAAGGCCAACTTCGGCTCCCATTGAATCTCCGGTTGCAGCGTCGGAATACGCGCCGTCGGCAGATAGGGCAGGTTGGCCACAATCAGGTCCACCGGTTCCGGAACCGGCACCAGCAGGTCGCCCTTGGCCAGGGTGACCCGGTCAGCGACGTTGTGGGTCCGAATATTGTAGGCCGCAACATCCAGTGCGGAGTCCGATGAGTCCACGGCGTAGATGCGGGCGGCAGGCAGGTGCAGAGCCAAGTTGATGGCTATGGCGCCGGTGCCGGTTCCCACGTCGGCGATTGCCAACTCAGTGGTCTCCATCCCCATCAGTGCCATGAACAGAGCGTGCTCAACCAGACTTTCGGTCTCGGGACGGGGAATCAAGACTTCAGAATTTACCAGCAAGTTGATTCCGTAGAATTCGCGGATGCCCAGAATGTAAGCCAGTGGCTCCCGGGTGAGCCGCCTTTTCACGGTGACTGCTAGCTCCCGTTCTTGCAGGGCTGAAACCTCGTTCTCTTGGTTGGAGAATATATCCTGCCGGGGCATGCGCATGTGGCTCATCACCATGACTTCCGCTTCCAAGCGTGGATCAGGGATGTCCTCAGCTTCCAGGATGCGGTGAGTGGATCGGATAACGTCGCGCAGGGTTGCCATGGTTATGGGGCCGGGTTAGGCCATCCCGCCATCCAGCATTTTGGCCTGCTCCCAGCTGGTGAGTTGGTCGATTATGATGTCCAGCCCACCGTCCATGATTTTTGGCATGTCGTGAAAGCTGGAATTGATGCGGTGATCGGTCACCCGGTCCTGAGGATAATTGTAAGTGCGGATTTTCTCCGAGCGGTCAGCGGCCCCAACCTGGGAGCGGCGGTCCTGGGAAATCTCGGCGTCGTGGCGTTCTTGCTCCGCTTCAAGTATCTTGGCACGCAGCATCGCCATGGCCCGCGTCTTGTTCTTAAATTGAGAACGCTCGTCCTGGCATACCACGGTAAGACCCGTGGGCTCATAGACGATGCGAACCGCCGTTGCTACTTTGTTCACGTTCTGGCCGCCATGGCCACCTGCATGAAAAATGTCTATGCGTATGTCTTCGGGGCTAATCTTAACTTCCACTTCGTCGGCTTCCGGAAGAACTGCGACGGTGGCTGTGGAGGTATGGATTCGTCCTTGGGTTTCGGTATCGGGTACCCTTTGGACTCGGTGGACACCGCGTTCGTACTTGAGCCGGCTGAAAGCCCCCTTCCCTTGAATCTCAAAGACGATTTTGTTGAAGCCGCCCTGGTCGGACGTGCTAGTGTCCATGACATCCACTTTCCAGTTGTGCATCTGGGCATAACGGGTGTAAGAACGGAATAAATCGCTGGCGAATAGGGAGGCTTCGGCGCCTCCAGTCCCCGCTCGAACTTCCACGATAACGCTCTTTTCATCGTTGGGGTCTTTGGGGAGCAGGGCAAACTTCAGTTCTTCGCTGAGATCCGCCAAACTGGCCTCAATCTGGGACAGTTCCTCCCGGGCCATTTGGCTCATTTCTTGGTCGGTTTCTTCCCTCAGCAACCCTTCCAGGCTAACGCGCTCGTCGGTTAAGGTACGGTGCTTGCGGGATATCTCCACCAAGCCGTCCAATGTTGCTCTCTCTTTGGCTAATTCCTGTACTTGCTCAAAATCCACGGCAACCTCGGGGCGAGCCATGGCTTCTTCAATCTCCTGATATCGTTGAAGCACGGAATCTAATTTATCGAACACGGAAATCATGGAGTTTGGTGGAAATCGCTCCTTCTAGAATTCGATATTGACATAACATATGCCGTGTAAAATTAATAAAGTGTCCTATTAGTTTATCCCAATCCTCATGGCTGAACAAGACGAGAGACATTGGGACAGAGCCAGTTGGAGGTTATTGCGGACGCTGGCCCCAATGCAGTGCCACTGTCCCCATTCCCATTCGCCGGTAACCCACGTCCACCAGACCCAATTCGCGGAATATGGCGGCCAGTCGGTCGGCCTCCAAGAAGTAGTCCACCGATTGGGGCAGGTAGGCGTAAGCGGCACGGTTGCCGCTGATTAATCCGCCCAGCAAGGGCACTAGCTTGTGGAAGCAGAGCCGAAATAGGCTGGATTTTAGTCCGCCGGGCATTGGGGACAACTCCAAGGTGGTGACCCGTCCACCTGGCTTAACCACCCGTACCATCTCGGCCAAGGCTGCCTTCAGGTCTGGCATGTTGCGTAGGCTGAACCCTGCGGTGGCGCAAGCGAAAGAACCGTCTGGGAAGGGCAACCGAAGCGCGTCCCCCAGCATCAATGTGACTTTGGATGACAGATTTTGGGACCGGATCTTGGCATTGCCCAGGGATATCATTTCCGGCAGTAGATCCAGTCCAACGGAGTGGGCGATCTCCTGACGGCGGCTGAGGGCCCGCGCCAAATCTCCGGTGCCGCAGGCAATATCCAGGGAGATTCCATGAAGGCCTTGGGCGGTGATTCTGGCGGTGTGCTTTTTCCACCGGCGATGCTGCCCGAATGTCATCAGGTCATTCATCAAGTCATATTTGCCGGCTATGCTGGCAAATAATCCGGCAACGTACTCTTGTTTCGCATCACCCTCTAACTGTGCCATATGATTAGGCTGGCAATGCGCATGGCCACCGGCTAAAGCGGTTAAAGATGGCCATCTTCCTTCTCCTCGTATCGGAACTCCTCGGGCAACGCTTCGTCCAAGTCCAAGGCCACCATGATTCGGCTGACCACGAATCGGACTATGTCATCCACGCTCTGAGGTTTCAAGTAAAAGGCAGGTTCGGGGGGAAGAATCACCGCTCCCATGCGGCTCAATGTCAACATGTTCTCCAAGTGGTTGCTGTTGAGGGGGGTCTCCCGGGGCACCAAAACCAAGCGCCGCCTTTCTTTCAAGCAAACATCCGCCGCCCGGTGAACCAAGTGGCTGGTAATCCCATGGGCTATCGAGGCTATGGTGTTCATGCTGGCGGGAACCACCACCATTGCTTTCGCCGGATAGGTGCCGCTGGCGATGGGCGCTCGCATGTCGTTGGCTGAATAGAATCTAAAATTGGGGTTTTCCTGCCATTCAACCAATGTGTCGTTGAAAGTTGCTCCCAACTCGTCTTGCCAGACTAGCCGAGCGCTGTTTGAGCACACAACAGCGGTTGCTACGTTTCGCCTCAGCAACTCATCCACTGTGTTCAGTGCCAAGACCGACCCGCTGGCTCCGGTTATGCCAACTATTATCGACATGCGCGCTACCATAAACGCATCATAAGACCACCGCCAGAGTGGTGAATAAAAGCAGCAGCATGGATATGACGCTGTTGTATTTGAAGAACGGTGAGTGAAGTTTGGACAGGTTATCAGCCTGAACCAAGGTGTTCTCGAAGGCTAACAACGCCACGGCGATAGCCCAACCGATGAAGTAGTAAAAACTTAGTTCCAACCAGAGCCCCACGCCCAGCAAAGCCAATGCGGAGCAAAAGTGCATCACCTTGGTCACCCGGAGTGCGGTTCCGATGCCGAACCTCTTGGGTAGGGAATAAACAGCATAGTTCTGATCAAAATCGTAGTCAGCGCATCCGTAGACAACGTCGAATCCTCCAGCCCAAGTCGCCACTGCGAAGGATAGGAGAACAGGCTCAGGGTCCAACCGTCCCGTCACTCCAATCCAAGCGGCTGTCGGGGCGATGGCCAGAGCCCAGCCCAGAAAGAAATGGCAGCCCCAAGTGAAATACTTGGAGTATGCGTAGAAGACTACGTAGGCGGCAGCTACGGGAGCCAAGGCCAGGGCCAGTCCGTTCAACTGGGAAGTGGCGTAAAAGAAAACACCGGTTGACACCAGCATCATGCCCAGAACTTCACCTGATTTCAGCAAACCCCGGGGAATGTGCCGGTTCATTGTGCGTGGGTTCAATGCGTCTTCCTTGGCGTGGACCAAACGGTTGGCCGACATACCCAACGTGCGTACGCCGGATAATGCCACCGTTATCCAAATAAACGTACTCCACCCCGGCCAGCCGTCTGCTGCCAACACCATGCTCATGTAGGCGAATGGGGCGGCGTAGAGTGACTCCCAAATCCTGATGGACGCCAGGTAAATGGGAGTCTTGACCACCACGGTGCGAGGGAATGCTATGGCGCTATGTACTGCGGTTCTTGCCATTTTGTCCTATTTGAAATAATCGCCATGTGTGAATCGGCGGGTCATTAATCTATCCCGTATTCGCTCCATTTGCTATCAACCAGGCTTTTGATTTCTGGGTCCATCAATATATCCGGCGGCCACTCTCGCGTACGGCCTTCCAGAGGGCCTTTTTGCGTGGCGTCTATACCCACCTTGCTGCCGAATTTTGGCGTTGGTGACGCATGGTCCAAGTCGTCAATCGGCCCTTGGTTAATCACCAAGTCTTGGGCCGGGTCTATATTGTTGGTGACCCTCCAGACGACCTCCGACGGATTCTGAACGTCCACGAAATGGTCCACCACCACGATGGTCTTTGCCAGGCTCATAAGCCCCAGACCCCACAAGCCGTTCATAACCTTGCGAGCGTGGCCCGGGAACTCTTTCTTGATGGACACGATCACCAGGTTGTGGAACACCCCTTCGGCTGGCATGTTGATGTCCACGATTTCGGGTAGAACCAGCTTGAGGGCGGGAAGAAAAAGCCGCTCGGTCACCTTTCCCATCCAGTAGTCTTCCATGGGTGGCCGCCCAACTATTGTAGCCGGGTAAATGGGATCGCGTCGGCGGGTGAGGCAGGTCACGTGGAATACCGGGTAGAGGTCGGTCATTGAGTAATATCCAGTGTGGTCGCCAAACGGCCCCTCCGCCCTTTCCTCGCCTGGCACCACGTATCCTTCCAAAACTATCTCCGCCTGGGCGGGAATCATCAAATCCACGGTTTTACCCTTGACCAAGTCAACACCGTCCTCCCGCAGGAAGCCAGCAACAATCATCTCGTCCATGTCGGGAGGCAGCGGGGCCGATCCGGTCCAAATTGTGGCCGGGTCCGCACCCAGCGCCACCGCAACGGGAAGACGGTCTTCGCCCCGCTCACCGCTGATGCGGTAATGGCGAGTCCCTACTTTGTGAGTCTGCCAGTGCATCCCTGTGGTATTGCGGTCATACACCTGCATCCGGTATGTACCGTAATTCTGCACGCCGGTCTCTGGGTCTCGTGTAATTACTAAGGGCAATGTGATAAATCTGCCGGCGTCCATGGGCCAGCACTTGAGCACCGGCAACTGGAATAGGTCGACTTCATCGCCGTTTAGCACAATCTCTTGGCATGGAGCGCTGCTTACAGTCTTGGGCTGGAACGATCCAAGGTGAACAATCTGGCCCAATGTGCGCAGTTTGTTGATAATCCCTTGTGGTGGCCCGTGCATCAACTGCAGTAGCCCTTCGATTCGCTCCACCACATCATCCAGATTATCCACTCCGAGTCCCCAGGCCATGCGCTGTCGGGTGCCAAACATATTTATGAGAACCGGCATGTCGTAGCCGGTAACGTTCTCGAACAAGAGGGCTGGCCCGCCCATCTTCACCACCCGGTCCGCGATTTCGGTGATTTCCAATTCGCTATCGACGGGGGTTTTGATCCGCCGTAACTCTCCCTTGCGTTCGAGGAAGGCTACAAAGTCTCGAAGGTCGGTGAATTTCATATCACAAACACCGTTGTTTTAAGAAAAGTGTTGAGAAGCAAAACAATTGTTGGCCTGATTTGACTGAGATTCTCGGAACTGTGTAATTGTAGCCGGTTTTTAGGCGCAGGTTCAATCAAAATCCTCCAAAATCTTGCAAAATCCCCTGGCTAGGTCAAACAGCATCGGCGAATTAAAGCCTTGCCAATTCCGCCTGACTGGGAGGTTGAATCAAGAAGCAGGACGACGCTTTGAACACAGCCCAAAGATCCATTCCGGGCCGGATACCCAGTTCCTCCAAGGCCGCTCCCGTGATTTGGCACTGAAGGTCTTGCCCGCAATTCAGCGTGATTTGGTATCCCGGCGGCACCAGTTCCACATGGGTAACGTTACCAAGCAACCGATTTCTAGCCGTGGAACTCTGAATATCCTGCGTTGAGAGTATTATGTCCGATGCTCGGATGCCTACGGTAACATAGTCGTTGGTATCGCTTGACGGCTCGGAACCGCCTTCTGCACCCATGTTTGGCAGATTCGAGTCCAAGGGAACTTCTATTCTCAGTCCGCCGCCCACGCAGATCATGGTGCCGTTTCGGGGGTTGCGGCTTTCGATGGCAAGAGTGAAAAGATTCTCCACCCCCACCAAGTTGGCGACCCGCTCTTGGCCCGGCTGCCCCAGAACATCCAGAGGGTTTCCCTGTGTTAACCGTTTGCCCTCGTCAATCACCTGAATCGAGTCGGCCAACGCCAGCGCTTCTTCCCGGTCGTGGGTGACCAACATGACCGGAACATGAGAGCTGGTTAGAGTAGAACGGAGTTCTCGCCGGAATATCCGGCGAAGCTCCATATCCAAGGACGCAAAGGGTTCATCTAGTAGTAGGACCTCGGGTTTTGGGGCTAAAGCCCGGCCCAAGGCTACCCGTTGCTGCTGGCCTCCGGATAATTCCCACGGCCGCCTTTGTTCCAAGCCGTCCAGGCGCAGTACCTCAATCAGTTCCCGCACTCGCTCGGCTGCCGCTGCTGGGCTCCAGTCACGGAGGCCATAGCCCACGTTTTTGGCCACGTTTAGATGAGGAAATAGATTGTACCGTTGAGTTAGGTACCCGACTCGCCTGCGGTGGGTTGGTATGCTCACACCGCTGGCGCTGTCGTAAACGACTCGGTCACCAATCTCGATGTGTCCGCTCTCTGGCTGTAGCAACCCGGCGATTGCTCGAAGGGTTGTAGTCTTGCCAGCGCCTGAAGGACCGAATAGCACAAGCACCTCCCCGGACTGGATGCTCCACTCCGCCTCCAAGCCAAAGCTGCCAACGCGGCAATGGACCCAACCCCGGCTCATGCTTCGCCCTGCCAATGCCGCTGGGCAAAGTAGCCCAGAGCAGCCAAGACCGTTAAAGAGCCAAGAACCAGCAGCACCGACAGAACCAGTGCTGTGTCCAGGCTGGTTTCCATTGCGCTCATTATCGCCAAGGGCATCGTCTGAGTCTTGCCCGTCAGATTCCCGGCGAACATGATGGTGGCCCCGAACTCCGACACCGCCCTCGCCCAAGAGAGCGCTAGGCCGGTGAGCAAAGACGGCGCTGCCAAGGGCAAAGTGATTCGCCAGAAGGTACACCAAGGAGAGACGCCCAGAGTGCGGGAAATGTCCTCGTGGTCTTTCGCAACCGACTGAAAGCCCAACTTGGCCGCTCTGACGAAAAATGGGGACGCGACGAATATCTGTGCCATGATGACCGCTGCTGTGGTGAACGGCAGTGTTATACCAAAGTCTTCCAAAGGAGCGCCCAATACGCCTCGGCGCCCGAAGGCCATCAACATGGCAACCCCTGCTACCACCGGCGGCATCACCAAAGGCAGTTCTACTAAGGTGTCAATCAGTCGCAATAAGGGGGATTTGCTGCGGGCCAACAGATAAGCGAAGGGAGTGCCGACCAGCACTATGACGACCATACTGATGGCGCTGGTAACCAAAGAGAGACGCATGGCCGTTAGGGCCGGACCGCTCGTTAGGGTGGTGAAAAAGCTCTCTTGTTGACCGGCTTTAAAGAGCAACGCACCCACCGGCAATCCAATAAAAAGCACGTACAACAGAGTGGCTGCGCCGCCCATCCCAGCGCCAGTATTGGGTAGCCCTATACTTCGGCGTCTAGTGATCGAGGCCAAAATCAACTCTCCCTATGAGCGCCGGCTAGACGCCTTGATTTTGACCCTGCTTTTGAAGGAACGGGACCGAATCCGTGGTCTTGGAGAATACTTTGGCTGCGGGGCGAGATTAGAAACTGGATGAATTCCTCAGCGGCCATTTTATTGACAGCGGTGCGAAGCACGGCAACCGGATAGATGGCGGCTATGTTAGCTTGTTCGGGCAACGGAAGGGTTGAAACGTTCTCCGCCGTTGATGCGTCGGAAGCGTATACGAACCCGGCGTCTGCTTCCCCCAAGGCCACCTTTTGCAGCACGCCCCTAACGTTAGGTTCCTGAGAAACAACATTTTCCAACAGCCGGGCCGAATATCCCGGACCAAAATCGGGAGATTTGGCCAGCAAATCAATGACCGCCAAGGCGTAACGTCCCGCTGGCGCCTCTGGATGAGCTAACACTAATTTGACATTGTCCCCGGCCAGGTCAATCAAGGAATCCACGTGCGCGCCAGCCCTGCTGGAAACGGCAACAACCAGGCTGTTGGTGGCGAAAGCTACGGCCTCGCTGACAAGCAGTCCAGATTCTTTGGCCAAGTCCATCTGACGCTCATCGGCGGAAGCAAACAGGTCGGCCACTGCTCCGTGATCCAACTGGACCCGGAGCCGTTGGCTACCGTCGAACGCCAACCTGATGGAATACTCGGGATGCTGTTCCTCAAAAGCGTCTCCAACCTCCGTAAACGCCTGGGTGAGGGAGGCGGCGGCGAAGACGGTCAATGTTTCTTTGCCTCCAGTGCCGGAACAGGCCAAAATGGCAGCGACCAAAACCGCTCCCATGGTAATTCTGCAGGCCCATTCCAACCGCGTTCTCGTCCAAGCTTTAATCCATTGCTGGAGGCGAGGATTCATAGCGGAGGGAAATTGGGCATCATCGGACCGTCACCGAAATCTCCGCCTCTGGTTATAGCCACTGAATTAATGCTGAAAGTTCTGGGCAAATTGGTTTTCCTAAAGGTTCCCCGCAGCCCGTTGTGAAATGTAATCTGCGGCACCCCTTTCCCGAAACATGGGCGCGCTGAACCTTTCCACCCAATATTCCAATGGCAACAGTAGTTCTACGAACTCCGGCTTGAATCCACTCCAGTTCCTAGCGTGCTCTTCCGACCGGAAGAGGTTCATCTCCGATCAACGGTGGGGGCGGCCATCGGGTGGGCCACCTAAGGCTTCGGGCGTGTAGCCAAAGATGCCCGCAGGATCGGCGGAAAGGACCTGGCCGTCTTTCATCTCCAAGGCCATGGGTTCGCCGCAATCCAGGCATGGAGCATTGATCGATACCGTTTGACCTGGGAACAGCCAGCAAACTGCCAGCGACTCAAATCCTCATTGGGCAAACCATTTCTGGTCGCCACCCACGGTGATGCGGTATTGGGTGGGCTGGTTGTTGAAGGGCGGGAACGACGCGATGTAATTTGTACCCGGATGGAGCCATGCGGGGATCTTAGCGTCAACCAACTCGTGGAGAATCGATTTCCCTTCTTCAACTGAAACACCCATTTCAGAAGCCAACTCTGTGTAATGGGGCGCTTGTCCGGTCCGCACGATTTGTGTCATGGTTATCAGGTAAGCCTTGTCCAGGGTTGCCAGATTAGCCATTTCACTCCCCCTTATAAATACATACTGGTATTGGGTAGACCTAAGAATTGTAAAGTAAACTTGATATAATGACAAGTATAATGTAGATTATTTGTTGTACCAGTAAAGCAGTCGTCGTTCCGGTGCAGGCTGATATTTCCAGAGCATCTCAACTTTGGGTGTTCATGGAATCTGGCATGACGGTTGAAGGACGCCAAAGGCTGTTTCTGTAGATTGGATATCGTAGAAAATCTACAAACTGACAATGCTTAAAAATAACCTGAAGCAATTTCGCCTGAGAGCCGGTCTCTCCCAACAAGCATTGGCCGGGAAGGCCGACATCAGCCGCCAGGCTTACCTAGCCATAGAGTCTGGCAAATCCTCACCTTCCACCGAAGTCGCTCTCCGCTTGGCTCTTGCCCTAGGGAATCAGGTGGACGGACTTTTCTCCCTTGCGGGCGAGCCACCGGAATATACCTGGGCCGAACTTGTCGGCAACTCTCGGGAAGAATCACTTGACGAAGATTCAACAACGGGCAGCACAGCAACCCCGAAACGGGTCCGGTTGTGGCGGGTGGGCGACCGGCTTTTGGCAAGGCAGGTCATCGGTCAGACGGCGGCCAGGCACTCTTTGGCCGATGCCGAGGGTGTGTTGTTGCCCCTTGGCTTGACCAGCACCTCGGAAGACAACCGGGTATCGGTTCAGCCTTTCGATGGTGACGATTTGGCCTCGCCCACCGTCAGCCTTCTTGGCTGTGACCCGGCAATGGCCTTGCTTGAGGCTGGACTGGGCAAGCATGGCGTTAGGCTGATTTCATCCGAAGAAAACAGCTA
>DCAE01000079.1:0-9015 GCA_002311385.1 Dehalococcoidia bacterium UBA1141 | reverse complement strand
TGGGTTCGCCGTTTGGTGCCTTTCCCTTGTGTATTGGTAACCTTCGCATCCTGGCAACAGGGGCTGATTGTGATGCCAGGCAACCCAAAGAACATCTTCGGCGTCGCGGACCTTGCTCGGCCGGAAGTCCGAATGGTAAATCGGGAACCCGGCTCGGGAAGCCGGTCTCTGTTGGACCGGCTGCTAGCGTCCCAAGGAATTCCGGCTTTGGCCTTGGACGGTTATCACAGCGAAGCGCCTGGCCATCTTGCGGTGGCTAGCGCTGTGTCGACAGCATTGGCCGACGTTGGGGTGGGAGTGCAGGTGGCAGCTTCCGCATTAGGACTGGGATTTGTGACCTTGGAAGAAGAGCGATATGACTTGGTATTCCCGAAACATCTGATTGACGAACCGGGAGTGCAGGCTCTGCTGGACTTGCTACGTAGTCCTGGGCTTCACCGCCGAGTGGAGGCGCTGGGAGGCTATGACGTTTCGAATATGGGCCGGCCCGCAGCGTGAGATGATCTAAGCCCCAACGCCTTGACGGGGGTGGGCATCTGAGTTCTAATTCTGGGGTCTTAGAGGGGATATTTTGGCGGTATTGCTGAGTAAGCACGGTGATTCTTGGGATTTACCGGTGTTTCCTGGGATCTCAACGAATGTTTGCGCATCCAAGATATTTGGCGGGTAGGCCAGCCCCGGAAATGCTACCGAAAATTTACAAGACAAAAATTTAGCTAGAGGTGGGAACAACATGGCCTTAGTAAGATGTATCATGGAGATGGGAATGGGGGTCGACGTTCATGGTCGCAATTATACCGCTGCCGCGACTCGAGCCGTCTATGACGCTATACACCACAGCAGCCTGGGGTTTCAGAGACTTCTGGGCAAGACTGCGGACGACATGCAGGTTGAGGTAACCATTGGAGTGCCCAATCCAGGCGCGGTGGACTCAGCGGCGGTGGCGGCGATTCTACCCCACGGCACCGCCACGGTGAAATCCGTGGCTGGCGGTTTGGAAGTGCCCAATGAAGACGGCACCGACGCCATGGTAATCGCCAATGCTGCGGTAATAGTCTTGTTCGACGACGGCAAGTAGTATTAAGCCAGCCACTTAGATACTGCACCTGAAATTGTCACAAGTAAAGAGAAAACCCCGTGTCAAACGGGGTTTTCTCTTTTCTGACTAGTTTGGGAGCCAGTGATTGTGTGGGGGGCGGACTTCGCCCGATGATGACTACTTGCGGGTAGTCTTGGTGCAAGCACGAATATTGGCAACTAATTCGCCTGCGTCAACCTGATGTACTGCGCCCATATGCTTGGTCATATCTTCCACGACGCCATCTTCCGTATCATCTTTGGACATGTAGCGGCAGCCTTCTCCCGATGCATCGAGAGCCAGGGACAAGATTGCGTTGCAGCGAGCGTACTTTACCATAGCGATATTCTCCTTACTTAGGCTGCGCTCATTTTAGCTGCCAGCCCCTGTAATAATGATTGTAGCGTCATAATTATACGACATTAGAGCAAATCTGGCACGGGTCAATTTAATCTGCATAGGCGGGGCTTTAGCCAACCCGCTGATGGAGCTACTGGCGGCTAACTTTTGAGCGGGCCATTTCCGCGTAAACAGGAAGCATGGCGGCCGCGTCCTGACCAGATAGCGTCAGTTTGACCAAAGCCAATCCTTGGACGAAAAACAGCGTGTAGAAATCTTGTCCGCCTCGTGTTTCATTGAGAATCGCCGATGCTTCCTCGAATTTGCTGGTGTCCGTAGGCAGTAACCGTTGCGCTAATTGGTCCTGCTTGATACCTGCGAGTACCAAAAGCGCCGACGCCTGGGTTTGGAACATCACTATGCTCTGGTTCAAAGTAAAGCTCGCCCCAGTCAAATCCACTTGGACTGCTGATACGCCTTGGGGCGTGATTGTGGACAGCGGGTTTGACTCCGTGACTTCTCCGTTTGGGAAGTCGCCGTGTCCCAGCAACAGGTCTTCAACGTTGGCGCTCCTGCCGGAGCAACCTGCAAGCGTCAGACTTATGCTGGAAAATAGGGCAATGGCCAACAACAGACGAGCCGGAAAATGACCTAGCTTGTTTCTCAGGACTGTTCGCCTTCTTCCGGAGCGCCCCATCCAGCGCCCCCAGGGGTTCGCATGCTCAAGATGTCTCCAGCTTCGACATCCAAGATTTCCTTGCCCGCCAACTGCACTTCTTCGTAACCACCCCGGAACAACACATTCTCACCCGGTTGACCGTCGTGGCCGCCGTGGTACCCAGGCGGCGGCAGCTTGCGTCGTTCGGACAGAAGAGTAACCCTCGCAGGAGCCAAGAACTCAACCTCTCGTATCATTCCGTCGCCGCCCTTGTATTTCCCGTTGCCTCCCGACCCTCGGCGTAGCGCATAGCGTTTTAGTCTTAACGGGAAAGCGAACTCCATGGCTTCAATTGGCGTGTTCATTGTGTTGGTCATGTGAGTGTGGATGCCTGAAATACCGTCTTTCGTGGGCCGGGCGCCCATGCCGCCTCCGATGGTTTCATAGTAGACGTAGGGCCTTTCCCTGACAGGGTCATGGCCGCCGATAATCATGTTGTTCATGGTTCCTTGGCTTGCCGCTGGGATGATCTCGGGTAGCGCCTGAGCAAAGGCAGCCAGCAGCACATCGGTGATTCGTTGTGATGTTTCCACGTTGCCACCGGCAACTCCGCGCTGGGGTTCCGGGTTCAGCAACGTGCCTCTGGGAGTGATAATGTGCACCGGACGCAAGCAGCCTTGATTGGCCGGGGCTTCATCTCCCACCAGGCACCTAACCACGTATAAACAGGCCGACATGGTGACTGCTGCGGGGGCGTTTATGCACCCTGGGCGTTGAGGTGAAGTTCCGGTGAAGTCCATGGTGATCTCATCGCCATCAACAGTGACTGCCACGGCTATGGGCACCAACTGGTCCACGAGGCCGTCGTCGTCCATATAATCCAGCACCCGGTAAGTGCCGTCGGGGATGTTCAGGAAAGCCTGGCGAGTGACTCTCTCGGAGTAGTCCAAGATTGCCGACATGTGCTCATGGGTATCGGCCAACCCGTACCTTTGCACCACTTCTTGTAGGCGTTTCTCACCCACCCGAATGGAGGCCATCTGGGCTGCGAGGTCCCCTTTCCTTTCCTCCGGCGTGCGCGAATTGCGGCAGATTAGCTGGATTATCTCCTGATTTACCCGTCCTCCGCGAACAAGCTTGATGGGGGGGATGATTGTCCCCTCTTGATACAACTCAGTGGACAAGGGCATGGATCCGGGGGTCATTCCGCCAACATCGGCGTGGTGGCCCCGGTTTGCCACCAAGCCAGCAAATATCTTTTCTCCATCCTCTTCCACGAACACGGGAGCGACTAGGGTAATGTCCGGAAGGTGGGTGCCTCCCAAATAGGGGTCATTGAGTATCACCATGTCTCCCGACCGCAAGCCGTTGGGAAACACTTCTAGAGCCGCTTGGACTGACGACGGCATGGCGCCGAGGTGTACCGGCACATGGGCTGCCTGCGCAATCATTTCTCCTTGAGGATTGAACACGGCGCATGAGAAATCGCGACGTTCCTTTATGTTGGGTGAGTAGGCCGTGCGCTGTAACGCCACCCCCATCTCTTCCGAAACGGAGATAAACATATTCTTGAAAACTTCCAAGCTTATGGGGTCAACTGGCATGACGAACCTCTTGCTCCTGGGTAACCTTGGTCTAAATAGGGCTTCCGGCGGGAAGTTCATTAGCTAATATGTCTGCGTCAGTCTCTCCCGGAGGGCTAGACGCCAGAGTGAAAAACTCAGTGCTCATGATTTCCTTCATATAGTCCTTGGGAAGGGTTCCAAATGGGCCATCGGGCTGCAACTGGGTGGCGTGACACTCCAAAGACGTGATTTTGGTGTCCACGTGGCTGCTTACGTCGATGATTGTTGTGACCTCATCGTCGGGCGAGCCTACTTTGTCCAAGATCTCGCTGGCGAATGGGGGTTTGATTCCCATCTCCAGCATCTTCTCCCAGATTTTTCTGAAATTGTTTCGAGGAAAACATACGTAATAGAGCAGGCTGGGAGTCCAAGGCTGGCCTGCGTTTGGATATTGCTCACTGCCTGCTGCAGCAAATGCATCCTTGGTGTGAAGGTAAGAGGCTATGTGATCAGGGTGCCCATAGCCGCCGGTTGGGTCGTGGGTGAATACCACATCGGGGCGCAACTCCCGAATCAGTTTCACTATCTTTTCGACCACCGCTTCCTTCGTGGCTTGGTTCAGACTATCAGGGTGCTTGTTGTCCTCGGTGCCGTCCATCCCGGAGTCACGGTACCCCAAAAAATGCACTTCGGCGGCACCGGTAACAGCCATTGCCCGGCGCATCTCATCTTGGCGTACTTGGCCCAAGTTCTCGGTAGTGGCCAAGGCCGGGTCGCTGATTTCTCCCACATCTCCGTTGGTTGCAACCACGGTAATCAAACGAGCGCCCCGTGATGCCAGAATCGCCAGGACGCCTCCGCAGCCGAATCCTTCGTCGTCGGGGTGGGCAAATACAGCTAAAACAGTTAATCCGGCAATGCCGGACGAATTCTCCGTCATGTTATTGGGTCTCCATTAATTTGGTTCTAATACAAGATTTCCGTAAGGGTCCACTGTTCCGCTCCATTCGGGGGTAATCACCACCGTGGAGTCCATCTGAATCACCAGCCCTGGCCCCTGAATATGCGCTCCGCTGACCAGCTTTTCCCGGTCGTAGAGCGGCGTGATTGATGGGCCGGATGCAAACACCACTTCCGCTTCGCCCATCTTCGCAGCAGATGAATCGGCGCTTCCGGGAGATTGAGCAACCGATTGCGGCTTGTCCATCTCCAGCTCCATTTTCATTCTGATGCTTACAATCTCAACCGGTTCTTTTTTGTCGGCATAGCCGAAGCGCCGCAGGTGGGCAGTATAGAAACTGTCCCTTATGTAGCGCTCCAGATTCCCTCGGCCGGTATCAGCTGGGTAGTCGATGGTCAGTTCGAAGGACTGGCCCACATAGCGGGCATCCAGGAATCGCCGGGCCACCATGTCGCCGTCGGGCAGCCCCTCCCCACGCAGTTCCTCGCGGGCAAAGCCCTCCATGCCGTGAAATTCTTCCTCCAGCCGAGACCGGTTCACATCATCGCCCCTCAGCATCACCGTTCGTGAGTAATCCTTCACTATGTCGGCGATAGCTACTCCGAAGGCCGATAGGATACCCGGACGAGCGGGAACCAGAACCCTGGGTATCCCCAACTCTTGAGCGAGCTCACAACTATGCATGGGGCCTGCGCCACCGAATGGCACCAAGGTAAATAGGCGCGGGTCGTAACCACGTTCCAGGGAAATAGTGCGTATGGCCCGCTCCATGTTGGCGTTCACCACCCTTTGGATGCCCAGAGCCGCATCGGTCATAGTAATGCCGATCTGCGAGGCCAGGGTTTCAATCAAGCTCTCTGAGCGTTTTCGGTCCAGTTCCAGCCTCCCTCCCAGAAAGTGGTCGGGCAGCAACCGGCCCAAGATTAGGTTGGCATCGGTGACCGTAATCTGGTCGCCCTTGCCGTAGCAGGCTGGTCCAGGATCCGCGCCCGCCGATTGGGGACCAACCACCAATGCGCCGCCGGTGTTCAGCCGGGCGATGGAGCCGCCCCCTGCGCCGACAGTGTGAATCTCAATCATCGGCACGCCGATGGGGTATCCACCGACGTTGGAGTTTGTACTTTCTTTGATGGTTCCCGGGCACAGAGAAACGTCCGTAGAAGTGCCTCCCATGTCCAGAGTAATGATGTCGGGATAACCAGCTTGGACAGCGGTATAGAATGCGCCAACCACTCCCCCGGCCGGTCCGCTGAGGATGGTCCTCACGGGCTGCTCCGCCGCCATACCGGCAGTGATGCTGCCCCCGGAAGACTGCATGATGCGCAGCCCTTTTCCCAAGGATTTTTCCAGACCTACCAGGTAATGCTGCATAAGTTGACCAACATAGGAATTCACCACGACGGTGCTGGTGCGTTCGTACTCCCGGAACTCGGGTAGCACCTGGCTGGAGATTGAAATAAAAGGTGTGTTTGGCAAGCGTTTGAGCGCTTCCAACACCATCTGTTCATGAGCGGAATTTAGGAATGAGAACAGGAAGGAAACGGCTATAGCGTCGACTTCAGCTTCTTGTAGCAATGCAGCCAGTGTTTCCAGAGCCTGCGGAGTGAGGTCTTCGATGATAGCGCCCGTGTGGTCGACCCGTTCTGCCAAACCGAATCTGAGTTCCCAGGGGGCCAGAGCCGGAGCCCGGTCTATGTCCAAGTTGTACAACTCGGTGCGTGCTTGGCGGCCAATTTCTAGCACATCTTCAAATCCCAGGGTGGTGACTAAGGCGGTGCGTGCTCCCTTCCCCTCCAACAGGGCGTTGGTAGCCACAGTGGAGCCGTGGACGAAGTCGGCGTCTGTAACGCCAGTCTCCGAAACCCCCTGCAGGATTCCGCGAGATGGGTCGTCGGGAGTGGAGGGCAATTTATGGACTTTGAGTTGCCCGTCCTCAAGGATAGCAATGTCGGTGAATGTGCCGCCCACGTCAATACCGACGATGGTTTTAGCCATGATTATCCACAGCCTCGGATGCGTAGAATTTTGACTTAGAATCTAATGGTGCGCGAGACTCAGCGTAGCGAGTCATCATTACTTACAAGTGATTGGCTACACGTCCGTCAAGGCGATGCGTAGCCGTTTGTTGATCCGGCCCTTGCTCTCCCGGCCCACCACTTTAATTGTCCCTACTTCCTGGGTGTTTGCCACGTGAGTGCCGCCGTCGGCTTGTATGTCCAGTCCCTGAATGTCTATAGTGCGCACTTCTCGTATATCTGATGGGAGAAGGTTGATTTTCGTTCGAATCAAGTCAGGGGTGCGGTCCGCTTCTTCTCGAGAAATCTTGCTCACCAGCACATCTCTGGCGATGGCAACTTCGGTGTTAATCTTCTCTTCGATTTCCTCAGCGAATTGGGCCGTCATCTGTTCCAACTCAAAGTCCATGCGGGCTTCCCCTGGGCGCATATCCCCGCCGGTGACCTTTGCCCCGTAGTCACGCCACACAACACCGCATAGAATGTGTAGGGCAGTGTGAGTGCGCATAAGGAGTAGGCGCTGGTCCCAATCGATCTTGCCGGTTACCAATTGGCCTGAGGCCAAAGAAGAAGAAGCCAAGTCAGGAATTTGATGGACAATCTTTCCTTCTTGACGGCCCACTTTGGTGACTATGTGTTCGTGCCCATCGTGTATCAGAACTCCGGTATCACAAGGCTGGCCACCGCCGCCGATGTAAAAGGCGCTACGGTCCAAAACCGCGCCACCCTCAATCATTTCCGTTATGGTGGCTTCGAATTCCTTGAGGTAGCTTTCATCCTGAAACAAAAGGTCGGTCATAGGTTACCTCGGGCCGAACAAATGAGTAATCGGCTGATAATAACGTGAAAAAATGCAGCATATTGGGCTATTTGGCACGGTGTTGCCATCCCGCTGAGACGCTGGATATTATAGCAGAGATAGGCCGATGCTCAGACGTAACAACAATCTAGCAAGCAATGCGGCAGGATTCGTGGCGTCTCCGCGATTTACGATAAGTAGTGGTCTGTCTAATAGTACGGTCCTAAGTCACCCCGAAGGCGTCATTTCATGCCGATTAGACATGGCAGATATGCGAATGAAATTGGGGTTAACATAAGTTGTTTTTGCCAATGGAGAGTGTAATAATGGAAAACCCAAATCGGACGACTCCTAGCAGGCGTCCGATGTTGGTGATTTTCCCAAACAGCCCCCATCCAAATGGTGGCGCTGTTTAACCCCGAATCTAAATGCCCTATCTACAGGGGAATCTTAAATGAAAATTTCGTGCTTACAGGAAAACCTTAGTCGAGGATTGGCCATCGTGGGCCGCGCCGTGGCAACACGGGCAACGCTTCCGGTTACGCAAAATGTGTTGCTGAGCGTGGAAAAGTCGATGCTCAAACTTTCCGCCACTAACTTGGAAATCGCTATTACTACTAATGTCGGAGCGACAATTGAGGAGGAAGGGGCCATAACCGTTCCCGCCCGACTCCTGACGGAGTTCGTTAGCTCTCTGCCAAACGACAAGATCGATCTGGAAATTCAGCCGGGCTCGGCGGTTTTGCAGCTTACCTGCGGGCGCTCCAAGGCCACAATTCATGGCACCGATGCCAGCGAGTTCCCGCCGATTCCCACCGTCGACGACGGCATTTCGGCTCAGGTAGACCCCTTGGTGCTAAAGTCCGCAATAGCCCGCGTTGCCTTCGCTGCCGCCACCGAAGAATCCCGGCCGGTGCTCACCGGGGTGGAATTAAAAATAGAAGGCGAGCGTTTTAGCCTGGCGGCGGCAGACGGCTTCCGGCTGGCCGTTCATCACGGCTCGTTGATATCCAAGGTAGAGTCGGAAATTAAGGTCATAATCCCGGCACGCACTCTAAATGAACTAAGCAGATTGTTAGGTGACCAAGAAGAACCGGTGGATATTATGATGACACCGGCCAAAGGACAAGTATTGTTCCGAGTTCGGGGAGGAGAGACCGTGGAAGTCGTCTCCCAGTTGCTACAGGGAGCATTCCCCAACTATGAACAACTCATTCCTGAGCGTCACGACACTCGAGCAATCCTGGATTTGCCAGCCCTGCTGAGGGCAGTTCGCACGGCAGCCATCTTTGCACGAGATGGCAGCAACATCATCCGCTTGGAGTTGGTACCGTCCAACGGTGGCGGGGGCAACGGGAAAGTCATAATTTCCGCCAAATCCGAGGAAGTAGGCGACAACGAAGATGAGGTGGATGCCGATGCTATCGAAGGCAATGAAGGAAAGATAGCCTTTAATAGCAGGTATCTGCTGGACGTATTGACGGTGTTGGATAAAGGTAAAGTGGCCCTGGAAACCACGTCATCATCCAGCCCTGGGGTCTTCCGCCCCACGGATTCCGATGACTACACCCACGTCGTCATGCCGATGTTTGTTCAATGG
>DCAE01000107.1:6387-7293 GCA_002311385.1 Dehalococcoidia bacterium UBA1141 | reverse complement strand
GAATCCACCCCTTTGAACGTCATCCAAAGGGGCGAGAAGTTGACGTTATCTCCGGCGTTGGTCCTTCATGGCACAGCGGACGACGTGATGCCGATCGAGGCGTCCGAGAGATTCGTATCCGCCTACAACGAGGCCGGTGGTAAGGCCGAACTAGTGCCCTTCCAGGGAATGGGCCATGGTTGGGCTAGAGAGGCAGGCTTGGAGGTGGACGAGTTGGTGGAGATAGTTACAGAATTCATCACCAAGCAGCTTGATTAAAAACCTCAACAAGCACCAGCACTTCTAGTCCATGTTTCAGGTATAGTTCGACTCTAGTGGAACTCCCCGTCCGGAACTCAGAGTTCGACGGGCTATTCATCGAAGGGGATTCCGCTACCGCCTTCACGTTTATTACTTGCCGGGACGGCCCGATGTGGTCCTGAGTAAATACAAGGCGGTAATCCAGATAAGAGGTTGCTTTTGGCACAGTCACTCGTGTCCTCGGGGCAAACCGCCAAAGAGCAACGTGAATTACTGGGGAACGGAACTGGCGAAGACTAGAGTCCGAGACGCGAAGAACGACAACTTGCTCCGTAAGAATGAATGGCGCGTCTTTGTGATCTGGGAATGCACACTCAAGAGTGAAAAGGACCTCAACATAATAGCTGATAAAATCGCAACTGACCTGCTAGGCAAGATAGTGGTTACCTCAGAGTGTGAATCGGAGGGCAGTTGACCCGCTCAGGGTGCGGTATTAAAGTACGAGCCATCCAAGAGAGCACAAGTTCGGGAAAATCAGTTTTGATCTGGATAATCCAGGCTAGGAGGACACCATGGCAAACGATAGCCATTCGACAAATGTTTACGTGGGACTGGGGGGCGAAGGTGAGAACATCGGCCTTGGCGGCATGTACCGCCGTGCCGACG
>DCAE01000107.1:5987-6253 GCA_002311385.1 Dehalococcoidia bacterium UBA1141 | reverse complement strand
AGACAATCTACGCCGGTACTCAAAACGGTGTGTACCGCAGCGATGACCGGGGCGATCACTGGCAAGCCCTGGACTCCTACCGAGGCGATGTGTGGTCATTGGCCTTGCACCCCAACAATCCGGGCGTGATCTTCGCCGGTTACGAGCCTTGTGCTATCTACCGGTCCGAGGACAGCGGCGAGAGCTGGGATCAGATGGACACCAGCAGGGTACAACATCCCCACATCACGACTTACATGCCTCCCTTGGGCAAACGGGTGATCGGC
>DCAE01000107.1:5436-5891 GCA_002311385.1 Dehalococcoidia bacterium UBA1141 | reverse complement strand
CGATCCCCAGGACATGTACGGCGCAATCGAGGTCGGCGGCCTGCTGGCCAGCCGGGACGGCGGGGCAAGCTGGGACTCGATCATCGACGGCCCTTACGTACGTAATAACACCCTCGACCTCCACGGCGTTCAGGTCAGCGCAGCGTCGCCCGGCACGGTCCACATCATTACCCAGGTAGCCATGTTCCGCAGCCGGGACCGGGGCGGCCATTGGGAACACGTCCAATTTGGCGAGATGTTTCCCGGCGGGTCGTACTGCCGAGGATTGCTGGTGGACCCCAGCGACCCCAGGACCATCTACTTGGCGGCCGGCGCCGGTGGTGGCGGCGCCCCTCAAGGTACCGATGAGGCTGGAGCCTTATTCCGCAGCCACGACGTGGGCGAGACCTGGGAACGAGTGGACCTGGGCGACACACCACCGGGCCGCATGTTCCAGATCGCCATTGACCCGGCAG
>DCAE01000107.1:1170-5261 GCA_002311385.1 Dehalococcoidia bacterium UBA1141 | reverse complement strand
TTCCCTACATCGCTTTGGCATTAGACAGAGCCACTTTTGACGCCATCGACCTCTGACGGCACGGCTACTCTGATGTCAGGAACCTGTCCAAGGCGGTTTTTATGTAGCTCATAAGCGACGTATACCACGTTACCTGGACTCATCTCTCCTCAATAAAAACTGGATTCGCGGGCACGTATCGGCTTCAGCCAGATAATGGTGGACTCTTAGTCGCGCCTGGCAATAGTCAGGGGGTGTTGGCTTCGGGGCCAAATGACTTAACTCGACCACCAATGGCGGAAATAATGGACTGTGAGGAGCAGACTAAAGAAGAGGTACTCAGCCGATTGGGAACTCGATTAAGCGGGATGAAGCCCTTGGTTGGGAACGCGTTCCCCGATTTTTCCATGGTTAGGGGAATTGCCAATAGTCTCCGGGTATGGCACCCGAAGGGGCCTGATAAAACTGAGGTTTGGGAATACAACTATGTGGACAGAGCTGCACCCCCAGAGGTGAAAGAGGCTTCCCGTTTATCCGGAGTTAGAGGGCTGGGGCCGTCAGGCACGTTCGAGCAGGATGACATGGACAATTGGCAGGAATGTACTGTCACTGCCCGAGGCACGGTGAGTAGGCGTTATCCCATGAATGTACAGATGGGTTTGGGGCATGAGAGCTACGATCACGACCTACAAGGTTTGACTAGCGATTCCAAATATAAAGAGAGCAATCTCCGGGCATTTTATACTCGTTGGGCTGAACTTATGGACGCTCAAGACTGGAGCGAATTAAACGTTGGGCCCAAGGTCATGTCGGCCGACGACTTAATGTCTTTAGAGTACAAATCGATTTAAGCAGCAAGCGAATTAAGAAAGGAGAGACAATGACAACCCAAGCACCTTTATTGACCATTCCCGACTATGAGGCCCGGGCCAGAGAGACCATGCCGATTGCTCTCTTCGACCGGCTGTTCAGCACCTACGGCGGCCCGACCATGTTTTCTAACACCAACAATCTGGCTGCTTTGGAGGCTATAAAACTACGGCCCAGAGTGTTGGCCGACGTGAGTAACCGGAGCCTGTCGACCGAGGTCCTGGGGCAAAAAATAGACTCCCCAATTATGTTGGCGCCCACCGGGACTCACCAAAGAGCCCACCCCCAAGGAGAGCTGGCGGCGGCCAGGGCTGCGGGCGCCGCTGGAACCATCATGAGCCTCAGCACAGCCTCCAGCTACAGCATCGAAGAGGTGGCGGAAGCAGCGACGGGACCATTATGGTTCCAACTTTACTTCTTCAAGGACCGGGAACTGACGGAGATTCTGGTGCGCCGGGCTCAGCAAGCCGGTTACAGCGCCTTGATGCTAACGGTTGATAACTTAGGCGCAAGGTCGACGGAGCGGGAAGACCGCTACGCCTATATTCTAGATGCAGAGCGGATTTTAAAGAATTTTGTCGGCATCGAGTTACCGGACTTGCCCAATCGCGACAACTTCGGCGATATGTTTGAGTCAGCGTTGAATTGGTCTGATTTGGAATGGCTGCGTTCTCTGACTTCGATGCCTATCGTCATCAAAGGAATCCAAACCGCTGAAGATGCCAAGCTATGCACCGAATACGGCGTAGAGGGCTTAGTTGTTTCCAACCACGGCGGTCACGCGTTGGAAGGTGTTTCAGGTACCATCCAAATTCTCCCCGAGGTCGTCGAAGCCGTGGGCGACCGGGCTGAAGTGTACATCGACGGCGGCGTACGTCGGGGAACGGACGTGCTGAAATGCTTGGCACTGGGGGCAAAGGCAGTGTTTATAGGCCGGCCCATTTTCTGGGGCTTGTCGGTTGGTGGTGAGGACGGTATGCGCCGGGTTTTGGAGATTTTGCGAAACGAACTCGACGTCGCCATGGGGCTTTGCGGGTTAACCGACGTTAAAAATGCCGGACCCAGCCTGGTAGCTTTGCCGAACGGTAGCAATAATCACACTAGTATGCTCGACGCTCTGGAGCGCTCGGCCAAGTTGTTGGAACAGGGTTACCTGACCCGCCACGAGTTTGATTCTTTGAAAACAAAATTGCTGATGTAGCGTGGCGGCAGTTAGTCTTAAGCACATCGACCGGCACTGGTCCACCAATGTACCTACTCCGGAAGTTTGCTTGAGAACCTACCAGTTCTTTGGGAAGAAGCTAACCTCACCGAGAGACGCAAGCTACTTTTAGCCATGCTAGACGCGGCCTAAGTGGATACGGTAGAAGAAAGAGGATCGTGGTCATCCAGCCCGATCCGGCTTTCCACCATTGAGCGAGTTCGCCACCACTCAAGCAAGTAGTGAAGTGATCCTAATAAACGAGGTGCCCATGCCTGACAATAAGCCTGAGGCGGCTGATTTATGTTTCGGGTGGAGACGGGGAGAGTTGAACCACACCGAGAACGCGGACTAGCGGTGGTTGTTTCGCTTGAGTGTAGTTTTCGTGGCATCAGCTAACGCGATAGCGGGTAATTCGGGACACTCTGGGCTATATTCAGCTGCTGTGGTGACCTAAAGGAGCCCATATCTACCGTCGTCAGGAACTCCACCACAATCTCGACATAATTAAAGCTAATGGATTAATTCGTTGACCGCTGTGGTAGCCAGTTGTTGTAAATTCTAAGCTTGGATTCATCGCCGCATTAGCATTCTTGAATAAACTTAGCTCCTTTTTCGGCAATCATTACGGTCGGGGCGTTGGTATTCCCGGAGGTGATTCTAGGCATTATAGATGCGTCGATCACCCTGAGCCCCCCGACCCCGTGAACTAAGAGTCGATCATTAACGACAGCCATCGGGTCGTGCCCCATCTTGCACGTGCCGACCGGATGAAAGATAGTGGTACCGAGCTCAGCTGCCGCGTATAACAGGTCTGCCGTATTATTGAGATCCGAGCCCGGCTGCACCTCAGTGGGCCTGTATTTGCTGAGAGCAGGCGCTGCCATAATACGACGCGTGAACCGGATTCCCTCGACAGCAACCCTCCGGTCTTCCTCAGTAGAAAGATAATTTAAGGTAATCCTCGGTGAGACAATCGCATCCGGACTTTTTATACGAACATGACCACGACTGCTGGGCCGCAGATTACAAACAGAAGGCGTAATAGCGTTAAACCTATGTAACGGTTCACCGAATTTGTCGAGAGAAAGTGGTTGGACGTGCCATTCTATATTGGGTGAGGACTGGGATGGGTCACTTTTTGCGAAAGCTCCTAGCTGCGACGGCGGCATTGTAAGAGGCCCGGTTTTAAATGCCATATATTCCAATCCCATCATAATTCTCCCGAACAACGAATTGGCTCGCTGGTTAAGCGTAACCGTATTTTCGACTTTGTAGACGGATCGAACTTGTAGATGGTCCTGAAGATTCTCTCCAACACCGGGCAGATCGTGAATCACTCTGATACCCTTGCTACTCAGTAGCTGGCCAGGACCAATTCCTGATACTTGCAGGATTTGTGGAGAGCCAATAGCGCCAGCCGAAAGGATGACTTCTCGTGATGCATTGAAGTTCAACACCCCGCCGCCGTCCATACGTACTTCAACACCCGCCGCGCGTTTACCATCGGGAGCGTCCTCGATAATAAGTCTTTGTGCTTGCGCATAAGTCATCACAGTGAGATTTGGCCTAGCTATAATCGGGCGCAAAAAAGCCTTAGTGGCACTCCAACGGGTACCGCGACGTTGGTTCATCTGAAAGTAGGCATTACCAAAGTTGTCGCCCTGATTAAATTCTTTGATTTTGGGAATTCCGCATTGCTCGGCCGCGTCACGCCATGCTTCTAGAATTTCCCAATTCACGCGCCGCTCTTCAACCCGTAGTTCTCCATCACCGCCATGAAATTCATCGGCGCCGTGTTGATAATTCTCGGAGCGTTTAAAAACAGGGAGGACATCGTTCCACGCCCAGCCTCGATTCCCGAGCCCTTCCCAGTGATCATAGTCGCTGCGTTGGCCTCGCATGTACACCATAGCGTTAATTGACGAACAGCCGCCGAGCACCTTGCCCCGAGCGTATCCTATACTTCGTCCATTCAACCCCGGATCAGGCTCCGTCTGATAGCACCAGTCGGTCCGTGGGTTTCCTATCGTGTAAAGAT
>DCAE01000107.1:0-1020 GCA_002311385.1 Dehalococcoidia bacterium UBA1141 | reverse complement strand
ATAATTGTCTTTCCCTCCAGCTTCTAATAAGAGAACGCTGGTATTGGGGTCTGAGGAAAGCCTATTGGCAAGTACGCACCCGGCAGTCCCCGCTCCGATAACAATATAGTGATAGTTCATAATCAAAGCTCGATGGCTAATCAACCCTACTGTAATTTATGGGTATCACAGGGGACATCTGAAGAGTGTTGCCAGGTCAGTTGTTTATCCAATCCCCTTCTATAGTGCTCTTGGGAGCGCCGTACCGTCGAATATCAGGTCATTATATTTTAAGCTGAGTCATTATTTCTAACCTGGTGGGTGCCGAACAGGTTCCTGTTCAAGATGACGTCCGGCTCAATTAGGGATATCAGTATGCGTTGGCGGGGGCCGAAGGGGGAACGTCTCACGCCGGGTTACGGTCAAAAACTCCCACCTGCCTCAAGCTGAAACCAGTGTACATTACTAGGCTAGAGCCGGTTTGCACCGAGAGCGTCTTCCTTGGGTAGCTTATAACTTCTACTTCCATCCACAGCGGGAGTTCTACTAACACCCAGCGGTTGTCGTTAACGCCAATGGCCACCACTGTGACCTGCCCCCGATCTTTGTACCACCGGCTATGTTAGACTGGCAATCACTGGGGGAGTCTCTGGAGGTAGTGCAGCCTCAGGCGCCGGAGATCTGTAACCCAGTGAGCTGCGGGACTTGATGCGATTATAAGTCTGTTTGTATCGCTTCGTCAGTACCTGTACCTCCTTGAACGTGTGGAATATTTGCCGGTGCAGCAACTCGTCTCTCAGCTTGCCATTGAAGTTCTCCACGTAGCCGTTCTCCCACGGTGAGCTAGGATCGAAGTACAGCGTCTTAGCTCCCACTCTACCTAGCCACTTCCGTATTGCCTTGGCGGTGAACTCCGGCCCGTTGTCCGACCGGATGTGAGCCGGTATACCCTTTCTGGCCATCAAGCCGGCCAATGTCTCGATCACGTCGCATGATTTGATGTGTCGGTCTGCCCTGATCGCCAGACACTCCCTGGTGTAC
>DCAE01000029.1 GCA_002311385.1 Dehalococcoidia bacterium UBA1141 | reverse complement strand
AGAGTCGAGCGATACCAGCAACACGGGCTGGCGGTGCTGGTGGCGATTGGGTCAGTAGGGCTGGTCAATAACGCATGGACGCAGCAATTAGCAAAAGGTTACTTCGGCGGATCCGGTTAATTTAGATTTCCTTGACCCGAAGCTCCCCTGCGCCGCGATTTTTTTGCGTCGGCCCCATCAACGACCACATGCCCAGCTCGCTGGAGATGGCCAGGGAATCATCAAGCGTCGCCAGGTCACATACCTACGGGCCGCCCAGCCTGGCTTCATAGTAAGCCATGACCCGTTGGACGTATTTGTCTGGATATGCGAGGAAAGCGTCGACGTGCTCGACTTCGGGTACAAGCCAAATACTGCTCCTCGGGTGCGCGGCTTTGTGCACCTTGACGCCATGTTCAAATGGAATCCGGGTGTCTCCCTTCCCATGAATCACCAAGATGGGATACGGGATGCCTTTAACTACTTCTTCTGGGACCAGAGTCGCCACGTCAATACCATATAGTTTGTTCGCCATTAGCTTGGTAGCTGGCATAAAGACCGGGACCAGCCAACGCGGGAATATTGTCTTGCGGGCCGTCTCCCGGGCGATTAGGTCCGATGCGTTGGAATAGGGGCTGTCAGCCACTACGGCACGTATAGCTGGCTCCCGTGATACCGCCAGCAAAGCCGTTGCTGCCCCCATCGAAAAACCCAACACGCCGATGCTGTCGCTGGGTATCTGTCGCTCCACCAAGAAATCGAAGGCCCCTAGAACGTCCTCCTGTTCGTAAACTCCGCCGGAAATCTTATCTCCCCCAGAGCTTCCATGGCCACGCAGGTCGAATAGCAGCACATTGTATCCCTGGGAAACCAGCCGGGCCGCCAGGTCCATTGCATTATCGCCCGTTCGAACTGAGCCTAACCCATGAACGAATATGATGGTTGGCTTCCCGCTCTCTCCGGGCAAGTACCACCCCTTCAGGTTCACGTCTCCTTTTCGCGAGACAAACTCGACCTCTTCGAAGCTGAGGCCATACGCCGTCGGGTGGTCCTCCTGCTCCTTGCGCTCGGCCTTGGTAAGTCCGGAAGCAATTAGGAAGGAAACGAGTCCGTAAGCCACCACAACCAAGACCAACGCGACCGGAATTGCCCACCGTGCGCTACGCTTCATAGATAATCTCGGCCTCCCTTGACCCCATCACCAGAGAAGGGCCGTAAATCCCATTAAATGAACCGCCCACCCTTCCGCCAAAATATCAGTTTTTCTGTTGACCGTACACTGGGACTCTTGTCTCAGACCATGGGGAATCTGGACCAAGCGGCTGCCCACTTCGAGGACGCTCTGGCTTTCTGCCGCAATGTCGGCTACCGGCCCGAGATGGCCTGGACTTGATGACTCAGTACGATTTGCCGCAGAAAGCTGGTATTCATCCGTGTCGGGGTAGCGAGATGGAGCGCGGGCAGCGACCGATAGGTGAAATTATTGTCCAAATTCTTGAACTTGAACTGGCTGATGTGAGTTCGGTGCGACCTAAATGACGGTATCAATTTACGTGGTCACTGTTCGAGGAGCGATTCCCGATGACATCGTCCGCAAGATTTCGGTTGCCCACGCTCAGGCGCTAAAGCGCAACTACGCCCACGGAGTACCAAAAAAACAACCTAATAACTAACCCAGCAAACAGGCGTTGCTTTGGACCGCGCGCCTGGTAGCCGGCGGTCCAACATCCGAAGGCGACGGCAGGCCTTAGCAGGCGGGGTCGCCGTTTCTTCTTCCCCTTGGGTTGCCCCGAGACAAACTCACGGCAGGGGGCAATACCCCAGGCTGCTCCACTTGATACAAGGGTGATGTAGTTCACATGTTTTCATGAACAGCCCAGCGAATTTCAGCCGCTCCTGCACACTGCACATCAAACAAGCAATACAACTCAACAGTGGGCTGAGCAGGGCACCAACACAGTAAAACCACTTCATATGAACTACCCTGATAGAACTACAGAAATCGAATCTATGAAGGGTAGCTACTATCTATATAGGCACAGTATATAGACGTTTCAACTTAAGCTACGAGTCTTAGGAACATAAATAACTTTATATATATATTATGCCGAAATGTGTTGAGTGGGTGGCCACTGTATATGTAAATGTCAATCCAAAAGCCACCCACTGTGATGGCTGAAAAGTCACCCACCCATGGATGCTTGAGCAAAAAGAAAGACCCTAGCCTAGAGCTTGTGGATAAGCTCCTGCGGGCCAGATTTCTCCTGACCTGTCAAATCAAAAGCCCCGACAACTTTTTGAGTTATCGGGGCCTCTTTTTGGTCTAGGTTATGGTAGCGGGGGTTGGACTCGAGCCAACGACCTTCGGGTTATGAGTTCGAATTGTTACGTCCTTGGACGTCCATCATCGTATTTTCTGTGGCTATATTCTAATGACCGGTCCATTATCATCCGTCATCGTCCTTCAACGTTTGCCTGGGTTGCTGTCAAAGTTGCTGTCATTTTCTAAGCCGGCCCAGATACGCATGGCCAAGTTGATCCGTTACTTGAACAGCTTCCGCATGGCCTTGCCGGTGACCTTCCCCGCTGCCCGGCGTCCCACTCGCTGACCGGCCTTGCCTTTCTTGACGGCGTTATAATCCCCCATCAGCTTG
>DCAE01000116.1:116134-151366 GCA_002311385.1 Dehalococcoidia bacterium UBA1141 | reverse complement strand
AGGTGCGGTAGATCTATACCCTGCACCGGGAGTCCAAACACACCACCACCCTCATGTTTCTCTCCCTTTAAAAGTGTCCCATTATCGCTGAACGCCTACAGTCAAACCGCCACATAAAATACGGGATTAGGAGACCAGCAACATGACTCAAGAGCGATTTTCAATCTACCGGCCCATCCACAAAGCCATCCGCCACATCTTGTTCTCCACTTCTCGCCAACTGGGTTTGGCCGATTTCGGGGATGACGCCGTGACCCAGGAAACCCTGGCCAACCTGGACGCCACCATCGGGTTCCTACGAGAGCATAGGAGTCATGAAGACGTCCATGTTCATACAGCTCTGGAGCGCAAGATTCCGGGCATCACAGCTAGTTTTGCAGAAGACCATGAAGAAGACGACCGTTTAACCCATGAAATCGAGCAACTAGCAACCCGAATCAAGAGCGCCACCGGAGCCCAAAGAGTTGAGCTGGGGGTGGAAGTGCATGAGCGCTACAACGCCTATTTGGGTATCTACTTGGGCCACTTGTACCGGGAAGAAACCGTGCTTCAACAGGCTCTCTGGGACAATTTCACCGACGAAGAACTAATCGCCATTGATGGGGCAATCGCCGGGGAGATAGCACCGGAGCGCATGGGTCTCTGGCTGACCGAGATGTGCGCCAGCTATAACCCCGACGAGATAACCCTGATTCTGAACATCGTGAAGTCGGAAGCGCCGCCCGAGGTTTTCCAAGGCATTACCCAACTGGCCGAGAGTGTTATGCAACCGGCAATGTGGGCCAAGGTGCGGGCCAGGATTTGACCCTGTTCACCTAACGAATTGCGTGGCCAACGATCCGATATCCACGGTCTGCACGTCGGGCGTGGACGTGCGCAATTCTCTCATCGCTCCAGGGTCGTACGATGCTGTTAGTTCCTTGAGCCGGGGATAGACCTCTTCGGAAAATAGTTTCATGGAGTTAATCGTTTCGTCGAAAGTCATGAACCCAGCTTGGCCCATCATGAGCAGATTGCCGAATCCACCTGAGTATTCCCAGAAACTCTTGATTTGCTGGAATACCTGTTCCGGCGTGCCTGCGCATACGTTGCCCAAGGCCATCTGCTCATCCAACTTTGGAACCAGCGGAAGCCCCGACGACGAAGTGGTGCCCCTCATGATGTTTGCCGCCACCGATGGCGAGTGATAGCCCGGCGGATTATTAAATTGGGTTGCTACTTTGTTGGAGGTCATGTACCACAGAAGCCGGTTGGCTCCCTCTTGAGCTGCCTTCTCGTTTTCGCCGACATAAATCATTGCGCAATAGGCCAGCCGGTCTAGGGGTGCATCCTGACCGTGGTTTTCCAGGTAAGACTGGCGATAGCCGTCAAAAATTTTGCGGATGTTAGGGTAACCGGCTAGGAAGACCGCTCCGGTATGCCCACGCTGAGCGACTTGGTCCGCAGAGTTGGCGCTGCCCATGGTAATCCAAACCGGTGGATGAGGCTGTTGAAACGGCCTAGGCCATATATTAACCTGCCGGGCGTGGAACCACCGGCCCTCGAAATTGAACGGGCCATCGTGATGAGTCCATGCCTTCATGATTAGGTCGTGGGCCTCCCATAGCTTTTCACTGCCACGGTAAGGAAAGGCGTTCGCGGGCGCAACTTCGTAGGGCACACCTCGGACAAATCCGCACTCAAGGCGCCCTCGTGACAACACGTCGATCAAGGCCATCTCTTCGGCGACGCGGATGGGCTGTTTTCGATTGGCGATGGGGTTACCTAGAATCAGGAGCCGG
Source organism: Dehalococcoidia bacterium UBA1141 (assembly GCA_002311385.1). GTDB lineage: Bacteria > Chloroflexota > Dehalococcoidia > Lucifugimonadales > UBA3495 > UBA1141. Next base: position 149,585 of record DCAE01000116.1, on the reverse strand, counting down.
GCTTTCTTGGTCTCCCGAGCTAGTATTCCCAGCAGGATTGGGGCTGCGGGAACTATGCAGGTTGCGGTCTGATGGTGCTCATTGTTCATGATATCCAGGCCCATCTCATCGGCTGCGCACCACATGTCCAGATACATGTGGTACAAATCCGCCCCAGTGTCTGGATCGAAATGGGAATTGGGCAGGTTCACTCGGATAGACTCGTAGGAGTCGGCGTCGGGCAGATTCGGATAGGCGTTTTCGGTGAAAAACCAAGTTCTCATAAGTTCTTCCTATCTTTCCTTAGCTCTTTGCAAAATCCAAGAAATGCTTCATGAATTCTTCGGGTTGTTCCACATGAGGGGCATGTCCGGCTTTTGGGATAACTACCATGCTTGCGCCGGGAATCATGTTCTTTAGGGCTTGGCCGTACTGAGGCGACACGATGCCGTCACTCTCGCCCCAAATGAGTTGCGTGGGAATGTTGATGCGGTGTAGCCGGTGGGGCAGTTTGGGATTGTGCATGTAGGGCTCCCAAGTATAGAAACCCAATGCCACTCGTTGGGCCGCCAAAAGTTGGACTTCTTCATCGGTCATGGTTGCCGGATCCGGAGCCATCAATGGGTCGTGCCAAGTGATTCTCGTCTGCTCCGAGGGAGGAAGGGCGAATACGTCGGCGATGTCCCGGTCAAAAGGGCCGCCCGGCTTGATGCCCACCGAGTCGACCAACACCAGCTTGGAGAACCTTTGGGTGCTCATGACGGCTATCTCTGCCGCCGCCCAGCCACCCATGGAAAATCCCACCAGAATCGCATCTTTGAGGTCCAGGTGGTCAATCAAGTCCATGTACAAGAAGACCAAGTCTTGAAGATTGTCAAAGTGTTCCGGGATAGCAGTGCCAGCGAACCCGGGATGAACTGGCTGTATCACATCGTAATGGTCTGCCATACGGTCGAAAACAGGAAGTCGGTCTTCGGGCCCATCGTCCCCATGTAGCAGCAGTACCTGAGGTCCAGAGCCTTTACGGACGACCTGCAGGTCCACGCCAGGCAGCTTGATGGTGGTTTTGTTGACGGTTGTCATATATCTGTCTGGTAGCTTGATATCGAGGTAATCTCGTTTGCACTAAGGTTACTGGGGAGATTGTACTGCCTGAAGAAATGGCAAGGCAATCATGCAGGATTTACCGGGGAAAACCAGAATCACCTCAGGCGGCTTCGGGGGCTGTCGATCTTAGTTTTGGAGCTCCACTACGCACCAAGGCGAACCAAATGGTCACAAACAAGGATGCACCGGCTGCCCCGGTAATCGCAATCTCCCAGCCCCATACTCCAGCGGCCAAAGCCAGCGGAAATGCCCCCAAAAAGTGGAACCCCGGAGTGAAAGACAGAACCGCCATGACCCGGCCCCGCAATTCAGGGGCAGACTCCAATTGAATAATCGTGGTAGCTAGCGGCCACACCATTCCCACAGACACCACGCCTACGAACAAAAAGAACATCCAGGTAACCCAGAACCAATTCGACCAAGCAAACAGGGTGAGGAACGCGGCGAAAAGCACCAAACAAATCAGAAGGGATCGATAAACTTGGTCTCTACCAATGAAGGGCAGGATGAAGCTGCCAATGAACGAACCTATGCCTGATGCTAGCAAGAGCAAACCAATGTCCGCCGCCCCGATTCCCAGGGTATCTTTTGCCATGGCGGGCAAAACCTGCATGTGGGACATTCCAAACCCGCCGAAACTGCAGGTAATTACGATAGAGGTGAGAATCACGGGGGTTTTTTTGATGTAAATTATGCCATCGGCGAAATTCCTGAACACCGACTTGGCGATGGAAGGAGCAGCCCGTCTGATGGGACCAATCTTGGCTACGCAAGCCACACTCACGATGTAACATCCGGCGACTACCAGCAGGCTTTCGTGCAGGCCCCACACCTCAATGATAATCCCTGCGATGGGTGGACCCATGATGCGTCCGGCGTGGACGGCAGCGTTTTGCATCGCTATGGCGTCCAAAATCGATCGTTCTTCGACCAAATCGGCAATCACGGACATCCTAGCTGGCATGCTGATGGACTGGGAAGCCCCTAGAAATGCGGCAGCTACATAGATGTGCCAAACGGCGACTAGGTCGGTGGCCGTCAAAAAAGCCAGGACTGCCAAGAGCCCGCCCGCGACCACTTGGGTAAACATCATGATGTACCGACGGTCGAATCGGTCTGCGATGACGCCTGCGATGAGCAGGAATGCCACGTTCGGCACCCCGTAAATGGAAACGACCAAGCCCAACTGTGCAGAAGAGCCGGTGACCTCCAGCACGAGCCAGCCAATCACCAGGAATTGGGTGGCTTGGGCCAGACCCTGGGTGGCGCTGCCTAACCAATACCAGCGGTACGCGATAATGCGCCAAAGTATGGACAGTCTGCGCCCGTAGGCAAGGAAGCCTGTACCTGCTCTGCTTTGGGAATTGCGCATAGCGGTCACGGCTTGGTCTTGATTTTGCTCAAATGTTTATCAACTCCAGTGCTAGTCCTATGTTCATTAGCAATAAAATCGATCTCGCCAGGTGCTAGGGTTTTGAATCTAGAGCTTGGTTGGTTGGTTAATCGAGGTGGGAAATTCACGTGAAAATCAACGGGTGGTTGCTCCTGGTAAAATTTATAAGAACATTGGCAGCTTGGCGGGTACCCTGGCTAATGCATGCTACAAAGAGATACGTAGAGCCGGGTAATGAGGCCGTTGCGGCGAGAGAGGCATCGATGGGTCTTTCTGGTTTTAGAAATTACTTCTTGCATGATTGTACTTCGTAACAGAAACGCGGCGCAATCGACCAAATCTGTTAGCCGACCGCTAATAGGCTGCCGGGAGCGTTGAGCCTGGAGCGTCCGGATCGAAACCGGCATGCTAGGAAGGAGCATTTTTGCCGGATTAAAACGAATTTTGTGGTGGCCATCCCCGCCGGCCCAGTGTTTTACTCACCCTTAATCGAGGGTATGCGCCACCGAGGCTACCTGCTGACACCACTCTAAGCCATGCTTTTTCGAGACTGAGACAGAGGAAAAACGGGGTGTAAACCAATGCCTATTGCTGGCGTGCTCACCCTGTGTTGCGTGATAACTTTGTATTCCGAGGCACTGATGGTCGCTACACTAAAGCTTAGAAAACAAGAACACCCGGGATGGCGTTGGATATGAAGGAAAGGGTGAGAGTGAGGAAAACTATTCGTGGAATGATGGTGACGGAGTTGAAGGCATCTGATACCACGCCAACCAGAGGAAGGACGGCTAGGCTGGTTTATCCCTTGGTCAACAGTACGAAACCCAGGGTTTGGGGCACAGGAAAGCGATCGGCGATCCTGCCACCGGTGTAATTGCCATTGCTAATCCCCGCTAGTACCATGCCAATGATGCTGGTCCACGTGAAAAGGAAAATGCCAATTTCCGGGGCGAGGGCACGGGCGGCCACGATTTCTAAGATCAAGCCGCAAGCGCTGGTAATAAATACTATGATGTACGGCCTGATAATCGGCTCAGCGCTAATCAGCCGCTAGGCGATGCCTTCATAATCAGTTGATGTGTGGCGTCCGCTCCGTCTCATTGGCTAAGGCCACCAGGTAGGCCGGCCGCACTCCGGACACCGTTCGTCCGTTTAGGCGCTGAAAGGATGGTAATCATGAAGAAATGGTAGCTTTAGCCAGGATGAAATGTCTGGTTGCTACGTTGTGGACATAGAACCAAGAAGTTCCAGATCAACTACTTTCTTAGAGCTGATCTTAGATCCGACACTATGTGCGGTGTAGCTGGTATATTGGGGCCATCAACATTTGGGAGGGTCCTAATGGCGCGAACACCGGCAGTGACACGAGGCAAAGTGCCCGAGAAATACCGTGCAGCGTTTGATAGCGAAGTGGCCATCAGCAGGTCCGCCATGGAAAACGGTCCGGGCTCAGTGATGATAAACAGCCCGGAGATGCGGAAACGCGCCAACCAACTGGTCTTCTACTTCCGGGAGGAGTCGGAACTGCCTCAGAGGATTCAGGAGTTGGCGATGATACTCACCGCCAGGGACAAGGACTGCCAGTACATCTGGTACGCTCACGCTGCCAGGGCCCGCGAAGAAGGTATCAGCAACGAGTTTATTGACGCTCTGCGGGATAAAAAACCATTGCCCAAACTGACCGGTGACCAGCAGATTGTCGTGGACTACGCTACTGAACTGTTCGCAACCAACAGGGTCAGCCACGGGACGTTTCAAGCGGCCATAGACCATTTCGGGGCCCAATTGCTGACCGAGTTGACCACCATGATGGGCTACTATTCCCTCCTTGCCCTGAACGTCAACGCCTTCGAGGTTGATGTTCCCGAGGGTGGCGAAAAGCCACTGGTGGTTTAGCGCTGGTGATTGGCGATTGATTCGGTAGAGTAAACATAATGAAAATAGGCGTTATTTCGGATACACATAACCCCAGCGTTAGGGCCGACCCGCCGCCGGAAGTTGCCACGGCGTTCCGGGGGGTGGACTTGATTCTCCATGCGGGAGATATCTATCTCCCGTCTTGCCTAGACTGGTTGGAGAAGATTGCGCCGGTGTACGCTGTTGAATTGGGGTCTGACGCTCATTTCAGCAATGATTCCAGGGTGGTCGATAAAACTCGGGTCCTGCGCCTGGAGGGGCAATCTATAGGCATAACCCATGATCTGCTGGTGCCTGGCATGGCTCAAGAAATCACGGAGTACAGCCCGCTGTCCAGGCATTTTCCTGCAAACGCCGATTTATCCACTGCGCTGGAAACCGTTTTTGATACCACCGTGAATATCGTGATCTTCGGCCACACCCATTACCCGGTGGTTGAGGAATTTCAAGATATCCTGATGGTGAACCCAGGAAGCCCCAGCCTTCCTAAGCAGCTACGGCGTCTCGGCCAAGTAGCTATCCTGGATTTAGGACCGAATCACAAAATGGCCGAAATCCTGGACCTTTCAGCTTTTTGATAGCAGTTATCCCTCCAAGAAACGGCGTGGGTTTTCCACCATAATCTGGTTGACGTCTTCTTCGGTCGTTCCCAACTCCCTCAAGTAAGGCAAGACATTCCGTGATATGAAGCTGTAACCCTCGGGTTGGTAATTGGCCCGTTGCTCCCGCATCTCCGGCGTTGGTTGCCCGCTGGGCACTGAGTGGTCGTGTCCCAGCATGATGCGATCGCCCCATCCCTCGTCAACCAATCGCTTTACGATTTGGGTGCGCTCTTGCCACAATGGGACACCCGGGAACCTGCCTCCTGGGAACCGGTCTAAGCCCACCCAAACGCCGCTTTTTAGCAGTCCGATGATGTAATCCACATCCCTGGTATCGTTGCTGTGACCGATGTAAACCCGGTTCATGTCCACACCCTCCTCTTGGAGGATGCGGACCTGTTGCTCGCCCACCCGGTCCGGAGACCAAGTGTGGGTATAAACAGGCGCTCCGGTGTGCTTGCTGGCCATGGCCACTGCCCGTAGGACGGTCTCTTCCAGTTCGGTGATGCCGCCCCTGTCACTGGCTGACTTGATGATTCCAGCCTTGACGCCCGTGTCCTCGATTCCTTCTTCAACCTCTTTTATGAACAGGGGGGCAATGGCATCGGCCGACACCGTCCGGAATATCCTGGGGATGGCTTGGTGACTACCGGTGGCAGCAACTATGTGGACTCCGCTGAGGCGGGACACTTCCTGCATCAACTCTATGTCCCTTCCTAAGTCGAAAGTGGTGGGCTCAATGTAAGAGCGAACACCTTCGGCATGGGCCTCCTTCAAGGCGGACACAGCATCCCGCACCACGGTTTCACGGTCGAAAAACTGAGGATAGGTTGTGTGCATCCCGGCCGACCCGGTGGCGATGTGCTCGTGGCTGAGGGTTACCCCCAACTTGCTGGCGTCCACGGGTCCCAAAACAGTGTTAACCGTGCCCATGTGGCGGACCTCCTGTTAATTCGTGCCTGAAATCGTTTCATTGGCTAAAGGACGGCCGACATTCCCCCGTCTAGGTTCACGGCTATGCCGGTCAGGTAGCTGGCTCTTTCTGATGCTAGGAACGCTATGACGTCGCCCGCTTCCTCCGGCTCGCCGACGCGACCCAATGGCACCGAACTCCTGTACACCGCGCCTCCACTGGCTATTTCGTCGTAGAAGGCGTCTAGGGTCAGGTTGGGCTCCTTTTCCAGACGGGCTTCGTAGCGGCGGTGGTGCTGGCCACTCTTGATTAACCCTATGCAGACGGTGGTCACCAGGATGTTGTCCTTGGCCAGGTCTTTGGATAGTCCTTTTGTGATGGCGATTCCAGCCGCTCGGGAGATGGAAGTGGGCATGGTGGATGGTCCGGGAGTACGGCCCGCCAGGTTGGTGACGTTGATTATCCGGCCCCCGCCAACCTTCCGCATCTCGAGTATCGCGCCTTTCATCAACCGTACCGCCGCCCAGACCTTCAATTCAAAGTCCGACTCCCAATCTTCGTCGCTAACTGCCTCAAATGTTTTGGCGATGGCCGAGCCCGCATTATTGACCACGATATCGAGCCGCCCGAAATTATCCAAGGCCGTTTGAATCATCTGCGGGGCTGCTCCCTCGGCGGTGACATCTAGTGATAGAGGAACCACCGAACCCTCGGTGGCCATCTTGATGTCTTGGACCGCTTGGCCAAGCACCTCTTGCCGACGGGCAACAATCACGACGTTGGCTCCTTCTTTGGCCATGCTCAAAGCAGCCGCCTTGCCGATGCCGTCACTTCCCCCCGTGATGATTGCTACCTTTCCTTGAAGGCCCATGTCCATGCTTGCATCTCCTTGGGAATATGTTTCAAGAATTCGTTTTAGTCAGACCTGGTAAGTATGCCACAATTACTCGCGGTTCCGCCGTGGCCTACCGTTCTGGCTTAAGAAGGCTGGGACGTGTAGCATGAGCAAGTTATCACAGTTCAGTACCGCTTACTGGACCGGCCCACTAAATATGATTGGAGTAGAAAATGAAACTGCTAGTACTTTCCGGCGGCAGGCACCCTTACGAAGAATCCACACCGGTTCTTGAAGGATTTCTTAAATCGGCAGGACACGATGTGACCGTCACGGAAGATGCCTCCGTCCTTGCCGGAGATTTAAGTGGTTATGACGCCCTAGTGTTCAATACCCGCAGGGAAAGCCTGCCGAACTTCGCGGACCTTCGCATGTCCGCAGGTGAGCAGGACGGTATGAAGAATTTCATAAGCTCTGGAAAGGGGTTCGTCTGCCTGCATATCTCGGGATGCTTACCGGATCATTGGCCGGAATTCCACGACATCACTGGCGGCGGTTGGATCACGGGAACCAGCTTTCATCCACCCTACGGTCACTTTTCCGTCAACATCAGCAAACCTGGTCACGTTGGGGTGCAGGGAGTTTCCGACTTTAGCACCGATGATGAGCTTTATATGGGGCTGGCGATTAAAGAAGGGAATGACGTTTTCCTCACAGGCGATGCCGAGGATGGGGAATATCCTTGGGGGCCGGACCGGGTGGTCACAAAGATGCCGGGTGGAACATTCCCTCTGGGGTGGACCCGCACCTACGGACACGGGAAGGTCTTCGTGCTTTTGCTGGGCCATGATGGGCAAAGCTTCAAGAGTCCGGAGTTTCAGAAGATTGTGCTTAATGGCGTGAACTGGGCCACCGTAGCCTGAACAACGGTGAACCCGGCGTTACCAAAAAGAAACAAGGTCAAGCTACTCCGAGTGCTTGACCTTGTTTCTTTAATTGGAAGGAGGAGTATTTCAAGTCGCCCCCAGAGTCGCCCCCCGCAGTCAATCTAGGAGAGTTTAGGTGGGCAGGACTAGGTGAGAACGCCTGGGCCGTTGGAGTAAATGCTGAGGTCGAGAACCGTGGCCTTGCCGGATTCTATCTCGGTCATGGCGTCTAACCCCGATGCCGTGGGTGACGTATTGGCTGACGCCGCAGCGATAGACCTGGACGCTGTGGGTGACGCTTTAGTTAAGGCCGCGGACGCCGACGTGGAGCCCACGGAGACGTCTTGGCCGAATCTGCCGCCGTTGACCCTGAGGCCATCGGAGAGCGCTTGCTTCTGCCACAACCCAGGATTCGGAAGCCACAAGTGGTGCCTTGGCCGAGGCCGCCGACGCCGAGACAGCTGGTGGAGCTTTAGCCGCCGCCGAAGAGGACCCGGCCGCCACCGGCGCCGCCATGGCCTTTGCCACCGAGATAAATCTTGAGGCCACGGCCCGGGCAATGGCTACCGCCGCTGAAATCGACTCAATCGCCATAGGCCAGGCTCTAATCACCGCTTTGAAACGCAAGGCCGAGCCGATTGCCGCCGCTTTGTTGGTGGCTGCTAGGACCAATGCCGGGGACATCCAAGTAGCCATCCAGTCCGGGCCGGCCCAAGACCCTGAAGCCAGAGCGAGATTCTGGCCAGGATCTTGCCGTCCATATCCTGGGTGCCTAAATTCCCAGGGCTGGCCCCGACCCAGCAGGGGAAGCGGTTGTACTGGAAGCCGTGTTGACTGCGCTGGATGAGCAAGGAGAACCGGCTGTTGCGGGCCATTCCCCCAGTGAGAGGGTGTTGATAAAGTTCCCTGCCTCCAGGACCGATCCTCGGATAAGCGTAAGGGTCATCCCGGTCCTTCCGGAGGACGTGCCTGCCGCCAACGAAGAGCGAATCGTCAACGAGTATCTCGAGATTAGCGGTGATAATTTCGAGCAAGACGAACTGATCGTCGCTCAAGTGACCTTTTCGCTGGAGAAGCCTTGGATGGAAGCTAATAACGTCCATCAATGGCCCATCGAGTTCAGCCGATTCGATGAGAATGAGCGAATCTGGAAACCTGCATTGGCCAATCGCATCGGCGATGATGAGGACAATGTTCTTTATAGCTTGGTGGTAACGGAGTTTTCCCTTTGGTCGATTACCGGCAGCGTGGAACCGCCACTGGTCATTTTTAAGGTCGAGGAGCTTGAAATCTCTCCGTCACGGCCCAGAGCAGGGGATACCGTTTACGTGGGAGCAACTGTCGCCAATATTCTGGATGAAGAGGCCGAGTATGTGGCCGTTTTATGGCTGAATTCTAGAATGAACTCCAGCCGGACCTTGAGTCGCGGTCCCTTGGAATCAGTGGAGGTCCTATTTGAGATTAAGCCAGAAGCCGGGAGTTAGGAGGTTTAAATCGACCAGTTGGTTGGCAGATTCGAAATTCTTGTCGTGGAAGAATCTGGTGGCGGCGGATTCCCCTGGTTGGTTCTACTCTGGATAGCTCTGGGGCTGACTGCCGGAGGACTTATCTTCCTTGCGGCCCGACGCCAAAGGAAGCGGCGTAGCGATATACCGGTCGTGTAAGCACATCTTGCTCGTTGTGCCCAGTGGGAGTTGGGCCCCTACTTGATACAACGAGCAATTTTGCGGCCATCTTGGATTCGTCTATTAAATGGCTTCTGCTAGGAAAACCGGGATCGCGCGATCCGTCTTGTCTTGGTATTCCTGGTAAGGCGGAAATGCCGCTACGGCTATACCCCACAGCCGCTTCTTCTCTGCTGCGTCCACGATTTCCCGGGCGCGCATCTTAACGATTTTGGCCTCGTCTCGGATTTCGACATCGGGGTCTGCTACGAGATTGTGGTACCACAGCGGATGGTCCGGTGCACCACCCCTGGATGCTACGAGTATATAGTTATCCCCATCCACGGCTCTCATCAGCGGGGTCTTGCGGATGGCCCCGGTCTTTCGCCCTGTGTTGGTCACAATAATGACGGGCAGGCCCGTGTCCCTGAGGGTTGTGCCTTCCTTGCCTTGGCTTCCTTCATAAAGCTCGACTTGCTCCGCTACCCATCCTGAGGGGCTAGGTATGTAATCGCTCATGGTTTCCTCCTGATCGCGTTTCTAGTTTAATCGGCTCACTGGTTAAGCATGGTATCACGCTCCACGAGCCTCAAAATCGTGTCCATCTGACGCCATCGGGCTTTGATTTCTGTTAGGATCTAAATGTCGTGATGAGCAAATCTTGATTGGTCTACCGCAGCGACACCCAATCGGGCACGTAGCCATCGGCCTTCTTAACTTCAGACTCAAAGCCTTTGAATTCAGGTTCAAACCGGCTTAGATGCTTCCAAAATCCGGGGGCATGGTTGGCTTCTCGTATATGGCAAAGCTCGTGCAAGAACACGTGCCGGACGAGCCTCGCTGGAAGAAAAAGTAGGCTCCGGTTCAGGCTGATGTTCCCGGACTGGGAGCAACTGGCCCAGCGGGTGGCTTGACCTCTGACCGTGGCCTTTTGAAAGGGAATAGCAACTTCCTGGCTGATTTCCTTGAGCCACGGGACCAGGTGGGCGTGGGCCTTCCCGTGGAGCCACTCAATCAACACCAAAGAGACTCCAGGGACGTCATCAACGTCGCCTTTTACCAAAAGCCGGTCAGGTAAAATCCCTTTTGCGGCGTCTTCTTTAACCGAGAATCGATCATTCGATGAGGCCAGGGACTGGTAATCGACCTCCCAGGTATTGCTAATTGACAGTAGATTGATGCTATGAGGCGCGACAACGGCAGGGGATTCCTGAATTCGTTGTAATTCCTTCTCGATCCAGTCTCGGTGGGCCTCTATTATCTCCGGCAGGCGCCGCCTTCCAAACCGTCTAGGAACAACAACCTCAAGGCCATTTACTCCCACTCGTAGGATGACCCGTCTGGCTCTGGGGCTTTCCCGCAGTGTGTAATCAATCTTGTTTCCCAACATCACCATCAACCCTCACGCCTGTTGACTATCGTGCCGCCTTATTTCGCCCAATCACCATCCGATGGCCAGATATTGGTTGCGCCTCTGCCAGCGCCCTGCAGCGTTCCTTCCGCCCTCCATTCTGAGCTCAAATCCCGAAACTTGAGAAAGTGGGACGCTTGGGTGTGGGCTTGAAAAGCCGCTTCGTCGTCGTAGACTTCGTAAACCCAAATCCGGTTCTCGTCGGTGGCGTCTTGAACCACATCGAACCTTGAGCATCCGGGCTCGTCATTGACGGCGCCGCTAGCATTCTCTTTTATCCCTTTGATGTACTGGTCTTTGAATCCTTCCTTGATTTGAATCGGGGCAATTATGATGTACATTTCATCTCCTGTTTGGGGTTTAGCAAAGGCATTGTGGATGGATTATTCGAACCCGTCAATCACCGTCGCGCTAAAATGGATGTGCTATAGCCGGTAAACCCTAGCGGCGGTGTCGTGGAATAAATCGGCCTGCTCGCTGGGCGAGAAATCTTTGGTCAGAACCTTAAACGCATTCCACAAAACGGTGTATGAGCAAGCAATCTTGTCCACCGGCCAGTTGCTCTCGAACATGCACCGCTCAGGGCCGAACTGTTCGATGCAATGCAGATAATTAGGCGCGGTTCCCTCGGCCAATTCAATGGAATTCACTGGAATAGCCTGTTCGCGCCAGCCGAAGCCGCTGAGCGGCATGACCAGCCCACCTATCTTGACTACCACATTGGGACTGGCGGCCAGAGCCGATATGCCCTCTTTCCAAAATTGGAACACCTGCTCCCGATTGCCAGCATAAGGTCCAATCCCCAATGGCCCGCCGACGTGGTTCAGCACCACGGTCACACTTGGGAATGCATTGGCCAAGTCGGCCAACTCGTGGAGTTGGGTGTGATAGACATAAGCATCGAAAGTGAGCCCCATGTCTCCAAGTACCCCGATTCCTTCCCGAAATTTTGTGTCGCTCATCAGCCCTTGGGGGAAAGGCCGAAGGTTAGGTATGTCCTCGCTGGGATCGAAGGAGGTCATATGCCTCACTCCGCGGAAACGTGGACTGGCTGTTTGATGGGCCTCCAACACTGGTCTTACGGGAGCGCCGAGGGTAAGGGCCGCGAAGGACACGATGTCAGCGGCCACGTTGGTTTCTTCGTACTGGCCGCTGGCGCTCTGGGCGGCGATACCGTGCACAAATTCCGTTTCACCTAGAGGCTTCATCTCTTCGAGGCCGTCCCTGCGGTACATTGACCGGCATTCCACGAATACCGTCTCTCGAATATTGTGGCCACCGCTGATGTCCTCCAAAAGCTCGTCCAGGAAATACCGGTAATTGGTCCAGTCCCAGAAATGCTGATGAGGGTCGCAAATCGGCATGTCCGGGTTAAGCGTATCCTCCACCGTCTGGTCCAGCCATTTTTGGTGCTCCGGGTTCATGTTCGCTCCTTATAGACTAGCCGAGACCGGTTTCGAGGTTACCTTCACCGGAGTCGCAAGAGAATTGGCCTTAATAAATGAGCCGCCCCGTGGCTAACAACGAGCCGAGGGCGGCTGATTTGTGTTCCTGGCTAAGGCTGAGACGGGTTGGTTTCCCGTTCTCAATGCATTCAGAATTTGTAATACCAAGTGGTCGGGGTGATTGGATTCGAACCAACGACCTCTACGTCCCGAACGTAGCGCCCTACCATACTGGGCCACACCCCGATTCCTAACTCATATAATATACCGCAATACGGTGCTTGGTGTCCCATTAACGTAAGAAAAGCGGCCCCGTAGGAGCCGCTTTTCTTGATAATCCGCATGTATTGACGGCGGATTTACGGGCCGGAAGGTTATTCTATTGGCTCAACATGGCATTGGTCTGGTCTCGCAGTACGTCTAGGTCCAAAGCTCCGCCCCAATTTTTGAAAATCTTGCCTTCCGAGTCGATAAATATTGTGGCTGGCAGCCCGAACACTCGGTAATTCTTGATTACGTCGTCGTCATTGGTGAAGCCTGCGGGGTAGGTGACTCCCAGTTCTTCCAGGAGAGCCTCGGCGTCTTGCAAGGAACCAAGACCGGTGAACTGTCCTAGGTCAATTCCCAACAGGGTCACCCGGTCACTGAATTCTTCGGAGAACTCTTGTAAATCGGGCATTTCAGCCCGGCAAGGCGGACAAAGACCAGCCCAAAAATTCAGGACTATGGGTTTTCCTTGGGGAAGATCGTGGATGTTAAGTTGCTGGGCTCCCAATACGTCTTCACCTTGGAACAGCGTGACAGCAAAGTTGGGAGCGCGGTCTCCGCCATCTCCGGATGTGCTGACGTTTGTGCCTGATGAGGAACTGGCCGAACCTGAAGAACCGGCGGAATCAGCGCTACTTCCGCAGGCCACCAAGATTATCGCTAAGACCGACAGCGCCAAAATGGCGGCCCTTGGCTTGCTCGACCACTTGCCTGGCCGGAGTTTTCCCTTCCCCCCGGCTCCAAGACTACTTGCTACGGTGATTGAAGGGGACTGCGGGTCTGTCCCTGATGCCATATTTAGGCCTCCCTGCATTTGCGACTTGCGTCGGCGGACCGTCCTTATCGAAAGGACGAGTTAATCTATTTTCAGAACCGAATGATACAAAATTTTAGATGCCACATCACATTGATAGATTCGACGTAGGGCGCAAATTGGATTCTTGATTGTTGAGAGAATTGCCGGAAACGTGACTGACCAGATAGTCGGCCCATTTCAAAAAGGCTTGGTCTGATGCGCTCCGGTATGGCTCTAGCCAGTGGCAAACGACTAATTGGGCAGAGAGGCCATCCGATCATAGAAAATCAGAAACCGCTCAAGCACCCGGGTCAGGCGCGATAACCACTCGTCTCCCAGTCGGCGCATGGGCAAGTGGACCTGCTGATTTCCAACCTCTGCCGAAGGACCCAGCGTCTGCTGCAGGGGCGCTCTGGCGCCTCCCACGGGAGAACGAAGACCCAGGACGATGGAGTCTTTCGTGTGTTGTACGGATTCTATGTTGGCCATACCCGCCAGGGCCCGCAGGTCGGCGATGAGCAGCAGATTATCCACTTCCTGAGGTGGCGGACCGAACCGGTCTTCCAACTCCTCCCTGAGTATGGGGATGTCTTCGCGGTCCGCCATCTTGGCGATTCTCTGGTAGATGGCCAGACGGGTGGGCATGTGGTCGATATAGGTATCGGGTATGCGGGCATCCAAGGGCAGTTCTATTCTCGGCAGGTTAACGGTAGTCAGGGCAGATGAAACGTCGTTGCTCTTGTTTTCGCCGGCCTCTTCAACCGCCTCTTGGAGCAATTGGCTATAGAGGGTTAAACCGACCTCCTGTATATGTCCGCTTTGGGCTGCCCCAAGCAGGTTGCCCGCCCCGCGTATTTCCAGGTCTCTCATGGCAATGCGGAAGCCTGAGCCCAGTTCCGAGGACTCCAGAATAGCTTGCACCCTGTGTTCCGCCGCCTCGGTAATCCTTCGGCCTTTAGGAACTAATAGATAGGCATAGGCCCGGTGTTCCCCGCGACCGACCCGGCCCCGGAGTTGGTATAACTGGGAGAGTCCGAAACGGTCCGCCCGGTCAATTATAAGCGTGTTGACATTTGGCATGTCCAATCCGGATTCGATGATGGTGGTGCAAATCAAAACATCCCCCTCACCTTTGGAGAAAGCAATCATCACCTCCTCCAGTTCTCCTTCCCCCATCTGGCCGTGGGCCACCAGAATCTTGGCCTGCGGAACCAATACTGCAAGTTCGGCTGCGGTTTGATGAATGGTCTTCACCCGGTTATGGAGGAAGAATACCTGCCCGTTCCTCTCCAATTCCCGGAGGATCGCTTCTTTGATAACGTCTTCGCTGTACTCCGAAACGAAGGTTTTGATGGGTAGGCGGGCCTCTGGTGGAGTGTCCATGGTGCTAAGGTCTCGGATTCCGGCCAATGCTAGATTTAACGTACGAGGTATGGGTGTAGCGCTCAGGGTTAGCACATCTACCTGCTGCCGGAGTTGCTTGAGGCGTTCTTTGTGAGCAACGCCAAAGCGCTGCTCTTCATCCACCACTGCCAGACCCAGATTCTTGAATTCAACATCCTTCTGCAGCAGGCGGTGGGTGCCGATGACTATGTCAACGCTGCCGTCTTTCAGGCCCGCGATGACCTCTTGCTGTTCCTTGTGGGTCCGGAACCGGCTGAGCACTTCCACCCGTAGTGGAAAGGGACTGAGACGCTCACTGAACGTAGCGTAGTGTTGCTGGGCCAACACGGTGGTGGGAACCAGAATCCCCACCTGCATGCCATCGTTGACGGTTTTGAAAGCGGCCCGCAAGGCAACTTCTGTCTTGCCGTAGCCAACATCGCCGCAGATGAGCCGGTCCATGGGCTTTCGATTCTCCATGTCGGCTTTCACTTCATCGATGGCCTTGGCTTGATCTGGGGTTTCCTCAAATGGAAATGAATCTTCAAGTTCCTTTTGCCAGGTGGTGTCCGGGCCGAACTCGTACCCTTCGGCCACTTCCCTTGCGGCATGCATCCTGATGAGTTCCTCGGCCAGCTCCTTGGTGGCGCCTTTCACCTTCTCTTTGACCCTAGCCCAATCCCCGGCGCTGAGCCGGGTCAAGCTTGGCTGCCGGTCCAACGCACCAACGTAGGAACTCACCCGGTCCAGATGACCGGTGGGTACGTAGAGCTTGTCGTCCTCGGCGTATTCCAAGACCAAGTATTCTTTTTCTTCGCCTTCCTCGCCCATCTTGGTAGTTCCGGCAAAACGGGCCACACCGTGGTCTATGTGGACCACGAAGCTGCCTTCCACCAAATCCGCCAACACCACATCCGGGCCGTGATCTGCCCGTCTGGACCGCCGGTATCGCCTTTCTTTCACCGTCCCGAATAACTCGGCGTCCGTAAGCAGGGTCAAAGACCGTAAACCGTCTGGGCTGGTATCACCTGGATGAGTAGAAGCAGTATTGCCGTTTTGACCGATATCAGGACTATCAACCGAGTCCTGCATGGACTGGGGCGTAGCCAGGGTCCAACCTTCACGTAGAGAGCCGGGTATCAGATAGATGTGCCCCGGCTGAGGAAGTTCTTCCAGACCCTCGGACAGGGTGGATCCAGCGCCCGCTTCTTCTAGAATCTCCGCCAACCTTGCGGCGTGTTGAGTCACAGCCACCACTGCGGTGCCGTTGCTTTTGTACTTTTGGGCATCGCTGGCCAGTTGTTCCAATTTTCCGTAGTAGGGCACGGCGGGTTCAAAGATACGGTCTTCCTCGGCGCTGACCCAGGTTTGGAGCAGCAGCCGCTGCTTTGTTGCGAGTTGAGCGGCGAATTCGGTCCAAGGGATGTAGGGGGAGGGGAAGTTTTTGGGCAAGTCTCCCCGGTCCTCTCTGCTGACCCGCATCCGTTGGTAACGTTCTTCCAACTCCAAGGCCTCGGCCTCAATCTGGCTGGACCGTTCCAAGATTATCCGACTGGATTCAGGAAGGTACTCCAGCAAGTTGGAATGGTTTAATAAGCCGTTGTAGAAGGACAGCGTCTCGTGATTGGGCTCGGTAAAGAGATGGACAATCTCGTCTTCAACCCTTTCCTTCGCGTCGTCGTGGCAACCGGCGAAATCCATGGATTCAATAAGCCGGTCGGCCAGGGAGCGGTTAGCGAATTTGGGAAGCTGCTCTTGTGAAGGAATGAGGAGCGCTTCCGTAACCTCCCGGATTGATCGCTGACTGTAGGGGTCGAACAATCTGATGGTGTCGATTTCGTCGTCGAACAGCTCAATCCGGAAGGGGAATTGTGAGTTGGGCGGGAAGACGTCGATGATGCCACCCCGGTGGCTGAATGAGCCTGGAGCTTCAACCAGCGGTTCGTGGTGATAGCCCAACTCCACCCATTGAGTCAGAAGAAGGTTTAGCCTGATTCTCTCGCCTACAGCCACCCGGTATGGAGAGACGGGCTTCGGAACCGGTCCGGTCATGGCCGCTGCCGGTAGAGTTTTTAGAAGGGCCGCTCCTATGGAAGTCACGATTAATGGGCAGGTCCCGTTGCCCGAGTGCGCCAATGCGGCAAGTGCGGCCAGGCGTTGGTTGGTGGTATTTGAGTCCACTGCCAAACGTTCAAAGGGCAACACCTCCGGCTCTGGCAACAGGTAGACCGGTTCTTCGTCTCCCAAGTAGGTGAGGAGTTGGTCGTGTAACCGCCGAGCGTCGTCGGGCCTGGGGGTCAAGACCAGCAGTGGGATGCGTTGTTGCCGCCATGTTGCGGCGATGTAGCCGGGCCGCGCTCCTTGGCGAATCGTAGTCTCAGGGACGCTATTTGCGCTGTTGCCGGAATTCGACATCAATGCCAGATGGCGTTTGTATTCCGGATGGGCGCTGATTGCCGAAAGAATGCCGCTTAAGGACATAAACTAATCTTGTTCTCCTGACCGCATGATGCGAGATTATCCGTCAAATTACGAAGGGTTGATTCCTCCCACGGAATTAAAACACGCCTAAATGGGGCCTGGCGTTACGCGCCGGCCCCGAGTGTTTCATTCTATTGGTTCCAGGACTATGGCGCAAGCCAAATCCATGGCTGAGAAAGCCCCGCATGGTATAATATTCGGCTAATGGTGACGGCAGCATTTTGCCTTGGTTCACTTCTAAAATTCCCTCCTGAAACGTAGGGCCGGAAACGCCGGGCGGAAATTCTGCCCACTGCCGGTCGCCACCTTCCCAGTTTCTATATAGGACCTCTAGCTTTGGAAGAATTGCGTCACAACCGGGTCGTAATCAAAGCGGGCACCAGCGTCTTGACCAAGCCGCCGGAGCACCGGGGTCTGAACTTGGAATTGATGGAGGGCTTGGTGGGACAGGTCTGCGAGTTGAGACGGGCCGGTGTTGAGACACTCTTAGTAACCTCAGGGGCAATAGCGGCTGGCCGGGAGGTATTGGGCACGGCGCCCGAGAGGCAACTGCGGGACATTCCTACCAGGCAGGTGATGGCGGCTGTGGGCCAGAGCCAGTTGATGCATACCTATCAACAGATGTTCGCCTCCAAGGGTTTTAAAGTTGCCCAAACCCTTCTCACCACCAACGACCTCTCCCACCGGCAGTCCTACTTGAACGTGCGCAACACCCTCCGGGGACTTTTGGAATTGGGTGTCGTTCCCATCGTCAACGAAAATGACGTGGTGGCGGTGGACGAGATAGGCGAAGTTTTCGGGGATAATGACCGCCTTTCCGCGTTGGTGGCCAATCTGGTGGATGCGGACCTGCTGGTGATTCTGACCGACATCGACGGCTTGTACACCGCAGACCCCAACGAGGACCCCGACGCAAAGTTGATACCCATTGTTGACCGGGTGGACGATGCGGTTGAGGCTCTGGCGGGCAAGAACCTGAACCCTTGGGCCCGAGGCGGCATGTCCACCAAGTTGGAGGCCGCTCGCCTGGTAACGACGTCGGGAATGTCTATGGTGATGTGTGATGGTCGGGCTCAAGACGTTGTTTTGAAAGCAGTTAGAGGGGAGCCGGTTGGCACCCTGTTTAATCCCGGCGCCGAGAAGCTTGAAGCCCGAAAGAGGTGGATGCTTAGCGGAATCTCCCAGCGAGGTGAGGTTTTCGTGGATGCCGGGGCTGTCTCGGCATTGCGTGAGAAGAATCGAAGCTTGTTGCCCGCTGGAATCACGAGGGTAGACGGCGATTTTTCTCGGGGTGACATCGTTTTTATCACTGGCCAAGAAGGCAGGCGGATAGCCTGTGGGATAGCTAATTACGGTTCAGAGGATATTACGCGTATTCGCGGTGCCCAATCCGGAGATATCGAAAGCACACTGGGCTATCACTTTGGTCAAGAAGTCGTTCACCGCAACAATCTGGTGCTATTGTAGAGGCTCTGAACCGTTGTGACTGAGGCTGGATAATTATGATCTCCAAAGATAAAAGCGCTAAAGCTACTGCCAAAATGACGGAGGAAGTCACAGTCAAGGCCAAGGCGGCCCGGGCTGCCAGCCGGTTGCTGTCCCGGATGTCTGCGGATGTTAAGAACCGGGCGCTGCTCAACATTGCCGCTGCGCTGGAGTCCCAACAAGCCCCAATCTTGAAAGCCAACCAGGAAGACTACGCAGCAGCCCAGAAAGATGGAATGAACGATGCCATGTTGGACCGGTTGCTCCTCGACCCGAAGCGCTTGGCCGGGATGGCCGAAGACGTGCGCCGGGTAGCCGCATTGCCCGATCCCGTGGGCGAGTCACTGGACATGAACACATTGCCCAACGGACTTATGGTCAGCAAGCGAAGGGTGCCTCTGGGCGTGATTGCTAGCATCTACGAGAGCCGTCCCAACGTGACCGTAGATATATCCGTGTTGTGCCTAAAATCCGGCAACGCTTGCTTGTTGCGGGGCGGAAAAGAGAGCCTTAAATCCAACACCGCCTTGGTGAACCTGATTCGAGACGCCATCGGCCAAGCAGGCATGACCCCAGAAGTCGTACAGTTCGTCGACAATACCGACCGGGCTTTGGTGGATGTTATCTTGGGCATGAAAGAGCACATCGACCTGATTATCCCAAGGGGTGGTACGGGTCTGATAAATTTCGTCAAAGAAAACGCCGCCATGCCCGCCATCACCGGCGGCGTGGGCGTTTGCCATACCTACGTTGACAGCGCGGCGGACTTGGACAAGGCATCGAATATTATTTTCAATGCCAAGGTGCAGCGCCCTACTGTTTGTAACGCCTTGGACACGGTATTGGTGCACTCGGATGTCGCCACCAAATGCCTGCCCTTGGTTGCCAACGCATTGGCGGTTGCTGGAGTTGAACTTCATTGCGACGGTCGGGCTTTGAGCGCTCTGGGGCCCAACCCAGGTATAGAAGCCATGCCAGCTAACGAAGACGACTGGGGCCGTGAATTTTTGTCCTTGACCGCTGCGGTCAAAGTTGTTGACTCGTTGGACGAGGCGCTGGAGCACATCGAGACCTACGGCTCCGGTCATTCCGAGGCCATCATCACCGAGGACTATTCTGCTGCCATGCGCTTCTTGGACGAAGTTGATGCGGCAGCGGTTTTCGTTAACGCCAGCACGAGGTTCACCGACGGCTCCCAACTGGGATTGGGGGCAGAGGTTGGCATCAGCACCCAGAAGTTTCATGCTAGAGGCCCCATGGGTCTCCGGGAACTCACCTCATACAAATGGGTGATTATGGGCAATGGGCAGGTGCGAGAGTAGAGGAGGCAGGCATTGCCGGATTTTAGCTTCGAACGCGAGGTCCGAACGCCGTATTCGGAGGCTTATACCATCAGGGAAGACGACCGTCCCGTGGGCCGGATTGACATCCACTTTGCCGACGGCGTGGTGCATCTGGCATTGGCGGTGGACGAGAGCCTGACTCAAGACGCAATTCAAGAAATCATCGACACGGTGGACGAAGACATGGTTGACGCCGTTGGCATCTCGCGGGAAGGCTTCGTCGTCCACGTCTTCCAGGGAAGAGAGACCCTCGTCTTCACCGATGACGGTTTAGACGACGAGCCGAATGGCCAGTGACGTCCTTGGTGGTTGAGAATTTTAGATTAAGAGCGCATCCTATCGACCGGAATTAGTTTACCTTGCGGGTCAATCTCTATTGAATTAGGATTCTAGCCATGGCCCCAAAGCTACCTTCAACTATTAAACCCATGCTAGGGAAAATGTCCCGGCAACCATTTGACTCGCCCGATTTTATCTATGAACTCAAGTGGGACGGGATGAGGGCGCTCGCTTCATCCACGTTTGGCCGGTCGTTGGGGGTGTCGCTGCGGTATTGGTACTGAATGAGGCCCTTGGCGTCAACGACGAAGTCGCCGCCTAGTTGGCGCAGGTCGCTGCGGCGGAAGTGGTAGGACCTGTCACGGGCCAATAGCTTGACGTAGGTCAAGACTGTCCCGAGGCTGAATATCTGGCGTATACCGCCCCGCTGAAGCCCGTAGGCCCGGTAGCTGTCCATCTCCGGGTCCGACAGCAAGGGGAAGGGCAATCGCAGTTCGCGGGACAACTGGAATAACCGGTCCCGCGGCTCAAATGACACCGCCAACACAACCCCGCCCATTTCTTCTATCTCAGCGTGTTTTTGCCGCAACTGCGACAAGTGTTCCCTTCAAGGCAGTCAGGCGAAGTGGCGGAGGAAGACCAACAACACTGTGCGGCCCCGGAAATCGCTCAAAGACATAAATTGGCCGTCAGAATCGACTAGCGTGAAATCGGGCGCTGTCTGTTGAAGCAGACTGGTGTTCAAGTTGGTGCCTCTAGGCTATCGCCGCTAAGTGATATTTTGTTATGAAGATTATTTCACACGACTGACGGCTTGGCGACAAAATGTTGACCCCAGTTTGCTTCGGTGTTGGGGCTGAGCATTAGCAATCGTGAGATTTCAAACCTATAATTGCCTCGTCGTAGGTATTCAGACCATCCATCATAGCTGGCGACTGTTATTCTGACCGAGTGCGGGGACCAAAGAATCGCAAACTTAACGCATGAGATTCTTCGCTTAACTCAGAATGACAGGGGATTGGGATTTGCTGGCGGGACATGACGACTGTGATTGGGATTTGCTGGGGGAATTGATTACAAGGCTTGAGCAGGACGTCTAGTGATTATCGACACCCATTGCCACGTTTTGCCTCCGGAGATTCAGCGTCGGCGTGCTGACTTGTTGGCACAGGACGCTACCTTTGGCGCGTTATTCGCCAAGCCGGGGTCCGCCATGGCCGGAGTGACCGAGTTGATTCAGGCGATGGACCGTGACGGCGTCTCTCGGTCCGTGATTATGGGGATTGGCTGGGCGACTCAAGACCTGGCAAGAGAGTCGAACGATTATTTGATTGATTCCGCTCTAGCCCACAAGGGGAGGTTGAGCGCATTTTGTTCGCTGAACCCGGCTTGGGGCGACGCCGCAGTGTTGGAGTTGGAGCGTTGCGCTAAAGGCGGCGCAGTCGGAATCGGCGAGCTTCACGCCGACTCCCAAGGGTTTGACATAACAGACAAGGTCCGCATGGAGCCGGTCATGGATGCTGCCCGCAGGTTGTCTTTGCCCGTGTTGGTTCATGCGTCGGAGCCGGTGGGCCACCAGTACGCTGGCAAGGGAGAGACCACTCCCGGAAAATTGTACCGGTTCATTGAGAATTTCCCTGATAATGTGATTATCTGCGCCCATTGGGGCGGCGGTCTACCCTTCTACGCTCTCATGCCCGAGGTGCCGGAGGTAATCAAGAACGTGTACTTTGATACTGCGGTGTCGCCCTTCCTATACCGCCCCCAGGTAGTTCGAACGGTCGTTGACTTGATTGGCTCGGACCGGATTCTGTTTGGAACGGATTTCCCGCTGATTCAGCCCAAACGTCTCCTCAGATATGTTGATGAAGCTGCCCTTGAACAACCGACGCACGATGCGATTCTAGGCGGCAACGCTGCAAGATTATTCGGCTTGTAAGACATATGCAAGTAAAAAATCTGATGATTCGGACCAGTCCCTTCCCTCATTTCGGGGGAAGGTTAGGATGGGGGCGCGACTCTTGAGTTTCAGTCGGGGTTTAGCGTGGAGACGAGATACCCCCACCTCAATCCTCCCCCGCAAGGGGGGAGGAGGGTTCCTAGTTAGCAGCCCCGAATGCTTTGGAACATTTATCCAACAGGATGTGAAGATTGGAAGATTTGGTTACACTTCCCGATTATCTGCGGGAAGGGCTGGACATTGTCTTTATAGGCTTGAATCCGTCGGTCTATTCGGTGGAGGTCGGCCACTACTTTGCCAATCCCAGGAACCGGTTCTGGTCCGCTTTCAATCGTTCCAAGCTGATTGACCGGGAAGTATCCTGCGAGGAAGATGCCACTCTGCTTCGAGACGGGATAGGTTTCACCGACGTTGTGAAACGGCCAACGCGGCAAGGCTCTGGCTTGAAGGTCAGCGATTACCGGGAATGGGCGCCAGTGTTGAAAGATAAGCTAATCAAGTTCCAGCCCAGAATCGCCAGCTTCCACGGGATGATGGGCTACCGGGCATATCTGAAGCATGCCGAGAACGTTGACGGTCGATTGGAATTGGGCTTGCAGGAGCGGGCTATTGGCCAAACCAGGGTATTTGTCGTGCCCAATCCCAGTCCGGCCAATGCCAAGTACTCGCTGGACGATCTGGTAGGTTGGTACGACCGGCTTCATGAATTGCGATTGGAACTTTCCCAAATTGCGATTAGAGCTTTCCCATGAGGCTCAGCTTGTGACCGAAGCCAAATGAGCCAACCAAACCAGGCCATAAGGGTGTTCATTGCGGCGCCTATCCCATTGCCAGCCAAGCTTGTCCTGACTCAGGTTATTGAGAATCTGGGCGGCAAGATTCCCAGCGGAGTCCGTTGGGTAAACCCCGACGGCATACATCTGACTATCAAGTTTTTGGGCGACGTCCCCCCGGAGGAAATAGCTGGAATCACCGAGGCAATGTTCCTGGCAGCGGCAAAGATTAGCCCCTTTGATGTTGGTTTGTCGGGTGTGGGTGTTTTCCCCAATAAGAGAGAACCACGGGTTTTGTGGGCTGGCGTAGATGGCGACCTGGCCACGCTAACCCAGCTTCAAGAATCTACCGAGCAGGAGTTGGCGGCGGCAGGGTACCCCAAGGACCGTCGGCGATTCAACCCTCATCTGACCCTGGGTCGAGTCCGAGCCCAATCCTCGGAGCACACTCGACGCAGCATAGGTCCGATGGTTACCAGTCATCAGATGCCAGCGAGCGACTCTTGGACTGTGGAATCTGTTGAGTTGATACAAAGCCATCTCGGGCCGGAAGGCGCTACTTACACCACTCTGACCAGCGCATCGCTGAAAGGCGTTCAAAGCTGAACCCAAGTCGACTAATATCCGGCTGAGGTCGGTGCCGTGCGAACTATTTGGTGCTGTTGCGGACCGACTGACGCAGGACAGCGTTACATCGCCGTTCCGTAGACGTGCTCGGGCACAACAATGATGGCCGCTCTCTTGTCTGTGACCATGGCTTGGTCGAACTCTTCCCAGTTGGAATGTTCTTCCCCCGAAGCGGTCCGAAATACATCCCGCAACGCCAATCGCAATTCATCCGCTGGAGTGTTGTCGGGTGACAAAATCTCGGCGTGGCCTTCCAACACGACAAATCCCCACCAGCTCTCATTGGACACCAAGAGGGAGCACCGAGGATCCCGCTTCAGGTTCCAGTACTTGGAGCGGGTGGAAGTAACGGTGAAGGCAACACCATCACGGTAGGGACCACAACTGATGATGCTCAATTGGACGGCCCCGTTCTTGCGAGTTGTAGTTATCACGCCCCGGTGAGTCTGAGCCAAAAATTCTCGGGTCTTGTTCGACAGCATATGGTCTCCTTTCTCGTCTTGTTATCGCATTAGTCTTGGGCTGATTCGAAATCTATTTCCCACAAATCGTAATTAGAGTGGTTCATTTTTAGGTCGGCATACACGCTTTGCGCCCGTTTGTTGTCCCGGTCCACGTATAACTTCAGCCCCTGAACGCCTTTCCCCTCAGCTTCGTCAGCGACGAAAGTATGCAGCGCGCGGTAAACACCTGAACGACGGTAGTCAGCATCAACGTAGACACTCTGAATCCACCAATAGTAGCTGTTTCGCCAATCGCTCCACTCGGTGGTAATTAATAGTTGCCCCACCACCCGGCCAGCAAACTCCGCCACGTAATAATCTCCTAGGCCATGGCGTTGAAAGACCGCAGCAACTCCCTCCCGCAGTTTCCCTTGGTCTAGTACCTTCCCTTCGGTTTCCAAGGCCATTGCAGCATTGAACCGGACAATGGAGTCTAGGTCCTCAAGGACCGCCTGCCGGACAATGATTTTGCTATTTTCGTCTGTGGCCATGGCCGCTCCGATCAACTAATTTGATAGGGACCCCTGTTAATAATTATGACGTAACAACAAAGGTCGAGCCTAGTGCGTCTTTCTGGACCTCTATACGAACGGGGAAAGCGTCTTTCAGGTCATCTAGATGGGTGATGACGATAATCTTTTCGAAGTCGTCTTGTATGGCGGCAATGACGTCTAAGATTCGCTCCCGGCCCACAGCGTCTTGAGTACCGAAACCCTCATCGATAAACAGGGTGGGCAAGGGCGCTCCCATCCTTTGGGCGAGCACCTTGGAGAGCGCAATACGCAGAGCCAAATTGACCCGGAATGCCTCGCCACCGCTGTACATCTCGTAACTGCGAGGGCCTACATCGTCGTTGACTTGGATTTCCAATGTCTCTATGGGTTCACCCTTCCCGGACCGCCGCTCACGCTGGGTCTCCAGCCTGAGATATGTCCGATTATCCGTCATGCGGCCCAGCAGCAGGTTCGCCTCTTCTTCCAGCCTTGGCACCACCGTCTCGATGAGCATTGCTTGAACTCCCTGACGACCGAAGGCGTTTACCAATTCTTGGTAGACGCTTTGCTCCTCTTGCAGGCTGACTGTACGCTTCGAATCCCTCGCGATTTCCTCCTTGAGGCTTCCCGAACGCTTTACTCTCTCCTCCAGCAGCGCTTTGCCGGAGATGGCCTGTTCCCTCTGGGATTCGAGGTTTTTCTGAGCGGATTCGGCCACGTCTCGGTTAATACGCAATTTAGGCAGGGTCTCTACAGCCGATTTATTGGATTTTTGCTGTTCATCCAGCCTCTCCAACTCGTCAAGGCGTCTTTGAAGCATACCCCGGTTCTGCAAAGCCGTTTCCTGTTGCTTAGGCAGGTTGGATTCTGCGTCGGCCAGTTGCACGGCCCTATCGGCAAAGGACTGCAAATCTTGAGCTTGGGAGTAGGCGGCGCGCCGAGCTACTTCGTCGTAACCTAAAGCGCCTATCTGGGCTTCAATCTTCTTGAGCGCCGCATTGTCTTCGCTGGCGTAATCCCCCGACGTCATGGACGCAGTGGCCGCTGCCAGTTTTGTCCGCATTTCGTCAAGCTCTTGTTGGGCCACCTGAGCTTCTTTTATCTGCCGGTCCAGGTCGCTTACCTTCAATTCTATCCGTCGGCGAGATTCGCCAGTCTTCTTTTCCCGTTGCTCCAAATCCTTTTCCAGGATGGCGCCTTCCTCGGTGAGTTGCTTCAGGTTTGACTCATTCAACCGGTACAACCGCAGTTTTTCGTCGATGTCCGACTTGTAGGTATCCGCCAGCCGGCCACAAGCGTCTTCTCCCAAGGATGTTTTGCACAATGGGCAGACTGTGTCCTGATGTCCGGTGGCGCTCAATAGGTTTAATTTTGAGCGCAGCTCGGCGCCCTCCAACTTGTAGCGTTCTGCCACGCTTTGGGCCTGCCCAACCTGGGTGGAAAGATTCTGCTGACGGTCCCGGGAAAGGGCAATGGACTTTTCCTCGTCAAGCACCTCTTCCAGATTGTGCTTGGTTCGTTCTAGCTGGTCCGCCAAGTCCCCGGCGGATGAGGCCTTTGGCGGCAACTCCACCTCTACCTTCAGGCGTAACTGTTCCGCCTGAGCCTCCAGCCTGGACTTGGCGATGTCGATGACCCTGACTAATTCTTGCTTTGAGTTGCTTAAGCTGTCGAATGATTCCCGTGCATCCTCAAAGGACCGTAAGTTCTGCCGGACTTCTTCCAGTTTGGCTGATCCACGGCGAATTTCATCGCCTTGCGAGATTAGGTCTTCCAGTTTTTTGATACTCGAATGCACATTGACCGCAATGGTTTCCATCTGGGCAACTTCTTGCTGCAGGTTTTCGATGTTTTGCGCAACTTCTTCCAGTTGGCTGAGTTGGTGCTCCAACTCGGCGACGTTTTTGCGTAGATCGTTGGTTGCGGTCAACCGGTCCTTGAGCTGAACGTCGATGCGGGCCAGTCTTTCTTCAACCTCTAGCAACTGAGGAGCAGGGTTGCCAATCTCCTCCACCTGCCGCTTCATAACGTCAAGGGCGCTTTCCAAGCCCCTGAGAGCCTCGGAGTTTCGGCTAAGTTTTGATTTGGCAATGTCCTGGAGCCGGTCATAAAGCTCCAAGCCCAAGATTTTAGACAGCACTGCTTTGCGCTCGGAAGGGGTCTTGTTGGTGAACTCGTCCGCTCTACCTTGGAGCAGAAAGGCCGAGTTGGTGAAAGTGTCGTAGTCCATTCCCAATATTTGGTCGATTTTCGTTTGGGTTTCACGGACTGTGTTTCCGGATATCGGCGTTGGGCCAGCCTCGGATAAAACCTGAAGCTGAAGCTCGGTGGCACCCTGACGGCGTCTGCCGCCTCCTCTGGAATGGGACCTAGATGCCCGGTAGTGGGTATCTCTCGAGGAAAAACCCAGCACGACGTTGCACTCATCGGCGCCGTAGGAAATGAGCTCGTCTTGACTCTTACCCCGAGCCTTGCCCCACAGGCACCAGGTTATGGCATCGAGCAAAGCCGATTTGCCATGACCATTTTGGCCGCATAGGCAGGCGACGTGGATGCCAGCGAAGTCCAGGGTGGGAGCATTCTCGCGGTAGCTGAGGAAGTTCTTGAGGCTGAGGCTCAGGGGAATCACCGCACGTCTCCAACGCAAATATGCATTGCTGCGGGGAATGATGAAAAGTAACCAGAATTGCCGCCGAAGCAAGCCCAACTGACTCCCATCACTGTCACTCCTTCCTTCTGGGTTCGCCTCAGTGCAATTGGCGATATTTTAGCAGGAATGTCCCTCCCGTGCCTGGAATATTCACAAAGAGAAGTTGTAGATTGAAATCAACGATCCAAGCAAAAATCACGTTATCACCGGCACTTAACAAACTTGGGCGATCGATAATGCGATTAAATCCCCCTGTATCCCCCTTTCCAAAAGGGGGATACAGGGGAATCTCCCTCGTATTCATCTGCCAAGAATAAATTCGGTCTTCGACGCGATCACACAAAATTCAATTTCCACCTCCACGATCGTCCATGTATATTAGTTGTAGGTTTTCCGATTCACCCTCACCTATAGCCAGAAAGGGAGCTGCTTTATTGGCCCAAGTTAACAACCCAAGGCCCGGTCGGGATTCATCGGGCGCTGAACCAATCGTAAAAGTGATTGACCTGTGCAAAGCATACGGCGGCATCCGCGCCGTGGACGGGGTGTCCTTTTCCATCGACGCGGGGGAGGTGTTTGGAATCCTAGGCCCCAACGGCGCTGGTAAGACCTCCACGGTGGAAATCCTGGAGGGTATGCGCGTGCCTGACAGCGGAACTGCCTGGATCAACGGTATCGACGTCGAGAAAACCCCCCGGGCCGTCAAGTCGATGATTGGCATACAACTCCAGTCAACTACTTTCTTCGATCGTCTGTCCCTCGCCGAGATTCTCCAAGTATTTGCCAGCATCTATCACCGGCAGGTTGACCCTCTGGAATTGCTGGGCCAGGTGGAATTGCAGGACCGGGCCAAATCGGTTTTCAAGGACCTGTCCGGGGGTCAAAAACAAAGATTTTCCTTGGCCACAACCCTGGTAAACGACCCTCTTGTGCTGTTCTTGGACGAACCCACCACCGGCTTGGACCCCCAAGCCCGGCGTCACATGTGGGAGCTAATCAAGGCCTTCAAAGGCCAAGGCAAAACGGTACTACTGACCACTCACTACATGGAGGAAGCAGAAGAACTGTGTGACCGGGTGGCGATTATGGACCAAGGCAGAATCGTGGCCTTGGACTCTCCCGATGCACTGATAAACGAGTTGCTATCCGGTGGATTTCACAAAGAACGGGCGGAGAAAGCCGCAAACTTGGAGGACGTTTTTCTGGAACTCACCGGCCACGATTTACGAGACGCATGAAGGTGTTTTTGAATTGGAGAACCAACACCACTTGGGTATTGACCGTTGCATCGATGAAGATGTGGTACCGGGACGGGCAGGCCATATTCTGGACCTTCTTCTTGCCCTTGGTTCTGATGGTCATCTTCGGAGTGCTGAATTTTGGCGATTTCGGTAGGGTTGAATTAGGCTTGGTTGACCAAGCCCGCACCAGCGCATCCCGCAACCTAATCAGTACCTTGGAGAAGGCGGAAGCGGTGGCGCTTTTTCATCAAACCGGGACCGGCAAAGCCGGAATTGGCGTCCTAGCGAGCGAACGATTGGCGTTGGAGGAAGGCGAGCGGGATTTGGTGGTTGTAATCCCGCCGGAATTCGGGCAACCCGGTGGCCCCGTCATGGTTGAGGTGCTCTTCGATGTGAGCCAGACTAGGGAGGTCCAAATCGGCCAGACCGTAATCAGTCAGATTCTGGACGAGATGACCTTCGCTTTGACCGACGTGCCTTTCCGCTTCGGAATCACCACAAGACCAATCTACAATCGTGACCTGCGGTTCATCGATTTCCTAATGCCTGGGTTGATTGCCATGTCCATCATGCAGATGGGGCTATTCAGCGTGGCGTTTACCTTCGTCCAGCTGAAGAACCGGGGTATCTTGCGCCGGTTGCTAGCCACGCCGGTGCACCCAGGCAGTTTTCTATTCGGCCAGGTAGCGACACGTTTGTCCGTTTCCATCTTACAAACCCTGGTTCTAATCGCTATTGGGGTGTTCGTGTTCGACGTGAAGATTCTGGGCAACATGGCGTCGATTTTGTTCCTAGCTCTCCTCGGCGGGGGCGTCTTCGTCAGCCTGGGATTCGCCGTGTCGGGATGGGCAAAGAACGAGGAAGTGGCTGCCCCGATTGCCAACATTATTGCCTTGCCCATGATGTTCCTGTCCGGCGTGTTCTTTCCACGAGACGCCATGCCGGAGGTCTTGGTAAAGATAACGGATTTCCTGCCATTGACCTACCTGATTGACGCTCTGCGCAACGTAGCGATAGACGGGGAAGCGCTCTGGTCCCAGGGATGGAGCCTTTTGGGCTTGGCCGTATGGCTGATAATTACTTTCCTGGTTGCGGTAAAACTGTTCAAATGGGAGTAGCCCGCCTTGACCCTAATCGTGCCATCAACCTAAAATCCCTATACACTCAAAGTTGAACGTCTGACGGCGACGAACGGATGTGCAAGTGAAGGTCCCAGTGAAGTTAGTTGAAACTGTCATTCTGAGAAGCGAAGCGGCGAAGAATCTCATTGTTTCGCTTTCAACCGAGAAACTAACTTACCGCAAAGACCCTTCGCTCCGCTCAGGGTGACATGGTTGAAACAGGGTGACATGGTAAAAACTTAACTTTGAGGCACCACCAATCCGATCGGCAAGTCGAACCATAAACTTTCTGAAATACAGGAACAAAAACGAGAATGTTTGACAATTTAACCGACAAGCTCAGCGGTATTTTCCAGAAGCTAACCAGCAAGGGGCGGTTGACCGAAAAAGACATCGATGAAGCCCTGAGTTTGATTCGCCGATCTTTGCTTGAAGCCGATGTGAACTTTCGAGTAGCCCGGGACTTCGTCGCGGTGATAAAAGAGCGTTCCCTAAGCTCTGACGTGATGGAGAGCCTGTCTCCCGGCCAGCAGGTTGTCAAGATTGTCCACGAAGAGTTGACCGCCCTACTTACCGGAGGCGACCACCGTCTGATGCCGTCTAGCCAACCCCCCAGCGTGTTGATGCTGGTGGGATTGCAAGGCTCGGGTAAGACCACCACTGCCGCCAAGTTGGCCTTGGACCTGCGGCGTCAGGGGCACCGTGCACTGTTGGTTGCAGCCGACCTGCGTCGTCCTGCGGCTATCTTGCAATTGGAAACATTGGGCAAGCAACTGGACATCCCCGTTTACACTGAGGACCCTGCTTCGTCCACGCCGGCAAAGGTCGCCAAAGGGGGCTTGAAGAGGGCCACGGAACTGGGCCTCACTTGGACGATTGTCGATACCGGGGGGCGCCTTCACATCGACGAAGAGATGATGAAGGAACTGGAAGAAGTGAAAAAGGCGGTTTCGCCCCAAGAGACGCTCTTGGTGATCGATGCCATGACGGGTCAGGATGCGGTCAACGCCGCCGAGGAGTTCCACAAGAGAGTAACTCTGACCGGCCTGATTATGAGCAAGATGGACGGCGATGCCCGCGGTGGCGCAGCGTTGTCCGTGACCAAGGTTACGGGCGTGCCCATAAAGTACCTGGGCATGGGCGAACGGCCCGACGCCCTAGAGCAATTCCACCCCGACCGCATGGCCTCCCGCATCCTGGCCATGGGGGATATCCTCACCCTGATCGAGAAAGCCCAAGAGGTGACCGACGAGAAGCAGGCCAAGGAGATGGAGCGCAAGTTCCGTCAGGCTACCTTCGATCTGGAAGACTTCTTGCAGCAAATCCAGAGCGTGAAGAAGATGGGAACGCTGAGTCAGGTCATGGAGATGATTCCCGGTATGGGTCAGCTTGCCAAGCGGCTCCCGGCGGGCGCTCTTGACGACGACGGTCAGGTAAAGCGCATCGAAGCCATAATCCGGTCAATGACCCGCGAGGAGCGTCAGAAGCCGGAGATACTAAACGGTAGCCGCCGCCGCCGCATCGCCCAAGGCAGCGGCACCACGCCCCAGGACATAAACCAACTGCTAAACCAATTCAAACAGACCCAGAAAATGGTGCGTCAGTTGTCCAAGTCCCGTAACCCCAAAGCCCTGATGAACATGTTCAAGTAACCGCTCCTACGCCATCCCGCTACGCATGGCGGTGAACAGGTAGACAGTGGCGTAGGCCCTCCACGGCGACCAGCGCTGGGCGAACTCGCCCAGTTGAGCGTCGTTGATTTCCGCTCCCTCGAAGTACACCCTTGATACCACCCGGCGCAGGGCGAGGTCGCCCAAGGGTAGTGCGTCGGGCCTACCCAGCGCCCTGATTAGCACCCACTGGGCCGTCCAGATCCCCAATCCTCTCAGGGCCACCATGCTCGCCACGACGTCTTCGTCGGACATCCGGTGTAAGGACTCAAAGCCGTCTGGTGAGGAATCAGGTGAAAAGTTTTTAGAAGCCAGGGATATTCCTTGCACGTACTCGGCCTTGCGCTGGCTCAGCTTCATCCCCCGCAGTTCCTCTATGGATAAGCCGCCCAGGGTCTCCGGCCGAGGGAAGGCGTAGAAATCTTCTCCGTCGAATACCTGATTGGGACCGTGGGATTCTATTATGAGGGTCCGGATGATCCGAGCGACGTTGGTAGCAATCTGTTGGCCCAAGATAGCCAGGACCACGGCTTCGTACACCGAGGCGGTATGGGGCAGATGCAGGCCGTGATACTGGTTGACGATGGCTGACAGAGGAGTGTCTTGTTGCGCTGTCTCGTAAAAAGGAGTTAAGTCTTGGCTAGTGCCCAGTAGCCAGGCTACTTGCTCAGTTGCCTTCTCGATATCTTGAGAGTTCAAGCGTTGGGACTGCAACTCCACGGCCAGTTCCGGAGCCTCAACGCTGCCCACGGACCGCACCGAAGCGAGCACCAGGTTTCCATCCAAGTCCAGCAACCGGCGGTACA
Organism: Dehalococcoidia bacterium UBA1141; assembly: GCA_002311385.1. Classification (GTDB taxonomy): domain Bacteria; phylum Chloroflexota; class Dehalococcoidia; order Lucifugimonadales; family UBA3495; genus UBA1141. The sequence continues at coordinate 117,514 of DCAE01000116.1, read as the reverse complement.
CGCCGTCGGTCAGCGAATCCGAGCCGTACCGGCCTTGGAAGTAGGTGTGGTAGCCCGCCGTTAGCTCAAAGTCGAAGGGTGCCACGGGGAAAATGTTGGTTACTGCTTTTTGCATGATTAAAAATTGCCACGTATTTGGAATCACTTGCTGGGTTTATGTTTCGGGACTATTAACAGGGACCATCAATCTGAACGGTACAGGCGATGCACTAAGGCTGCCCAATGCTGTCCCCATGCATTGCAGATTGAATCGATTTCCTCTTGTGGGGTGTCACGGAGCATCACCGGACCGTAGTGGGTCGAGAGAGCATGTCCCTGGATGACCATGCCGTGATTCAAAAGGATGTGTAACATGCTCAACAGACATAGCTCGGCGCCTCCACCGGGTCTCCCGCCACCTACGAAAGCGCCGCCGACTTTGCCATCGAGAGGCCCCGGATAGTCTTGGAAGGCGGTGACATCGAATAACCGCTTAATCTCCCAGTCCACGCCACCGAAGCGCACGGGAGTTCCCACGATGATGCCCTTGGCGGCCAGCATCTCCTCCCACTGGACTTCATCGACACGCCGGGTAATTACGGTGCCTCCCCCGTCGATGATTCCCTGCTGAATTGGTTCGACCATTCCGCCGGTGCGCCCGTTCTTGGTCGTGTATATGATTAACAGGTCAGGTTTATTTTCTTCCATTTTCGCCTTTTGTTACTGAGAATGGGTAATTTGCGCCTCAAGTTTACATAACGTTAGGATTAAAAGGGCTGCCTAAAATGCCTCAGTGGAGCTTCTCCGTGGCCGTGGCGGCCATCTCTTGGACTGCGGGAATGTGGCACAAACCGTTGGCCTCAATGCCGAACACGGGATTAAACTTGCTACGAAAATTTTCGTAGGCGATTATCGCCGAAAGCTCCACCAACTCCTCGTCTGTGAATTCCTTTCTGAGCTTGGTGAAGAAGCGGTCGGTTACGCGTTTGCTGGTGTGGGTCATACGCTCGGCAAGCTCCAACGCCAGCTTCTCCCGGCCACTGAAAATATCGCTGCCCTTGTAGGCGTCTAGCTGCCCTAGTTTTTCCGCCGAGCCGTTCTCTTGCGCCGCCCTGGACGCATTGATGTCAATTCAAAACGGGCAACCGTTGATCCAGGCAGTCTTGGTGTACACCAAGTACTTTAAAGACGGCTCAATCAGGCCCGAGGCATCGATGCCAGCGGCCAAGGCGGTTGATCCTTCCATGATTGTCGGCCTAAGAGCGAATATCGGTGTGGTGTTTAACACGTCGCCGAACATTCGCTTCTGACGTTGAAACAGCTCTTGGACCTCCGGAGTCGCCTCTTCTTCGGTGATTCCGCGCAGTCTGGCCATGATATCTATCTCCTTGGAATCGTTCG
>DCAE01000116.1:112132-116062 GCA_002311385.1 Dehalococcoidia bacterium UBA1141 | reverse complement strand
CGGAATCAATCGGGGGAATCGATCTACGGAATCAATCAGGGGAATCGATCTACGGAATCAATCAGGGGAATCGATCTACGGAATCAATCGCCGGAACCAATCGGGGGATTCAATCGGGGGAATCAATTCATCTTTGGCATTTGGGGCAGAAGCAGGTGCCTCGGGCCCGGACGCGGATGATTGAGATGGGCCCGCCGCAATTGGGACAAAGGCCATTCTTCTCTCTGGGGATGGACCACGATGATAGACCCATGGGCGGATCCGGCCACTGCTCGGAGCGGCTACGGTCATATTGCTCCAGGGCGCTGGTGAAGGCGAAAATCATGCAGTCTTTCAACCGCGTTGCCTCTTTGACGGTCAGTTTTGAGGCAGGGCGGACGGGGCTGATGCCCGCCAAGAACAACGACTCATCGGCGTATAAATTCCCCATACCGGACACGATGGACTGCTCCAGCAGCACAGCTTTTATCGGCGCAGACCTGCCTTTTAGGTGGTCCCGAAACGATTTAAGAGTAAATTCCTCGCTGAAGGGGTCCGGACTTAGCGGCGGGAGAATGTCATTCGGATTATCGGCAAGCCATAACTTGCCGAACTTTCGCCCGTCCTGAAAACGAAGCTCGGTCTCATCATCCAAAAAGAACCGGTGGCGAACCATTGAGTGGACGGGCTGCTTGGCTGGCTGAATCCGCAACCCGCCGGTCATGCCCAGATGAATTACAAGCGTAGGGCCAGTGTCAGAGCCTTGGTGGCCGAGCTTGAATAGGAGATATTTGCCCCTGCGTGTTACCTCTTGCACGGTGCCGCCGGTTAAGCCCAAGACGAAATCTTCAAGCGAAGGTTTTTTGACCGTTTTAGCCCAGCCTACGTCGGCCCCGGTAAAGGTGCGTCCAGGCAGGCCCGCTTCGATCAGATAGCGTCTGGTGTTTTCTACTTCGGGAAGCTCAGGCATAAGGTCTTCGCTTTATACCCGCACCACTCCCAACGTAACCTCCACCCCATCTACTTTGGAAGTCTCGGCGTGAGCGCCGTCCGATGGGGCACTGCTGACCAAGTCCTCGCTCAGGGTCTCCAAGCGAATGTACTCGCCGAAGTCTCCGATCATGACAGCGTTGATGTCCTCCGGCCCTTGGTAATAGGTGACGATGCGGTCGGTAACATCAAAGTCCGCCGAGCGCCGCAGGTTCTGAATCCGGTGCACCAATTCACGGGCCAGACCCTCTTGGGCCAGTGCTGGGGTGAGAACGGTGTCGACGGCCACTGCGTAAGGGCCGTCTTGCACTCCCACGTGCCCGCTGCTTTTTGGAGTCTTAAGAACGGCCACATCCTCATAGTCCAACTGGACCGGAGAAGCGGCCTCGCCGCCGACAGTCACTTGTACACGCCCATTTGCGTCCAATGCTAAGGCAACTGCCCTTGGTTCCATCTTAGCAAGAGCATCAACGATTGATTGGGTTTGGTTTCCGTATTTGGGTCCGATTTTGTCCATGTTGGCGGAAACTGCCCATTCCCAAATATCAGTGCTTCCATCAACCGATGCGGCGATAGTAACGCTCTTGACGTTAATCTCGTCGATTAACTGAGAAACCATTGGTTCCAGTCGCAGCTTCTCAACGTCATTCCGAACCAGCACATCCATTGAACTCAAGGGCTGCCTTACTTTTATGGCAGCCTTGGAGCGTGCGCTGCGGCCCATGCTGGCGATGCGCATGAGCAGCCGAGTAGCTTCCATGAGGTCTTGGTCTACCAAAGACGGGTCTGCTGTGGGGTATTGGGCCAAGTGGACGCTATCAGGGGCGTCCGGATCCACCGAGCAGACCAGCTTTTGATACATCTCTTCGGACACGAAGGGGGCGAGGGGAGCCATGAGTTTGGCTACCGTGACCAGGCAGGTGTGCAGCGTGATGTAGCCAGAGAGCTTGTCGCTATCGTTCTCGCTCTTCCAGAATCGGCGCCGGCTTCGCCTAACGTACCAGTTGGAAAGCTGGTCGATGAAATCCTGTATGCGGCGTCCAGCGTTGGTGGGATCGTAGGATTCCAGATAGCCGTCCACCTGTCCAATAAGAGTGTTTAGCTCGGAGAGAACCCACCGGTCAAGTTCATTTTCCGGTTTCCATCCTTCGGGTTTTTGGTCCGGGTGAAACTTGTCTATAGACGCATAATTGGTGAAGAAAGAATAGACGTTCCACAGGGTCAGCATCACCCTTCTCAGGGTCTCACTGACCAGCTTTGAGGAAAACCTGCGAGCTTCTCCCGGTTGGGAAGCGGTGAACAGATACCAGCGCAACGCGTCGGCGCCGTTTTCGTCCAAAACGCCCATGGGCTCAACCACGTTGCCCACGCGTTTGCTCATCTTGTGGCCTTTCTCGTCCAATACTAAGCCCAAGCATATAACGTTCTTATAGGAGGGCTGGCCCTTTAGCAACGTGGACAGAGCGTGGAGGCTGTAGAACCAGCCTCGAGTCTGGTCCACCGCCTCGCATATATAGTCTGCGGGAAAGCGGCCATCCTCGGCGATGTTCTTGTTGTCGAAGGGATAGTGCCATTGGGCAAAGGGCATGGCCCCAGAGTCGAACCAAGCGTCCATCACCTCTGGGATGCGCTTCATCTCACCGTCGCATCCGCCGTTTGTGCACTGAAAGACGATATCGTCCACGTAGGGGCGGTGCAGGTCCAGTTGGTCTAAATCGCTGCGTTTATCTTCCGGCACCAGGTCTTTGAGTTCTTGGACACCGCCGACGCATATGGTGTGCTGGCAACTCTGGCATTCCCAGATGGGTATGGGCGTACCCCAGTAACGCTCTCTGGATATAGCCCAGTCCACGTTGTTGCGGAGCCACTCGCCGAAGCGCCCTTCCTGTATGTACTCGGGATACCAGTTAATTTCGCTATTGCCGCTGACCAGCTCGTCCTTGGAGGCGGTGGTGCGGATATACCAGGAGCTTTTTGCGTAGTAGAGCAAAGGAGTGTCGCACCGCCAGCAGAATGGGTATGTATGGCGGTAGATTTCCCGTTTGAACAACAGACCCCGGGATTGCAGGTCCTTCATGATGTCTTCGTCGGCGTCTTTCACGAATTTGCCAGCAAAGGGGAAATTGCCCGTCACGATTCCCAACAGGTCCACCGGCTGGACGAATGCCAACTCCTGCTCACGCCCCACCGTTAGGTCTTCGTCGCCAAAGGCAGGGGCCATGTGGACTATGCCGGTGCCGTCCTCCATGGAAACGAAGTCGGCGGAGACGACCCCGTGGGTTGACTCGGTGGCGGCCACCAGTTCGGTTCGACTGGTGCCGTTGGCGTTTTTGGTCCTCACGAACCGGCGAATTTCAACTCCGTATTCCGTTGGCGAGTACAAGGGCTGGTATTGGACGCCCACCAAGTCTGCGCCCTTGATGCTAGCCACAACCGTGTGCTCTTGTTGGATATTTTTTCCGAGTAAGTCCGTAGCTAGAATCAGCCGCTCGTTACCGCCCTCGATTTCCAATTCCACTACTGAATAATCGGCATCTTCGGCCACGGCCAAGGCGGTGTTGCCCGGCAATGTCCAAGGGGTGGTGGTCCAAGCTAGGAGGTAAGTGTCGCCTTCATAGGGCACGCCTTCCTCCATTTTTGCGAGCATCTGGTAGCGTCCATCCCTGAGATCCCACTTTATAGGCGCTGGCAGGCTTGAAGGGAGCACCCGGAACTTAACATATACGGAAGGGTCCGGCGTGTTTTCCTTGTAACCTAAGGCCACCTCATGGGAACTGAGACTAGTCACGCAACGCGGGCAATGAGGCGTTCCTCGCATGTCTCGGTACAGCAAGCCCCTGTCCCAGAGTGTTTTTAGAATCCACCAGCCAGACTCGATATAGTTGTTTTCCAGGGTGACGTAGGGGTCGTCCATGTCCACCCAAAAGCCGATGCGGTCGGTCAGGGTCTCCCATTCTTTCA
>DCAE01000116.1:106559-112045 GCA_002311385.1 Dehalococcoidia bacterium UBA1141 | reverse complement strand
TTGCTCTTGAGGCCCAGTTGCTTCTCCACCTCCAGCTCGACAGGCAACCCGTGGGTGTCCCAGCCCCCCTTGCGCATCACTTTGAAGCCCTTCATGGTTCGGTGGCGGCAGATGACGTCCTTGAACACTCGGGCCAGCACGTGGTGGATACCGGGGCTGCCGTTGGCCGTGGGCGGTCCCTCGAATAGCATGAAAATGGGGGCGTCTTCCCGCTCCGTGGTGGTGCGGGAGAAAACGTCGTGTTCCTTCCAATGCTTGAGTACGTTGGAGTCCACTTCGGAAAAGCTTACCCGGCTGGAGACGGGTTCGAACATTTGCGGTTAACCTCGAATATAGGAAGATGCGGCGACAACTGCAGAATGCGGCTGGCTATATGTGAAGGCCATTATACAACTGTGGGGAGTTGTTGCTGCAAGGAGATGCGAATCCACTCTCAAGAAATCCATGCTTGAAGTTTTGCCCAGGATTAATGTCCTGACAACGAGAGCAACCTCATTTCCATAGCTTGTGGAAATGGTTCAGGGGGCCGTGTCCCTGGCCTACGGGGAAAGAACTGAGGATTGCCTCGGTTATAAATTCTTTGGCCAACCCAACCGCTTCTAAGATGCTCATACCTCTGGCCAGTCCGGCGGCGACGGCTGAGGCGAATGTGCATCCCGTGCCGTGGGTGTTGGCCGTTTCTATACGAGGACTGGTGAATTCGTGAAACGTAGTCCCGTCAAAAAACAGGTCGGTTGCTGGGCCCTTCCGATGTCCGCCCTTCACCACAACAGATTTCGCTCCCATGGTTATGAACGCTTCCGCTGCTTCCCGAACTTGAGTATCGGATTCAATCTTTTTGCCGGTCAAGGCTTCAGCCTCCGGAATATTCGGCGTAATCACCGAAGCCAAGGGCACCAACAAGGTCTTCAACGCATCGACGGCGTCTTCCCATAAGAGCGCGTCTCCGCTTTTTGCTACCATCACCGGATCCACCACTAGCCAGGGAACCGGACGCCGCTCCAACTCCGAGGCCACGCACTGGATGATGGAACTGCTGGCTAACATGCCGGTTTTAACTGCGTCGGCGCCGATGTCCGAGAGCACGGCGTCAATCTGGGCGGCGATTATGTCTGTGGGAATTTCGTGGACCGCATGGACGCCAACGGTGTTTTGAGCCGTGATTGCCGTGAGAGTAGACGTGCCGTAAACGCCCAGAGCGGCAAAAGTCTTCAGGTCGGCCTGAATGCCAGCGCCTCCGCCCGAGTCCGACCCGGCGATGGTCATTGCGGTTGGTATGGTTCTCACTACGGCCATTTTTCGTCCCCGCAGGCCATTTCCCAGAAGAGCAATTCGTAACGGAGAATGTCCCGGAAGATGCCTTGCATACGAGTGCGGTCGTCTTGAGTCAACACGGCTGAGTCCACCGTGGCCTGCAGCCAGCCCACGAAATCCTGCATACCCTGGCTGGTGTGGATGTCTATCCAAGCCTGATAGTAGTAATTCTCCGGTTTCTTGCCTTCTCGATCCAGCCGTTGGGCCCAGTCCAAGTATGGCCATTCCATCGCCAACAGAGTGGTCACCAAATCGAGGAAAGTTCCTTCATAGGCTATGCGGCGCAGGTAGCCGCTGTAGTGTTGGGTAGTGGGCCGGTACTCCAGGGAAGCGACTTCTTGGGGCGATAGCCCCCGTTCCTTGAAGGCGGTCTGAAACAAGCCTTCCTCGCCCCCGAGACCAAGATGCAGGAAGCCGACTATCTGCCGGGCGGCATCGAAATCTGGGGCTTTGGCTGTGGCCAGGCTGAGGAGTACGGACCAGTCTTTCAGAAAAAGGTAGTCTTGGTCGAAGTAAATGTCGAAGGTTGACCGGGGGAGAGCGTTATCGCCCAGTTGGGTCACAAAAGGATGGGTGACCACCTGCTCCCAGACGGAGCTTACCCCGGCCTTTAATTCGTCGCTCAAGCCCATTGTTTCCGGGCCCTCCTCAGTCTTGTTCTTCGGGCGGGCCTTCCAGCGAAGATGGGGTTGGATTCTCCAGCGACCTAAGGCTCCAAGAAGGATCGTTGGCCAGTCCCTCGCTAAGAAAACCGATGGCGATCGCGGGCAACGTTTCCATGTGCAATCCCGTTCTTACGCCCATTTCCAGTGATAAGCGGGCAACGGCGTCATTGTCATAAGCTTCCACCATCATCAGGTAATCGTATCGGCCCAATACAGCATATTGCCCTAGGATTTCAGCCCCTTCCACTGAGATGTTTCGGGTGGACTCAACCACCAAATCGTGATTTTCGTGAATCAATTTTTGGCCCATGGAACTCAGCGTCCCGAGCAGGAAATACAGCGGCATCTACCACTCCCCCAGTCACAATTCGTTGTCCGTTGATAATTATATCACCGGTGATAGCCGCCAAAGGCAGACCGGCCCTTCCAACTAGCTGGCGGCATATAGACCGCTTGTATTTTCGCCGCGCGTCGGCTAACGGAGAAATTCGGAAAACCGGGACTGCCAGCGCCCTATTGGTTATTCGCCACGAAACTGTTATCGAAGGCGGCCATTGGGTCCGTGGATGCGGACAGTCGGCCCGTGTCTACCAACCACTCGGCGAAGTCCTTCCAACGGGCTTCCTCCTGCCAGCCAAATACCCCATTGTCGGTGGCCCAAAGCGGAGCCAAAAGCTCCACGCCTGGAATTTCGATTGCCAAGTCCACCTCGGGCTTGACCCGTTTCAGCAGTTGCACTGCGTCCTGTGGATCGGCGATGGCGTCTTGGTACCCACGGGTGACGCCTCTTACGAAACTCTGCACCAAATCCGGATCCTGGGCAATCTTCTCTTCGTTGGCCACAATCACCAACTCGTAGAAGTCGGGAACACCGTTCTGTTCCATCCGCATGATGTTGAGTTCGAAACCTTGGTTGGTGGCGGAGATGGACTCGTGGACCCAGTAAGCACCAACCACAGCGTCAACCTGTTTAGAGATTAGCGCAGGAACCAAGTCGAACCCCACGTTCACCATTTCCACGTCATCCAGGGTCAAACCCTGGTTTCGCAACATTGTGTCCAGCAGGCTCTCATCGGAAGGCAAGCCGGGTGCGCCCACTTTCTTGCCAGCCAGGTCCTTGGGCTCGACTATGCCCGACTCTTTCAGGCTCATTACCGAGTTCAACGGATGCTGCACCAATGCCATGACCGACACCACAGGTATACCCTTCTCCCTGGCGATCAGAAGTTCCGGCTGGTAGCTGATGCCGAAGTCATCGCGGCCGGAAGCCACTGTCTGTAAAACCGTGGAAGGATCGCCGGGGGTGAAGATGCTGACGTCCAAGCCTTCATCGGCGAAGTAACCACGTTCTTGGGCAATGAACAGCCCCGAGTGGTTGGACCAAGGGAACCAATCAAGGGCAATGGATACCTTGGTCAGAGGTTCGGCGGTAGGTTCGCTGTCGGAGCCGCAAGCAGCCACCAAGAACAGCGCCAAGGAAACTAACAATAAAGTCGCCAGTTTTTTCATATCGTGGTTTCACTCCTAGATTATTTCCGTATCAATCCGGTGTATGTCCCAGTCGGATTACAGGTTTGTTAACAGGTCTATATTCGGCCAGAGGACTTGGACTTTTTCTCCGTGTGATACCAAGGGATCATCACCCTCTCCAGAACGCTGGCCAAGACAAACAAAGAAATACCCATGATTGAAAGCAAGACGATGGCGGCAAACACTCGGGCGGTCAGGAAAAGTGGTTGAGAGTATGTGATTAAGTAACCCAACCCTTCGCTGGCGCCCACCCATTCACCAATCACCGCCGCAATGACGCTGACGGAGATGCCAATCTTTATTCCCGAGAACATGAAGGGCAGAGAGGTGGGAACCTGAAGCTTGGAGAAAATCTGCCAGCGTGAAGCTCCCAGTGTCCTCATCATCCTAACCATGTCCGGATCAACCGATTTCATGCCGTCCACGGTGTTGACTGCGATGGGATAGAAAGAAATCAAAGCCACAATGATTATCTTGGGTTCTATGCCGTAGCCAACCCAGATAAGCAACAACGGAGCGATGGCGATGACTGGAACGGTCTGCGAGGCGATGACTATGGGATATATGGAGCTTTCCAGAACCCGGGAGTAGGTTATCAACGCAGCCACAATCACTCCGGCGGCTAGGGCTGCCAGGAAACCCAGGGCCACCTCCTGTAGGGTCACCAAAGTGTGGTCCCACAGCAAAGCGCGGCTATCCAACAACTCTACGGCGACGGCCGATGGAGCGGGGAGTTGCCACTTGGGCACGTCTCCCAACTGAACCCAAAGCTCCCAGGCTCCCACCAGCACGGCCAATATTGCGATGGGGATACCCCATGAACGGATGCGCAGAAGTGCGGCGCCCATCCGGCCATTCCGATTGGCTTCCGGCCAGACGTGTATCGCCGATGAACCAGATGCTTCGGACGCAGTCGCGGTCAGCCCGTCAGAAACCGGGTTTTCCGACGGCTGTTCCTGTTCAATTTCTTTGACGCTTCTTCTCATTCTCAGATGTTGCAGCCGTGATAATGGCCCAGATACCGAGCCTAGCCGACGCTCATTTGAGGGCTTTCTTGGTGGAGCAAGGTTAATAGGCGAGTCTTTAGCTCGATGAAATCAGGGTCGGTCACGTTACCGAAGCTTCGTGGGCGGGGCAGGTCGATTTCCATCATCAACTTGATTTTCGCAGGTCTGGTAGAGAGCACGTATACACGGTCTGAAAGCAGGATTGCTTCCTCAACGTCGTGGGTAATCAGGACGATTGTCTTTTTCAAGGTATTCCAGAGATCCATCAGCCACTCTTGCATCTGAACCCTGGTGAGGGCGTCCAAGGCACCGAAGGGCTCATCCAACAGCACCACATCCTGGCCCAGCAACATGGTCCGCAAGAATGCTGCCCTCTGACGCATGCCGCCCGAGAGAGCGAACGGGTATTGGTGCTCAAATCCCGCCAAGCCGAAAAGACCGGTCAGTTCCAAAGCCTTCTGACGCGCCTGGCGGCGTGGCACTCCCTGAATCTCCAGTCCCAAAGCCGCATTATCGAGCACGCTACGCCAAGGCAGCAGCAGGTCTTTTTGCTGCATGTAGCCGATGCTGCCTAGCCTGTTTCTCCCGGCGTCGCCGTCCAACTCCACTGTGCCTGAGTCGGGTTGGTCCAAGCCAGCGATGATGTTTAGCAGTGTGCTCTTTCCGCAACCGCTGGGGCCGATAATGGTTACCAGTTCGCCGGGGTTGACGGTCAGATTCACGCCAGCTAAGACCGGCTCCCGTCTTCCGTCTACCATGTAAGACTTATAGATGGAGTCGGCGAATATCGTTGGATGTTTCGTCGGCTGCTTCGTCAATTGTAAGGGAGATTTTTCGACCATTTTGACTCAATAAGTAGACTCGACTAAGTGATGCTCTTGGAAACACAAAAACCGCCAGGATAATATCCATGGCGGCATAGAATAATTAGCAATACATTAGCTCGCTTCCCTCCGCTGGCATTACCCAG